>JBBDWK010000100.1:42244-73053 GCA_040902885.1 Bryobacteraceae bacterium | reverse complement strand
AAAGGGGACATTTCTACTTTGCCGACGAGGGGACATTTCTACTTTGCCTTGACACCTGTTGATCTCTCCCTTGACGCGGGAATCGCCCTGGGATAACCTTCCCTGTGACTCGAAGACCCCGCAGCAGCAGACTTGCAATGTTGGTTTATGGAGGATTGATATGACGTCTATATTCAGAGGCCCCTTCACCCGCATGGCCTTGCTCATGCTGTTCCTGGCTGGTCTCGCTTACACGCAGTCGGACCGCGGCACGATCACCGGCATCGTTTCCGATCCCAGTCTGGCGACGATCGGCAACGCCCGCATCACGGCAATGCATGTTCAAACCAACCAGAGGTACGCCACTGCTTCCACCAGCAGCGGCAACTATGCGCTCCAGGCCCTTCCCATTGGAGAGTACCGGCTGGAGGTGGAAGCCGAGGGCTTCAAGCGCTTCGTCCGCGGGAATATCATCGTGACGGCAAGCGCAACCCTCCGTGTGGATGCCGCGCTCGAATTGGGTTCCCTCGCCGAGACTGTCGAGGTGACGGCCGAAGCGCCACCGCTCGAATCCGAGACCTCCCAGGTTTCAACGGCGATTACCAACACCCTCGTTCAGGATCTGCCGCTCGTGGTCGCCGGCCAGATCCGCAACGTATTTAACCTGGCCATCATCGCCCCGGAGGCCAAAACCGCCAATCAGTTCCGCTTGGGCGGCGGGCAGGGCGCCGGCTGGGAAATGAATATGGACGGCGCCTCGCTCACATCCGCTTCCGCCAATTATCAGGCGGAACGCGCACCGTTGAGCTCCGTTTCTCTTGATGCCATCAGCGAGTTTTCCATCGAGACGGCGGGGAGCAAGGCCGAACACGGCCGCGCCAACGGCGTCATCAACTTTGTTACCAAGTCGGGCACCAACGATCTGCACGGTAGCGTCTACGAATATATGCGCAACGAAGCGCTCGACGCGCGGGGATTCTTCGCGTCCACCCGGCCCAAGCTCCGCCAGCATGACTTCGGCGGCACGCTCGGTGGTCCGGTCTACGTGCCCAAGCTTTACGACGGCCGCAACAAAACCTTCTTCTTCTTCAACTATGAGGGATTCCGCAATCGGGAAGGCGCGCAGCCGAGTTTCAATACCGTACCGTTCCCGGAAATGTACGAGGGCGACTTCCAGCGCTGGGTGAACACCGACGGCTCGGTGCGTCAGCTTTACGACCCCTCCACCACACGGTCGAACCCGAACGGTTCCGGGTTCATCCGCGACCCGTTCCCGAACAACCGGATACCGGTCGCCCGCTTCGACGCCGTGGCCAGGAACTATCTCGACATTCGTCCTCAGGAGATGGCGCCCAATCGCCCTGGGATCGTCAACAACTACTTCCGGCAAGAGGGCGCCTTCACCCGGCCCTGGAATAAATGGAGCATCAAGCTCGATCACCGTATCTCCGATAAAGACCAGTTCTCCTTCCTCTATCACCGCGGCCACTGGCAGGACTTGTTTCTGAACAATAACCCACCCGGGCTGCCTCTTCCGTTTAACGGCAACAGCACCTGGAACCGGGAAAACAAATCCGCGCGATGGACCTGGAACCGCACCGTCAGCAACCGGATTCTGAACAGCCTGCGTGTCCTCTACCAGGACGAGGACGGTCAGATTACGACCGCTACCGCCGAGGATCCCGATGCCGGGTGGGGCGCGCGCGTGGGCATCCTGAATTCGGCCCCCGAGGATCGGGGCCTGCCTCAGATCAACATGGACGACTACACCTCCTGGAGCGGCGCCGCGTGGGGCTTTGACCGTGGTTTTCAGACCCATATCAGCGATGACGTGTCGATTGTGACCGGGAACCACACCATCAAATTCGGCGGCAGCTATCAGTGGGACCGTTGGGACGGCGGCGGGCAACACACGTCGAACGGTCAGTTCGGATTCTCCTATCTGGCCACGGCCGTCCCCGGCGATCAGTCGCGCCGGAGCGGCAACGCCTTCGCTTCCTTCCTGCTTGGCCGGGTGAGCCAGACGAACCTGCAAACCACCCGGGACGTCGTCCAGACCTGGAAGCACTGGGCCGGCTACATCCAGGATGACTGGCGCATTACGCCGCAATTCACCCTGAACATCGGCGTTCGCTATGAGTACACCTTCCCTGTGATCGGTGGCGCCAAGGTGGATGGCAAAGCTTCCGGCTTCTCGAACTTCTCCCCGATCACGCCGAATCCGGGTGCTGGGGGACTGCCCGGCGCATCGATATTCTCGGGTGACCGTCCGGGGAGCACTGGAACTTCCCGCCTGTTTGACGGTTATCCGTGGGCTTTCGCCCCACGCCTGGGCCTGGCCTGGAGCGTCCGGCCAACTACAGTAATCCGGGCTAGCTTGGGACGCTCCTTCGCGGCGATCAAGACAACCGCCGGGAGCACTCACTTCGACGGGTTTATCCTGAACCAGACCTGGGCTTCCAATGACCAGAACATAAACGATTTCCCGACGATTCTGCAGGACGGTCTGCCACATTGGAACCCTCCTCCTTTCCTAGTTCCAGACATCGTCAATGGCTCCGCGGTGGAGTTTTGGCAGCAATCCGACACCGGACGTCCGCCGGAGTTCTGGAGCGCAAGCCTGGACATCCAGCAGCAGTTGGTCGGTAACAGCGTGCTCACCGTGGGTTACCGCGGTACGCGCGGCCTGTTTCTGACTTCGGGCTTACTCAACATCAATCAGATTCACCCGCGGTATCTGACCGAGCTGGGACCCAACGTTTTACGCTCCAACATCAATTCCGCGGCGGCCCGGCAGGCCGGCATCGCACCGCCCTATCCCGAGTTCAACAGCACCGTGCAGCGGGCGCTGCAAGCATTCCCGCAGTACCAGGCCATACGTACCTCGAACGGCGGCGAGCGCATTGGCCGTTCCAGCTACCATGCCCTGGTCGTCAAGTGGGACAAGCGTTACTCGAACGGCATTACAATGCTGGCGTCTTATGTGCTTTCGAAGATGTTCAGCAATGCCGAACGGGCAACCAACCTCGAGCAGGTCGCGCTGGACCACTACAATCGGAATCTCGAGTGGAACCTGAGCGCCGACGACCAGACTCATCTGAGCCGCTTCGCGTTCAGCTATGAGTTCCCCTACGGCCGGGGTTCCGGTCGGGGCGGCGGCTTGCCGAATGCGTTGTTTGGCGGTTGGGGTCTGGCGGGCTTCGTCGAGTACGCTTCCGGAACTCCCATGGGGATAGGTCCGGGGATCTGCCCGCCAATCTATCCCGGGGGCTGCGGCAATCGCGCGCACATCGATTCCTATGACAACTGGCGCGCTCCCATTCAGGGGGACAAGCTCGACCCGGCCGTCGACCGCTGGTGGAACCGTGACGCCTTCCAGCAGCGGTCCCCGCAGGTGCTCGAGACTGTGCTGGGCAGCGCCACCCGGCGGAACCCGAAGGTGCGGACCCCCTGGAATTTGACGGAGAACGTCAGCCTCAACAAGAACATCCCGTTCAGCGAAAAATTTCGTGCTTCGCTGCGGTTTGAAGCCTTCAACTTGTTCAACCGGACAATTTGGGGAGATCCGAACGGCACGGTAACCGCCCCGGCCTTCGGGCTCATCACGAGTCAGCGGAACAACCCACGGCAACTGCAGCTCGGGTTCAAGCTGCTTTTCTGAAGCCACTGAGGTGACCCGTCTGTTCCTGCTGGCGATCCTTTTTGCGACGCTGCTCCCCAGGGCGGCTGCGGAAGACCCCGCGGCCTCGCCGCCGGCGCTCATCGTCCTGGCCGAGCGGCAACTTCGGCAAGGACAGGTGGCCCAAGCGCGCGAGGCTCTTGGCCGGGCTCTCGCTTCCAATCCGGCCCACCCGCGGGCGCTTTACCTGCTGGGGCGCCTCGAGTACTCGGCGGGGCATTTGCCGGAGGCCGCTGCACGCCTGCAAAAAGCGGCCCAGGCGGCGCCGGATGATTTCGATATACGGTTCCTGTTGGGCGCGCTGTTGGTCGAGATGGGTCAGCGCAATCAGGCCATGGCTCAACTCGAGGCAGCGAACCGCCTTCAGCCGGACCACTCCGATGCGGCCAAACTGCTGGCTATCGAATACAACCGCTTGCTTCGCTCGCGGGATACCGTGCGCGTGCTCCAGCCTTTCCTTGTCCCTGAGCTCCGCGACGAAGAGGCCTATCTGCTCGCCCTCGATGCCTATCACAAGAGCGGCGACAAAGAGCAATCCCGTTTGGCTGCGGAAACAGCAGTCCGGCTCTTCCCGAATTCCGGTAAGATCCTCGGATGGATGGGCTACCAGTATTCCGAGAGAGGAGACTTCGCCCGCGCAAAAGGATTCCTCGAGAGAGCTATGCGGCTCGACCCGGGCGATCATGCCGCATACTACGTCCTAGGCGACGTCCTGCTGAAGGAAGGCAGGAATCAGGAAGCGATCCGCTACTTCCGTCTGGGTATCGAACGCAAGCCGGATCACGGCGAGGCCCATGCCGGTGTGGGGCGGGCCATGGCTGCGCTCGGACGCATAGACGAGGCCCTCGCCGAACTCCAAAAAGCCCGCAAACTGCTGCCCGAAGATCCTGCCGTCCGGCTCGAACTTTCCAAACTCTACTTCCGCCTGGGCGACGAAGACCGCGCCCGTGCCGAATCGGAAGAGTTCCGGCGGCTGAAGCAGAAGGCCGGTGAATCCGCGGCGGTCCCATGATACAGCTCCGCCAGTGGCGAATCTCAGTGAGGTGAACCGAAATGCTCCGCCGATCGTTCCTTTCCGTCGTGGGCGCCGCCGGGGCGTCCATAGCGAATCCCTGGAAGGCCTATACGCAGCAGCTTCAGGACCAGCGCATGAGTGGCACTTCCCGGGTTCCCAGGCTGAAAATCACGAAGGTGCGCGCCGTCGAGCTGAAGGGCTTCGGCAGCCGCTTCGTGCGCGTCTATACCGATCAGGGTCTGACGGGCACCGGCGAAATGGTCGACAATGTCGGTTCCGCTCACATCATCAACGACAAGCTGGGACCCTCGATCGAAGGCCGCGATCCGCTCGATATCGAAGCCATATACTTTCACTTCTGGACTTGGGGTAGAGTGCCGAATACCACCTGGCCGGTTTTCATGCGAGGCGCCGGCGGCGGGCCGTACCTTTCCGCCGTCAGTGGCATCGAAATCGCCCTGTGGGATCTTGCCGGTAAAGCGATGGGCGTACCCATCTACCGCCTGCTCGGCGGTAAGATCCGCGACAAGATTCCGGTCTACTTCTGGTACGGAGAGGAAGCCTACGTCAGAGAGATGCTGGCCAAGCACAAGGTCCGAGCATTCAAAATCGGAATCGACTCGATTACGGAGCGCGGCAGCGACGCGATGAAGCTCGATCCGGGGAAGATCGCCAACTGGAACCTGACGGTACGGGAGATCGACGAGGTGGTCAAACGGGTGACGGCGGCCCGCGAGCTGGTTGGACCAGATGTGGAGCTCGCGCTCGAATGCCACACCCGGTATAACACCGAAAGCGCCATCCAGCTCGGCCGGGCTGTGGCGCCGTCACGGCCCCTATGGTTCGAGGAACCTGTGCCGAGTGACAACCTGGATGCCATGGCCCTGGTGCGGCAGTCTATCCCTATTCCAGTGGCCTGCGGCGAAAACATATACACCCGTTATGGGTTCCGCCAGGTCATCGAAAAGCAAGCCGCCGCCATCATACAGCCGGACATGACGAAATGCGGTGGGCTACTCGAGACCCGCAAGATCGCCAGCATGGCGGAGATCTATCACATTCAGATCGCCCCGCACGGCACCGCCTCCCCCCTCGGCGGCATGGCCTATGCGCACGTCTGCGCCACGGTCCCGAACCTCCTGATCCTCGAGTTCGGCCATCTCAAGCGAGCGGCAAGCGCCGGCCTGCGATCCCTCCTGAAGAACCAGCCGGAGTACGAGAATGGCTTCGTCAGCATCCCGGAAACACCAGGCATCGGGATCGAAGTCAACGACGATGCAATCCGGGAGAACCTGGGTCCGGGCTTCGAGTGGAGCTGAGCGGGGGCTTCGCGAGAAGGAGCTCCGCTTTGGCCGCCGCTTTATCGACGGATCAAGGTAGCCATTTTCTCCTTGCCTGCACCTTCATTTCTTAGGACACTGAAAGATAGTGGAGCGCAACAGTAAGAAAGTATCCCTTGTCATGGAACCGGCCGAGCGATGGTCGTCGCAGGATGCCGCGGAGTTGTACGATGTTGCAGCCTGGGGCAAGGGATATTTTTCCGTCGACCAGGCGGGGCATCTCCGCGTTCATCCTAACAAGGAGCCGGAGCGTTCGATCGACCTCAAGCAGCTCGTCGACACCCTGGTTCTCCGCGGCATCTCGCTGCCGATCCTGATCCGTTTCGGCGACATTCTGAAGCACCGTTTGAAGGAAATTCACGACGCGTTTGAGACCGCCATCCAGGATCACAAGTATCAGGGCGGCTACCGGCTGGTCTACCCGATCAAGGTAAATCAGCAGCGCCAGGTCGTGGAGGAGGTGCTGGAATTCGGGCGGCCGTTCAACTTCGGCCTGGAAGCCGGCTCCAAGCCGGAGCTTCTGGCGGTGATGGCGCTCGCCGACAACAGCACCCCCATCGTCTGCAATGGCTTCAAAGACGACGAGTACATCGAGATGGCGATGCTGGCCCAGAAGATCGGCCGCACTATCATCCCGGTGATCGAGAAATACACCGAGCTGCACCTGATTTTGAAGTACGCCCGGCAGGTGGGTGTGCGGCCGACCATAGGGCTGCGAATGAAACTGGCCAGCCGCGGCGCTGGCCGCTGGCGCTCCTCGGGCGGCTACCGGTCCAAATTCGGACTGACCGCCACGGAGGGATTGCGGGCGCTCGAAGAGTTACGCAGCCTGGGGATGGCGGACTGCCTGAACCTGCTCCACTTCCACCTGGGCAGCCAAATTACGAACATCCGGCAGGTGAAGGCGGCGGTCAACGAGGCGGCGCGGGTTTATGTCGAGCTGGCCAAGGCGGGCGCGGGGTTGAAGTTTCTGGATGTCGGCGGCGGCCTGGGAATCGATTACGACGGTTCGCAGACGGACTTCGAGTCCAGCGTGAACTACACGCTCCAGGAGTACGCCAACGACATCGTGTATCACATCCAGGCGGTCTGCGACGAGATGAACGTTCCCCACCCGACCATTGTTTCCGAGAGCGGGCGCGCCGTAGCCGCGTACCATGCCGCGCTCGTATTCAATGTGCTGGGCGTGGCGGGTCTGGGCGAAGACGAAAACCCGCAGGAGTTGCCGCCGGAGCCGGAGCAGCCGGTGATCGATCTGCAGGAGACCAACCGCGGGCTGACAAGCAAGAACATGCTCGAAAGCTTCCATGACGCGCAGCAGGCCCTCGACCAGGCGCTCAACCTGTTCAGCCTGGGCTATCTCACGCTGGAGCAGCGCTCCCTGGCTGAGAACCTGTACTGGAACATTTGCCGCCGCATTCAGCGTCTGGCGCGGGATCTGGATTACTTCCCCGAGGAACTGGAGGGCCTGGACGCGCTTCTCTCGGACACCTACTTCTGCAACTTTTCGCTCTTCCAGAGCATGCCCGACAGTTGGGCCATCAATCAGTTGTTTCCCATCCTTCCGATTCACCGGCTGGACGAAGAGCCGAGCCGTCATGCGGTGCTGGGCGACATTACGTGCGACTCCGACGGAAAAGTCGATCAGTTCATCGACCGCCGGGACGTCAAGCGCACTCTGCCGCTGCATCCTTTCAACGGCGGGAATTACTATCTGGGAGCGTTTCTGGTGGGCGCATACCAGGAGATCCTGGGAGATCTGCACAACCTGTTCGGCGATACCAACGCGGTCCACGTGAGGCTGAGCCCGGCCGGTGAAGTGATTCTTGAAACGGTGATTAAAGGGGACACGGTCCGGGAAGTGCTGAATTACGTTCAGTTCCGCTCGGACGAGCTGGTTTCGGCCCTACGCCGCGATGTGGAGAAGGCGCTGCGGGAAGGACGCATCGGGTACGAAGAGTCGGGGCGCCTGCTGCGATTCTACGAAGAGGGCATGCACGGCTACACCTACCTGGAAGACGCGCACCAGCGGTAATTACTCGAAGAGCCCCGCCATGGGCACAACGATGTCGCTCCCGGCCGCGCGCAGCGTTCCGCCGGTCGCCTCCAGCATCTCTCCAGGCGTACAGATCCACCCGCGGCGCTTCCCGGGATCGAGAAGCCAGACCGAAGGGACACCGAAACTCAGGTAATCGTCAATCCGCTCCTGCATTTCGGACATCGTGTCCCGTGGGGACAGGATCTCGATGCAAAGCAGCGGCGGCCTCGTAAGAATTTGCTCGATGCCCGCGGAGGCGGACACGGCACAGACGTCGGGAACCCGGAAGCGGTCGCGTTGGACCTGGACGCGCTGCTCGGGGACCACTCGTATTTTCCATTGTTCTTCACGGGTGTGCAGATACACGCTCATCAACGCCTGCAACCTGCTGTGGTCCCACTCTCCGACATTGCGCTCCAGAATCGTCCCTTCGAGGTACTCGCGATCGGGCCTGTAGCCGGCCGCGAGATATTCTTCCACGGGCACCAGCGTAACGGTACGCATGCATCCAGGATACTCCGGTCCCGGGGATTCGCGCCGCCACAGCCGCGAGTAGTATAATTTAAGTGCATTTATCAGATTAGGTGCCAATCAAGCGCAGACTCCCTCAAGTGAGGACAGCCGATCCATGTCGACTCTCGAAGTGTCCCCGGTTGAACCGCAGACCGGTGAATTCAAACGAATTGTAAACGACTTCAGCATACAGGTCGCGACCGTGAACGGTTCTGGAAGCCAGACCGCCAACAACGTCCTGATGCGTTCCATTTTTCAGATGGGCATCCCGGTTTCGGGGAAGAACATGTTCCCCTCGAACATCGCCGGACTGCCCACCTGGTTCACCATCCGCGCGAGCAAGGAAGGCTATATCGCGCGCAAGAAGGAGATCGACTTCCTCATCGCCATGAACCCGGAAACGGCGAAGGAAGACGTCATGAAGCTGGATAGCGGCGCCGCTGTTGTATACGACGAGCCGCTCAAGCTGAATGCGCTGCGCTCCGATCTGCATTTCTATCCAGTGCCGTTCGACAAGCTGGTGGGTCCGGTTTGTCCCGATGCGAAGCTGCGCAAGCTGGTGAAGAACATGCTGTATGACGGCGTGGCCGCCTGGCTCATGGAAATCGAGATGCAGGAGATCCGGAGCGCGCTGGTGAAGCAGTTCGGAAAGCGTAAAGCCAAGGCCGCGGAGCTGAACTGGGGCGCCTGCCAGGCTGGCTACGATTACGCGAAAGCGAACCTGCCGAAAACCGATCCGTACGTGGTGAAGCGCATGAACGGGACCGCGGGCAAAATCATCGTCGACGGCAACTCGGCCGCGGCGCTGGGATGCATGTTCGCGGGTGTCACCGTGGTGACCTGGTATCCGATCACGCCGTCGTCGTCCCTGGTGGAGTCGCTGATCGGCTACCTGAAGCGCTACCGGATCGATCCCGAAACCGGCCGCGCGACCTATGCCGTTGTGCAGGCCGAGGACGAACTGGCTTCGATCGGAATGGTCATCGGCGCGGGTTGGGCGGGCGCCCGGTCCATGACCTCGACGGCCGGCCCGGGCATCTCTCTGATGAGCGAATTCATCGGGCTTGGGTATTACGCCGAAGTTCCAGGAGTGATTTTCAACGTGCAGCGCGTCGGGCCCTCAACGGGCCTTCCGACGCGCACCGCGCAGGGCGATCTTTTGACCACCGCGGTGCTCTCGCACGGCGACACGAAGCATCCTATGTTTTTCCCCTCATCGCCCGAGGAGTGCTTCTCCATGGCTGCGGACGCTTTCGATATGGCCGAGCGGTTTCAGACCCCGGTCTTCGTGCTGACGGACCTGGATCTGGGCATGAACAACTGGATGTCCGACCCGTTCACGTACCCAACGGCGCCCATCGAGCGCGGCAAGGTGCTCAGCGCGGAAGATCTGGAGCGGCTGGGAACCTTTGGCAGGTACAAGGACGTGGACGGCGACGGCGTGGGCTGGAGGACGCTGCCCAACACATCGCATCCGGCCGCGGCTTATTTTACGCGCGGCAGCGGCCACAACGAGAACGCCCAGTACAGCGAGCGCGAAGACGACTATGTGAACAACATGGAGCGTCTGGCGCGCAAGTTCGAATCGATCCGCGCGGCGTGTCCCGCTTCGGACACGGACTACAACGAGAAGGCTTCCATCGGGTTCGTCTGCGTCGGAACATCGCGCCATCCGGTGGAAGAGAGCCGCGACCAGTTGCGCGGCGAATACGGAACCGAGACCAGTTACATGCGTCTGAAGGCATACCCGTTCAAGAAAGAGCTGGTGGATTTTATTCGCCGCCACGACCGCGTTTACGTGGTGGACCAGAACCGCGACGCGCAGTTGCTGGGGCTGATGCGGCTGGAGTTTGAACCGCGCGACATTGCCAAGCTGAGAAGCGTGCGTTACTACGGCGGGCTGCCGCTGGACGCGCGCACGGTCACGGACGAAATCGTCCGCCAGGAGGGCCTGTGAGCACCACGCTACCGCCGCCGCCCAAGAAAGTAAACCGCATCGGGCTGGAGGTACTGGGTTACAAAGGCGGAAAGACAACGCTCTGCGCGGGGTGCGGCCATAACTCCGTTTCCGAGCGCATCGTGGAAGTGTTTTACGAGATGGGGATCGAGCCATGGCGCGTGTCGAAGTTTTCCGGCATCGGATGCTCGTCCAAATCGCCGGCTTACTTTCTGGGCATGGCCCACGGTTTCAACGGAGTCCACGGGCGCATGCCTTCTATCGCGACCGGCGCGCTGCTCGCCAACAGCACCATCCTCGGCCTGGGCGTGACGGGCGACGGCGACACGGCGTCCATTGGCATCGGCCAGTTCATGCACCTCGTCCGGCGCAACGTCCCGATGATCTACATAATCGAGAACAACGGCGTCTATGGTCTGACGAAGGGCCAGTTTTCGGCCACGGCGGATTTGAACTCGACGCTCAAAACGGGCGTTGCGAACGAATTGCCCCCATTCGACTGCTGCGCCCTGTCGCTCGAGTGGGGCGCGACATTCGTGGCACGTTCATTCTCCGGCGACAAGAAGCAGCTTCAGGCGCTGCTGAAGGCGGCCATCGCGCATCGCGGGCTTTCCGTGATCGACGTGATCTCGCCCTGCACCACCTTCAACGATCACCAGGGCTCCACCAAGAGCTACGGCTATATGAAGGATCACGAGGAGCCGCTGCATGACCTGGACTTCGTGCCGCACTTCGAGGACATCGCCGTAGAGATTGCGGAGGGCGAGGTGCGCGATGTACACATGCACGACGGCTCGGTGCTGCGGCTGAAGAAGCTCGGCCGCGAGTACGATCCGACCGACAAGTTCCAGGCCATTACTGCGCTGCACGAAGCCGAAAAGACGGGCGAAGTGCTGACCGGCGTGCTCTACGTGAATACCGGAAAGCCGACCTTCATGGAGCAACTGAACCTGCCGGACGTGCCGCTGGCGACGCAGCCGGAGTCGAAGATCCGGCCGTCTAGAGAGGCGCTGGAAGAAATCATGGAAGAACTGCGGTAAGCGCGCGGCCGTTTCCCATGAACCGGCGAAGCTTGTTGGCGGGCGGCATTGCGGCGTGCGGCCGCGTATTACTGAGCGCGAGCCCGCAAGCCGCCGCCCAGCGCCAGCCGTTGGACATCGCCGATTTTCAGCCGCGAAGCATGCTGCGCGGGGCGGAAACCAAAGTCGAGAAGGCGCGGTTTCCGGTCATCGACGTGCATACGCATCTTTGCTTTTCCGCAAAGTCGCAAGCCGGTGTTCCGCTCAGCGAGGAGAGAGTCTTTAACGCAACGCCCGAGGATCTGCTCCCCGTAATGGATCGCAGAAATCTAAGGGCGATGGTGAACCTGACCGGAGGTTACGGCAGCGGTCTCCGCGACGCAATCGCCCGCTTCGACACAAAGCACCCCGGCCGCTTCCATACATTTGCGGAACCGATGTGGAGCCGGGCGGCTGAATCCGGGTACGCCCAGCTTCAGGCCGATGCCATCGGGCAGGCGCACCGGGATGGCGCGCGCGGACTGAAGATTCTCAAGACGCTCGGTCTTTACCTACGCGAGAAGATCACCTCCGGCAGCCTGGTCAAGATCGACGACCCGCGCTTCGACCCGATGTGGGAAACCTGCGGCGGGCTGGGGCTGCCGGTAGCCATTCACGTCTCGGACCCGGCCGCCTTCTTTCTTCCCATAGACCGCTTCAACGAGCGGTACGAGGAGCTGAACAATCACCCGGACTGGTCCTTTCACGGAAAAGATTATCCGAGCAACGCCGAAATCCTCGACGCGCGCAACCGCGTGATCGCGCGCCATCCGCGCACCCAGTTCATTGTTCTGCACGCCGGCAACTTCGCGGAAGATTTGACTCACGTGGCGGGGAGCATGGACCGGTACCGCAACATGCACATTGAGGTTGGCGCGCGCATTGGAGAGCTCGGCCGGCAGCCGCGCGCGTCACGCAAGCTGTTCGACCGGTATCAGGACAGAATCCTCTTCGGCACCGACGCCATCCCGCGCGGCGACGCCTATCCGCAGCAGGTCTTCGGAGACCTTCTGTACCAGATCTATTTCCGCTTCCTCGAGACCGAAGACGAGTACTTCGACTATGCGCCGGCGAAGGTCCCGCCGCAGGGCCGCTGGAAAATCTACGGGCTCGGTTTGCCGGAGGGCATTCTGCGCAAGGTGTATTTCGAGAACGCGGCCCGGCTGCTGAAGGTGAGCTGAGGCGCTCCATTTTAGAAGCTGAGCTTCAAGCCGAATTGCATGATCCGCATCGGATTGCGAAGTCCTCGGGCCTCACCCATGCGCGGGCCGTCCGGCGTAAGTTGATTAACGTTCGTGAAGTTGATACCGCCGGGATCGGTGAAGAACGGCGTGTTGGTGGAGTTGAGGGCTTCGGCGCGGAACTGGACATTGAACCTCTCCTTGAACGCGAAGTTCTTGAAGAGAGAGAAGTCCAGGTTGCGCTGGCCGGGGCCGCTGAGGACGTTGTAGCCGAAGGTGCCAAACCGGCAGAGGTCCTGGCGGCTGGGGACGTTGCAGGTTACCCGGGAAAACGCCTGCGGGTTGAACCACTGAGCGCGGGTCGGATTGTCCAGGTACGGATCCCCCGTCTGATCCGGACGCACCGTTCCGCCAGTGTTGAGATCCCCGCCTTGGTTGACATTAAAAGGGAAACCGGTGCGGATGGAGAGGATACCGTTGGTCTGCCAGCCGCCGATGAAGAAGCCGAGGGGGCCTCTAATGCTCCTGCCCGGGAGTTCCCAGACGAAGTTGGCCACCATGTTGTGCGTTTGGTCGAAGCGGAAGCGGCCCCGGCTGCCGACCCGGTTCAAGGGATCCGGGAAGGAGACGCCTTCCTGTCCACCGTTCTCGCCATCGCCGTGCGATTTGGAGAACGTGTAGGCGAGACCGGCGGCAAGGCCGCGCGTGAAACGCCGGTCGAACTTCACTTGCAAGCCGTGGTGGAAAGTCTCGCCGTAGGAGTCGATGTAGCGAATCGTGCTCAGCGTCTGGACACCGCGTTCCGGAACGGCATGGTCGTAGAACTGCTGATAGGGCCGCCGCGCCTGAATGTTGGTATCGGGGGACGGCGCGGGCTGATTGTAGTTGCCGATGGAGTTACCCGCGTGTGTGCCCTTCGACCCGACATAGCCCACGGTCAACGAGGCGTTGAACGGCAGCTCACGCTGGATATCGAAGCTCCACTTCCAAACGTCGCCGTGCTTGTAGTCCGGTGGAACGTAATTGAGAGCCACGGGACGGGCGGCGGCGCTGACGCCGGCCGCCTGGAGGAACGGGTCGTTCAGCGTGAGGATGGGCTGGCCGGGGCGGAAAATGCGCGTCTGGAGATTGACAGGCGTGCCGGCGCCGCCGGTCACGGGAATGGTCCGGGCGACATCGGTCACCGATTGGAACAACAAAGAGCCGGACTTGGGCGGCATCAGGTTGAAGATGGTCCAGGTATTGAGATGGTTGATGTTGTCGAACATGCCGGCGCCGGCTCGGACCACCCATTTCTCTGTCGGACGGAAGGCGATGCCGAGGCGGGGCATGAAGAAGTTGGCGCTCTTGAACAGGCCGATGGCGCCGGCGTCGCCCAAGCTCGCCGGGGCGATGGTGGGAATGAGGCCGTTCGCGGTTTGAAAGCCCGCGCCGCGGCCTTCAATGCCGAGCCCGGTGCCGGGGAAGTCCAGCGTACGCCACAATCCTTTGGAGTCGTAGGGAACGCCGATGTGGTCCCAGCGGAGACCGCCGCTCACGGTGACCCGGGAGCTGACCTTCCAGTCGTCATGGAAGTAGCCGCCCAGACGGGTGTTCCGGGGAAACGTTAATGGCAGACCTTCGGCCGACGTGGTGGAACTGGGCAAACCCAACAGGAACGACGCCAGCCCGTACCCGGATTCATTGCCGCCGAAACCGTAGGCGCCTTCCTCGACGTTGGCCGCTCCGCGCTCCATGGTGATGTAGTAAACTTCGCCGCCTATCTTGATGTTGTGCCTGCCACGGAACATCGAAACGTGGTCGCCGACCTGGACAGTGTCCATGTTGTCGTAACCGTTGCCGTTGGTGTTTTCCCCTACTGGGAACGGCAGACCGTTGAGGCGAGGAAGGCCATGTTCACGGGGGGTGAGTTTCCGATTGCCGTCGGAGAACACGCGCATCTGCCCGATGCCAAGCGCATCCATATCGAAGGAGGTGTCGTCCGTACGGGGATTCGACGTAAGATCGTCGGAGATGTTAAAGCCGAACCGAAGCTCGTTAATTGTGGAGGGGCCGAAGGAGTGGATCCACTGAGTGGCCAGATTGGTCACCTTGGAGTCCACAAACACCGGCAAGAACGGATTGATGTTGTTGGAGGTCCGGTTGGAACGGTCCCACGCCAGGCGGGCAAACACTCGATCGTTCTCGCTGAACGTGTGATCGACCCGCGTGAAATAGGTGTGGACGTTAGTCGGCTGGGGAACGGCGGCGGTGGCGTTAAAGTCGAACGGATCGGGTTGGCGGAACTGGGGGCGCGGGACGTAGGTATTCAGGATATTCAGCGCGCCCGGATGCAGCCGCGAGGCCGGAATGATATTGTTCGGAAACGGGATACCCGTGTAGGCATCGAAGATTATGGTGGGGTTGCGCAACGCCGAGCTGCCGGCAGTAGGCGTGGGGTTGAGCAGTTCCGAGAAGTTCCCCTGGCGGAAAGCATCCAGCCCGAAGTTGGCGTTCTGAACGGCGGTGATGCGGTCCAGGCGGTATTCCATGTTGAACGCCCAGAAGGTCTTGTTCTTGCCGTTGTAGACCTTGGGAATCAAGACCGGTCCGCTCATCACGAAGCCGAACTGATTGCGCCGGAGAGGATCCTTCTTCAAGCGGGTCAGGCCGGCCGCCCGCTCGAAGTTGAGGAAGTAGGTCTCGGCGTCGAACACATCGTTGCGGACGAACTCGAAGAATGTGCCGTGCAGATCGTTGGTCCCGCTCTTCATCGTGATCTGGACGTTGGCGCCGCCCCCGAAGCCATACTCGGCGGTAAAGGCATTGGTCTGGATCTTGAACTCTTCGATTGCCTCGATAGAGGGAACGAAGTTGGTGATGTTAATGCGCGGGTCCTTGGCGTCCACGCCGTCCAGCGAGACCACCTGGAAGGTTTCGCGCTGGCCGTTGGCGGAGACGGAGAAGCCGGAGCCGGGGATCGGGAAGCCGCCAAGACCGTCACCCCGGCCCGTGCGCTCCCCGAACTGGACGCCGGGGACGAGCACTGCCAGCCCCACCATGTTCCGGCCGTTCAAAGGCAGGTCGATAATCCGCTTGTTCTCGATGACTCCGCCGACGGTGGCGTTTTCCGTGTTGAGCTGCACGGAGCTGGCCGAAACTTCGACAGTTTCCGCGATGGCGCCGACTTCGAGCTGAAAGTTCTGGCGAACCTGCGCGGAAGTCTCCACGCGAATGTCCCGGACGGCTTCCGTCTTGAACCCTTGGAGTTCGACCTTGACTTCGTAGTTACCGACTTGAACAAGAGCAAAACTGTAAAGGCCGGCGGAATTCGACTCGACCGTGCGCGAAATTCCGGTTCCCATGTTGGTTATAGTGACTTTGGCTCTGGCGACGACAGCGCCGGAGGAGTCTTCCACGAGACCCTGAATCGACTGAGCAGATTGCGCGAAGCACAGGCCGGCGTAAAGCGACGCCATCATACAAGCGAGCGGAAAACGTTTCATCAAAACACCCCCTTCAAAATTGCTAAAGGTCACCGTGTGTATCCCCTGGGCAGCCGTTTGGGTCCACTGAAGCTGCGAGACCGTCGTTACCTAGCCCTTGGCGTGCTTATAAACTTAAGTGGGTCCCTTCCGTTTGTCAACCCTTTTCTTTTTGTCGTTTTCTTTTTGTCGTCTCCTGCAACGCGGACACTACCTTGAGTCGCCTTGGCGGCGAAAGCTCGGTAAAATCCCTACATGTCTGAAATTTCGCGTCTCGCCATAAGCGGGCTGCTGCTGGCTGGTGTCTGCGCGGCCGAAGTCGTCATCCGCATCGACCGGCCGATGCCGCCGCCGGACTGGGCGCTGGCCGAACGGGCGCTTCTTTCCGCCTACGGCGAGGCGGCCCGGGAGTTTGCCGCGAAGTACCTGGACGACCGCGGCTTCCTCCGCTGCATCGAGCGATGGGGCGGCAACGACGGACCCGACGACGCCATGGAGAACCTTCACAACTGGACGCTGGTCTATGCGCTCGGCGGCCCGGAAGCTCTCCTCGATATATATAACAAGGCCTGGGAAGGCCACCTGGTTCAGTACACCAAGGCGCGCGTACCGGGAGTCGAGATGGCGCGCGAGGGGATGTACTACAAAGAGTTCGTCACCGCCTTCGACTGGGAGCACACCGGCGAAGGGCTGGCCGCTTTTCACTCGTACGGCCTGGCTCGCCCGGACGATCCGCTCTACGTGCGGCGCGTGCGCCGCTTCGCGGGATTTTATATGAACGAAGATCCTGGAGCGCAGAATTACGACGCGAAACACAAGATCATCCGCAGCCTCCACAACGGCAGCCGGGGGCCAAAACTCACCAACGCCACCGAGCAGGATTGGGGCGGCGAGCCTGTGGCCGGAGATCCGGGGCGGCTGGAGCGCTACCGGACTGCCGGGAACATTCGCGGCGATCACCCCCTGAACCTAGCCGCCGCTACTTTGGCCATGGACGCTTATATGCTGACCGGCGAGCGGAAGTACCGCGACTGGCTGCTCGAGTACGTGGGCGCGTGGCGCGACCGGGTCCTGGCCAATGGCGGCAACATTCCCACCAACATCAGCCTTGAGGGCAAGATCGGCGGCGAATGGAACGGCAAATGGTATGGCGGCACCTTCGGCTGGAATTTCTGGCCTCAGGAGGCCGGGCGCAACTACTACATGCGCGGCCCTCGGATGGCCTTCGGGGAGGCGCTGATGCTGACCGGCGATCTGGGCTTCGCCGAGCCTCTGCGGCGGCAGATTGCCAATCTCTATGCTGCCCGGAAGGTCGAAAAAGGACAAATTCTCCTGCCGAACAAGCACGGCGACGACGGCTGGTACGGCTATACCCGGAACCAGCACTCCGACGTGCAACGCGACCTGTACCTCTGGTCAATGCAGCCATCGGATCTGGAACACCTCTCCTCGGACCCCTGGATCTCCTACCTGCTGGGGAAAAATCCCAGCTATCCCGAAACGGCGCTGCGCGCGGAGCTCGGCCGCGTCCGAAGCCGGGTTCAAGGCCTGCGCCAAGACCCGAGTACTGCGGACACGCGCGCCTCCGATCATTCCCAAAGATACAACCCGGTCTCCGCGGGCGTGCTGGCGCACCTCACCGTCGGCGCCAATGACCCTGGAAGCTCCGGCAATATCCTGCACAGCCGCCTGCGTTACTTCGATCCCGTAAAGCGCCGCGCCGGATTGCCTGACGACGTAGCCGCGCTGGTGGAGAAGATCCGCCCGGACGATCTGGTGGTGACGCTGGTGAATACCAATCCCGTACACGCTCGCGAGTTGATCGTGACCATGGGCGCTTACGGCGAGCACCAGTGCGACTCGGTCGCCTTCGGCGGCAAAACAATCCCCGTGAACGCGCCTCAGTTCGCCATCGAGCTGGCTCCGGGCGCCGGCGAGACACTGACCCTTACGATGAAGCGCTATGCCCACCAGCCTAAACTTTCGCTGCCGTGGTGAACGGAGGGTAGCACCGGACCTACTTGACGATCAGGCCCTGTCCCGTAGGCAATGACAGGACTTGAGTGCCGAGAGATGCGGCGGCGGAATCGATGGCGCGTGCGAGGCTATTGTTGCCGAAGTACGCATAATCATCCAACAGCACCATTGCATGCGGCGACAGGAGATCCCAAAAGTATTCTAAGGCGGCCCGTTCGGGGTACGCACAGTTCATGTCGATGTGGAGAAAGGCGACATTTTCGATGCCGAGCGCCGGCAATACTTCCGGCGCCACGCCCTGCACGACTTCAACGTTGGGCCATTCGGAGTAATTGGCCCGCGCACGTTCGAGGCTTGTTACGTACGCTCCTTGAGCCATTGCTTTTTCGGCGATCCGACGGCGGCCTCGGTTGACCTCTTCCTTGGAGTATTGCGCGAGGACCGGACCGTTGAAAGTGTCAATTAGGTAAAAGCGCTTCTCAACGTTCCTCCAGCCTAGACCGTGCATTATCGCGGAACTGATGAACCCGGCGTTCACGCCGCATTCCACGAAATCGCCTGGCACGCGAATGGCTGCTCGGGCGACCCAGAGCGCCACATGGACGCGCCACTCGATTTGCGGATCGACGCCACCGCTGGCCTTCACTCCGCGGGCATACGCCGCTTTGAAGATCGGATCTTCGCGAAAGCTGTCGTTGTTCGAAGTGAAAAGACTGTCGCGGGCGTAGCACTCGCGCGAGCGTGTGTTGAACACCACATATCCCGCCCAGCCGAGGGACTTCCGTACCCACTGTCTCACCATGCGAGCCGGCTCAGCTCCGGCGTAGACTGACGCCTTACTGTTCCGGCGCCGTCGCCGTCGCCGCGGTTTTCTGAGAACGTCTCAAATTTCGCGGGCCTGTCTTTCGAGCCCGGGCGTTGGTTCGGGCAGTCACGTAAGCGAGCAAATCGTGCTCGGTGAGTTCGTGGCGCGAATGCCCCAGCTCTTCCAGGTCCGCGGACAGTCTATGCAAACAGAGGGACGGTCCCTCCTGGATGCCAACCTGATGCCTTTGAAAAAGCACCAGGTTGGCCGTTACAACGAAGTGTTCGGTGGCCCGGCCGTGGGCGATACCGTCGAACTTGTATCGCCGGATGTTTTGCGCTTGCTCGAAACCCATGTATCGCAGTTCCATCGGCTTTCCTTTGATCTCCTGGAGAGCGTTGGCTCTCACTGGTCGGTGTTCGTATCGAGGCCGGTCTCGGGCTGAGTGGAATCGGCGAGAATCTCTCCATCGAGGGCGTCATCGCTTTGATCGCCGCCCATCGTGGGATTCGCCTTCTCGAGTTTGCGCTGCATCCGCTTGGCCGCCTTATCGCGCTGCTTCTCCAGGCGGGCCTGTTCTTTTTGTCGTTTTGTAAATGTAGTACGAGATCGCGCAGCCAAAATTATCCCCCCTCTACTTTCAGGCCGGACCTGCCGGAACCGGCCTTCTCAAAATTCGAGCTGGTCTACCAGCGTGGCTCGCGACGCTGGCGGGGCGCGCTACCGCCCCTGTCCGTTTTCGGCCGGGCCTCGTTGACATTGATGGCGCGGCCACCCAGGTTTGTGCCGTTCAAGGCGTTAATAGCCCGGTCCGCTTCGGCGGCGTCGGTCATTTCGACGAATGCGAAACCTCGCGAGCGGCCTGTATCGCGATCCGTGACCATGCTGACGCGCTCCACAGTGCCATACGTTTGAAAGAGTGACCGGATTGATTCTTCAGTCGCTCCGAAATCCAGATTGCCTACGAAAATGTTCTTCATGCGATCTCCTAAGTCTTTGATGGCGGGGCTCTACGAGGAAGAATGGAACCTTGCCGGGATTGCGGAACGATTAAGATATATCTCGATTATAGCAGGTTTCTAATCAGCATGTTCCCGCCGCTGGGGCTGCCGCGGCGCCCTCATGGACCAGGGCCTGTCTTACTTTGCAAGGGCGGCTTTCGCGCCCAGCAGATCGGCGACGAAAACGCGGCTCGATTCCACCAATTCCCACGATCCCGCCCAGAAGCACATGTCGATGCACCACCAGTCGATGTTGCGAACGGCGAGCAGTTGCGGAGCCAGCGCCCGGAAGTCGATATAGCCCTCCCCGAACGGGCGATGGGTGCTGGTTTCATCTCCATGCAGAGTTCCGTCGGAATCGATCAGATGGATCGCTCCAATGCGCCCCTCGAGCTTCCGCAGCAGTTCGGCGACGCCGCCCGGCAGCGTCTCTCTCGCCCCGTGCTGCCGCGCACCCACCACCGCGCACATGTAGGCGTGGGAGGTATCGAACATCAGCCGGAAGTTGGGGTGGTCGACAGTGTTGTGCAGGGTCAGAATCTCGGAAGGCTTGTTGAATGCGAAGCCGGGCTCGAATTCCCACACCATCCGGATACTCGCCTTTTGAGCGATTCCGGCGGCGGCGTGCCACACTTCGGCGAGGCGGTCGAAGGAGGCCTGATAGTCCCGGTCGGCGATCGATCCCGGAGCGGCGATAGAATCCACCCGGATCGCGGGGCTGCCTATGTCCGCGCACAGATCGACATTCCTTTGAAACAAATCGAGATATTTCTGTTTATTTTCCGCGGAGACCGGATTGACTGTCGTAAAATCCGCCGCGTACCCGGAAACGGCCAGCTTGTGATCGTTCAGGAATCGCACCAGCTCCCGCCGCGACTCCGCGGTGGAATAGTTGTCCAGCGTGACGTGCGGGGGAAACCCGCAGATTTCAATTCCATCGTAGCCGGCCTGCGAGAGGCGCTTCACGGTGGCATCGAAAGGAATCGGATTGTCCGCGTAGGGACCGAAAGAGAACGCCCAACTGCCCAAAGAAATTTTCATGCCGCTTCACCTTTTCCCGATTGTTTCACGTTCACCCAGCGATCGCTTGCGCAGGCTTCCATCACCGCGTCCAGAACGTTCTGGCACTTCAGGCCGTCGTCGAAATCCGGTTTCATCGGTTGGCCCTTGGCGACGGCATCGATCAGATCGGCCGCCTGATTGCCGAAGGTGTGCTCGTAGCCGATCGCGCAGCCGGGAACCCACCATTGCTTCATGTAGGGATGAACTTCCTCCCACACGGAAATTTGCCGCCAGCCCTGCACGTGCTTGGGTTCGCGCGAATCGAAGTACCACAGCCGCGACATGTCTTCCAGGTTGAAGTACAGGCTGCCGTGCTCGCCGTTGATCTCGAACGTGTTGCCGTTCTTGCGCCCGTTGGCGAAGCGGGTGGCCTCGAAGTGGCCCAGCGCGCCGTTAGCATAGCGGCAGACGAAGACCGAGGCGTCCTCGATCTCCACCTTCGCACGAGCGCCGTCGAGCGTCTCGCGCTCGTCGACGAAAATCTGGCTCGCTCCCGCCACGGAGACGATGTCGCCGGCCAGGAAATTGGAGATATCCACGATGTGGGAGTGCAGATCGCCGGTGACGCCCGAGCCCGCCACGTCCTTGTCCATGCGCCACAGCAGGGGCACGGACGGGTCCATGGTCCAGTCCTGAAGGTAGAGCGCGCGGAAGTGGTAGACGCGGCCGATGCGCCCTTCGTCGATGAGCTGCCGGGCGAAGGCGATGGCCGGCACGCGGCGGTAATTGAACCAGACGGTGTTGATCTGGCCGCTCTTCCGCGCCGCCGCGGCCATGCGCGCGGCCTCGGCTCCGTTCATGGCCAGCGGCTTTTCGCAAGCCACAATCTTGCCGGCCTCAAAGGCCGCGATGGCGATATCGTGATGGGTATTGTTCGGCGAACAAATGTCAACGATGCGGATTTCCGGGTCGTCGATGATTCTCCGCCAGTCATCCGTAGCCTGCTCCCAGCCCCAACGCTGGGCCATCTTATCGACTTTGGGTTTGTCCCGGCCGCAGATGGTCTTCAGCCGGGGCCTGGCTGGAAGATCGAAGAATTGGTTGATCTGGCGGTACGCGTTGCTATGGGCCTTGCCCATGAACTTGTACCCGATCATGCCGACGGCAATCGTGTCGCTCATAAAATCCCGCTCAGCTTGGGATACAACATTCCGGCCCGCGGAAGCAAGTCGACGTCACCAACACGGTGGATCCGGCTACGACGATTCGGGCAGGTGACGAGGCGCGGTTCAGCTTCCTACCGAGCCGCGACCGTCAGGAGCGGCTAATTCCAGGGTTTCTTTCGGCGGCCTCTCAGCTTAAAAGTGCAGCCGGATGTTGTACTGCAACTCGCGCCCCAGTGCGCCACTCCGCTGCGTAGTCACCCGGCCGAACTGCGCGCTGGTCACCGACGTGTTCGGATTGGCCCCATTGAATGTGTTGCTCGTGTTATACGTCTCCATGCGAAACTCGATCCGGAAGCGCTCGCTGAGTTGGAAGAACTTGGCCAAGGTCAGGTCCAGATTCTTGGTGCCCGGCCCCTGCACCCCGGGATACGACTTCGGATTCGAGCGAACGTCGAACTCGGCGTTGGGGATGAACTCGAACGCCTGCGGGTTGAACATAAGACCCCATTTATCCGGGTTGTCGATCTTGGGATCTCCGACCACGCGCATCTGCCCGAACCGCAGCCGGTCGCCGGCGTAGTAGACATAGATCCAGCTTGTCGTCCAGCCGCCAAGGACGGCGTCGACGACCCGATTCGTATTCGTCAGGAACCTGCGTCCTTTGCCAAAGGGGAATTCGTAAGTGCCGCCGAAGGTCATCCGATGACGGCCGATCTGCCCGTCTTCCCAGCGGAACTGGTTTACGAACTGCTCCTCCTTGTTAAAGTATTCCTGCAGCTTGTCGTGGTTGTAGTTGTACGCCAGCAGGAAATTGAAGCCGTTGGCGAACGGCCGCTGCACCCGAAGCTGGAGGGCTCGGTACCGGTTACGCACGCCCTCGGTGTTGAGCTGAGTAATACCTTGATAGTGGGGGTAAGGCTTGAGGAGCTGGCTCAAGGCTACGGTGCGCTGGGTGCGCAGCGGACCGCGGAACTGGTTCTCGGGGAGAATCTGGAAGAACGGATTGTTTACCGTTCGGGTCAGCGCGGCGCCCTGGGAGTTGGTGATAGCCGGATTCACCTGGTTCAGGTCGAGATTGTAGCCAAGATCGCGCCCGAAATTCATGAAGACCGTGGCCTCCACGAGCATCCTGGCGATGGTCTCTTTCTGAAGCGTGACGTTGAACCGGTCGTTCACCATGGTCACGAACTCCCGTTTGTCCCACTGGACGACGCCACCCATGCCGGTGTACCGCCCGTCGCCTTTGCCCACTGGCAAAACAACCGGATTCGTGGCCACCGGGAAGGGATCGCTAAGCCTCTGCTGCGGGACGCCTTCCAGGTTCGGCGCTACCAGCGTGGTGACGGAAAACCCGGGCACTACGGTGCTGCCGAGCACGTCGCCGTTGGCCCTTTGGAGGCTAGAAGGCGTATTGTAGCGCGCCCAGCCGATCCGCAACGAGGTGCGATCGTTGAGCCGCAGGGCGACGCCGGCCCGCGGCAGGAGGATCAGCCTCCTGGGGTCCCACATGCCACGATTGTTCTCGTCGGTAAAATTCCACGCCCCGTTGTACTCATAAGGCCGGTCCATCAGCGCGCGCGCTTCGGCCGGCATCACCGGCTGCCCAGCGCCCTGGAATTCAGGAATCGGGTTCAACAGGTCCAAGTCGCGCGAATACCGGTCGGGCTCGAATTTTGACGCCCCGTACGTACCGCCCCGATCGAAGATGGCGCTCTCGTATTCATAGCGCAGTCCCAGGTTCAAGGTCACGTTCTTGCTCAGCTTGATGTCGTCCTGGATGAAGGCCCCGTAGTAGTGGACCGTGTCCTTCTTAAACGGCTCGGTGGCGCCAAAGGAATTGTTACCTGGGTTGATGGTGCCTAGGAGGAAGCTGGCCCAAGGGTCGCCGTTGAGCCTGACGTTCGGATTGATATAGGTGTTGGCCGTCTCATTCGGGTGGAAGGTGAAGGAGAAGGCCCGCGGCCGGATAGCGTCCACGCGCAAGGTTCGGAATTCTCCGCCGAACTTGAGATAGTGCATGCCGGACTGTTTGGAGATCTTAGCGGCCGTAAAATACTGCTGCGGATGCTGGAACCACCAGCTCGCTTTGCCGTAGCCCCCGCCGTCCGGCGAGATGCTGATTCCAGGGAAATAGAACGGGGCCCCGAAGTCGAGGTAGCGGGAGTAGAAGTCGTTGCCCGGGAATAGCTCCTTGTAGTCGGCCAGGCTCGCATACTGCCCCGGCGCGTCATAGTCATCGTTCAGCGAGGTGTAGTTGGCCCGGATGTTCAGAATCGTGTTCGGACTCAGCGTGTAGATCATGTCGCCCGAAACGTTCAGGGAGTGCATCACGCCGCCGTTGTCGTTGGGGAAGATCCGGGAGTTGTTGGGGGTCCAGTTAGGATCTTCCAAGGTCGTACGGAAACGGCTGAAACGGAAAAAACCCTTCAAATTGTCGGTGAGGTTGAAATCCACGCGATCGCTGATGTTGTGGTACTCGATAATGCGCGCGAATCCCGCCTGGAAGTTGTTGAACCCGGTTATATCGGTGCCGGGACCGTTTGGCCCCCACAGGTCGTTCTGGAGCTTGAGTGCGGTGGGGTCCATCCGGGACTGCGGGATGACATTATTCGGGAAGGCCGTGCGGGTTGCCGCGCTTCCCACCAGCCGTGAGGTCCAGGGGTCGTAAATGGTGCGCAGCCCCCCGTCTATGTTCCGAGACTGAGAAAAGTCGCCTTGGGCTTCGAGCGGCGTCATCATTCTGCGCTGGGTGAAGCGGGGGTCCTTCTGCTTCCACTGCTCGTAGGAGAAGAAATTGAAGATCCGGTTCTTGACCAGGGGACTTCCGATTGTGCCGCCGAAGATGTGATTGCGGACTAGGTTGGGCGTCCGGGTCAGAGGATTCGACGCCGCATTGAGCGCGGGATTGCGCCCGAAATAGTAAGCCGTCCCGTGCACTTCGTTGGTCCCCGACTTCATCGAGACGTTGAAAATGCCGCCAGCGCTATGGCCGTATTCCGCATCCACGCTGTTCTGCTGGACTGTTACTTCCGTAGTGCTGTCCATGGAGGGAGCATAGGACGCTTTTGGCCCGAGCATCACAGGCATGCCGTCCACCAGCACATCGTTCTTGGTGCTGGTCTGGCCGCCGACATCCATCTGGCTGGCGGCCCACATGAAGAAGGGGTTTCGCGGGCTGGTGTAACGGTTGACGACGGCCGGGTTCAGTAGAACCAGCGTGAAGGGGTTACGGGCGACAATAGGCAGTGACATTACGCTCTTGTTGTCGACCGTCACTTCCATGGACGAAGTATTGAACTTCACCGAAACGGGAGCTTCGGTCACCGAAATGGTCTCGGCTACGGCACCAAGCTGCAGCGCCACGTTCACAGTAATGTCGCTGCGGTTTTCGACCAGGATGTTCTCCTGTATGAACCTGCTAAACCCTTCCTGCTCGACACGCAGTATGTAGGTGCCGGGCTCGACAAAGTCGAACAGGTAATGGCCGTTCGGGCCGCTTTCGCGCATCGCTTCGACGCCCGTTTTCGCGTTATGCAGCGTCGCCCGAGCGCCCGGTACGACGGCCCTGGACGAATCGCTCACCACGCCCTGAACTTTCCCGCGATACTCCTGTGCACAGAGCACACTTGGCATAACCACCAAGAGTATGGTGGAGAACACACGACAATTCATGGTTTGCCCCCCTCAGAGCTCACGCATATGATACTCCCGCCGCTCGTTGTCCGGTGCTTGTTTGACAAATTTTAATCCATGTGATAAACCCAATCCAATCAGATCTTAATCGGGATGATTTGACTTGGGTGTCTCGGCGCCATGAAGCGGCCGGGATATGGGGTTTGAAGAATTCAGTAACGGGGAGGAAAGCATGACGAAAGAAACGGGGCTTCTCTGCTTGAGAGGAGCGGCTCTTGGCTTTTTGGTGTCCCTGGCGTGGCAGGCGGCCGCCCAGGACTACCGTGCACGCGTGCAGGGAATTGTGACGGACGCAACCTCGGCTGTCATTCCCGGCGCCACCAGCACGCTGCTGAACACCGGCACGGGCGTCGAAACGGTCCGCCAGACGAACGCCAGCGGACAATACCTGTTCGACTTTGTCGAGCCGGGCCGGTACCAACTTACCGTTGAAGCTCCGGGCTTCAGCAAATACATCCAGCAGAACATTCAGGTGCAGGTCCGCGGCGATGTGACCGTGAATGCGGTTCTCCGCATCGGCGTCGTGGCCGAGACCATCAACGTGTCGGAAGGGGCCGTGGCGGTGCAGTTCAACACCAGCACCATGTCCCTCACCGTCGATCGCAAGATGCTCACGGATCTGCCGGTGCTGGCGCGGAACCCGTTCACTCTGGCGCTGCTTGACCCGGCCGTGGTGAACCGGTACGCTACCAACGCGACGCGCAATCCGTTCTTCATGTGGTCGTCAAGCTCCATGGATGTCGGCGGCAACACGACGAGGAAGAACGATCTGCTGCTCGACGGCGCGCCGCTGCAGTTGAACCAGAAGGGCTCCTATGCGCCGCCCATGGACGCCGTGCAGGAGTTCACCGTGCAACAGAACGCCGTGGATTCCGAGTTCGGCCACTCGGCCGGCGGCGTGTTGAGCCTGTCGATGAAGTCCGGCACCAACGAGGTTCACGGCAGCGCATACTACATGGGCCGCAACCCCGCGTTGAACGCCGTGAGCAACTCGGTGGCGCGCGGGCCGAACCTGGTCCGCAACCACATCTGGGGCGGCACGGTCGGCAACCCGATCGTCAAGAACAAGCTGTTCACGTTCACCTCCTGGGAGCAGTGGCGGCAGAACGATCCACGCAACGCGATCACGACGCTGCCCACCGAGCTGGAGCGAGGCGGCAACTTCTCGCAATCGCTCAACAACGTCGGCGGGCTCCGGACGATCCACGATCCCTGGACGACCCAGTTCAACGCCGCGGCCAACACCGCCACACGCACTCCCTTCGCCGGCAACATCATTCCGGCCAGCCGCATCGACCCGGTGGCGCAACGCTTCATGCAGGACATCTGGCTGCCCAACGGTCCGGGCACAACCGTCGCCGGCGCCAACAATTACCAGCAGGCGTACTCCTGGCAGTTGAAGTATTGGAACTTCTCCAACCGCACGGATTGGAACATCAACGACAAGTGGAAGATATTCGCCCGCTACGCGCGGTTCCGAACGGACATCGACCAGAACAACTACACGCCGAACAATTCGCCGGCCATGCCGAACGACAACGGCGGCGTGATGAACTCGCGCAACGTTGCGGGCGATGCCGTCTATACGATGAACCCGACGACGGTGATCAACTTCCGCTTCAGCTATGCCAGCCTGAACGACGATTACGATGCGCCATCAGCCAAGGTGGGCGAGGAGGGTCTGGCCAATTTCTGGAGCAACGGCTGGTATCAGGGCTACCTGCGCGACATTCCGGCCGTCTACTACCCGAATCTGGTTTTCAACGGCCGGGGCAGCGCGTCGTTCGGCAAGGGCGGCTACTGGTGGCAGCACCCGGAGAGCTTCAACTACTCGGGGCGCGTGTCGAAGAACATCAATTCGCACTACGTTAAGTGGGGCGGCGAGAGCCGCTTGTTCCGCGGCAGCAGCATCCGCCCGAACCTGATGAACTTTATCTTTCAGCCGGCGCTGACGGCGAACACCTTCCTGGCGCCCAACACAGGCCTCAGCGGCGATATGTATGGCACCTTCCTGCTCGGCGCGATTACCTCCGGCGCGACGAGCGAGACTTCCCAGGCGCAGTACATCCCGCTGCAGAAAGTCTGGACGGATTTCTATGCCGGTTTCGTCCAGGACGACTGGAAGATCAACCGCAATATCACGCTGAACCTGGGCCTGCGCTGGGAGTTCGAGACCGGCCCCTGGGATCCGGACAATCGCCTCTCGCGCTTCCTGGATCTGAACAACCCGATTCCCGAAATGCAGGCCAATCCGCCCGCCATCCCCGCCGACGTGGCGGCTCTGCGCGGGCAGCCGTACAGCTTCAACGGCGCCTGGGTATTCACCGACGGCAACAACCGCCGCTCCTGGAACAGCCCGAGAAACGTCTTCACGCCGCGCGTCGGCATCGCCGTGCGGCTTGACGACCGCTCGGCTATCCGTGCCGGCTACGCGCGGTATGTAGTGCCGCCGCTCTACGCTGTTGATGCTATTGGTAGTTACCAATACCCGGGGTTCAGTGCGCAAACGACGGTACAGCCTGCCCTGCAGGGCGTGCCAAGCGCGGTCTTGAGCAATCCCTTCCCTGCGAACCTGAATCCACTGATCCACCCCGTGGACAAGACGCTGGGCCGCTACACCAACCTGGGCCAGGCCACCAGTTGGCACCAGCAGGACTTCCAGCCCGGCATCAACGACCGCTTCAACCTGTCCTTCCAGCGGCAGTTGCCGGGGCGGTTCCACGTGGACGCCACCTACTTCTTCAATATCGGCACGAGCCAGCCGTACAGTCTGCCGGCGAACATGGTGGATCCCAATCTCGTCTACACACACAAAGGCGTCGTCGATCAGCAGGTCGCCAATCCGTTTTTCAACTATCTGACTCCGGAACAGTTCCCCGGCCAGTTGCGGAACCAGCCGCGGGTGACGCGGCGCAGCCTGCTCTCGACATATCCGCAATACGGGGGACTCACGCAGACCAACACCGGCGGCTTTGAGAACCGGTATCACGCCTTCCAGCTCAAGGTGCAGCGGGCGGTCTCCGATGGCATGATGGTGCACCTCGCCTATAACTACAATCAGGAGCGGAACAGCAACTTCTTCAACGACATCGACCAGTTCGCCAACCACGCAACCTGGCTCGACAGCAACAACCCGCGGCACCGCATCGCGGCGGCGTCGACTTACGATCTGCCGTTCGGGAAGGGACGCCGCTGGCTGGCCAATGCCAACAAGCTCGTCAACGGCGTGCTGGGCGGCTGGTCGACGAGCGGGCTGCTGTTTTACGATTCGGGCAACTTCCTCCGCTTTGGCGCGATGCAGGCCGCAGACGGCGATCCACGTATCTCGGCTCCCACTCGGGAGAAGTGGTTCGACACGTCGTTGTTCACCCGATTGCCGGCCTACACGCCGCGCACCAACCCATGGCAGTACAGCGGCGTGCGCGGCCCGCGCAACTGGAACCTCGACACCACGCTGGTGAAGATGTTCTCAGTCACCGAGCGGGTGCGCTTCGAGCTGCGGCTGGAGGCCTATAACCTCACCAACAGCTTCGTCCCGAACAACCCGGATATGGGTGTAACCTCGCCCAACTTCGGACGTTCCACCAACCAGAGCAACCGCGGCCGCGAGTTCCAGTACACGGGCCGCATCCACTTCTAGATACTTTACCGCCGAGACGCCGAGGCGCAGAGAAAAAACCATATAAGGTTTTCTCGGCGCCTCGGCGTCTCGGCGGTGCAATTCCAAGCCGGATTTTGTAGAATGAAAGTTACGCTTCAGCGTTGAAGGGATTTTTATGCACGCAATCATCGAGACCGGCGGGAAACAATATCGCGTAGCCCCGGGATCGATCATCAAGGTAGAAACATTGCCCGGCGAAGCCGGATCCGAAGTGGAGTTTTCGCGCGTGTTGGCCGTTTTCAGCGATGAAGGCACACTCCGCGCCGGTTCGGAGCTGGCCGAGGCGCGGGTTAAGGGCACCATTAAAGGCAGCGGGCGCGGCGATAAGCTCATCGTCTTCAAATTCAAGCGCAAAAAACAGTATAAAAAGACCATCGGTCACCGCCAGAACTTCACCGAAGTGGTGGTCAACGAGATTGTTGCGTAGGGGGAAGTATGGCGCATAAAAAAGGTTTAGGAAGCTCTAAAAACGGCCGCGATTCCAATGCCCAGCGGCTGGGAATCAAGGTTTTCGGGGGGCAGACGGTTCCGGGCGGCTCGATCATCGTCCGCCAGCGCGGCACCAGGCTGAAGCCCGGCGAGAATGTGGGCTGGGGCAAGGACGACACGCTGTTCGCGAAAGTGACTGGCGTCGTCGAATTCCGCGACCGCGGGCGCATGGGCAAATTCGTCAGCGTTAAGGCCCTGGCCTGACCGCATAGCAGAGTTTTCGGGCAGTAGCTTTTCGGGCAGTATCCTGGCCGCCCGCGTGCATTGGGTCCGCGGGCGGCTTTTCTTTTTTGCATGTTCATCGATCAGGTAAAAATCCGCGTGAAGGCCGGCGACGGGGGCAACGGGTGCCTGGCCTTTCGCCGGGAAAAATACGTTCCGCGCGGCGGACCCAGCGGCGGCGATGGCGGCCGCGGCGGCGACATCGTCATGGTCTCCTCCGAACACGTCAACACCCTGCTGCACTTCCGGTTCAATCCGGAGCACAAAGCGCAGCGCGGGCGGCACGGCGAGGGCAGCAACCGCACGGGCCACGAAGGAACCCCAGTCGAGCTTCAAGTGCCGGTCGGGACGATGGTCCACGACGACGATACCGGCGAGCCGATTCACGACTTCACCCAGCCCGGCGAGCGCGTTGTGGTCGCGCACGGCGGGCGTGGAGGCCGGGGAAACGCACGCTTTGCGACCTCGACCCATCAGGCCCCCACGGAACACGAGCCCGGCCGGCCGGGCGAGGAGCGGACCTTGCGCCTCGAGCTGAAGCTGCTCGCCGACGTAGGGCTGGTGGGCTT
>JBBDWK010000100.1:0-42234 GCA_040902885.1 Bryobacteraceae bacterium | reverse complement strand
TGGGCTTTCCCAATGCCGGTAAGTCCACTCTCATTTCCAGAATCTCGGCCGCGCGGCCGAAGATCGCGGACTATCCTTTCACCACACTCGAGCCGAACTTGGGAGTGGCCCAACTCGACGACTTCCGCAGTTTCGTAGTGGCCGATATCCCCGGTCTGATCGAAGGCGCGCACCTCGGCCACGGCCTTGGCGTTCAGTTTTTACGGCACGTGGAGCGGACGCGTTTGCTTGCGCATCTCGTAGACGTGTCGGAAGCCACCGGCCGCGATCCGGCGCACGATTTCGAGGTGGTCATGAACGAGCTGCGGAGCTTCAGCCCGGAACTCGCCGGGAAGCCGATGCTGGTAGTGGCCACAAAGATGGACGCCGCGCAGAGTGCGGAGCGGGTGCAAGCGCTTCGAAAGGTTGCCGAAGACCGGAATCTGCCCTTCCACGAGATATCCAGCGCAACCGGCCAGGGTCTGGACCGGCTGCGCTACGCAATGGCGGAAATCCTGTTTAAAAACGAAGACGCCGGCGAGCCGCTACTGTCCGATGGAAATTAAAGCGACCGGCGTGATGGGCCGGCTGCGTGTGAAATAGTTTGTCTCGGACAGGCGGCTGTAAACGTCGGACGCAACTCCCGCGGCCGTCGAGCCCACCGAGGGCCGGCCGCCGGTCAGCAGCACCACCACCACCAGCTTGTTCGGTCCAATGTCGTTGAACGAGCCAAACCAGCCCAGGTGGGTCCGCGCTTCGGTACACGTGCCGGTTTTGCCCAGCACCGGGTCGTCCGGCTCGAAGGCGCGGCGCGCGGTTCCGAATTGCACGGTTCCAGCCAAGCCCGGTTTTACCTCCGGAATCCACTGCTCCATATCCAAACGCCGCTTGATCCGGGGAACCAGGTTTTCCGCTTCGGCCTCGCTGCGGGGGTATTGCAGGTAGTAGAGCGTGCCGTCGTTGGCAACCGCCGACATCATCGCGGCAAGCTGCAGCGGAGTAAGAGAAATCTCCTCGCCGAAACTGGTCAGCATTCCCATTCCGCCATTCTTGGGCGGAGCCTTCGGAAAGTACCCCGGGCTCTCGCCGGGTATATTCAAGCCGGCTTTCTCTCCCAGGCCGAACATCCGCGCATAAAAACTCACGCGGTCATAGCCGAGCTTGATGCCCAGGTTTGCAAAGTAAGAGTTATTGGACTTGGCGAGCGCCGTGGTGAGGTTCATGCGGGCGCCGGCCGCCGGCATGATCTTGTCTTTGGCGATCAAGCCTTCCGCCAGCGCGGCCAGCGCCACCGGCACTTTGATCGTGGAACACGGCTGGAAGCCCGAACCCAATGCCAGCTTCTGGTTGACCATTGTCAGAATCCTGCCGGTATTCGGGTCCACAACCACAACCGAGCCGTTGTACTGTCCGAGCGCCTCCACCGCGGCGCGGCGCACTTCCAGAACCTCGCCATCCACGTTGTCGCCGAGAGTGGAGTCCGCGTACGTGGGCTCGGTCCAGGGGCTGTATACTTTCCTGGGACGAGTGTACTTGGCCTTCCGGATGGCGGGGCGCCGGGAGGTTTTGCGAGCCGCGGGACGGTGAACGCGTTTTTTCACCGTGCGACTGGCGGAGGTTTTTCGTACCGTAGCTTTTTTCTGAGACGGCTTTTCCACTGCGAAAGCAACGCAGTTGAGGAAGACGATTAGAATTGCGAAGTCTACGAGTGAAATTACTTTGATGTTTCTCATGACACGTCGCGGGTTGGGGGAGACGGGGAAAAGCAAGAAATCGACGTCCAGAGCTTACTGCGGTTTCCGGCGGAGCAACCGGAATTTCTATTCTGAGCCGAAGTTCTCATCCCAGTCAAGTCTTTTTTAGCATTTGCCGATGCGCCGTCACAAGAATGAAATCCGACGGCCAATCGATAAATCGTGACCCATAATAGAAATCGGCGGACAACTGTGTAGACTGTAGCTCACAGTTGGGTTTCGCCGGCCACATCAGGCGGCTGTCCACCCCCCGTCAATGGCGACAATAGAACCATTCACGAAGCCCGCTTCGCAGGAGCAGAGATACAGGACCAGGTGAGCGATCTCGTCGGGCCGGCCCAGTCGTCCCACCGGCTGGCGCTGATTCAGTTCGGCTCGCACCTTTTCCTTTTCGTGGCTGTGATATTTCTCGATGTACGCTTCCACAAACGGCGTGTCCACCGTCCCCGGGCAGATGCAGTTGACGCGCACCTGGGTGGGGTAATCGACGGCAATCTGGCGGGTCATGGCGACCACGGCGCCCTTCGTGGCGCAGTAGGCGTAGCGGCGCTTTACGCCAACCAGGCCCGCGACCGAACCAATGTTCACGATCGAACCGTGCGAAGCCAGCAGCAGCGGCATCGCGTGCTTGGTCATCAGAAACGTTCCCTCCACGTTGACGCGGAAGAGACGCTGGAAATCTTCGAGGCCGGTCTCTTCGACTCCGCCCACCAGGCCGATGCCGGCGTTATTCACCAGGATGTCGAGAGCGGGAACGCTGGCGTAGGCCTCCTTCACCGAATATTCGTCCGTAATATCCACGAACAAAGGCACGGCTTCCGGCAGCCCGGCGGCAAGTTCGCCGGCGGCGTCGCGATCCACATCGGCGACGATCACCGACGCGCCTGCCTCCGCGAGCACTCGGGAAGTGGCCGCGCCTATGCCGCTTGCGCCCCCGGTAATCAGGGCTTTGCGGCCATCCAAACGAAAAGGACTGGTCATCTGGAGAATTGTAGCAACGTGCGCGGAAATCGTGTTTGCGGGTACACTTTAAGAAAGAATGCGCCTTCGTTTTCCCTTCCTTGCGCCGCTCCTCGCGGCCGCGACCCTCTGTTGCACAACCGCCACCAGCGACGAGTTTACGCGGGTTCACCGCGCCGCGCCGCTGATCGACACCCATAACGACGTCACCAGCTTCACCGTGGACGGCCGCGATATCGGCGCCAACCGGGGTCTCGGCCACACCGACATCCAGCGCTTCCGGCAGGGCGGAGTTGGCGCAACATTTTTTGCCATTTATGTAGCGGCCGATTATGCGGCGAAGGGCCGGGCGGCGCACCGCGCGCTCGAAATGATCGACACGGTGAAGCGCGATATCGTCGGACGGTACCCGAACGATTTCGTGCTGGCCCGCACCGCCGATGAAATCGAAACCGCGCGGAAACAGGGTAAAATCGCGGCGCTCATGGGCATTGAGGGCGGTCATGCCATAGAGGAAAGCCTGCGCCTGTTGCGCACTTTCCACGACCTCGGCGTCCGCTACATGACCCTGACCCACAGCAACACCAACAATTGGGCGGATTCTTCCGGAATGATTGGGACACCTGGCGAGAAACGGCACGGCGGGCTTTCGGATTTCGGCCGCGAAGTGGTGCTCGAGATGAACCGCCTGGGCATGATGGTGGACATCTCGCACGTCTCCGACGATACGTTCGCGGACGTTCTGGAAACCAGCCGCGCGCCCGTCTTCGCTTCGCATTCCTCATGCCGTGCGGTCACGAACGTAGGGCGGAATATGACCGACGACATGATCCGGGCGATGGCGCGCAAGGGCGGTGTGATTCAGATCAACTTCGCCTGCCAGTTCGTTTCCGAAGAGTCGGCTGCCGCCTCGCGCGCGAAGAAGCCTCGCGTACGAGCGGCGCTAGAGGACGTGGTGGCCCACATCGATCACGCGGTGAAGATCGGCGGCATCGATGCGGTCGGAATTGGAAGCGATTTCGACGGAATTTCCTGCACGCCCCGCGGTCTCGACGATGTTTCCAAGTTTCCGGATCTCACTCGCGCGCTGCTCAAGCGCGGCTACAGTGCGGAAGACATCCGCAAACTATACCGTGAGAATACTCTGCGTCTGATGCGAGCCGTGGAAAAGGTCGCGGCCTCAGGATAACGATCAACAACCGCTCCCTCACGGTCGCGGCTCCGTAAGCCTTCAGAGCCGTGACCGTGAGGGAGCGGTTGCCGGTTTTACGCCTTTCTCAGAACCTCGCGGATGCGCTTCGCCACGATCCGCTCTTCGCCCGGCTGCAACATCCACACGGCTACTTCGATGCCGTTCTTCGGACCGCCGGGGCTGAGCTCGATGGCCGGGTCCCCTTCGCGCAACTGTTTGACCACCTCGGCGCGCGTGATCTTCAATTCGTCCGCATCCCAGGTGATGCGCAGATGAGGCACGGCATTGGCGATCTCGGGAATATGCGTTTCCATCTTCACGGCTTTGTTCGAGCCGGCGCTGTCCGAGATGATCTTGATCCGCTTCTCCCACTCCCTCCATTCGGCCTGATGATCGCGCTTCACATACAGCTCGACGGCCACCATCATGCCTACCAGCTCTTCCTTGTTGACCTTCATGCCGCGGCCGATGCTGTCGCTGAAGGGAGGCCCGTTGAGGCGCGCGGCGGCAATCAGGTCCTCGCGTCCCAGAAGCAGCCCGCAGCTCTGTGGCCCGCGGATGCCCTTGCCGCCCGAGAATACGACCAGATCGAAACCCTGCTTGATGTACTTGGAGAAGTTCTCCACCGGCGGGACGTCCGCGGCGGCGTCGTTCATCGTCGGAATGCGATGCTTCTTGCCCAACTCCGCGAACTCGGCGGCCTTGATCTGCCCCTTATTCTCGTTGGCATTGAAGAACAGCATCATCACCGTTCGCTCGTTGATGGCGCGCTCCAGCTCCTCGCGCGTCTCCACCTCGATGAATTTGATTCCGCAGTTGCGCACCGCGTGATCGTATCCGTACCGGTGCGACTTCTGAATGATGACCTCGGTCTTCATCCCCGCCGTGTCCGGAAGGCGCCGGATGAACTCCTGGCTGGTTCCGGTCATGCACGCGGCCGTTCCGAGCGTGAGCGCGGAGGCAGCGCCGGCGGTGACCATGGCGGATTCGGAGCCAACCAGGGATGCGATCTTTTTGCCCACCGCGTCGTGAACTTCCTGCAGCCGCACGAACTGCTTCGAAGCATACTCGATGGCCTGAACAACTTCCGGATGCATGAGTGAAGCGGTAAGGGTGGTATAAGTGCCCGCCGCATTGATGAATGGCTTGATGCCCAGTTCCTTCCAGAACTCCCTTTTTGCGGGAGCGGCGATTCCCAGGTTAGTGAGAGCGCCGCCGAGGAGCGGCACGCTGGAGAGGCCTTGCAGGAACTTTCGTCGATTCGGCACGGTTTCCTCCTGAGTTGAGACTTGTTCAGTGTAACGCCCGCCTTGGCGCGCGAGAAAGACGCCCGCGGCGCCGCGGCGCCGCCGGTTGCTACACTGTAACAAATGCGGCAGTACTTGTTTTTGGCTTTCCTGCTGTGCGCGGGACTCCACCCGGCACGGGGCGAAAGCATCCTCGTTTTACCTTTTTTCAATCTCTCAAAAGATCCGAATATCGATTGGATCGGCGAGAGTATCGCGGAGGCAATGCGCGAAGCGCTGGCCTCGCGGGACGTCCTCGTGCTGGGCAGGGAGGAACGGCTGGAAGCCTACCGGCGGCATTCCATGCGCCACGGGGCGCTGCTCACGCGGGCTTCGATAATCAAAATCGGCGATACGCTGGACGCTGCAAAGGTGATCCACGGGACCTATGAGGTCACCGCTCCCAAGCCGTCGGAACAACAGGAAGAAGAGGAGGCGCGGCTGCGCCTGCGCATCAACGCCGGGATTCTGGATCTGAAGCGGCTGCACAAGGGGCCGGAGTTCGGCGAAGCAGGCGCGCTCGACGATCTGGCGGGGATGGTCACCCATCTCTCGTGGCAGTCGCTCCAGTTTCTCGCGCCCAAGACGGCGCCCTCCGAACAGGAGTTCCGCAAAGCGCATCCGGCGGTTCGGGTGGATGCGATCGAAAGCTACATCCGGGGCTTAATGGCCGCGTCCCCCGAGCAGAAACACCGCTTCTTCACTCAAGCGGCGCGGCTCGACGAAGGCTTCTCGCAACCGTGCTTTCAATTGGGCAAGATGTACGCGGAAAAAGAGGATTACCGCGTGGCGGCGGGATGGCTCGAGCGGGTCAGCCGCGCCGATTCCCGCTATCTGGAGGCGCGCTTCCTGCTCGGCCTGTCGCGCTACTACCTGGCCGACTACGAGGGCGCCGCGCAGTGCTTTGAAGAGGTGGCGCGGACGGTCCCGCTCAACGAAGTGCTCAACAACCTGGGCGCCGCGCAATTGAGAAACGCTCCCGACGCCGCCGTGGAGAACTTCCGCAAGGCGCTGGAGGGCGACAACTCCGACCCCGATTATCATTTCAACCTCGGCTATGCCTTGTGGAAGACAGGGAATTTCACTGCGGCGGCCGACAGCTTTCGCGCCGCCCTCGAGCGCGACGAGGAGGACGATGAAGCCACAACTCTTCTGGGGCGCTGCCTGCAGGAGAGCGGCCCGCGGCCGGGAGAAACCAAAGTCGACTCTCTGGAGCGGCTGAAGGCCGAGTACGCCGAGGCCGCTTACCGCCAGCTCAAAGCGGCTCTGGGAATGCCCAAATAAGGCGAAGCCCTTTACCGCCGGACGAGGGGCGCTCTAATGCTAAAGTAGAGGATCGATGTCTCGCGATTCCGCCTTCCCGTGCTGTGTGGTCGCTGTCGCATGATGCGGGCGTTCTTCGTGGCGGCGTTCGGCGCCGCTCTGCTTCCGGCGGCCACGCCCAACGAGAAGGCGCCGTCCCCAGCGCCACCGGCGCCCTCGGATCGCAAGGCTCCCGTTCAGTTGCAGCAGGCTTCGGCGCAACGCAACGAGAACGTTTTCTTCAGCCGGATCGACACAAACGCGGTCAAAGAGTTGAACATCCGGATGGGCGACAACGTGACGCTGATCCCGCAGCCGCCCGTGGAACTCTCCCACTACGCCACCGAACATGGCCGGCCTCCGGGGGAGAGCGTGACTCTTCGCCCCGCGCCGCCGGTTTCCGGATGGCATGGAGAACTTTTCGAAACGTTGCGGAACAGCGCGTTCAACGCGCGTACCTTTTTTCAGGTGGGGCCGGTTCTGCCGTCTCGCATGAATCAGTATGGCGGACGCTTTACGGGCGGCGTTCGCGGGTTGGGAAGTTTGTCGGGAAACCTGTCGCAGCGCAAGATCCGCGGCATGGTGAACGGCAACATTCTGGCGCCGCTGGCCTCCGAGCGAACACCGCTGGCCACCCATCCCGAAGTCCGCGCGCTGGTGGCCCGTTTCCTGGCCGCTTACCCGGACCGGCTGCCGAACCGGCCCGACTTCGACCCCCGCGCGCTTAACACCAATTCGCCCCAGACGATCGATGAAACAGATGCCAGCCTGCGGCTGGACCGCCAGGCCGGACCGCAGGGCAAACTCTCGCTGCTGCATTCCATCGGCCGCCAGCGCGTGCACGCGTTTCAGCTTGTAGCGGGCCAGAATCCCGACACGGATATTCACACCCACCGGTCCCGCATCGCCTACACGCTGAGCCCGGCGCCGGAGACCAATATTGCCATCGGTGCGGCGTTTCATCGGGCGCGGTCTCTACTGCAACCGGAACCCAACGCCGTGGGACCGCGGGTGCGCATGGGATATCAGATTGAAGAGCTCGGACCGGACAGCGAATTCCCCATCGACCGCGCCATCAATACCTGGCGCTATGGAGCGCTGGCGACGCACCAGACCGGCGCCGCGCACGAATTGACCTTCGGAGGCGATTTCGCCCGCTACCAGCTCAATGGCATCGAAACGTTCAACCAGCGGGGGCTCTACATCTTCTCGAGTAACTTCGGACGCACTGCCATCGAGAACCTGCGTCTGGGAACGCCCACCAGCTACGAGGTCTCTCTGGGCGAGGTGTCGCGCGGATTCCGGAACTCGGAAGGCAACCTGTTCTTCGCAGGCCGCTGGAAGGCAAACGGCCGCCTGGAGCTGTACTACGGGCTCCGCTACAATCTGGTGACGGCGCCGATCGAGGTCAACCGGCTCAATACCATCCCTTATGGTTGCGACTGCAACAATTTCAGCCCGCGATTCTCTTTCTCGGGGAGGCTGACGGCCGCCACGATCGTTCGCGGAGGTTATACGGTTTCCTTCGGCCAGATCCTGCCGGTGACATACCAGCAGATTCGCTACAACGCGCCACTGGTGAGGAACATCCAGATCGCCAATCCGGATCTGCTGTCTCCATTGCGCGACATTGATCTCAACGGCGCGAATGTTCGGAGTTCGCCGACCATCCTCTCTCCAGATCTGGTTTCGCCCTATTCCCACCAGTACAACCTGAGCGTGGAGCGCCGTTTTCAGAATCAGTACCTGTTGCGTGCCGGATACCTAGGAAGTCGAAGTTTCAAACTGCTGAATTCGTACGTTCAGAATCGAGCCGAACCGACGCCGGGCATCCCGCTGACCACGGAGACCGTCAATCTGCGCCGGCCGGACCCGAATTTTTACGAAATCAAGCACATCGTGAACGGCGGAATCGCATACATGGATGCCGCACAGGTCGAGTTGCAGGCGCCCAGCCGGCGAGGACTGGCGTGGGGCTTCAGCTACACTTTCGGCAAGTCCATCGACGAAGGCGCCGATTATACTTCCACGGCTGCCAACCGCGACCAATCGCGGGCGCGCAGCCAGTGGCAGTACGACTCCTTTAGGGACCGCAAGGGGCTGAGCAATTTCGATTCGCGGCACGCGTTCCTGGCCTATTACAGCTACAATCTTCCGCGTCTGGGACGGCTGCTGAGTGGATGGCAGATCTCGGGATCGACGCTGGTGAAAGCCGGCACGCCGATCACGCTGTATGTAGGCAGCGACGCTCCCGGGTACGGAAACGTCGACGGCGGATCAAGCGACCGTCCGAATCTGGTTGACCCCTCCATCCTGGGCCGTACTATCTCGCATCCCAACCTTGCGCCCGCCATCCTGAGCCGCGACCGGTTTGCCTATATCCGTCCCGGAGAGAAGCGCGGCTCGCTCGGACGGGGCACGTTCCGGCGAGCGGGAATCGCGAATTTCAATGCGGCGCTGGGGCGCGAATGGCGATGGGGGGGCGGCCGGGAGCGTTTTTTGCAGTTCCGCGCCGAGGCCTTCAATCTCGCCAATCACCCCCAGTTCGACGAACCTCAGCGCAACCTGAACGCGCAGGCATTCGGCAAAATCACGAATACCCTGAACGACGGCCGCGTGCTGCAGTTCGGTCTGCGATTATCCCTCTAGGAAATCATGCTCGAAAACTGCGGCGCGTCGGACAAAGGCTGTGTACGAACCAATAACGAAGATTTCTTCCTGCTGAAGCCCGACATCGGACTGTACCTGGTGGCGGACGGCATGGGCGGCGCCGTCGCGGGCGAAGAGGCGTCGCGGCTGGCGGCCGAGACGGTGGCCGAGGTGGTTGGGGAGTCCCTCCGCGACTCCGGGCGCCCCAATTCCCGTGTGCTGCTGGGTGCGGTGGAAGAGGCCAACCGCCGCGTGAGGGCCGCGGCCAGGAGCCATCGGAACTGGGAGGGAATGGGGACCACTCTGGTGGCCGTGCTGGATGCCGGCGAGGAGTTGTGCATCGCCAGCGTCGGCGACAGCCGCGCCTATCTATGGGACGACGGCCATCTGATGCCCGTCACCGAGGACCAGAGCTGGGTGGAGGAGGTAGGCCGCCCGCTGGGCCTCGACCCCGAAGCTCTTCGAACCCACCCGCTCCGGCACGTCCTCACCATGGCAATCGGCCTCGGCGAGCCGCTGACTGTCAATCATTACACCTCGCACTTACGGCCCGGCGCGCAACTCCTTCTTTCGAGCGACGGGCTGCACGGCGTGGTCGACGCCGCACAAGTGAAAAGCATTCTCTCCAGCGACGTCCGGCTGCAAATGAAATGCGAAATGTTGATTCAGGCAGCCCGAAATCTGGGCGGGCCCGACAACATTACCTGCGTTCTGCTGCGCGCTCCAAAGGCCTGAGTTCCATGAAAGAACTGGAGGGCAGGTAGCTTAGCCTGCCCTCCGGCCTATGCCGCGCGAAGCCACTCGCGCATGGCGTCGGAATAAATTTCGATGCCTTTACGCGAATAGCGAAGGTAGCCCTTCCTGCGAAATTGATTCATATATTGGGTAATAATCTCGCGGGAAGTTCCTACATACTGCGAGAGCAGTTCATGCGTGAACGGAGGCATGCGAGTGGCCCCGTCCTCGCCCTGCTCGCCGAGGCGTTCGGCAAAACGCAGAAGCGTCCGGATAAGGCGCCGCTCGATGTTGTCCACCGAGAAGCTCTCGATCCGCTGTCCGAAGTCAACGCAGCGCAGCGTGAGCAACTGGAGCAAGGCCAGGGCGAGCTGCGGGCGGCGCTGCGTCACGTCTTCGATTTCCGCGGTCGTCCACGACATCAGTTGAGTGGTCTCCAGGGCCATGGCCTGCTCGCCACGCCGGGTAAGACCGAGTAGGCCGGACTCGCCAAAAAACTCGTCTCGTTGATAGATGTCGATCACCACCTGGCGTCCGTCTTCCGACGGCCGGCAGACCTTAATCTTCCCTTGGATGACGAGATGAATGCCATTCGAGGGCTGGTCCTGATCGTAAACGATCTGCCCTTTGCGATATTCCGAAATGCTGGAACACGGCAAATAGGCCAGTGGATCCTCGAGCTGCTTTTCGTATGTCACGGTCTTTGAACCTGCGGGCACCATGATTAATCCTCTCTTGTTCACCGCGTTTTTCGGCCAATAACAAGCGCCACGCGCAATCCCGCGCTGTGTCGCCGGAGCGCCGGAGTAGCCGGCAAAGAAAAATCAGGCAGGCGGTGAACAGCTACGTACTCCTTAAATTGCCGTCAAGCTGCGGCGACAATCTATCCCGGGTGTGTTCCGAGTGATATTCCCGGATTCTGTAGCAAATTGTACGCCAAAAATTTTGCAGGTTTAGTGATGTTCAGTACACTTGGAAGCAAAAAACCCGGTTCTCGCCGCTCGGGGAGAGGCAGTACTCCCCGTTTTCGAGGCTTTCGTCGACTTCAATGCGATAGAGGGATTCCTCCAACCGGGCGAGTGAGAGGCGGATGGGCTGGCCAGTAGCGTCTTTCTTCTTCTTCGAAAAGACAACCTCGCGCTGCCCGCCTTTCGATTCAACCCGATAGAGTTGGAGCTTATCGGGAGCTATTTTCTCGGATTTGAGCAGGAGAATCGGTCCCGCCAGGGGAGTCCGGACAGACGATTTCTCACCGCTCACTACATAGGCCAGATTGTCCTTCCGCGTTTCCTCCCGGGCTTCGGACACCTCAGTCTCCAAAAGGCTATCGGCGTGGACCAGATAGGGCACATCGGGTTTCGGGGGCTGGGGGCCCGTATACTTCTGGGCCAGGGCGATCGGCAGGCAAAATACGCATACCAGAATTGCTTGGTGCATTTTTTCCTTCTCTTAAGGAAGATTTTACCTCCTGAAGACGCGATTATGTCAGACATTCACGAAAGAAAAAGGATGATTTTGCGACTGAATGAAGTCTAAAATGCGCTCGAGATGCTCGTCCAGGACCGGCTTCGAAAGCACCAGGCGGATCTCATCCGGGAGACCCGTCGTCAGGTCGGACACATCGGTTTCGGAAAGCAGCACGAAACAGCCAATCTCGGCGTGCATGCAGTCCATCAACTCGATCCAGTTCAAGCCGGGGAGCCGGTCGGCGCAAAAGACGATATCGAAGCGCATGCGCCGCACCAGATCCAGCGCCTCGTCGGAATTCCGGACGGGGACTACGCGGTGCCCCCGCGCGGAGAGGAGCGACACCAACTGTTGTTGTGTGGAGCCGTCCGGTTCGATCACCAGCGTCGTGAGGCGGCGGGGAAATTTTCCGTCCGCGCTGTCCTGTTTGGCAACCTTGGACTCGCCCGCGGCCGCGAGCGGCAGCTCGATCTCGAAGGTGGGGTCCATTCCGGGCAATCGCACGGAGCGCAGCTCCCCGCCGTGCGCGGCGACGATGCTCCGGCACAGCGAGAGGTCGCTTGCCGATCCGCCTTCCCGGGAAGCCGAAGGCGCGAAGGGATCGGACCGCTCCTCGGTACGATGGCTGAAGGCGATCTCGACGAGAAGCCGTCTGGCCAGGACCGTGGAGCGGACCACAATGTTCTTCTGGCCGGCCTCGGCTAGAGATTGTTCGGCATGCACCAGCAGATTCAGGAAGACTTGCTCCAACTGTCCTTGCGAGCCCAGAACGTGCAAGGGATCTCCGCCGGCGAGGTTCCGGAACTGAATGCCGCGCGCCTTCCATTCCAGTTCCCTGAACTCCGCAAGGTTTCGCAGCAGTCGATTCACATCCACCGGCCGCGCCTCCGCCTGCCCGCCTCTGGCAAAGGAAACCAGCCTGGCGACAATCTCCAGCGCCCTTCCGGCCTCGCGCGACACAGTACTCCACTCCCGATCCGAAGAGGCGGCCGATGCGGGCGAGGATTCGCGCTGGGCTATGCCGGCAACGGTCTTCAGCGGGGCGTGAAGGTCGTTCACGACGTCCGAAATCAGCCGGCCCATGGCCGCCAGCTTCTCGCTCCGGAACAGTTGTTCCTGGATGGAACGCTGTTGCAGCCCACGGATTGCGATAGCGAGCTGGTTGGCGACGTGTTGCGCGATGGCCTGCTCTTCCCCGGAGAACGCGCGTACCCCGCGGCCGCCTAATATCTGCAGAACGCCGATCGGCTCGCCTTGAGCCAGCATGGGCACGAACAAAAGCCCGCTGCGACGTGTCTCCGGATTCGCCTGGTCCGGCCGCTTGCGCCGCAGCCGCGCGAACGGGCCTGGGCGCGGGCCGGAGATCGCGACCGGCGCCTGGTTGTGGAAGCAGGTTGCCGCGCCGCTGGCCGCCGTCCCGGAAGGTGCATCGACGGCGATCGCCCGCGGACAACATGGGTCGTCGCTGGCTTTGGGGCCCGGTTTGGCGCCTGACTGATTGTCCATCAGCCGCTCCAGCTTTTTGGCGCCGCGGCTGTACAGATAAAGATGGACCGTTTCCATCCCGAAGGCGCCCGGCAAAACGGCGGAGACCCGGTGCAGGATCTCGAGCGGCGAGTCCGCGCTGAAGATTTCGGCCCCCAGCCCGTACAACTTCCGCATCTTCGCCGAGTGGCGGCGCACACTGCGCTCGCGCAACCACCACAAGCTTGCGCCAGACACGAGAAGGCCCCCCAGCACGCCGATCAGGCGATTCTCGAAGACTGCCGTGTGGTTTCGGGGAACCAGATTGTCGAGAAGCGAGTAAGGCGAAACCTCGGATCGCAAGGGCGCCGCGAGTCTCAGGAGCGCGCCGGCCAAACGAACAAGGCTCTGAACGGCGCTACCGGAGATACGGATCGGTTCCATCGGCGGGGACCGGCAACAGGAGACAGGTCCGTATGATAGCACACAGTATGAGTGAGGCGGAGGCGCAGTCGATTTGTTACCGCACCCTCGGAAAAACAGCTTCATCACGAACTTCGGCCTGGGTGTCACCGCAATCTGCACAGCGGATCGCCGATAAAAATGTTCTGCCAGCGGAGGGAGGGGATGGAAAGATAAAAGCTTTCGGCGAGGTTCCGGCCGCTCAAATATTGGGGGAAAACGATCTCCGGGCGGGGCGTGTACCCGAGGTACGGCTCGGCGACGTGGCCCGAACTGCCCGTCGCGCCTTCGTGAATGTAATCCGCGGAGAGAGATTGCGGCGAGCCGGCGAACCACTTGGCCCGATTCTTCCAGTCCCGCCCGATGTTCCAGCTTTCCGGAGGGCGCTGGAACGTGCGGCCATCGGAGGATACAAACTCGGTGACGATAGCGCCGGGCAGCCAGCCGAAGCCGGTTTGCCGCCGCGTACGGTTGGGATCGTTGGATCCCCAGGACGCGTAGCCGATCACGTCGCGCCGATCGTAGAGTACGGCCGTGGACTCTTCGAGCGTCACCCGTTCTTTCGGTAGCCGGCGCGACGCTTCCCGCAGCCAGTCGTTTCCCTCGGCGGTGTCGTCCGACTTCATGTCCAGCACCACCTTCCCCAGATTCCGCGCGGCCAGCGAACGGTCGATGATGCCTTTCACGTCCTCGAAATCGTACCCCGCGAGCCGGGTCACAAGGTAGTATGGAAACCGCGCGCCGCGCAAAGCGCCGCTGGTGCGGCCGAACATGGGATTCTTCACCATACCCTCGCGCGGCAGCGGCACGCCGCGCTGCTTGAGATACAACACCGTCAGCTCGGAGTCCACCGAACTGCGAACCGCGCCGTCCGATTCCGCGCGAACCTTGAGAGGCATCCCCAGCGTGGTGACGATGTACCGGATTCTCTCGCGTGTCTCGGGATCCTCTAAGCAGCGCGCAACGGGTGTTTCCACGTCGCGCTCGAACGCTTGCCGGGTGATTGTCTCTTCCACAGTGGCTTTGATGCGGCAGACATTGGCCAGCGGGATGGACCGTTTGCTCACATAGTAGGCGCCGATGCGCCGGGAGACAGGGGAATTCTCATTCACGACAAGCAGCACCGCGCCCGGTTGCGCAAATGCCGCCTGGAGAAAAAAGAGCGGCAACAGCGCGTACCGTGGAACCTTTTTCACCGCCGAGGCGCCGAGGCGCAGAGAAACCGTCTTAAATTTTAAGTGTTTTCTCGGCGTCTCGGCGCCTCGGCGGTTCAAGTTTATCTCGCTTCCGTTTCGATAGCCTCCAGTTCCCTGCCCGCTTCGGCCCACTTACCCTGCGACGACATTTCACGGTAGCGGCGCAGGTGATCGCGTATCCGCTCCAGACGCCGGTCCACCGTAGTGGCGGGGACGGCCGGCGCCCCGGGCGTTGCCGCCGCCGTTTCCGTGGGCGGAGCCTGAGCGACCGCCTGGCGCGCCAGCGACTGTGCGTTGCCGCTCAGCAGCGCAAGCGCCTCGTCGTAAGTGTCCGAATAGAACAGCGAATTGCCCATCGCCAGAACCACCTTCTTCATCTGCGGCATGCGCGCCTCGGTGGCCTGAATATAGATCGGCTCCACGTACAGGAACGTGTCCTCGATAGGCAGGACCAGGGTCTGCCCGCGCAGCACCTGCGAGCCCTGCTGGTTCCAGAGGCTCAAGTCTTTGGCTATGATCTGGTCCTGATTGATGCGCGCCGCAATCTGCATCGGCCCGAAAATCAGCTCCTGCTTGGACAATTGCATGACGACCAGCTCGCCCAGATGCTCGCCGTCGCAGCGCGCCAGCATCAGCCCGATCAGATTGTCCTTCCCTCGGGGCGTGAACGAGGTGAGCAGAAGAAACTCAGGCTCCGTCTCGCCGGGAAGCGTGGCGATGATGTAAGTCGGCGCCACCGGCTCGGGCCGGCCGGACTGCCCCGCCGACATCGTACGCGCCAGGTCCCAGACGTCTTCCTTGTTGTAAAAGGCCTGCGGATCGAGCATGTGGTACGTCCGGTACATCTCCGCCTGCACACGGAACATGGCTTCCGGGTATCTGGCGTGCGCCCTCAAATCGGCGGGCATCTCCGAGGCGGGCGTGAACAGCTTCGGAAACAGGCCGCGGTAGGCGAGGATGATGGGATCGGACTCGTCGAAGACGTACAGGCGGGTCTCGCCGTCGTACGCGTCGATGGTCGCTTTGACCGAGTTGCGCATGTAATTCACCGCGCCGATATCGGCGAGGTTGAGCGATTTCGAATAGGGGTGCGCGCTGGATGTGGTGTACCCGTCCATGATCCAGACCAGACGGCCGTCCTTGGTGACCACCATGTAGGGATCTCCGTCCCATTGGATGAACGCGGCCAGCGTGTTCAGCCTGTCGCGCACATTGCGCCGGATCATCATCCGGCTGCCCTCCTTGAAGTACGAGGTGAGAAGGATGTTGTACTGGCCTTCGGAGACGGCCGCCGCCAGGCGCATGGGGAAGGAAGACATGGGAAGCCCGCCCGTGCCTTCGTACCGCGAGAGTACGTTATCCGCGCCGGAGGGATAGTTGAACTCGGGCTGGTCCGTGTCCACGAAGACAGGCTCGTGAACCACCTCGCCGTAGTAAATTTCCGGCCGCGTAATCTTTAGGCCTTCCTTCACGTTCACTCGGGGAGGCGCGTCCTGTACCAGCAGAACCGGCAGGCCGTCCGAGGTGATCCGCGCCACTTCGGCCAGCACGAGGCCGTAACCATGGGTGTAAATGAAGTGCGGATTGATCCAACTGGTCTGGGCGTCCGGAAGGTTGCGGATGTCGAGCTCGCGCGGCGAGAGCAGCACCTGGGTGTACTTGCCGTTGATCCAGTAGCGGTCCACGTCGCTGTCCGGGAAAACATAGTATGGCCGCAGAGCCTGTATCTGGGAGACCGTGTCGCGGAAGGCCCGCCAGTCCCAGAGCCGCACGTTTTCCAAAAGGTGTTGGTGCTTGGCGGGATCGATCCGGCGTTCCTGCTGCGCGTTGAACTCCGTCTCCTTGAGCCGCTGGTTGAGTCCGAAAGCGTTGCGCGTGGCCTGGATGTGCGTCTCAATATAGGGCCGCTGCAGCGAGATCTCGTTGGGCCGGACGTAAAGCGCGTTCACCAACTGCGGCACGAAGGCGTGCGCCAGCAGGGCAATAGCCATGGCGCCGGCCAGAATCCACCGGCCGATCAAGACGAATCCGGCCGCGGCGATCATGGCCGCGATGACCAGCCACTGCAGGGGTAAGCGGATGTTCCGGTCGACGTAGTCGATGCCCACCATAAAGCCGTGGTCGTTCCAGACCATCTCGTAGCGGCCGAGGAAAAACTTTATCGCCAGCCCAACCAAAAACACCGCCGCCGCTCCGCGCAGAAAGCGCGATTCGAGACCTCCTTCCAGCTTGAGGATGCTTGGGTCGATCTGGGTGGCTTCGCGAAGGTACGGAAGACGGTAGCGAAGCTGCCATCCGCGCGCGGCCGCCCAATAGACCAGCGCGGCGACGATGGTGAGTCCCAGCGCGAAGCCGCGCAGAACGGAGTAAAACGGCAGCTCGAAGAGGTAGAACGAAAGCGGCAGCCCGAAGACGGAATCCCGCCACGTCTGCGCGTCGATGGGAATGTGACGCGCTCCGGCATAGCGAACGACGGTCCATGTGTCTATGGAAACGGAGGCAACGATCAGGGCCACAAGGAAGAGGCCCACCGCGGAAAGTTTGGCGTACGTGGGATAGTCGCTAAGGCGGGTTTCGGCAAACTTGAGCGCCCGCGCATGCGCCATCCAAAGCACGGCGAAAGCAACTAGCGTCGCCAGAGCCACTGGGATTACGGCGTAGCCCAGCATGCTGAGCCACGTTTCCGCTTGCCCGAGTTCCTTCCACCACTGGTATTCGATCGTGTAGGATGCGATGGAACGTGCGCTAATCAGGAGCGCCAGCAGCAGCGCGATGACTATGAAGTGAGGCGGGATTCGAGGGGTTCCGGGCCTGTCCTTCGGCTCGAACTTAAACCTGGGGAACGGATTATCGGCCATGACCGGAGTGTATCACCTGTGGATTATTCACGGATCGAGGAATCTGTCTTGGTCTACAGCGCCTCGCGAGCCACAATCACCTGCTCGGTTTCGACGGCTTCGCGACGCTCGCCGGATTTCCTGGCGCGCCGGAACGGCCACCACCCGCTGTTCCCGATATCGTCAAAAATCGAATAAGCGACCGGCGTGACAAGCAGCGTCAGCAGCAGCGATAGACTCTGTCCACCGATCACTACAACCGCAATCGCCCGCCGCTCTTCGGCGCCCGGTCCGGTTCCTACAGCAAGTGGAGTCATGCCCGCCACCAGCGCGAGCGTAGTCATCAGAATAGGTCGAAGCCGGTCCCGGTTGCCCTGAATAATCGCATCGTACCGCTCCATGCCATGCGCCCGCAGCTTGTTCATGTGATCGATCTGAAGGATCGAGTTCTTCTTCACCACGCCAAACAGCACCAGCATGCCGAGCGCCGAATAAAGGTTCAGTGTGTTCTCTGTCGCCCAAAGCGAGAACAGAGCGAACGGGACTGACAGCGGCAACGACAGAAGAATCGTGAACGGGTGGATCAGACTCTCAAACTGAGAGGCCAGAATCATGTACATGAACGCGATCGACAGCGCAAAAGCCAGCAGAAACTCGCGGCCCGTGCGCTCGAGTTCGCGACCCTTTCCGGAAACACTCGTATTGTAGGCAGCGGGCATGTTCATCTCGCGGGCCGCTTCTCTCAAGGCCTCCAGCCGGTCGGCCAGCGCAAACCCAGGTCCCACAGCCGCGCGCACACTCGCTTGGCGCTGGCGGTCGAGCCGATCGATGCGCGTTGGACTGGTTGATGGAACGATCTTCACGAGGCTATCCAAGCGAACGAGACCCCCGTTCTGTCTCGGCACATAGAGCTGCGATATCGTGTCCTGTCTGTCTCTGTACTTTTCCGAGAGCCGGAGTTGCACGTCGTAATCTTCGTTAACGCTCTCATCGCGAAAACGCGTCACCTCTTCATCGCCGCCCACCATGAGGCGAAGTGCGCGCGACACGTCTTCCGTGGACACGCCCAGGTCGGCCGCTCGATCCCTGTCGATCTCTACGCGCAGCTCCGGACGGTTCAGCTTAAGGGTGGTATCCGCATCCAGGATGCCGCCGAGTTCTTCCGACCGCCTTCGCAGTTCCTCCGCGTACGCGGCCAGTTGTTCCAGGTTAGGCCCGCGGATCACGAAATCGATATCGTGGCTTCCGCCGCCGATGTTAAACGAGGGCGGGTTGCGCACCGCCACGCGCAGATCGCTATACTGGCGCATGTCGCGCCGGACCTCCATCATCACGTCGCGCGCCGAGTAGTTGCCGTGGAACGCCGCCATCGGATCGCCCTTCGCAATGCTCTTCAACAGCCGCGTAAACGAGAACAGACGCTCTTCATGAGGAGCAATGCGGACGTAAGCGCTGCCCTGGTTGATGCCTCCGAGAAAGCCTCCGCCAACTTCCGAGAAGACGGTACGAACTCCGCGTATATCCGTCAGTTTCCGTTCGATGGTGCGCATAACTCCATCCATCGCCTCCAGGCTGGCGCCCTCCGGTCCGTTGACTCTGATCTCGAACTCGGCTTCATCGACATCGCTGGGAATGTATTCCTGCCGAACCGCAGTATAGAGGGGAATGGATGAGAGAATCACAATCAGGGCAAGGCCGGAGACCGCAATTCTGTGCCGCATCGAGAATGCCAGCATCCTCATATACGCGCGATCGATCCAGGCGTAGAACCCTCCTCGCGACGTTTTGTCGTGTCCTGATCTGGCATCCTCGCCCCTGAGGAGCCGCGCGCTCATCATGGGCGTCAGCGTGAACGAAACCAGCAGGCTCACCACGATTGCAACCGCCGCGGTGATTCCGAACTGGTACAGGAATCGGCCCGAAATGCTGGACATGAACGACACCGGCACGAAGATGACCACCAGGCTGAGCGTGGTCGCGAGCACGGCCAGTCCGATATCGCGAGTGGCTTCGCGCGCCGCGTCGAACGCATTCATCTTCTTCTCTTCCACGAACCGGAAGATGTTCTCCAGAACCACGATGGCGTCGTCGATGACGATACCGACCATGAGAACAAGGGCCAGCATCGTCACGCTGTTCAGCGTGAAATCCAGCACCTCCATCATTCCGAACGTTGCAATCACGGATGTCGGAATCGCAACTCCCGCGATGATTGTGCTTCGCCAGCTTCTCATGAAAACCAGCACAACAAGGCAGGCCAGAATGCTCCCCAGAACCAGGTGCACGTTGATCTCGTGCAACGCCGCATCAATGTAGCGCGACTGGTCCTGAACGACTTCCGTCTTTACATCCGGAGGCAGTTGCCCCTGCAGGCGCGCCAGGTTCGCCTTTACATCGTTGATCACTGCGACGGTGTTGGCGCCAGACTGCCTTCGGATGGCCAGCATCACTGTAGGCTGTCCGTTCAGACGTGCCAGCGAACGCTGTTCCTTCGTGCCGTCCTCCGCATACCCGATATCAGACACTCGGATCGGCGAGCCGTTCACTGTTGCGATTACAAGATCGTTGAACTCCCGCGGATCCGTGATTCGTCCGATGGTTCGAAGCGTTTCCTCACGCCCTCCGGACGTCACGTTGCCGCCAGGAATGTCGGAATTTTGCCGGATCAGCGCATCGGCAACGGAGGAGATGGGGAGATTGTACGCGGACAGGCGATCGGCATCCGCCCAGATATTGATGGCCCTCTCCAGACCTCCCACGATCTGCACTTCCCCGACTCCGAGCGAACGCTCTAGCTGCGGCTTAACGGTCTTGTCTGCGATTTCGGTCAGCTCGCGAACCGTGCGGTCGCCGGCCAGCGCGATGGTGATAACCGGAGTCGATTCGTTGTCGAACTTGGAAATGATGGGCGGATCGACATCATCCGGCAAATTCTGCAGGACCGTTGCCACGCGATCGCGCACGTCCTGAGCCGCCATATCGACATCCCGGCTCAGATCGAAGGTCGCAATGATGATTGAGCTGTTCTGGCCGCTGATTGACCTGAGCTCGCGTATCCCCTCAACCGTGTTTACCGCTTCTTCGATAACGTCGGAGATCAGAGACTCCGTTTCTTCCGAAGAGGCGCCGGGCAGCACCGTGCGCACCGCTACCGTCGGCAGGTCTACTTCCGGAAAACGATCCACGCCCAAGCGGAAGTAACTCGAGGCTCCAACCACTACCAGAGCCAGGATCATCATCGCAGCGAATATCGGCCGCTTAATGCTGATTTCTGCGAGCTTTTGCATGGACGGAACCTAGTTGGCGGTAGTGACAGGCTGGCCGGCAGCGAGATTCCCCGGACGCACAACAACCTGATCGCCGGGTTTGAGCCCTTCCGCGATCTCGACTCGCTTGGCGCTTTTTCGGCCCGTTTGAACGGTTTTCTCAACAGCGCGGCCGTTCTCGACGGTAAACACCTTGTGAATGCCGGCAAATGTCACAAGCGCCGATGCAGGCACAAACAAAGCGGGTTCCGCGGCAACGGTGATGATCTCCGCCCGAACAAACGCGCCCGGAGAGAGGCGGCCCTGCTGGTTCGGCACCTCGGCCTCTACCAGCAGCGTCCGGTTCGTCTGGTCGATCGCCGGGCTGATTCGCGACACTTGGCCCTCATATGCAGCCGGATCCTGGTCGACCCGTACGAGCACCTTCTGTCCCACACGCACTCCGGCGGCAGCCCGCTCCGGGACCGGCAATCGAAGCCGCAGGGGATGAATGCGGATAACGGTTACAACCGGGGCTCCGCCAGGCAGATACTGCCCGACAGACGCCTGCCGGTCCAGCACCGCGCCGTCGATTGGAGAAACCAGAGTTGCGTACGAGAGCATCTGCCGGGCCAGCTGCAGCTCCGAGCGTCGCTGGGCCAGCATTGCCTGCCGGTTCCAGATCTCTTCGACCGATTCGTGATACCGGCTCTCTGCTACCTGGAACGTTGCGACGGTTGTGTCGTAGTCGGCGCGGGCAATCAGCTTCTGCTCAAACATCTGCTGCGCTCGATCCCGGTTGAGCTTCGCTTCATTCAGCATCGCCGCGGCCTGGCGAACGATCGGCGTCTCTTCCACGTTGACCCGATCGTCTTTCCCGTTCGGCGGTAGCCCCAGACGGGAGCGCGCCTGCTGGAGCGCCGCGACCGCCTGGCGCACCGCCAGTTCCAGATCCGCGGGATCGAGCCGCGCGAGCTGCTGGCCTTTCCTGACCCGATCTCCCAGATCCACCAGCAGGTCGGCGACACGCCCCGGCACTTTCATGGCGAGCTGCACCTGATCCCGTGCAGCCAGAGTACCCGTTACTTCGATACCTCGAGGCACCAGGTCTTCGGCGGCCGCCGTTAGCTGGACCTTTCGGGGTTTTCTGTCGGGATTCGATGCTGCGGCCGCAGGATTCTCCATCTGACAGCCTGCGGTCAGCAGCACGCCTGCCGCGATCGCAATGATGGCCCATGCCCCCCTCGCATGCGGACACGAAACTGAAGTTGTCATGCGGTTACCGCACTCACGCGCCATTTCCATTCACCCCGTGAAGAAAGAGATCTGTGAACTCCCGAATGGCCTGCTTTTCCGAGAGCCCCGCTTCCGCCGGTCCGAAAATCCCTTTCACCAGGGCATAATTGCCGATCGCTCCCGCGAAGGCGCGAACCGCAGCTGTCACACGCAGCTTGCGAAACGCACCTTCCCGCTGGCGCGCGGCAATATACCTGCGCAGCTCGGTCTGGATCGGCTTCACCTGGTCCCGTCGAAACGCCAGGGCGAGTTCATGCCCTTCAAGCGCTGAATAGAGCATGAGCCGCAGAAACTCGCTGTCGGTTCTGTATCGTGCGAGGCTGCATCTGGCGTACTCTTCGAGAAAGGCTCGATCGTCTCTACGCTCGGCGTGAGACCGCAAAGCGGCAAGCACCGGCTCGATCGGATTCTCCCCCGCTTTGGCTTCGAGAATGCTGTTATACAAGTCCTGCTTGGTGGCGAAGTGCTGAAATAGGAGAGCCTCAGTCACGCCGGCCGCTACGGCGATCTGCTTGGTCGTGGTCCCCCGGAATCCACTTGCCGCAAATACCTTGCGCGCGACTCCCAGAATTTGTGCGCGTCTTATGGCCGATGAAACCCGGCGGTGCCGGTCTGCGGAATCTCCCGGGCTGGGAACCGCTTCCTGAACTGACAAGCGAGCCATATAAGTATGTACTTACTAAGTGTTACCATTGAGATCGCGGGCTGTCAATAGACCGGCGCGTCCCCGCCGCCTATTGCTGTCGAGATGCGCGGAAAGCCATCTACTGCGAGATTCTTTCGGACGGAAAGTGAGTCTCCAAAGGTGAGTTCTGTCACCCCGTGTTGCGAAGCGGTCTCCGGCCGGATCAATCCCGGCGCCAGACGAATACGCCGTTCACAATAGTAGCTACCGGTCCTCCACGAAACGTTCTCCCGTGAAACGGCGAATTGCGGCTCTTCGAGGCCGAGCGGTTCACGTCGTAGACCCACTCGTGATTTGTATCGAAAATGGTAACGTCGGCGGCGGCGCCTGGAGCGAGCGTGCCGCGGTCGAGCTTCAGAATCCGCGCCGGGTTGGCGGCGAACAGGGAGACAAGCTTGGACACGGGGATCAATCCGGTGTGTACCAGGCGCTCCAGCGCCACTCCGATAGCCGTTTCCAGACCCAGGACACCGAACGGGCATCGCTCGAACTCCTGCATCTTTTCACTGCCCGCATGCGGCGCATGGTCGGTGGCGATGACGTCGACCGCTCCGGAAACGACGCCCTTGGCGACGGCCGTCACGTGCGGCGTGGAGCGCAAGGGCGGCTTCATCTTGTAATTGCTGTCGTAGCTGCAAACTTGGGAGTCGCTGAGCGCGAAGTGATGGGGGGTGGCCTCACACGTCACCGGGAGCCCCTTTCTCTTCGCAAAATCCACCATGGCAACGGAATGACTTGACGAAATGTGCGCGACGTGGAAGCGCGCGCCGGTAAGCTCGGCCAGCAGAATATCGCGCGCCACCATGACGTCTTCCGAGGCCGCCGGAATGCCCCGCAGACCCAGGCGCACGGACTCCAGGCCCTCGTGCATGTCGCCTCCCGCGCTCAAATGCAGGTCCTCGCAGTGGTCGATCACCGGCAGGTCCAGCGAGTGGGCAAATTCCATGGCTCGCCGCATTACGCGGGCATTCATAACGGGGCGGCCGTCATCGGAGATAGCGACAATGCCAGCCTGCTTCATCGAAGCGATCGCCGCCAGTTCTTCGCCGCCGCTGTTCCGCGTGATCGCGCCGATGGGAAACACATTCGTCGCGGCGTACTTGCGCGCGCGCTCCACGATGTAGCTGGTGACCGTGGCATTGTCGTTCACCGGTTTCGTATTGGGCATGCAGCAGACCGATGTGAAGCCGCCCGCCGCGGCCGCGCGCGCGCCGCTTTCAATCGTTTCCGAATGCTCAAAGCCCGGCTCGCGCAGATGGACGTGCATATCGATAAAGCCGGGCGCCACGATCAGCCCCGACGCATCGAACACTTCGGCATTAACGGCGGTCAGGTTCTCGCCAACCTCCCCCACCACTCCGTCCCGCAGGAGCACGTCGGCGACCTTATCGAATCCCGAGGCCGGATCGATTACGCGGCCGTTCTTCACTATCAAATTCGCCATCAACCGATGATTCTTTCAAGCACCGCCATGCGCACGGCGACGCCGTTTTCAACCTGATTCAGGATTACCGACCGCTGAGAGTCCGCCACTTCGCTCGACAGCTCCCTGCCGCGGTTGATCGGGCCTGGGTGCATGACGATGGCGTCCGGCCTGGCCAGCGCCAGGTGCTCCAGGCGCAGCCCATAGAACTGGAAATATTCGGATGCCGAAAATGGCGTTTCGTTCTGCCGCTCGAGCTGCACGCGCAGCATCATGATCACGTCGGAGTCGCGAATGGCTTCCCGGATGTCGTGCGTGAGCGTGACGCCCTTCGCGATCCTTGCCAGCTCCGGGGGCAGAAGCGTGGCCGGACCGCACAGCACAATGTCCGCGCCGAATTTCGAAAGCAGATGCACGTTGGAGCGCGCCACGCGGCTGTGGGCGATGTCCCCGATGATGGCGACACGCAGCTTCTCCAACGTGCCCCGCCGGTCGAGGATGGTGCGCGCATCGAGCAGCGCCTGGGTGGGATGCTCGTGCGTGCCGTCGCCCGCGTTCACGATCGGGATCGCGAGGTGCCGGGCGAGGAAGTGCGGCGCGCCCGAGGCCGCATGGCGCATCACGATGGCGTTCGGCCGCATGGCGGCCAGCGTGTTCAGGGTGTCCACCAGGGATTCTCCCTTCGACACGCTGGAGCCGGCCGCGGTGATGGAAACCGTGTCCGCGCCGAGACGCTTCGCCGCGATCTCGAAGCTGATGCGCGTTCGCGTGGACGATTCGAAGAAAAGGTTGACGATCATCTTGCCGCGCAGAATGTCGAGCCTTTTCACCGATTCGTTCTGCAGCGGCTGAAAGTCCTTGGCCCGGGCGAGAATCGATTCGATCTCGACGCGGTCGAGCTCTTCGGTTCCTAACAGTCCCGCGGACACGTTATACCTTGCCGGCCGAGAGTCTTTCCACCAGCAGCACCTTCTCGGTTCTATCGATCTCTTCGAATTTGACTTCGATGATCTCGGTGTCCGCGGTCTGCACGGTCCGGCCGACGAAGCGCGCTTCGATAGGCAGCTCGCGATGACCGCGATCGATCAGCACCAGCAACTGCACGCGCCCGGGACGGCCATGGTCGAACAGAGCGTCGAGAGCGGCCCGGATCGTCCGTCCCGTGTAGAGCACGTCATCCATCAGGATGATGTCCTTACCCTGCACGGGAAATCCGATTTCGGTGGAACTCACCACCGGCTTGACGCCCACAACGGAGAGATCGTCGCGATACAGATTGATGTCCAGAACTCCGACCGGTATTTCGCGGTTTTCCAGAGCCTCAATCTTCCGGGAAAGCCTCTGCGCCAGCGGAACCCCCCTGCGCCGAATGCCAATGAACGCCAGCCGCTCGAGATCCCCGCTCTTTTCGAGAATCTCATGGGCCAGCCGCACGAGCGTCCGATCGATCTCCGAGGCGCTCATCAACTGGGCTTTTTCACGTGTGGGCGACATAATCAAATGCGATTATCACACGCTAGGGGCATGTTCGCGCCACCGGCTCTTTTTCCGAATTGAGCAGCCAGCAGCCCGCGAGTCCGGCCTTGCCCATTTCGACGCCGTTCCAGGAAAGAGTACTGCCCGCCCAATGCTCGGGCACGTGCACCTTCATTTCCACGACAGCGCGGCTGATGAACTGAAGTTCCTTGAGGTCCGGCAGGTAAGTTCCCTGGGCCCGTGCGGTCACAACTTCCTCCCGCTTCGGCAGCACGATGCGCGCTTCCAGGCGCAGTCGCCGCTTGCCGCGCTCGATTCCCACCGCAACCACTTTCGCTTCCGCGATCGAATCCATGAACTCCGCATACTCCCGTCCGTCCTTGATCTTCCGTCCGCCGATGGAGACGATGCGGTCCTGAAGCTTGAGCGGGCCTTTGTAGCCATCGGGCAGCCAGACAACGGTAAGTTTCGGATCGAAACCGAACGGCCCGAGATCCAGCGAAGCGCCCGAACCGGGATGCACCCGGGTGGAGGGCACCGCGTCATTGCGGCGCGAAGGGTCGAACTTCGTCATCTCGAGCCAAAAGCAGCGCGCGAAGGCGGGGCTGCCGGTTTCGCAGTCGACCGAGACCGGAAACGGTTCCCGGCGCTGCTGTTCCAGCCACCCGAGGACATCTTCTCCTGTCGCATCCTGGCGGCGCTGAAACCGGTATCCGGCCTCGGCGAGGCGACTGAGGAGTGGATCTTCCGGTCCCAGCCACAGTATGGGAACAGCTTGAGCGTTGATCCCGAAAAGCCGGTTGGAGTTAACGGCCTTTCGCAGGGCGCCTCCGAGGATTACGGCCGCGGCCCAGCGGTCCGGAGCGCGGGAGACGGCGTAGGCCACCGCGTCGGCCGGCCCCACGAGATAGATACGGTCTTGATCGTCTTCGGGAGTAATGGCGTTTACAAGAGCCGACACGGAGGGATCCGCGGCCGCAACCTGCTCGATGGCCGCGACGCGCCATCCGGACGCGGCAGCCATGGCGCGCCAGGGCGCGGGATCGACGGCGGCGATCAGGAGGAGAGGGGCCTTCGCGAACGTTGGGGTAGCCGCGAGCAGAAACAGGAACAGAGCCGGAAGGTGCATCTAGAAACGGCGCAGGCGCGAGCGAATGCGCTTGACGAGCTTTTCGATCTCTTCGGTCTTCTTCAAGGTGTCGAGCGAAAGGACGTGACCGCCGTTCTTTTCGAGGTCGATTTTCAGTTGCTCCGCCAACTCGAGCAACTGGCCGGCATCTTTGAGCGATTTTTCGTGGTCCGCTTTCAGTATTTCTTCCTGCTGCAGCTTGCCGCTCGGCAGGCGCACGGGGCGCTCTTCCGCCCGCGGACCGCGAGCTCCGGTTTGGGGGTACAGAAGCGGCAGCAGCACGGCCAGAAGCGCGACAGGGCCATACGACCGTATCAGGCGTCTCATGGGAGTCCCTTCTGTTTCATGATACACGGCGAGACGGGGAGTGGCCGGAAGCCGGGGAAGCGTTGTTTGACAGCATTGGAAGGGTTTGCTGTAATGAAAAAACCTGCACTGCTTGCTCCTCAGTAGCTCAATGGTAGAGCATTCGGCTGTTAACCGAAGGGTTGTAGGTTCGAGTCCTACCTGAGGAGCCAATTCTTTTCAACGACTTCCGAATTTGCTTTCGGTGCTTGAGACCTCCAGAAACACCCGACTGTAGGGACTTTTGTAGGGACTCCCCTTCAATTTCCAGGGCACAAGCGCTCACCCGCGAGCAACCCTGCGCGCGATTCGCACTTTGCCGGACTGGTGCTACGATGAAGCCAGGAATCCAATACTGGCAACAGGCCTTTGGCACATGGTGTTGGGGAACCACATGACGATCACTGCAAAGTACGAGGATGGCGTCTTCAAACCCCTCGAGGACGTGACTGTGAGCGAAGGAACCATCGTTGAGGTGCATATGCCTTCGTACGCTGACCGCCTCAAGGGCAAAGCCCGCTCTGTTGGGGATTTTGCGTTCTTCGGCATGTGGAAGGATCGCACCGACATCGGTGACAGTGTCGAATACATCAGCAAACTTCGGCGCGATCTTCGGGGCTAAACGCCTCCCCCACGAAACCTATTAGGCTTACATGCCTTTCCTGATCGACAGCGATATCCTGATTGACGTTTCCCGTGGCAAAGCGGCGGCCCGCGAATATATCGATGCGCTGCCAGAGGGATGGGATCTCGCAGGTTTCTGCCCTGGAACTCATCGTTGGCGCACGGGACAACAGAGACCTCCGCGAAATCGATGCGTTTCTGTCAGCTTACGTGATCGTGCCGCTTCGGAGTTCCACCGGCACGCGAGCGTACGAACTCCTTAAGCGGTACGCGAAATCTCACGGCCTACACGTTTTCGATTCGCTCGTTGCGGCCACCGCGATCGAAGAGGGGCTCACGTTGGTGACCAAGAACCGTAGGCAGTCCTGGCGCGCGGGCCGCCGAACCACAGGCACAATAGGATTTTTTCATGAACTGTGGCGAGGTTTTTCAAGAACTGGAGTGACCCCAAAAGTGAGACATTCGAAAATGTCATTACCAGAGCGGCCGGATCGTCGGTGCCGATCGCATCCACTCCCGCTTCGATCAGACGCGCCCACTATGGGGGTTCGTTGGGAGTCCAGCACAACACCTCGAGTCCGGCCTTGTGGGCCGCCTGGACGCGGTCGGCAGTTAACAACTGGTGGTTCAACGCGACGACGGCGCGCCTGTCTCACGTGCCTTCTCAACAAACTGGTCGGGCCATTTCGTGCAGAGAGCCGCCAGGCGCAGGTCGCCAACCGGCAGCCTGGTATACGGCCACGGCGCCAGCGGCGGAGCAGTCCGCCGCCTCTTGTCCTCGAAACCTTCGCCCGGGCCTGGAGCATGATCGAATACCTGACCGATGCCCTCTCCGAGTGCGAGTCCCGATATCTTCACGTTCTTGACGTTGTGCTCCAGACGAAACACGCGCGATGTCTGGTAAACGGTGTTGTTCCGCGCCGTCACCCAGGCGCTCCCTAGAGTTCCACGGCAGCGAAACGCAATGTCATTCTCTACAAAAACCGAGTTCTCGACGATCGCCTGGATCTGCTCCTTGAGGTTGAGGGCCGCACCGTTGCCGATCTGTCCGTGGCCCCATCCCTTCATCAGCGTATTGCGGAATATGATTGTGGCGCGCGGAGCCTTGGGATCGACCTTGCTGTCAAAGGCGTTCTCTCCCGGACGTTCACCCTTGTGGAAGCCGGCGTAATCGGCGTCCAGCGGGCCGGTCCAGAGGAAGCAATTCTCGACGAGAACTTTGTCCCAGGGGTACGGCTCGCTCTTGCGTCCCGGATCGAACTGGATGGCGTCCCCACTCACATGCGAGATTTCGGTATTGCGCACGATCAGATTGAACGGACGGCCCGTGATGCCGTGCGAGTCCTTCTGGTCCTTGAACGTTTGGTTGAGCAGGTGGTGGATGTGGCAATTCTCGATGCGCACGTTTCGCGCGTAGACCTCGATGCCATCGCGCTGTCCGTACCGGATGGTGCAGTTCCGCAGGACAACATTGTCCGCGAGGATGCGTACGAGATCGTGTTGCCCCCACTCGCCATCGACAAGGATGTTTTCATAAACTCCCGGCTCGGTGATGCGAAGCTCCTTAACCCGCTTCGCATTCGCGTCTGCACCGACGGGTCCTGTGAGGCCGGCGTATTCCGCGGCCAGCACCTTGGTGCTCCCGCTTAGGGCGAGCAGTGCTGCTGTCAAGACGAGAGAAGTTGGCGTATGAGTCATTGTGGCCTTTGTTGCTTCATTGCTTCGCTGCGCATCTCACGACGCCATTCATCAAACAACCGATTCAGACGCTCGGCGACAGCGGGATTATCTTTCGATACGTCGTGCTGCTCGGCCTCGTCGGTGGTTAGATTGAACAACGCAGACGTCGCATCCGCGGAGTCACCGTAGTACAGAATCTGATACGCAGGCTGTCCTCCCGGGTCGCCACTTCGAACGAGTTTCCATTTCCCGCTCAACACGGCCCATCGATCTCTGAAAAGCCAAAACAGCGGTCGTCGCTCAGTGGGTGAAGGTGCGCCCGCCTGGACCGCCTTGAGGAAGCTCTGTCCATCAAGCCTTGCAGACCGATCGGAGCGGATTCCGGCGGCCTCCAGACAGGTAGGCAGGACGTCCAGCGCCGAGATTCGGTACGAGTATGTCTTGCCCGCGGGAAGCCGCCCCGGCCACCGCATCATGAACGGCACCCGGATGCCGCCTTCAAACGTGCTGGATTTCGCTCCGCGCAAGGGCCGGTTACTTCCTCCACCATGCTGCGTGCCGCCGTTATCGGAAAAGAAGATGACCAAGGTGTTCTCTGCCAGCCCAAGGCGGTCCAATGCGTCAAGCAAACGACCGATGTTGTCATCGAGGCACGCTAGGTTCGCCAGGTAATACTTGCGCATCTCTTTGTCGGATATGTTGCCTAGCTCGGCGTACTTGTCGTAGTAATCGACGTACTTGCCCATGGTCCCGGGATCGTATTTAGGGATCGGCTTGAGGCCGAACTTTTCGACATAGCGGTCCGGTGTCTCGTGCACCAGAGTGTGGACGGAGTTGTACGCCAGGTGAAGAAAAAACGGCTGATTACGATGTCGCTGGAGAAACTGTATGGCGCGGTCTGTGAAGATGTCGGTGAGATAGCCGCTTTCAAAACTTCTGCGGCCCCGGTTCTCGAACAGCGGCCCGAGTGCCGCGCTATGCCCGTGGGGGTCCGGCGTCTTTTTCTCTATGCCTTGGGACAGAAGAAAATAATCGTGAGCGTGCGATGAAAATCCTAAAAACTCGTCATACCCGTGGTTCAAAGGGTATTCACGACCCTCCTGCGAATGGTAGCCGCGGCCAAAGTCGTTCTTGCCGACTTTGGCGGTGGCATATCCCGCGCTCTTGAAGTACTCCGCGATCGTCTTTCCGTCTTGAGGTAGTCCGGGTGTCCAGCCCGAACTCGGATCCCACCGCTGCGGATAGCGTCCTGTATTCCAGCCTGCGCGCGAAGGGCTGCAAACCGGCGCACTGACGTAGGCCCGCGTGAACAGCAACCCCTTAGCAGCGATCCGGTCCATGCTCGGAGTGGAGACATCGGCGGCAGCATGAGAATAGGCGCTGAGGTCCGCGTATCCCTGATCGTCGGTCACGATGACCAATACGTTAGGCCTGGCAGCCGCGTGAAGGGCCGGGACTGAGATGCCAGCCATCGCGGCCGCGCCGATTTGCCGGAGAAAATCGCTCCGCGTAAGAGCGTTAGCCTTCTGATTCGCCATTCAGGAGAGAGTATATACCGACCAGTGAGCTTCCTATCGAGTCTGACCGAGCCACGACAGGAGCAGTTCCGGGGTAAGCGGCTCGTCGGGACGGAACCAGGAGCGGTTCCTTTCTGACAACTTCGCCTGCCACGCGGTCCGGTGTTCCGCGGAACCCGGGTGTTGCAGATTGCGTGCGCCGCAGACGAGCAGCGGCTGCCCCGCTCGTAAGTCCGCAAGGTCCGGCAGGTCGAGGACATTCAGCACACCGGGGATTACCGACCCCGCATCTGCCTGATTCTCACCGTCGTCCAGCATTCCCTGCCTCATCACGCTCGAATTCCACACCTTCAGCAGTTGCTCGCGCGGAATTTTGGGCGCCCCAATCATCTGAGACATGAAGCTCAGGTCGTAGCCGGCAGTGACCGTGCGGCTGATACGCCTATCCGTTGCCGCGGCCAGAAGGACAGGCAACGCGTCATCCCCGATGCCGACCGCGACCAGTCCTTCGATGGACAGGTCAGGCCGGCTCTCCACGTAATCCAGGGCGCGGGAAACATCGAAGCCGCGGCGTCCCGCCAGCGGTCGCCCCCACATGATCGAGTGGGAGACGAAGTGATAGTTATTATTCCTGCCGGGCGCTCGGATACCAAGTGTTTCTCCGCGGCCTCGCAGGTCCACCGCCAGCACGGCATAGCCGGCAGCGCGCAGCGGGTTCAGCAGTGGAGACTCTGCTATAGCGGCTTTGCCCTTCGAGTCCGCAATCACTACGACCGGCGGCTTCTGGGCTTCGGGCCGCCAGAGAAGGGCCGGGATGTACTCGCCGATTTCGCTCAGGAAGAGAACTTTTTCCCGCGTGCCGCCAAGTATCTTCACGGACTCCATCGTGCGCATACGCTGAAGATCGGATTCCGGCTCGCGCGCGGCAACCAGGCCTTTGACGAATGCCATTCGTTCGTCTCTGGTTTTGCTCAGCTTGTCAATCGTCGCAGCCCTGCGCAGCGCGAGTTCCACGATCGATGGCGCTGTGCCGAGGTGCCGGCCATCCGCATCGCATAGGAGGCGCGGGTCGTTCACCGGCAATGCGGCTACATCACCTTCGCTCACGGCACTGCCGTCGCCATCCCCCATCAGGTGCAGGCGCATCCACCCGTAGATCGCCTCCCGGAATGGTTTCGTTAGCCCATGCGGCTCATTCGGAATCAGGTCGAGCCGCACATTTGCGCGGTGGCCGAGTATGCTGTACAGAGCCTCGGTGGCGCGTCCGGCCCGCCGCGCTGAAGTGCGCGGAAAGATACTGTCGCGAGTGCCCTGCAGCATCAGCAGCGGCCGGGGAGCGATGAGGCTGGCAATCTCGAACCACTCCATCCTCCGGTACAGTGCCGGCAAGTAGACGCACGTGCAATGGCTGCCGCCATACTTCATCCACGATTGGAATTCGAAAACATAGCCCGCGACGACTGCCGCCCGGAACCGTGGATCGAGCGCCGAAGTGAACAGTGTGTTCAATCCGCCGCCGGAATTTCCCGCAATGCCGATTCGTTGAGGATCGACGTCGGGCCGGCTCTGCAGATAATCAGCCGCCCGAATACTGTCCCATACCATCCACCCCGCGATCGTCTCACCGAGCGGGAGGAGCGAGTAGCCGGCATGATGATGCGTATTGCCGGAATGATTTCGCTCGCCGTGTCCGATCGCGTCGTACGTCATGACGAGAAAGCCGAGTTGCACGAGTTTCCGCGCCAGAATCTGGTTCTGCTGTGCAGCCTTCCCGTCACCTAGCCAGTGCCCGAGGACGCTGAGAACGGCGGGCAACCGCTGCTGCGTGGAATTCTTGGGGCGATAGATATTGGCGGTCACCGGTGTCTCCGGACGGCTGTAGAAAATCACATTTTCAAGAACACAATCTCCGAGATCATGCGTGCGCAGGACTCGCGCGTTGAGAGGAGTGCGGTCGGGGAGGCGCGCCAGCCCAATGGACGCGCGGAAACCGGCCTCCACCTGTTTTCGGCGCTCGGACCAGGAGTCGGCGCGTGCCGGTAGCTGGAACCGTCCGACGTACTCGGCAGCATCGTGGATCGCTTTGTTCAACGGATTCGAAGCGGGCGCTACGTTGAAACCTTCCAACTCTTCGGGCGAGCCGACGACACGCAGCGAATTGCTCTCCTGCGCAATGCCCGGAACTAACGTAAACCACGAAAAGCCAAGAAAAACGACAAAAGCTCGCACACTAGTTGGCACCTGACGATTATATGCGTGGCCCCACCTCAGCGAGACCCGGCGGTGACAGTGACCGCCGATTTCGCCGGGATGTCAAACCGCACCGACAGGACCACGAATTGCCCGTCGTCACTGACAATCGTCGACTCGATGCGGCCTCGATCAACGGTGTACTCAGCGTTCGGCATGACAAATGAGACGCGGCCGTTCGGGAAATCCTGCTCCCAGGTGTTTTCCACCTTGGCTGTCACGGTACGGTGCTTGCCGGCGTTGGCGGGGGAGTATAAAACCCGCAGCGGCGACGGCTTGTGACGCGGGAATGGGATGGGCGCGACCTTGTCCCCGCCGTAGGTGAAAGATACCGGCCGGCACCGTTCGAACCGCACGACGCGGAAGCTTTCGCTGTTGACCTTGCCTGCACGTTGCGTTGGCGTACGTCCGATTTGAACCACCTTTGGGTTAGGTCCATGTGCCTCATGCAGAAAGGCGATGCGATAACGATCGAGCATCGCTTCCACCGGCGCATCATGCTCGAATGCGTTGATGATCTTGCAGGCGGTCTCCGCTCTCGACTCAAGCAGAGCATAGGCGTGCGAGAGATCTCCATGCCATGGGTGCGAGAAGTTCAAAATGCTCAAATCCGGTCCGAAATCGGTCATACTGACCGCGTTGCCGTACCACTCTTCGTGGCCGGAAACCTCGTGATTGCCAAAAGTAATCAGGTGTGGCATCTCGAGGCCTGACAGTGCACCGGACGCGTAAGCGGCGTTGACTTCATTGCTGACCAGCACCATGTCGGGCGCGATCAGGTTGGCTAACTCGGCGATACGTTCCAGGTACTCGGCTGCTTCCTGGCCGAACGTATCCATGTGTCCGAATGTCAGGAATACGGGGTCCTTCGGAAAGTCAGCGACAACATGCACGCTGCGCGGCGATACCTGCTCCCTCCGTCTGCCGTTTGCGTCGAGCTTGTAGACGAGATCGTACAATCCTGGCGGCGTGCCGCTGGATACCTTGATCGTACCTTCCGCGTATCCGTCGTACTCGAGCGCCTTGTTTTCTGTGAAAACCGCGCGGCGTGTAATACGAGCGGGTCCGGCGTGCCGCTGGAGTTCGACTACCTGCAGCGATGCACCCCGGAGAGCCACGCGTGTCGCGAACGATTCTGAAGGCCGTACGATAGCCGGCGTGCCCATGCGGGGAAAATCGACTCGATCCGCCATGCTCGCCCGAGTGCGTTCGAGATAGAGAGGCGTCAGCGTAGTTTCCTTCTGAGCGCTGATGTCGATGTCGCGGATGCGGAGCGGCTGCCAACCTGCCGCCCTGATTTCCAACTCGTATCCCCGGCTTGCCGCGACTCCGGCGATGCGGCACATGCCCGTCATCCAGTTGCGAACAAGCCGGCTCATGACAACGGCGCCATTCAGCGACAAAACTGCACGGACGTCGGTAAGGAACCGGTTCGCCTCACCGTGCACCGTGAACGAGAGTTCCCCTTCATCGCCGCGTAAGATGCGAAAGCCTACGATGCGGCAGCCCGCGCCGGCTGGCGTGCGGTGATGCACGAGCCTGACGGTATGAAGCCGGTCTGGCAACCCGCGGGCGAGCACCACGTCGCGATCTCCCCGCTGTGGGTGAACGACCAAGATCGGGCCGTCATCGACTTTGACTGCAACGGCGCCGAGGTTCTCGGCGCCAAGGTGCGCAAAAGGAAGACCATGCGCGTCGAACGTCAGCATCAGTCCTGAGCCGGTGAAAGTGAACTCCAGGGTGGCGCCGTCCTGTTGTGTGGCGAGGTGCGCGGTGCTGGCGCGTCGAAACGAGGTTTGCGTCCATTGGCCGGATCGCTTCACCCGGGTTTGATCGAGGGCTGATATCCAGGGATCTGCGGCAAGGCACTGGCTCACCAGAAAAGCCAACGTGATCAAGCCGAGCGGCGTCCGCGGCGGCAGGCAGAGACCGGACATAGAAGGCTACCATCGTATCGCTGTTTTGTATGTGTTCGAAGCCATCCCGCACCAATTCCCCAACCCAAAACGGCCGGGAGTTGTATAATGACGCAATTCAATCTCCCAGACGAGATTCCAGCCGAAAGGAGTTTTGTGGCATGACTCGGGTTGTAAGGGTTTTTTCTACGCTCGCGCTGATGCTCAGTGCCTTTAGTCTGCTGCACGCCCAGAGCAGCACAGCCACGGTAAACGGAACGGTGCGCGACCAGACCGGAGCCGTAATCCCCGGCGCGACAGTTCAACTGATCAATACCGGCACAAGCATCACCTCGCGTACAACTACAAACCAGGCCGGATACTACGTGTTCCCAGGAGTGAATCCCGGGCCGTACCGCATCTCTGTGGAGTCTGCCGGCATGCAGACTTTCGTGGCGACGCTTACGGTTCAGGTGAGGCAAAGTGCGGTCGTCGATCCCGTGCTGCAACCCGCGGCAACGGCAACTACGGTCGACGTCCCGGACGTGACGCCGATGGTTACGACCGACAATCCCACTCTTGGCCACGTCCTCGAGCGTCAGCGCATTGAGCAGTTGCCGATCAACGGACGATTCATCACGAGCCTGCTGGTGACTGTGCCCGGCATGGAAGGTTCTCGTGCCTATGGAGCGCGTGAAGGATCGCAGGAGTTCGTGCTCGACGGTGCGGCTCTCAGCGACCGGAACACCGGCGGCAATGTGCGCCGCCCGCCCGGTCTCGACACGATCCAGGAGTTCAAAGTCGAGAACAACAACTCTTCGGCAAAATTCAACCGCCCGACTACCGTGATCATGTCAACCAAGAGCGGCACGAACCAGCTTCACGGATCGCTGTTCGAAACTCACCGCAACAACGCCATCGGCAAGGCACGTGCGAGGGAGGACAACTATGAAAAGCCACCGCAGCTGATTCGCAACGAATTCGGTGCATCGGCGGGCGGACCGGTCATTCTCCCGAAGCTCTACAACGGCAGCAACCGTACTTTCTGGTTCGCCGCTTATGAAGGCTTCCGCAACATTGCGCCGACTACCGAGGGCTTTCGTGTACCAACAGCGGCGATGCGCAACGGCGACTTCAGCGCCCTCGTAGACGAGCAGGGCCGGCAGTTCAGAATCCATGATCCCTGGACAACGGACCCGCAGACATGGCAGCGCCAGCAATTCTCTTATCAGGGGCGGCCAAATGTCATCGACCCGGCCCGCATCAGTCCGCTGGCGAAGTATCTCTACGAGATCACGCCGCTGCCTACGCATCCCGAGATCAATCCTCTGGTGGCGGAGAATTGGTGGGGGCCGGTGGCAAATACGGGCCGGCAGTGGACGTTCACTACTCGGTTCGACCACCGCTTTTCCGACAGCGATCAGGTTTACGCACGCTACACGCAGGGCGACTTCTACAGCTTCGCCGATTTCGGCTCGCTGCCGGCCCTCAACAATGTGGCGAGTACGAGAACCACGCTTGCACCGAACCGGAGTCTTGCGCTTTCGTGGGTACACTCCTTCTCCCCGACACTATTCAACGAACTGGTGGTCAGCGGATCTCGTGAGAAGTGGTGGACAGGCACCGGCGAGCCGGGAGTGAAGTACGCCGACCAACTCGGGCTGCCGAATCCGCTGAATGTCACAGGCTGGCCCGGCATCTACGACACGGGTTTCGACGACTTCTACTACGAGACGGAGAACACGCAGGCGGCGCCATTCACCTACGTGATTCTCGACAACAACATGACCAAGGTGTACGGCAAGCATCAGTTCGAGTTCGGGTTTCACCATCGCTACGACCAGTTGAATGCCATGCCCGAGCAGCAGCACAATCAGGGAAATCATAACTTCGGAACCGAGGCCACATCGCTCTACGACTCCGCAACGTCACGAACAAACCCGCTGCCGACGCAGTTTACCGGTCATGACGCCGCGAACATGTTCCTGGGGCTGGCGAACTACTCAAACCGCTTCGTTCGCGGCTCATACTATATGCGCGGGCGCGAATACGCGCTGTATTTCCAGGACAACTACAAGGTCGCGCCCCGCCTGACGTTAAATCTGGGATTGCGTTGGGAGTACTGGCCCGCATTCCGCGAGAAGAACAACGTGCTGACAACTTTCGATCCGGAGAAGAGGGCTATCATCCTTGGCACGGATCTCGACACGATGTACCGCCTCGGTGCGACCATCCCTTCGATCGTTTCCCGAATCGAATCGCTGGGCGGAAAGTTTCTAACGTACGAAGAGGCTGGACGATCACAGAGCCTCATGCAAAGCACTCCCAACAACTTCGGCCCGCGCCTTGGCTTCGCCTATCGGGCGGGCAGCGGCTCCAGCGAGTTTGTCATTCGCGGCGGCTACCGGATGAGCTACTTCCCGATCCCGTTGCGTCCCTGGACTGCGCGCATGCGGGCGAACGCACCACTGTCCACGCGTTTCCGCACATCGCTGACGGACGCGGCATTGTCACCGGACGGCATCCGCAACTACGGCATGCGCTCGATTCCGACCGTCGTCGCCGGCCTCAACAGCCAGAACGAGGTAACCCTTGCGGATGCAAACGCAATTACTCGCGGGGGAGTCGATGTGAGTTATTTCGCGGAGAATCAGCCGGACCCGCGTATCCAGGACTGGAACTTCACCCTGGAGAAAGAGGTCTTCGCGAACACGGTGGCGCGAGTTGCTTATGTCGGAAACCATGGCAGCAACCTCGAGCAATATCACACGTATAACGATCCAGCTCCCGATTATGTCTGGTTCGCGAGCACCGGACTGCCTTTGCCCACCGGCGAGTTCTCTGGCGTGGCTCGGCGTGGCTACGACCAGCAGGTCTACGGCCGGGTGGAGGAGTATCGTAAGACCGGTAGGTCGAATTACAACGGGATGCAACTTGAACTGGAACGCCGGTACAGCCGAGGCGTAGCTTTCCAGATTTTTTACGTTCTTAGCAACGCATTTGGAGCCGGCGGGCAAGGCTTCGGCGGTACGTCGGTGGTGCGTGATCCGAGCCAGTATATGCCGGGTGCTGTACCCACGGACTTCGATGAGCGGAACCGGCTCCTCAGCTATCAGCGGGACATCGCGATTCCGAAGCACAGGCTACGCTGGAACTGGATCGTCGACCTTCCCTTTGGGAAAGGCAAGCGGTTCGCTCCGGGGGCTGGGCCGGTGTTAAACCGGCTGATCGGCGGGTGGCAAATCGCTGGGATCGGACAGCTCCGCAGCAACTACTTTGCACTCCCGACCGATGTGTTCCCGAACGGGAACGAGATTGAGATCTACGGCGAGAAATACCCCATCCAGGACTGCCGCAGCGGCGCGTGCCGTTCCGGATACCTTTGGTGGAACGGGTACATCCCGGCTCACCAGATCAACAGTGTGGATGCGAATGGCAGGCCGAACGGCGTGATGGGTGTTCCTGCCAACTACAAGCCCGCAGCCGAACCTCTGATTCCTTGGCCAGCGGCTCCGAACCGGAGCGACCCGAACTACGCCTTCTACGGCACGAACACCGTCTTTGTGCCTCTCAAGAACGGCGCGCTTCAGCGCACCACCTACAACGACAATCTGCACCCTTGGCGCCAACAGTACTTCCCCGGCCCGCGGCAATGGGGGCTCGACGCGTCGCTGTTCAAGACCGTGCCGATCACCGAGACCGTCAATCTGCGGTTCAACGCCGACTTCTTCAACGTGTTGAACATAGCGGGGAATCCGAACATCACTGGCGGAAACTTCATGTTGAGCACTGTGACCTCGGGGCAGTCGGCTCGTGAACTGCAGTTGACGCTGCGGCTGAGCTGGTAGCCGGTAGATAACAGTCCTCTGTCGAAAAGAGCATTACCGTGGATCAGAGGCGGATCTGATCGCGTATATCAAAAGCCTCAAGTAAGAAATGGACTGGTGGAGTACCGTTGGGGACCGGTGACTTGGGGCGAACGGCGAAACCGCACGCGCGGCGGGAACATCCTGTCGAAGGACGGGGCCTTGCTTTGCAGGAGCGGTCCGGAGTAGGATGTTCCAACGCGTTAGACAGCAAGAAAATGTCACCGTTAATAAACTTCGTTTCAAGACCAAACAGGCGGTGGTTCCCAAACCTATTTCCAAGACGAGGTAACCCAATTGGCAACGAAGAAACGAGCCGAAGCAGTAACCAAGACTTCTCCTAAAAAGGCCGCAAAGCGGACCAGCACGGCTAAACACCAATCCGACAAACTGATGGAAGCCTTGCGGGATTTTGTGCGAACGCGGGGAGCGCGGTACTTAAAGGACCCGAATATTTCATCTGTCGGCATCGGGTACAAGATGAAGAACGGGAAGCGTACAAACGAGATTGCCGTGCAGTTCACAGTCGCCGAGAAGGCGAAACCGGACGTTCTCGAGGCTCTCGGCACGGAACCAATCCCGGAGTCGTTTACGATCGGCGGTGTCGAAGTGCCCACCGATGTCATTCAGCGCACCTTCAGCGCGGAGTACCGGGTCGTGTCTGAAGCCGCCACACGCCAACGGAAGAAGCGCATCAATCCTATCGTTCCGGGAGTCAGCGTCTCCAACATACTTGGCACGGCGGGCACAATCGGCTGCATCGTCTACGACGGCGCAAACGGCGCCCCGTACATTTTGAGCAACTGGCACGTTCTGCACGGGCCCGAAGGTTCCATTGGCGATGACGTCGTCCAGCCGGGACCACATGATGACAATCGCACGCACCTCAACCGGCTCGGCAAACTGGCGCGATCGCATCTCGGCCGCGCCGGCGACTGCGCGGTTGCCACGATCGAGGACCGCAAGTTCCGATCGGAGATTATCGACCTGAATATCGTCGTAGACCAGCTTGGCGAACCGGAATTAGGCGACAAGGTTGTAAAAAGCGGGCGTACGACGGCGGTGACGCACGGCATAGTAACACGCATCCACACTATCGCAAAGATCGATTACGGCGGCGATGTAGGCGAGCAGGAGATTGGCGGTTTTGAGATCGGCGTCGATCCACAAAAGAAGCCGTCTGGCAGCGAAGTAAGTATGGGAGGCGACTCGGGATCCGTTTGGCTTTTCAAGTCGACTAAAGGAAAGCCTACCGCCGTTTTGGCCGGTCTTCATTTCGCCGGAGAAGGCTCCGGGGATCCAAATGAGCACGCTGTGGCGTGCTACCCGAAGGCTATCTTCGAGAAGCTTGAGATTTCGCTTACTCCGCCAGCCGTTGTGGTCGCGCCGGCGGGAGCGGGGTTTTCAAAGGAATTCCTTTCTGTCCGCATCGATCTGCCGAAACTGTCAGCTTCGAATAAGGTCAAGGCCTTCAAGCTAAACGGCTCGGAGATAGTGGACTACACCCACTTCTCCCTTACCTTGAACAAAGTCAGGAAATTCCCATTCTGGGTGAGTTGGAACGTCGACGGCGGCGGCATCCGCAAGCTGAGCCGCAAAAACGTTCCCTTTATTCTGGACCCTCGCATACCGGAGGACTTCCAGACGGGCGATGAATTGTACGCCGGGAATCGTTTAGATCGCGGCCACATAGCTCGTCGCGCGGATCTGCTATGGGGCTCACAGGCGGAGGCGAAGAAAGCAAACAAGGATTCGTTCTTCTTCACGAACATCATGCCTCAGATGGACGACTTCAACCAAAGCAGCCGTGGCGGCTTATGGGGACGTCTCGAGGACGCTGTGTTCGCGGATACGGACGTCGAGAACTTGAAGGTGAGCGTGTGCGGCGGTCCGGTATTCCGAGACGACGACAGAGAATTCCGGGAGGCTCTCCTTCCCCGGGAATTCTGGAAAGTTATAGCGTTCGTTGAGGGCGGAACTCTCAAAGCGAAGGCGTTTCTGCTTACACAGAACCTGGATGAGTTGGAGGCGCTCGAGCTTGACGAGTTCAAAGTCTTTCAGGTGGCGGTGACCGAGATCGAATCGCGGGCCGGGCTGACGTTTCCTGCGGTGCTACGGTCGGCCGACTCCGTTGGCGAACGGCTACTCCGGCGGCCAGAGGCGCTGAGCGAGCGCCAGCCGCTTAGATCCCTTGGCGACATCGATTGGTCTTAGGTTCAGTTCGGGCACAACCGGCCGGAAGGAAACAGAGCGCTTCCTCCGCGGCCGTTTGGCTGCGCGCGGCGAGGGTCGTCTCTCGATCGTTCTAAAAAATCTGACAGCGAGTGCTTGCCGCCGTGGTTACCACGCCATCACGGCCGTCTCGTCATAACTCTCTGCGTAGTACAATCGGATCCGCACTATGTAGTTCCTGCCGGCCAGCAGGCGCCGCTGAATCAGCGAGTTCCGATCTGCCCCGCTGTCATCATCCCCTGCGAGATAGCGAACATTTCCGTCCGAATCCTCGAGGAACAACACCATCACTGTGTCCGACGCGCCAAACGTGCCGATGTTGTAACGCCGGCTCACCTTCGGCGTTAACCTGAGGTTCACCTGCTGGCCCGCCGCGATGTTCAGCGGCAAGGACTTGAACGGCTCCAGCACCTGGTAATCCGCTTCGCTCAACGCAGGATAAAACGTGCGCACCCATTCCCGATCGCGAGCCGACAACCCGCCCGCGGGCTGCAGCCCGTTGCGGTACTGTTCGGGCTGCCGGATGAGACCCGCCTCGAATGGGTAGTGCATGACCGAGTCGGCATCCCAGTTCGACCCCTGAACCAAGTCCGGCAGGATTTTGCGGATGATGTTGTGGAAAGTCTGGTCCCGCGGCCAAAAGTTCGGCGGACCGGCAAGCGCGGCGTATACAGCCTCTTCATCCCACACAATCCCGGCCCTGGGATTCTGGTGCTCATGCGGAAAGCCGAGCGTGTGGCCGATTTCGTGGATCGCGGTGTCGATGTCTCCTCTGATATCCCAGCCGAAGTTCATCGTGCGATCGTCGCGCCCTTGGTCGAGGACATCTCGTCCGACATACGACCAGGCGCCGTCGCCATCCAGAAATCCGATCCGGATTTCGGCGTCGTTGCGGTTCTGCACCTCCTGAAATGGAACGCCGATGTCGACGCTTTTCCAAGCCTCGAACGCCTTTCGAACAGCTTGCTTTTGGTCTTCGGCGCCCTTCCATTCCGCGGGGGTGTCCATGAAGTGGTAGTGGAGCACGGTGCCGTTCGTCCACTTCTGTTCGTTCAGGCGTATCAGCTGTGCGCGAAAAGGGTTCACGTCCCGCGAGAGTTCGCGCGGCGGGACAACGGGTAGATTGCAGTAGCTGTAGGGCTTTTCGCGCTTTGCACGCGCTGTGCCTACGGCGGCGCCTCCCGGCGCATTTGACGTTGTGGACATACTTTCCGCTCCTTTGGTTGATCGAAACTGGAGCCAGATTACTGCAACCCATTTGGCCAGTCAAGGAAATAAAAAGTCGTGT
>JBBDWK010000099.1:53133-73324 GCA_040902885.1 Bryobacteraceae bacterium | reverse complement strand
GTAGGACGCCGCCCGGTTTAAACCCACTTTAAGGCCCGCTGCCAAGCGGGCCTTTCGTGTGTTTAGCCTATGGCTTCAACTCGAGAGAAGCCTTTCCTTCGCTGTTCGCATCAGTCATGTATTTGGCACCCGCCTACGTCCCTTGGCCGCAGGCCGCCGGCTCGATGATCGCGGACATGGACCCCTTCGAACGCGGCAGCCGCCAGTCCGGACCGTAGCCTTGAATCTGTTCCTTCCCGAACTCAGCCTCCGGCAGCTCGCAAGTCATCACAATCGTGCGGCCCGTGTGGTCCACCTCCTCGGCATGGCGGAAGGCCTCGTCGTGGTTCTGAACGAACAACTTCTGGAGCATTTCGACGACGTAATCGTAGGTATGATCGTCGTCGTCGAGCAGAACGACGTGATATAACGGCGTCAGATTCTCCCGCTCGGAGGCGCCCACACCGGGAGCCGTGATCGTTGGGGTAGACATGGGTAGGCAGCCACCAGTATACAAAGGCTCCCAGTTGACTTCCGCCATCCCCGCGCATTAGCTTGGTTCATCATGATGAATCGGTTCTTTTTCAGACACGCGCTTGCCGCCGCGGCGTTCGCCCTGGCTGGCGGGATCGCTTTCGGCCAGGGCCTCGCGACAAGGAAGGTTTTGACCCTGGAAGGCGCCAAACGCATTGCCGCCGCGGCCGAAACCGAAGCCCGGAACAATAAGTGGAATGTGGTGATCGCCATACTGGACGAGGGCGGCCACCTTCTGTATCTCGAGCGTATGGACGGGACGCAGATTGGCAGCCTGGCTGTCGCTCAGGAAAAGGCCGCCAGCGCCGTGAAGTTCAAGCGGCCCACCAAGGTGTTTGAAGACGGGGTTGCGGGCGGCCGTAACGCCATTCTGAAGCTCCCGGCCGCGATGCCGATTGAAGGCGGTCTGCCGCTGACTTCGGATGGCGCCGTGGTTGGCGCCATCGGCGTGAGCGGGGTCACCTCGCAGCAGGACGGCCAGATCGCCAAGGCCGGCGTGGACGCGCTGGCCAAGATGAAGTAGCATCGGCCGCCCTGGCAGCGCGAATGTCAGGCGTGACTGCCGAACATCTTGGTTAGCCGCTCCTGCATCTCTGCCGTAGTCAGATCTTCCTTGTGCGTTGCCAGCGACCAGGTAAAGCCGGAAGGATCGGTTACCTGCCCGTACCTGTCTCCCCAGAACTGATCGTCCAACGGCATTGTCACCTGGCAGCCCGCCGCCGTGGCCTGCGCCCATAAGGAATCCACGTCGGGAACATAGACGTGCAACGCAACCGGCAAACGGCCCTGCGCGAGAGGCGGCAGTCCGAATTCCGGAAAGTCGTCATTCAACATCACGATCGCGTTGCCTATGCGCACCTCGGCATGCATGAGCTTGCCACCGGGTCCCGGCGCCCGGCTGATTTCAACCGCGCTGAAGGCCCGTTTCAGGAAATCGATGTAGTCAGCGGCCCCGCGAATAGTGAGATGGGGCGTGACGGTCTGGAATCCGGGTGGTACCGGGTTGCTTGCCTTTGCCATATCCGCTCATGGTAAACCACGACCGCCACCCGGAGAAACCCTCAACCTTTCTGGAGGTGTGCGGCATAGAACCATTGCTCGACATTTCGAAGCCACGGGGGGGAAGTTTTCACCCGCGAAGCCGGCTATGGCGCCGGCTGTAGAAGAAGTAGACCAGCAGGCCCAGAGCCAGCCAGGCAAGCAGCCGGAGCCAGTTGCTCCATCCCAGACCGAGCATCAGCATCAGGTTCACCAGGATGCCGAGGATGGGGACGTACGGCACGAAGGGCGTCTGGAAAGGACGCCTGATATCGGGGCGCGTCTTCCGCAGCACCAGCACGCCCGCGCAAACGACGACGAAAGCGAACAGCGTGCCGATACTCGTCATCTCGCCGACCACCGAGATCGGGAAGAACGCGGAGAAACAGCTTACGAATACCAGGAACAGCAGATTGGTCCGCCACGGCGTTCGGAAGCGCGGGTGAATCGCCGAGAAGAAGCGAGGCAGCAGGCCGTCTTTCGACATGGTGAAGAACACCCGCGACTGGCCCAGAAGCATCACCAGGATGACGGAAGTATAGCCGCAGACGATCGCGAACTTGATGGCCGTTTGCAGCCAGGCGTATGGCGTCTTGGCGATGGCGACCGCGACCGGCGCGGCAGCGTCCTTGAACTCGGTGTAATTGGCAATGCCGGTCATGACCGAGGCGAACGCCACGTAGAGGACCGTACAGATTGCCAGAGAGCCGATGATGCCGATAGGCATGTCGCGCTGCGGGTTCTTGGCTTCCTGAGCGGCGGTGGAGACGGCGTCGAATCCGATATAGGCGAAAAAGATGACGCCCGCCGCGCGAACGATGCCGCTCCAGCCGAACTCGCCGAACTTGCCGGTGTTCTCGGGAATGTACGGAGTGTAGTTGGCCGGGTTGATGTACCAGACGCCGACGCCGATGAAGACGATGACCACGGCGACTTTCAGGACGACCATAACGTTGTTCACCGAGGCCGACTCCTGGATGCCTTTCATCAGCAGCAGCGACAGAACGCACACAATGAAGACCGCGGGGAGGTTGACGATGCCGTAGACCATGGAACCGTCGGGCAACTGCACCGGCTGCCACGGCGAAGCGATTACCGCCGGCGGCAGGTCGATACCCACGTCATGCAGGATGCTGACCAGATATGCCGACCAGCTTATGGACACTGTCGCGGCGCCGACGGCATATTCGAGGACGAGATCCCATCCGATAATCCAGGCGATCAGCTCGCCCATTGTGGCGTAAGCGTAGGTGTAGGCGCTGCCGGCGATCGGGATCATGGTCGCGAATTCGCTGTAGCACAAGCCGGCGAAGGCGCAGGCGAACGCCGCCAGCACGAACGACAGCGCGATGGCCGGGCCGGCATGGCTGGCGGCGGCGATGCCCGTAAGCGAGAACAGGCCCGCGCCGATAATCGCGCCGATGCCGAGCGACACCAGCGCGCGGGCGGACAACGTCCGGCGGAGCGAATCGCTTGCTTCCGCTTCACCCAGAATCTTCTCGATCGGTTTAATCTGAAAAAGACTCATGCCGCTCTCCTCCGCCAAAGATAGTAGACCGGCACGCCCATCAGCACGATGATGAGTCCCGGCCATGTGTAGTTGGGCTTGTACCGCAGCAGGAGGACCTCGATCAGGCCCGCGGCGGCGATGTAGAATGCCGGCAGCACCGGATAACCGATGGCCCGATACGGTCTCTCCATATCCGGCCGGGTCCGGCGTAAAACAAAAAGACCCGCGATTGTCAACATATAAAAAAGCAGAACTGCAAAGATAACATAGTCCAGAAGGTCGCTGTAGGTTCCACTGAGCGTGAGCAGAACCGCCCAGACGCACTGAATCGCCAGGGCGAACACCGGCGTGCGGCGCTCCGGGTGGAGTTGGGCCGCCCGGCGGAAAAACAGGCCGTCGAGGGCCATTGCATAATAGACGCGCGCGCCGGACAGAATGATTCCATTGGCGCAGCCAAATGTCGAAATCATGATGGCCGCCGCCATCAGCTCCACGGCACGGGGTCCGAACATCACCGCTGCCGCCGCGGTGGCCACGCGGTCCTCCGGCGCCTGCTGGATCGCCTCCAAAGGCAGAACACTCAGGTACACGAAGTTCGAGGCGATGTAAAGCAGGGAAACCACTCCCACCCCGAGGGCCAGCGCCAGCGGCAGATTGCGCCTTGGGTTGCGCACTTCGCCCGCCGTGAAGGTCACGTTGTTCCAGGCGTCGGAGGAGAACAGCGCGCCCACCATGGCGACGCCGACCAGCCGCACTACATCGAAGCTCCAATCCGCGTTGCGCCAGAACCCTTCGAAATTCGCGCTCACCGCGGTTTCGTTGCGCCCCAGTAAAAAGCCGAAAGCCACCAGGGCCAGAAGCGCCGCTGTCTTAGCGAAGGTGAATCCGTTCTGGACCATGGCCCCAGTGCGGATGCCCCGCGAGTTCACCCAGCTCAGCGACACGATCACCGCGATGGCCGTCAACTGCTGGGTGCTCACGCCCCATCCGCCCGCGGTCAACAGGTAGCGGTCGGCCGCGATCCACGGCACGAAGATCCCGGTAAACTTGGCGAAAGCCACGGCCACCGCCGCGATGGTGCCGGTCTGTATCACCAGGAAGGTGGTCCAGCCGAAGAGAAATCCGCTGAGCGGACCAAAGCTTTCCCGCAGGTAGACGTACTGACCCCCGGCGTGCGGCATGGCGGCAGCCAGCTCTCCGTAGCTCAAAGCCGCAATCAGAGTCAGAACGGCGGCGGCGACCCAGGCGCAGATCATCAGGCCCGGGGACTGCACCTGCCGCGCGATATCGGCCGACACGATGAAAATGCCCGAGCCAATCATCGAGCCCATCACCAGGGTCGTGGCGTCCAGGAGCCCCAGCCCCTTCACCAGTCCCGGTTCCTGGCTCACTTTCTTGTCAATTGTTGCCATTCAGAAATTCGCTCCCGCAAACTCTCCGCCGTACAAGGCTGCGGCAGCATGTCGCCGATAACAGCCGTCGAGTCGGCGCCCGCATCGAGCACCGCTCGCGCCGTATCGCGCCGGATGCCGCCGATCGCCACGAGCGGACGGCCGGTCAGCTTCCGATAGCGCGCCAGCGCTTCTAACCCTACCGCCGCGTCCGGGTTTTGTTTGGAACCAGTCGGGAAGATCGGACCGATGGCGAGGTAATCCACGGGCTCCGCGGCGGCTGCCGCAAGCTGCTCCGCGTTATGCGTGGAGTAGCCGAGCATGGCGCCTGGCCCCATCAGCCGCCGTGCCTCGCGCGGCGGCAGATCTTCCTGGCCTACGTGCAGGCCCGCGTCCAGCAGCATGGCCATATCCGCGCGGTCGTTGACCACGAACTGCGCGTGGGCCTCGCGGCACAGCGCGCGGATGCACTCCGCATCCTGAAACACCGAGCGCGGCCAGTGTCCCTTATGCCGCAGTTGGAGGATCTGCGCGCCGCCCGCAAGAAGACATCGCGCCGCATCCACCACGGAGAAGCCACGCACATCAAGCGTCGCCGTGTCGAGAATCGGATAGACTCGCGGCAGTAGTATTAGGCCATCATAGCGTACGCCAAGGCCTAATCGCGCCGCACAGGCAGAGTAACCGTGTTGCTCTGCACGCCCTCCTGCGTCACCACCACGTTCAGATCGCCCGCCTGCACGCCCTGCGGGGCGCGAAGGGTGATCTGGTAGAGACCCACCGCGTCCGGAGTCAACCCGGCATAGAACACTTCCGCCGGCTGCCCGTCCACTGTGACGGTCGGCTGCGACACCACGCGCGCCAGCGGCTCGGTGCGCGGCGCCGGTGTGGCGCTGGCGACGGGCGGGTTGGTGGCGCCCATCCCCGTCAGGTAGAGGATGACGACACCTCCGGGCCGCACCGGGTTGGCGTTGTCGATGAGCGAGAAGTCGGCGTGCTGCGCCAGCGCTCGTCCGCCCGGCAAGGCCGCAATGGCCGGCTGCACGGACGTAAGGGTGATGGTCTCGGGCCCGGCCAGCGCGTTGTTGACGCTCACTAGCACCTGGTATTCGCGATTCGGCGCCAGTTCGGTTGGAATCTGCGCGTTCACCTGCCCGGTGCTCGCAAAGTAGAGCGGCGCTTCCACGCCCCCCACGAGCACCGTGGTGCCTCCCAGGTTCTTGGGCAGAGGCACGCTGGCGGCAGGCGTGCTGCCAACCGCCAGGTTGGAGCCGTAGACTTCCACGATCATGCCCGGCGCCAAAGGAGCTCCGTTCCGGCGATGGAAGATGTTCACCGTTCCGGCCGCGGCCAGAACCGGCGCCTGATTCTGGTTCACCGTTCCAGTCAGCGTGGCGGCGAGAGGCGTCAGCCCGGGCGCGGTGACTTGCACCGACACCGCGATTTGCGATCCCGCCCTTAAGGGCGTCCACGTCGCCGAATAGAGGCCGATGGGCGGATCGCTGGGAGGCATCACGATGGGCGGATCGCCGTTGGAGAAGGACACCACGGCCTGGGCCGTGCGCACCGCCTCGCCGCAGTTGTCGACGAGTCGCATGGAGAGCGGCGTGGGCCACCCGGCCTGCACGCTGAAGTTATTTACCAGCCCGCTGCTCAACGGCGCCATGGTGGAGGGAGTGCAGCCCTCCGCCCTCCGCTGCCCCGCTCCGTCCGCCGCCGCCGCCGCCGCCGCGGGAGAAGCGGTCACAACCAGAAGCACATTGGCGGTGCGGACATTCGGGTTATTCACCGTGAAGGAAATTTCACCGAAATAGAAGCCCGGCTTGAGACCCTGTGCGTTCACCCGCGCCGAAACCACGCCAGGACTCTGTGTCGAAATGGTTCCGATTCGCGGCGTGACCGAAAGCCAGTTTCCGCCAGTCGCGGTGGTCACCGCGGCCTGGAAGGGCAGCGGCGGCGCACTGCTGGCCGTGATCCTGAGATTCTGCGCGGCCGGAGCGTTGCCCCCTTCCGGCGCCACGAAGAGCAGCCCCGCGGGGGAGAGCGACGGATGCGGCGCCGTGCTGGGCGGGACAACGTTCAGAACCACCAGGACAAACTGGGGCGTATTCACCGTCCCCGGCGCGTTGACGCGGACCAGCCCATAGTAGGCGCCTTCCGCCAGCGGCTGCGCGTCGACGGAAATCCGGAGAATTCCGGGCGTGGTTGGAGTCACCGTGCTTCCGATTGTGGCGAGCTTCAGCCACGGGCTGGTGCCCACCACCTCTGCCGTCCAGGAGAAACTTCCCGGACCCAGGTTGGTCACGGATATGTCGCGTATCTCCGAGGTGCCATTGCCCTGCCGCGCCTGAAACTGAATGCCGGTGCTGTCGAGCGAAAGGTTCGGACCCGAGGGCGAGATGAAGAGGCTCACGGGAACTTCCTCGCTGAGCGTTCCCATGGTCACCCGGATCACGTCGTAGTATGCTCCGATCGGTAGGCCCTGCGTGTTGGCCTCAACCCGCACCCCGACGGGCACGCTGGGAGTCGCCTGCGTACCGGATGGAGTCAGCTTCAGCCACGCGCTCCGGTTCACGATCGAGACGCCCACGTTTTGCGGGCCGCCGCCGCCGGAATTGGCGATGTTCAGATGGCCCTCGAGCGTTGTCTGGGTCTCCAGACGCTTGTCGAAGCGCAGCAGAGCCGGCGATACACTGAGTTCCGGCGGCGCCGCGGCCTGTACACGCATTCTGACCGAGATGGAGACGTTGTTGTGCGGACCCCGGAGCAGAGTGTTCGAAATGTATTCGCCCGGAGCGAGGCCCTCCGGATTCACGGAAAATGTAAGATTGCCGGGCGTGATTCCGCCGGCTGCTCCCACCGTGAGCCACGGAGCGCCGTCGCGGTGCATGGTATACCGAGTCGCTGTACTGTTGCCGCTGGTCACGGTCGCACTCTGCACGGGCGGCGCGGCTCCGCCCCGCGCAACTTCGAATGACAAACCCGACTCGCTGATCTGCAGAAGCCCTTGGAGCGGCGGCTTCACCGTAATCGTGAACGAACCGGTTCCCCGGCCGTTGCCGGAGTCGCTGACCTCCGCCCCGAACTGGTAATTCCCCGCGCTGGTGGGGATTCCCGTGATGCGGCCGCCGCTGTCAAGGTCAAGACCCGGCGGCAGCGTTCCCGTGGTCTTCGACCATGAGTATGGCGGCGTACCGCCCGACGCCCTGAGATTGGCCGAATAGGTTTCGTCCACCGTGCCTTCGGGAACCGAGAACGTACCGATGGTCAGCGACCGGGGGGCGATCTGAATGTTGAACGGAAGAACGAGCGTATTCCCCGCGGTGTCGTTGATCGTGATGGTAAAGCTGACGGGTATGCTGGTGGAGAAATTGCCAACCAGAGCGCCCGTGGGGGTCAGGATGACCGAGGCCGGCAGTCCGGTGGCCGAGAACGTATAGGGAGGGGCGCCCCCGGATACCTGGAACTGGTACGAGAGCTGGGATCCCGCCTCGATCGTTGGAAGCAGCGAGGTCAGCGCCAGCGGCGTTGGCGTCTGCACAGAACCGGACAACGAGAGATTGATCGTCGCCGTGCCGATGTCGGTCAGGAACCCGTCCGATGCCTGGAATTGCGCGAGGTACGTTCCGAGTGGCGATCCCGTTGTATTCCATGTGAACACGCGTGTGCTGGCGTTGAACGTTGGCGCTATGGCCGGCGCGGAACCCAGCATGGTCACAAAACTGAACGTCAGAGGATTGTTGTTGGGGTCGGTCCCGGTCACGGTGTGCGTTACCGTCTGTCCAGGCGCGGCGTTCAGCGTTACGTCGGTCACCGTGGGAGCGAGGTTCCCGCTGCCGGTATCCACGGCGTCGAACAGCCAGTCGAACTCCACCCGGCTCCCGTCGCTCGCGAGGATGTTCCCGCTGAAAGCATAATCGGCGCCCGGATTTCCGCTTGTGTTGTCGGCGTAAGTGGCCGTGCTTGCGGCCGGAATGAACAAAGCGCCGGTCGTCGGATTGATCGTAAAGCCGGGCGGCTGCAAGCTGATGTTGACGTTCAGATTCTGGTTATAGCTCAGCGTAACTCCCGGTCCCGCCACCGCGCCCAGGTTACCGGGATATGCGCTGCCTCTGACAACCTCCGGCTGGATCGCGCTGAAGTTGAACTGGATGGGGGTATTCGCCGTCGTACCATTCCAGAAGATAGCCGACTCCATGGCCCAACCGCTTTCGCCTGCGTTTTGAATTCCGCCTACCCGGCAGCACGACCCTGCGGTGATCTGGTACAACCCGGGTTCCGGAAGCTGAAAAGTGTGTACCTGAGTCAGCTTGATAAACCGGATATCCGACAGGTCCTGGACCGTGGTTCCGACCTGGATCATGGCCGAACTCCCAAGGATGGGCTGAACATTCTCCGGCGCATCCCTGCGCCAGAAGGAGGTAGTGGTCACCGTAACCAGTCCTGTGGCGCTCACGGACGGAACCATGGCTGCGCCTCGAAAATGGGATGCGATGGCTTCGGGAACGAAAACGAGCAGAAGAAGAACGAACGTCAGGTTGAGTGGTCGCATGTTGGGCACCAAGAGAAAGACTCCTTACCTGAATTAAGTAGTCCGCCTAACTGTTAAAGCGGGTACCGCCGGACAACGCCGACTCAGGTCTTTTCAAGCGCCAAGTAGGAATGATAGCTTGAAAGCCATGCGGATGCACATTAAATCTCCAGGGGAGGGTCCAGGACTCTACCCGGTGGTTCAACGGAGTAAGGACCTTCTTCACCTTTCGTTCGCCATTCTCCAGTTGGGCGGAACCTTACGCGAGTATTCCTTCGATACGGGAGAAGAAGAACTATCGCTCGATTTCTATAGTGGACCGGTGCGCGTGGAGGTGGACGGATGGTCGGCCGACATTCCGGCCCGGAAGACGATGTGCGAAGCGGGTCCCATGGTTTACGTGCCCGCCGGCGCCCGCGTGCGCATCGCGTCGTTGAACGGGGAGGCGCGTGTCACGTTGGCCGGGGCGCTGGGCAAGCCGGGTGGAAAGCCGGTCCTGGTGGAAGGCTCCGGCGCCATGGTCAATCGGGTGGGCAAGGACAATTGGGCCCGCACGGTTTTCACTCACATTGCGGACAACGTTGACGCCGCGCACCTGATCGCGGGCGAGACCGTGAACCGGCCGGGCGGCTGGTCGAGCTGCCCGCCCCACAAACACGACCGCTTCGCGCCGCCCTCGGAGGTGCCCATGGAGGAGATTTATTACTTCCAGGTCGAGCCGCGGCAAGGGTTCGGCTTCATGCGCGTCTACAGCGATCCCTCCGATCCCGAACCGTTCGACTTCGCCTACCCGGTGGAGCATGGCGACACGGTCTTGATCCCCCGAGGCTACCATCCGGTGGTCGCCTGTCCGGGCTACTCGCTCAACTATACGTGGGTGCTCGCGGGCGAGGGCCGCACCTACGGCGCCTGGAGCGACGACCCGCGCCACGCCTGGATTAAGGGTTGACGGGCACGCCCAAGGCATAAAAAAAGCCGCGCCCCTTGCGAGGCGCGGCCCAGACTGACTTACAGCTAATTTCCGCTTAGTAGTCCATTCCCTCGGGGCCGTGTCCGCCCGGGGCGGGGGCCGGCTTCCTCTCGGGGATCTCGGCGATCATGGCTTCGGTGGTCAGCATCAGCGAGGCGATCGAGGCGGCGTTCTGAAGCGCCGTCCGCGTAACCTTCGTGGGATCGATGACGCCCGCCTTCACGAGGTCTTCGTAGACCTCGGTCGCGGCGTTGAAGCCATAGTTGGCGTCCTTGTTGCCGCGGACCCTCTCGACCACGATCGCGCCCTCGGAACCCGAGTTCGAGACGATCTGCCGCAGAGGCTCCTCGCAGGCCCGGCGCACGATGTCCACGCCGATCTGCTCGTCGCCCGCCACCTTCAGCGTACTCAAGGCCATTGCCGCGCGCAGCAGCGCCACGCCGCCGCCCGGAACAATGCCCTCTTCCACCGCGGCGCGGGTTGCGTGCAGCGCATCCTCGACGCGGGCCTTCTTCTCCTTCATCTCGGTCTCGGTCGCGGCGCCGACTTTGATCACCGCCACGCCGCCGGCCAGCTTCGCCAGCCGCTCCTGCAACTTCTCGCGGTCGTAGTCCGAGGTGGTCTCCTCGATCTGCGCGCGGAGCTGTTTGATGCGGCCTTCGATGCTCTTCTGTGTGCCGTTGCCATCCACGATGGTCGTGTTGTCCTTGTCCACGGTCACGCGCTTGGCACGGCCGAGGTCCTCCAGACGCACGCCTTCCAGCTTAATGCCGGTCTCTTCCATGATGGCCTTGCCGCCCGTCAGAATGCCGATGTCTTCCAGCATGGCCTTGCGGCGGTCGCCGAAGCCCGGGGCCTTCACGGCGCAGGCGTTCAAGGTGCCGCGCAGCTTGTTCACCACGAGAGTGGCCAGCGCTTCGCCTTCCACTTCCTCGGCGATGACCAGCAGCGGCTTGCCGGAGCGCGCGATCTGCTCGAGCAGCGGCAGCAGGTCCTTCATGTTGCTGATCTTCTTCTCGTGGATCAGGATGTACGGATCCTCGAGCACGGATTCCATCCGCTCCGCGTCCGACACGAAGTACGGGGACAGGTAGCCGCGGTCGAACTGCATGCCGTCCACGGTGTTCAGCTCGGTCACCATGGTCTTCGATTCTTCGACCGTGATGACGCCGTCCTTGCCGACCTTCTTCATCGCATCGGCGATGATGTTGCCGATGGCGGCGTCGCTGTTGGCTGAGATGGTGCCGACCTGGGCGATCATCTCGCCCGAGATCTCCTTGCTCAGCTTCTTCACTTCCTCAACCGCCACTTCGACGGCCTTATCGACGCCGCGCTTGAGCGCCATCGGATTCGCGCCCGCCGCAACGGCCTTAACGCCTTCGCGGTAGATCGCCTGCGCCAGAATGGTGGCCGTGGTGGTGCCGTCGCCCGCCACATCGGAGGTCTTCGACGCGACCTCGCGCACCATCTGCGCGCCCATGTTCTCGAGCGGGTCCTTCAACTCGATTTCCTTCGCGACCGTCACGCCGTCCTTGGTGATGTTCGGACCGCCGAACTTCTTCTCGAGGACCACGTTCCGGCCCTTGGGACCGAGCGTAACCTTTACCGCGTCGGCCAACTGATTCACGCCCCGCAGGATCGCTTGGCGGGAATGCTCGCTATATACAATCTGTTTCGCCATATTTCCTCCCGAATCTTGCTCTTAGCCTTTCTTAGCGGCTTTCGGTGCGGCGTCGAGGACACCCAGGACCTCGTCTTCCCGCATGATCAGGTACTCGTTGCCGTCCAGCTTGATGTCGCTGCCCGAGTACTTCCCGAATAGAATCCGGTCGCCGACCTGCACATCCAGCGGTACCAGCTTGCCATCTTCCAGGCGCTTGCCTTTGCCCGCGGCGACCACCTCGCCTTCCTGCGGTTTCTCTTTTGCCGAGTCGGGGATAATGATGCCTCCCTGAACGGTCTCCGTCTCCTCGATCCGTTTCACAACAATACGATCGTAGAGTGGTCGAATATTCATCTACCTCAACCTCCAAATTCATTGTCTTCTAGTGGATTACGGGGCTCGCGGCATTACCCGCGATTCCCGAAGTTCATTATTAGCACACTGGCGGGAAGAGTGACAAGAGATTTTTGCAACACTCTGAAGAAATAGGGAGTTGCGGTTTTCATTTACCGGCCAAAGAAACCACCCGCCTCCGGCCCCATCGAGCCGTCCGGAAACCGGCGCCGGGGCAGAGGCGGCGCCGGAAGCATCCCCAATCTTTCATGCCACTTCTTCCAGGCTTCTTGCGTGAAAATCCCCGCGGGGGCGTTTCGCAGTACCTCACGGAATTCATCCTTGGGAATGTAGCGTTCGGCTGCGGCTACGTCCGCCGCCGACCCGTAAACCATTAGATGTGCCAGGAAAATCGGAAGGCGCGCCAGCGTCTGCTCAGGATCGTCATACCAGACTACTTTGCGCGCGACCTTTAGCAGCTCCACCGGATAAGGAACGGTCAGCGTCATCAGCGTGGTCTCTCTCACGCCCCAGTGTCGGGCCTAATTCTTTACATCCGCTCCCTCTGGTCGCGGCTCGGAAAACCGTTGCTGAGCCGCGACCAGAGGGAGCGGATGGTTGGAAGCTTCTATTCGACCTCTACTCTTCATGAACCTTCAAGCCGCTGGTCTTCAGCAGACTGCGGGCTGCGTCCAGGCTCTCCTCCGGCACGTAGAAGAACGCGCCCACCCGCTCCGTCCGAAAAACAAAGCCGCCAATGTAGCGGTCCGTCTCCACCCCGTAGTCGATGCCCGCCCCGGTCAGTAGCGCCTCCGCCCGCAACGCCTCCTTCAACCGCTTGGCGATAAAAAGCAGATGCGGTTCCCGCTGGTCGAAGAAATCGGCTTCCCTGCGCATCCTAACTGAGAGAATACTACCTTCATTTTCCCACCATTTCACGCAGGAGAGCCGCCTCCGCCGAAGCTTCTTCCGTTCCCAGGGCTTCCGTTCCTGGCACTTGTCACGAGTTACCAAAAATGAGAACCTAAGGGAGGACATTTGGCCGAGACCGAGGTATTCTTCTTCCGGGAGCCAAAAGACGATTCGGTGCCCCTGTTGGAGTGGCTTGAAGACCTGCCGGCGAAAGTGCAGGCCAAATGCACGGAGCGGATTGACCGGTTAGGGGAGCTGGGACACGAGCTGCGGCGACCGGAAGCCGACTTCCTGCGAGACGGCATTTATGAACTCCGCGCGAGCCATCAAGGAGTGCATTACAGAATGCTCTACTTCTTTGCCTGGAAAGCCGTGGTGGTGCTCTCCCACGGATTGACAAAGACGAGGGAAGTGCCGCCGCGCGAGATCGGCCAGGCAGTAGAGCGCAAGAAGAAGGTGGAAGCGAATTTTCAGAAGTTCACGTTTCGACCGAAGTAGAGCTATGGCACGAAAAAAGTTTCACTCAGACGCCTCGAAGTTCCTCTACAACCGCTTCATCGCGGGCGACGCCAAACGCGAAGAGGAATACGAAGAGGAGGTCGTTAACGCCGAGATTGCGCGAAAGATTTACCAGCTCCGGACGGCAGCCGGTCTGACGCAGCAAGAACTGGCCGACCGCGTCGGAACGTCCAAATCCGCTATCTGCCGGCTTGAGGACGCCGACTACGAAGGGCACTCGCTCTCCATGCTGAAGCGCATTGCCGAGGCGCTCGACAAGCGTGTGGAGATTCGATTTTTGCCCGCGAAACGGTTGCGAACGGCCTAAATGCCGCAAGGCCTCCTTTAACGTTTGAGAGAATACTAACCCCATTTTCCCACCATTTCACGCAGGAGAGCCGCTTCCGCCTGAAGCTTACCTTCGTTGCGCAGCCATGCCTCGGCTGCTACATTCGAAAAAGGCGTCCCTCCCGGAAAATTTCAATCATGCCAGCTCCCACACTCGGCCAGGAGGAGGAACTCCACTGGCTCGCTCTGAGATTGATTCCCGGTTTGGGCTCCCGGAAAGCGGTGCAGCTCATTGAACGTTTCCGGACGCCTCAGGCTGTTTTTCGAGCCCCCCGCAGCGAGCTTGAAGCGCTCGGCATTTCAGGCGGCGTGGCGCAAAGCATCGCGAGCGGTTGCTCCTTTGAGGACGCCGTCGTTCAGCAGGAACGCATGCGGGAAACCGGCACAACCGCCGTTACCCTCGGCGACCCCGCCTACCCGGCGCCCCTGCGGGACATCTTCGACCCGCCCATCGTTCTGTTCGCCAGAGGACGCCTGGAGTTGCTTCAGTCCCTGATGTTCGCCATGGTGGGAACAAGGCGTGCCACGCCGTATGGTCTGGCGGCGGCGGAACGGCTGGCGGGCGATCTCGCACGGGCCGGCCTCACGATTGTCAGCGGGATGGCACGCGGAATCGACAGCGCGGCCCACAAAGGCACGCTCGCGGCCGGTGGAGACACGGTAGCCGTGCTCGGGTGCGGTGTGGATGTGGTCTATCCGTCGGAAAACAAGAAACTTGCCGCCGAACTGGCGGTCAAAGGCTTGCTGTTGTCGGAATTTCCGATGGGTTCCACCGCCTTTCCGCAGAATTTTCCCATCCGCAACCGCATTGTCAGCGGACTGAGCTCGGGCGTTCTGGTAGTGGAGGGAGCGCAGTACAGCGGATCGTCCATCACGGCGCGGCTGGCGCTCGACCAGGGCCGGGAAGTCTTCGCGGTGCCGGGAAACATTACCTCCAAGCTGAGTTGGGGGCCTAACTTATTGATAAAACAGGGAGCGAAGCTGGTCCAGGAGTGGAATGACGTGGTCGAGGAACTGCCCGCGGAAGTGCGCCGCAGCCTTATTGAGAGCGGCCGGCAGCGGCTGGCGGCTGAATCCTCCGGCACGGGGCAAGCATCTCTACCTCTAGACGCGGGACCGGCGGCGGCATTGGGCCGGAGCTTGGTTTCGCACCTCAAGGTAGACGCCGCCACGCACGTGGACGCTCTGTTGGAATCGCTGCCGGATTCCTCTCCCTCGGAAATCATCGCGGCCCTGTTCGAACTGGAGATGCTCGGACTGGTCCGTCAGCTTCCCGGCAGGAACTTTGTTAAAGTGTGGTAGGCTCGGGGCGCGTGCTCCGGCCGCCCGACAGTGTGACGTATTCATATGGCGAAGGCTCTAGTAATCGTGGAATCGCCGGCCAAGGCGAAGACCATTCATAAGTACCTGGGGAAGCAATACGTCGTAAAGGCTTCCCTCGGCCATGTCAAGGATCTTCCCAAGAACGACTTGGCGGTTGATGTCGAGCATGGATTTGTACCCAGGTACGTTGTCATAGAAGGAAAGAAGAAGCTCATCCAGGAGCTGAAAGAGGCCGCCAAAAAGGTGGACTCGGTCTATCTGGCCGCCGACCCGGACCGGGAAGGCGAGGCCATCTGCTACCACCTGCAGGAAGAGCTGCGCGACAAGAAGAACGGCACGAAGTTCTTCCGGGTGATGTTCAACGAGATCACGGCAAATGCCATCCGCAAGGCTTTCGAGAAGCCGGCCATGGTCAATCCCAACCTGGTGGACGCCCAGCAGGCCCGCCGCGTGCTGGACCGGCTGGTGGGGTACAAAATATCGCCTCTCCTTTGGGACAAGGTCCGCCGCGGCCTTTCCGCGGGACGCGTTCAGACCGTCGCCCTGCGGCTGATCGTGGAGCGCGAGCGCGAAATTCGCGCCTTCCAGAAGACCGAATACTGGACCATCGACGCCGACCTGGCCGCGAAGAAGCCGCCGCTGTTCTCGGCGCGGCTGATTAAGCGCAACGACCAGGCGGCCGAAATTCCGGATCAGGCGGCGTCCGACTCTATCGTCGCCGCGCTTCAAAACGCCGCCTATACGGTCGCTTCCGTCGGCACGCGCGAGAAGAAGCGCAATCCGGTGGCGCCCTTCATCACCTCCACCCTGCAGCAGGAGGCGGCGCGCAAGCTGCGCTTCAGCGTGAAGCGCACCATGGGTTTGGCCCAGCGGCTCTATGAGGGCGTCGAGCTTGGCAAGGAAGGCTCGGTCGGCCTCATCAGCTACATGCGAACCGATTCCACGCGAGTGTCGGAAGACGCGCTGGGCGAAGCTCGCGCCTTCGTCGGCGAGCGCTACGGGACCCAGTATCTTCCTCCCACGGCGAACATCTACAAGACGAAAAAGGACGCGCAGGACGCGCACGAGGCCGTTCGCCCCACCTCCGTCATGCGCACCCCGGACGAGATCGCCAAGCACCTGGCCGAGGACGAGTTGAAGCTCTACCGCCTCATCTGGATGCGCTTCGTCGCCTCGCAGATGATGCCGGCGCTGTTCGACCAGACCACCATCGACATCTCGGCCAAGGGCAACGACGGGCCGGACTTCCTGTTCCGCGCGACCGGGTCCGTGCTCAAATTCGACGGCTTCCTGAAGGTCTACGAAGAAGGCAAGGACCAGAAGGACGAGGAAGACGAGGAGCTGAAGCACAAGCTCCCGCTTGTGGAGCGAGGCGAAGTCCTGCGCTTCCGCGCCCTCCGTCCCGAGCAGCACTTCACCGAGCCGCCCCCGCGCTACAACGAGGCGACGCTGGTCAAGAAGCTCGAATCCGACGGCGTCGGCCGCCCTTCCACCTACGCCTCCATCCTCTCCACCATTCAGGAGCGCGAGTACGTTGCCAAGGAAGGCGGGCGCTTCACGCCCACCGAGCTGGGAATGGTGGTCACCGACCTTTTACTGGAAAGCTTCGACGACATTTTCGACGTGAAGTACACCGCCCGCATGGAGGAGGAGCTCGACGAGATTGAAGACGGCAAGCTCGACTTCCGCAGCGCCATGGCGGAGTTCTACGAGAAGTTCGACAAGGACCTGAAACACGCCGCCGAGCACATGACCGACATCAAGCGCATGGAGAAGCCGACCGATCTCCTGTGCGAGAAGTGCGGCAAGCCGCTGGTGATCAAGTGGGGCAAGCACGGCAGCTTCATCGCCTGCACCGGCTACCCGGAGTGCACGTACACGCGCGAGCTGACGGTGGACCTTCCGGACGTCGATAAGGCCGACCTCACCGATCAGAGCGACGAGGAATATTGCGAAAATTGCGGGCGGCCGATGGTGCTGAAGAAGGGCCGCTTTGGCCAGTTCTACGCCTGCACCGGCTACCCCGACTGCAAAACCACGAAGCAGATCGGCGGTCCGCAAAAGAAGGCCGACGTCCGTCTCGAAGAGACCTGCCCGCAGTGCGGCAACAATCTGGTGGTCAAGACCGGACGCTTCGGCGAGTTCACGGCGTGCAGCAATTACCCGGCGTGCAAGTACGTCAAGCAGAAGACCATCGGCGTGAAGTGCCCGCAATGCAATGAGGGTGAGATTGTGGAACGGCGCTCACGGCGCGGCAAGACGTTCTACGGCTGCAACCGCTATCCGGACTGCGATTTCGTCGCCTGGAGCAAGCCCGTGCCCGAGAAGTGCCCCGATTGCGGCAGCCCTTATCTGCTGGAAAAGTGGCTGAAAGCCGGCGGTGTCCTGCAATGTCCCAACCAGGAGTGCAAGTATAAGCGCCAACTGGCGGCCGCGGAGCCGGTGGCGAGTTGAACCGGCGCTGCTAGCGTAAACAACCGCTCCCTGGCGGTCGCGGCTCTGAAGGACTTACCGAGCCGCGACCGTCAGGGAGCGGTTGCCGATGCATCAGCGATATCTGACGGAAGCGGCCGGGTTTTGCGAACGCTGCACATGGTTGTATAGAGTTAAGTTGTGACTGCGGTGGAGGCGTACGAGTTGACAACGCAGGGAGGCGCGACGGCCTTCGCACGGCTGATCGCGGCCTGCGAATCGTTTGGACCCTATTGTGTGATCGGCGGCTTGGCCGTCAACTGTTACGTTGACCCGGTATATACACTCGATGCCGATATCGTTGTGATCGCATCGAGGCTTCCCAAGCTGTCGGAGTTCCTGCGGGAGCAAGGCTTCAAAACCGAAGAACACGCGCATTCGGTGAATGCGCTGCCGCCACAAAGCGAACTCCGCATTCAGTTCACCACGGACGAAAGATATCAGGCGTTCCTAACCCGGTCGATCGAGGCCGAGGTCCTGGGGGTCCGTGTGAGAATCGCTTGCCTGGAGGACGTCACCCGCGGCAAGCTCTGGGCTTACAGCGATCCACAACGACGTCTGAGCAAGCGCAAGAAGGACGAACTGGACCTAATCCGGCTTGCGGAATCCTACCCCGATTTGAAATCTCTATACCCCGGCGAGCTTCGCGAGCAACTCGATCGCGGGTGACGGAAACGAACACCATCGGCGCTACGTGATTTGCGAGACCGCATTCGCCGGTTTGGGCCTCCGGCGTGCAAGCAGAAGACGATCGGGGTGAGATGCCCGCAGTGCAACGAAGGCGAGATAGTGGAGCGGCGCTTACGGCGTGGCAAGACCTTCTATGGCTGCAACCGCTATCCAGACTGCGATTTCGTCGCCTGGAGCAAGCCGGTGCCCGAGAAGTGCCCCGATTGCGGCAGCCCTTATCTGCTGGAAAAGTGGCTGAAAGCCGGCGGTGTCCTGCAATGTCCCAACCAGGAGTGCAAGTATAAGCGCCAACTGGCGGCGGCGGAACCGGTGGCCAGTTGAACCAGCGCGCCAGCATATCTACAGGTCGAGCCATCATACGGTCAAGTGGCCGGCGTTTCCCAGAACGCCGTTTGCGACCCCGCCTAAGGCATTCCTGGGGCGAAGGGCTGCTCTCAACAGGTATCAGCGGCGTTGTCCGGAAGGTTGAGATGTGGTCTAATTCCCGTAGTCAGTGCAAAAATCTTGAAGAGCTCCGGCACGATGAACAGCCCCGCCCGCGCGAGTTGAACCGTGACGGGCGAGGGGTTCACAGCCCGCTCGACCGGTTGCGGCTGCCCGTATCCGGCGAGACACGGAGGTTTAGGCGAGGCGACGGGTCGGCATGAGATGGTGGAGGCAACTTGTAGAATGAATCGGAAGTGGCTACTTGGCAAGCGTTTACCCCCACGGCCTTCGTGGGGACGTCGGGTCTTAGGCCGACCGCCGTGGCGGTTTATGCAGGTCAGCCGAAACAAGAGTTAGACGACCATGGCAATTCATCCCGACACCGCCTCGATGCTCCAAGAATCTCTCCGCGAGTACTTGTGTGTTGCGGACTGGTGCGTACATTACCAGAAGGACGACTCCTGGGGGCCCGGACAGAGCGGCGGGCGTCTCGGCTATCCATCTGCCGTAATGATGTTCTGCATTGCCGACACCATCGGGGCATTTCATCGAGGAGATGGGAATTTCAACGTAGTTGTCGACGGCAAGGAAGTTACGATCCGCAAGCAGGGGTTCCAGCATTTCTACGTCCTCAACAGTGACTACTACGGGCAATCGCTGTCCGAGGCCGCCATCAAAAGAATCTACACGAACTTCCGTGACATCCTGGTGCACAACGCAGCGTTGGCGCCCGAGCATCCGCTCGTATCGTGTCCTAAGTCTTCTGAGGCGTTTCCGGTAGACCAAGGTCGCCAACTTGTGAACATCGACGGTTTTTTGAGCATTAGTCAGGCAGCTGTCGAGCGTTTTCTTGGGAAGGCCGCAGCTTTCGTCCCAGGTAGCCAGCAAGCGGAGAACATCAGCAGGAAGAGGTAGATGAGATGCGTCTAACCAAGCGTCGCATCGGTGGGCAAATGGCGTCCGCGGCTAAACGCGGGGCGTTATCCTCGCCTGAAACGCTCGAGGTCCACCTATGAAAAGCAGGATTCCTGTTTGGCTAGCAGCCCGTGGCAGAAGTACCCGAAATCGCCAAACGCTCGTATCCGACGCCGTGGAATGAGCGAATTGCAGGTACGATTATGTCAACTTCTGACTTTAACCACGGACTGCTAGCCACGCTGTTAATGGTGCTTGTCGTCGCGGGGCGCGCGAGCGCACAAGATTGCTACCAGTCTTCAATTCGTAGCCCATCACCGTTCATGGGGAATAATGACGAGACATTTAAACTTGCCGATGGATCACTGTGGGAAGTGAAGTATGAATACGAATATTTGTATGAGTATTACCCGTCGGTGATCATTTGTCCGAGCCGAGGGAAATTGATTGTTGGGAAGAAGTCGCTCAACGTTCAATTCGTGTTGGGCACCCAGAAGGGCGCAAGTTCGCCAAAGGGAAGGTCAACGCAAGCTGGAGAGTGGGAAATTTTCGAAGAAACAAACCTGCAAGGGAGCATTAGTGGGACGGTGCGGCAGGGTCGAGTATTCAAGACAAGTTCTGGCAATGTGTACGAAGTTACGGGGCTCACGTTGCAGCT
>JBBDWK010000099.1:39900-53033 GCA_040902885.1 Bryobacteraceae bacterium | reverse complement strand
CTACAAACTAATCGTCAAAGGATTCGACGAGCCCTTGATTTGCAGAAAGTTGAATAAGGGAGCAAGTTCGCCAAAGGGAAAATCAACGCAAGCTGGAGAGTGGGAACTTTTCGAAGAAACAAACCTGCAAGGGAGCATTAGTGGGACGGTGAAGCAAAGTCGAATATTCAAGACAAGTTCTGGCAATGTGTACGAAGTTACGGGGCTCACGTTGCAGCTGGTATTGGAGCTTCGGCCGGAAGTAATGGTTTTAAGGAATGGCGAAACCTACAAACTAATCGTCAAAGGATTCGACGAGCCCTTGATTTGCAGAAAGTTGAATTAGGTACGTCGTGGCGATGCTGGCGATGCATAACAAGTCATTGCAGCGGACTTCGCGCGCCGCTGAATTCCAACGTTAGGCATCGACATTGAGGATCTTTTGGAAGCGGAACCCTCGCTGTGATCACATAGCTGTCGCGAAATCCCCTTCACACCACCAGACGCCTTTGAAGTCTCATTCTGGGAAATCGCGGCACTTGGACGTTGCTGGCCGGCCAGCCATGTGGCAAGGAACTCGGGAACCCAGATCTTGCGGCGGATGGGGCGATGAAGTCGCTTCTCGCGTGTCGAACTTCGTCCTCACCGACGCGCGGGCTTCAGAAGGCCCGAGCAGATGGTGAACGGCATGGAGAACAGCCGCAAGCCGAGCAACATGGCGTTCGCCATCAGAACCATTCCGGCCGCGAGCGTGGACGCGCCCCCATCCAGCAGCCCGGAAGCGCCCGAGGGCAAGGCGACGGGCGTAGCGGGACCCCTGCCTTTTGCGGCAGCCGAAGGAATCAGTGACGGCCCGGATGCCAGCGAGCCCGGCTCCGAGCGGTAGACCCAACCGGTTTGCGAGAGGGTTTCCAGCCCCTCGCTGACTTCAAACGACGGCTTCTTTTTCCTTGAGGCCATGCTGCTCCTTCTCCTCTACAAAATCCACGAAGCGCGAGTAGTCTTCGGCCGCCCGGCTCCGGGGAGCGTATTCCCAGATCGTCTTGCGCTGCGCGGTCGAGTAATTCAGGTCGATGGACTGCCGGATGCCCGGGCGGAACAACGAGGAGTTCATCTCCCGGTCGCGCTCCAGGGCGTCGAAAGCGGCCCTGGTGGCGTTATTGGCCGTGGTGGTGAAGGTCGGCAAAACGGCCAGCAGCTCGATCCGGCGTTCCGGCCACAGTCTTCTCACTTCCTCAATCCCGTTCAGCGTCTGCCGCGCGCCGATGAGCGCCATCACATCCATGGCCACGGGCACGATCACCTGATCGGAAAACAGCAATGCGTTATAGGTGAGCAGGTTCATGGCGGGCGAGCTGTCGATCACCGTCACGTCATAGCCGTTGAGATCGCGGAGCCGCCGGGAAAGAATGGTCTCGCGCTGCGCCTCCCCCGCCAGGCGCTGCTCGAGCGCGAAGGCGGCCGGAGTGGATGCGATCACGTCCAGCCTCTCGCGAACGCCGCGAAGAACCACGTCCCCGGCCGAGGCCGCGCCGAGCATCAGGTCCTCAAGAGAGTGCGTGGGACGAAGACGCAACGCGTGCGCGACATTGCCCTGCGGGTCCATATCGACGAGCAGGACCTTGCGGCCCCTCGCCGCCAAACCTGCAGCCAGGTGGATGGCCGTGGTGGTCTTCCCCACCCCGCCCTTCATGTTGGCAACGGCAATCCTGCGCATTGGCGCGTACGGTCTACGGACCTCATTATGTCACAATAATCACAATGATCGAGCAGCTTCGTCCGGGCGCCTCCGCACTTCATGCCCGGGTGGTTCTTTTTGATTTCGACGGCACGATCTCCCTCATACGCTCCGGCTGGATGGATGTCATGATTCCGCTCATGCTGGAGACGCTTGTGGACCTCAATACCGGAGAGCGGGAGGAGGATCTGCGCGCCCTGGTCGAAGAGTTCGTCGCCCGCCTGACGGGCAAGCAGACGATTTATCAGATGATCGAGCTGGCCGCGCAAGTGAAGGCGCGCGGCGGCGTGCCGCTCCATCCGCTGGAGTACAAGAAGATCTATCTCGACCGGCTGCACGAGAAGATCCGCTTTCGCCTGGAGGAGCTTTCCACGGCACAGGCGCCGCCCGAGAAGTACCTGGTGCCGGGCGCGCGCGAGCTGCTCGAATCGCTGCGGGAGCGCGGGTTGAAGCTCTATCTCGCCAGCGGCACCGATCACGATTACATGCGCGAGGAAGCGCGGCTGCTGGCGGTGGACCGGTACTTCGACGGCGGTATCCACGGCGCTCTCGACGACTACAAGAGTTTTTCGAAAAAAATTCTTATCCACCAGGTCATCGCTTCCGCGGAGTGCCGCGGCGAGGAGTTTCTGGGTTTCGGCGACGGCTACGTGGAGATCCAGAATATAAAGGAAGTGGGCGGCGTGGCCGTGGGCGTGGCCACCGACGAACCGGAGTGCCAGAGCGTGGACCAATGGAAGCGGCAGCGGCTGGCCGGCGTGGGCGCGGACTTCATCGTTCCGAACTTCCTCTGCCGCGGCGAGCTGCTCGGGGCGTTGTTCCCCTCATGAGCGGCAAGTACGAAATCTTCGACCGCTCCCGGTTGATCGTGCAGCCGCTCGCGGCTCGTGTGAACGACCTGACACGCGAGCGCTGGCTGGCGCTCGGCGAACCCACGCCGGAGTTCGCGCACGCGGATCTGCCCGTGCTGGCGGCGAAGCTGCGGCGCGCGCGCGACACGGGCGCTTCGCGCATTCTGATGATGGGCGGGCATCTGCTGCGCGCGGGTGTGAATCTGCATATCGTCGATCTGATGGAGCGCGGCTTCATCGATCTGATCGCCATGAACGGCGCGGGCGCCATACACGATTACGAGCTGGCGCGCATCGGCGGCACCACGGAGAGCGTAGCGCGCTATATCCGCACCGGCGAGTTCGGCCTGTGGCGGGAGACCGGCGAATTGAACGACTGGATCGCGGAAGCCGCCGCGCTGGAGCTGGGGCTGGGCGAAAACGTGGGGCGCCGGATCGCGGAAAGCTGCTATCCGCACAAGGAGCTGAGCGTGCTTGCGGCCGCGTGGCGGCTGAACGTGCCGGTGACCGTACACGTGGGCATCGGCTACGACATTTTATATGAGCACCCCAACTGCGATGCCGCGGCGGCGGGCGCCGCGAGTTACCGCGACTTTCTCGTCTTCGCGAGGCGCGTGGAGCGTCTGGAGGGTGGCGTGCTGCTCTCCTTCGGGTCGGCCATCATGGCTCCCGAAGTGTACCTGAAGGCGCTGGCCATGGCGCGGAACGTGGCGGGACAGGAGGGCCGGGAGATTCGCAACTTCTCCACGGCGGTTTTCGACATCGTGCCAATCGAAGGCGATTTCCGCCGCGAGCTCCCGAAATCCGATCCCGGTTACTATTTCCGGCCGCATAAGACAATCCTGGTGCGAACGGTGGCCGATGGCGGCGAAAGCTACTATTTCCGCGGCGATCATCGCGCCACGCTGCCCGCTTTGCGTCGCGCATTGCTGGAAACCGCATGACGCTCGATCGAATTCTGGCTGCCTTTCCCAAGATGAGCGCGTTGGTAATTGGCGACATTTGCCTGGACCGCTGGTGTACCTACGATCCGGCGCTGGCCGAGCCCTCCCGCGAAACGGGGCTGCCGCGCGTCGCGGTAACGAGCACCGAAGTCACGCCGGGCGCGGGCGGCACTGTGGCGAGCAATCTGGCGGCGCTGGGCGTGGGGCGCGTGGAAGTGCTCGGCGTGATGGGCGGAGACGGCTTCGGCGTGGATCTGTGCGCCGCTCTCGACGCACGCGGCATCGGATCGGGCCGTTTGCTGGGTGTGCCGGGACTTCAGACCTTCACATACACCAAGCTGATTAACGCGCGGACGGGAGTCGAAGACCTGCCGCGCCTGGACATCGTGAACGCGCGGCCTCTGGAGCCTTCCGTGGAGCGTCCGCTGCTCGACTCCATACAGAGCGCCGTGGACGACTTCGACGTAATCCTCATCGCCGATCAGGCGGAGACCGGCGCGGGCGGCGCGATCACGCCGGCCGTGCGCGAGCTGCTCACCGATCTCGCGTTCGCCTATGCGGACAAAGTCTTCTTCGCCGATTCGCGCAATCGCATCGAGCAGTTCCGGCGCGTGATCGTGAAGCCCAACCAGCAGGAGGCGGAGACGGCCTGCCAGAAGCTGTTCGGACGCATCGATTACGTCGCGTTGCGCAAGTGCCTGGACTCGCGGCTGCTGCTGGTGACGCACGGGCCGCGCGGCGTGTTGCTGGTGGACGATGCCGGCGAGCGCTGGGTGGAGACGCGCGCGGCCGGAAACCCGGTGGATATCTGCGGCGCGGGCGACAGCTTTTCGGCCGGCGCCGCGATGGCGCTGGCGGTCACGGGGTCGCCGGACGAAGCGGCACGCTTTGGCAACCTTGTGGCCGGCGTCACCATTATGAAGAAGGGCACGGGTACGGCCTCGCCGGAGGAGCTGCTTGCCGCGGGGTAATTCGGTCCTCGCAATCGACATCGGCGGAACCAAATTCTCGATGGCCGTGTTCGAGGGCGAAGAGCTTCTGCGGCGCGAATCGCAGGCCACGGACCGGGAGGGTGGACGCGCATGGATGCTCGAGCGCATCGTTTCCATCGGGCGCGAGTGGCAGGAAAGCTTCGGCCTCAAATCTTGCGGCATCGGTTTTGGCGGGCCGGTGGATTTTCCGAAGCAGCGCGTGGCGCTCTCCACGCACGTGGGAGGCTGGCAGGATTTCGACCTGCCCGAATATATTCGAGACAAGCTGGGCATTCCATCGGTGATGGATAACGACGCCAACGCAGGCGCGCTGGGCGAAGCGCTCTACGGTGCGGGCAAAGGCCGCTCTCCGGTGTTCTACATGACGCTCTCCACCGGCATCGGCGGCGGCATCTTCTCGGCCGGAAGGATCTGGCGCGGCGCGGACTCTTACGCGGGAGAAATCGGCCATCTTACGATCCGTCCCGACGGGCCGGAGTGCCTGTGCGGCGCGCGCGGCTGCTTCGAGCGCATGTGCTGCGGACTCTGGCTGGCGCGGGACCATGGACGCTCCGCGCGGGAGCTCATGACGGACGCCGGATTCGTGCGGCGCTACGTGGTGGATCTCGCGCTGGGGCTGAAGGCTTGTATCATGTTATTAAATCCGGAGCGCATCGTGATCGGCGGCGGGATCTCGAAGGCGGGAGAAGCGCTGTTCGGCCCGCTGCGCGAGGAGTTGGGCCGCCAGATTACGGGCTGGTCGCGGGCGCGCATCGACGTGGTTCCCGCCGCGCTCGGCGATGACAGCGTGCTGTACGGCGCCATGGCGCTAACGAAATTATGACTTCCACCGCAAATTACAGGACCGAGCTGCTCAAAGCGATCGACAGCATCGATCTGGAGAAAGTGGACCAGGCGATTTGCCTGTTCGAGGAAACTCGCGCGGCGGGCCGCAAGATTTTTGTGTGCGGCAACGGCGGCAGCGCGTCCACCGCATCGCACTTCGCCTGCGACATGGTGAAGGGCGCGAGCTTCGGGCGCGAAGAGCGCTTCCGGCTGATCGCGCTGACGGATCAGATGCCGACCATCACGGCATATGCGAACGACGTGAGCTACGACGCCGTGTTCGTGGAACAGCTCAGGAATTTCGCCGAGGCCGGCGACGTGTTCATGGCCATCAGCGGCAGCGGCAACTCCCCCAACGTGATTTGCGCGATGGAGTATGCGCGGGCTGTCGGGTGTAAAACAATTTCATTGACTGGTCGCGATGGCGGGAAGCTTGCGCCGCTGGCGGATCTGGATATACGCGTGAGCGTGCCTCACATGGGCCGGATCGAAGACGGGCACATGATTGTGTGCCACATGATCGGCTACCACTTCATGGAAAAGTAGGGACGGGACCTGCCCGTCCCTTTATGTCTCAGAAGCGGATTCTCAAGCTCAACAGTATCGAGCGGTTTCCCGGGTCCGAGGTGTTGGTCCCGAAAGCGCTCGGATTGTTCATGAATACGTTCGGGTTCCCGAAATTCCGGTGGTTGAAGAGGTTCACAAAATCGCTGCGCAGTTGAACCTTCCAGCGCTCGGTCGCGTTGATGGTCTTCATCAGGCTGAAATTCCATTGCGTGAAACCGGGGCCGCGGAACGTGTTCTTGCCGAGGTTTCCTCCGCCCGGCATGGAGTTGGCCAGCGGAACGCCGGCCGCGGTGAGCGGCGTGGTCACTATGCCCGTGCCATCCACGGGAATCGTGAACGTGCGCAGATTGTTGTGGACAGGGTCCTTCCGGAACACGCCGCCGGGATTGTAGTCCGGACGGAATGGGATGCCGGTGCCGGTTCCACCGCTATCCACGCCCGTGCGGATGGTGAAGGGCTGGCCGGACTGCCAATCCGAAAATCCCGTAATCTGCCAGTCGCGAAAGATGTGCTTCATGGCCGCGCCATTGAGCATGGGCGCCGAAGACCACGGAAGTTGCCAGGTGTAATGGACCACGAAACGGTGCGGACGGTCGAAGATGCTGCGCCCATAATCGTTGCGATAGTTGAAGTAGTCCTGCGGCACGTGCGCGGTCGAGAAGATGATGTCCGGAACGCCGAGCGATTCGTCGTTATCGCTCATGTTCGCGCTCCACGTATAGTTCGCGCCCACCATCAGATTGCGGGACATGCGCTTGTCGAACTTCAGGAACATGGCGTTGTAATTGCCGATGGCCGTCGATTCGATGGTCAGGCGCGAGCCCCACGCGGGATTCAGCCGGCGGTTCTGGATGCCGGGGATTGAATTCGGGCTTCCCGTCTGCAACACGGTTTGGGCCTGGGCCGGCGTGAGGATGCCGGGGTTCGCCTGGCCTTGGCGGATCTGGTGATAAGAACGCGATCCGCTATAGCCGGCCTCGAAAACGTAATTCTGGCCGAGCTGGCGCTGGATGGAGAAACTGTAGAAGTGAGTGGTTGGATTCTGCGTATCGGTCGGGGAATTCACGAACGGCAGCAGCGGGTTGAACGGCGGCACGGCGGCCTGCCGGGGCGCGAGCGTGGGGAACAGACCGATCGTCTCCGGCTGCAGCGTCAAAGCGGAGTTGACGCGCGGGTAGTTATTGCCGTTTACCGCCAGGATGTTGTAGAAGAGCACGTCATACCCGATACCGTAACCGCCGCGGAAGACGGTCTCGCCGTCGCCGAGCAGCATCTTCTTCCAGCCCTCTTTTCCGCCGGGAGAGTAGGCCAGGCCGAAGCGCGGCGCCCAATTGTTTTTGTCCGGCCGCACCGGCTCGGGAACGCCGGTAGCCGCGATCTGGCTGTTGGCGGCGCCGAAGAATCCGAGGGGCACGCCCGAGTACTCGTAGCGCAAACCTAGGTTGAGAGTCAGGTTCCTGGCGATCTTGAAATCGTCCTGAAAGAAATAATACTGATTGGTCTGGCGCGCGTCGAACGAGGCTTCGTTGACGGCCTGGGTTAGCGAAAACGGGCGATTGTTCAGAAAATCCGCGAGGCTGTCAAAGCTCCATGTTCCCTTGGAATTGAATCCGAACCGGTTGAAGAGACGGTTGCGGCGGATATCGGCGCCGAACTTGAACGAGTGCCGGCCCACCAGAAGAGTGGCCACGTCCTGCCATTGAAAGGTGTTGGAGACGCGCGCCTGCGGGTAGGTAGCCAAACCGCCGATCGTGAACTGATTGCCGATCGCGATAGTCGGCTGCGTGTCGTTCTCCGGAAAGTCCAGGTTGCGGCGGGCATAGGCAGCGCGAAATTCATTGATGAACCGGGGGCTGATGGTGCGCGTGTAGCTGAGCGCGTGGTTCTGGCCCAAGGTGGTTTGCGACGCGGAAAAGCGCGAGCCGAATCCCAGATTACTGGCGAAGTCGGGCTGATTCTGCTGGTCGATCTGATTCCTGTAGCTGATGCTGTCGCGGTCCGTGAGACGGTGGTCGATGCGGCCGACGATGTACCAGAAATCGTGCGGGTTGGCGAGAGGAATGAGGGCGGTGCCGACTTCGACCGGCGCGCCGTTGACGTTTACGTTTGCGGGCGTCAGAAAGCGCGGGATTTCCGAGTGGACGCCGGGCAGAAACTTCAGCGCATCGAGAACCGCCTGGCGGCTTTGCGTGGACTGGCCGGGGCCGAGCGGCACGCTGGAAAGGGCGGCATAACCGGCGGCCGTGGGGATGGTGACGGGCGCGGCGTTGCGGGCGTCCGGCGCTTCCCGGCGGCGGTTGGTTTCGAGCAAGCCGAAGAAGAAGGTGCGGTTGGATTCGATTGGCCCGCCGAGTGCGCCGCCCGCCTGATTCTGAACGAAACGCGGAGTCTCGGAAATGTTCGCGCGCTTGTTCAGAAGGCTGACCGGCTCCATCCAGTTCGCGTTGTAGTAATCGAAGGCCTCGCCGTGCAGATCGTTGCCTCCGCTCCGCGTGATGACGGAGACCTGAGCGCCCGAGTTGCGGCCGAACTCGGCGGAGTAGGCGGCGGTCTGCACGTGGAACTCGGCCACCGCCTCGGGGATCAGGCGGTTGTTGGGAAGTGTGACGGTGAGATCGTTGTTATCGACGCCGTCGATGGTGAAGTTATGGTTCCGCGATCTTTGCCCGTTGGCCGAAAATTCGGAGCCGGCCGGACCGCGGGCGACGGTCGGCGCGAGAAGCGCCAGGCGCGTGACGTCGCGCTGAACGGCGGTAAGCGCGACGTTGGCCACAAAGCCGCGGTCGAGCTTGGTGTCCAGAGTGGGAGTGGACTTGGCCAGCGTCACGCCCGGAGGCGCCGCGACTTCGATCGTGGTGACGGTCGCCGCGACGGCGAGGGTCCGGTTGACAACAACCTCCTGCGTGGTCGAGACCTGAATGTTCTCCACCCGGACGCTTTCAAAGCCCGTCCTTTGGAACTCCAGCGTATACACGCCGGGCTCGAGCGCCACCAGACGATAGACGCCCGCTCCGTTGGTGAAGGTCTGGAATTGGATATTCGTCGAGTTGTTCGTCGCCATCACGCGAACGCCGTCGACAACCGCGTCGGTCGCATCGTGAACGACGCCGGAAATGAAGCCCCGTGTGAGCTGGGCGAAGCCCGGGATACTTCCAAAAATCGCGAGAACTGCCAGCATGAAAATGCGCAATGTGTTCAATCTCCTTCACCTTGGCGAGAAGGCCGGACCGGGGGCAGTCCACTTCCCTGTGAGGATGAATCGGAAGATTAATGGGAAAACTTTAATGCGTTGGCGAGGCTGGCGGAGAAATCGCGCACGGCGGTCACTTCTTCCGGCCGGGCCAGGCGCTCATAGCCGCGCGCCACGAACCAGGCTTCGGCGCCGCGCCAGACGAGCACGGCCATTCCGTTGGGGGTCAGAATTCCGGTGCTGCCAACGGAGCCGAAAGCGTCGCCGCGGCGCTCGACCAGCGCGACGAGACCGCCCCGTTCCAGGATGAAATGAGTGCCGCGGCCGCTGGCCGGAAGAATCTGAATTCCGGCCTCGGAAAGACGCTCGAGCTGCTCAATCACCGCAGCCTACATCTTGTAGCGGCCGAGATCCTCGTCGCCCAGGTTCTCGAGCCAGCGGCGAAGTTCTTCGTTGCTGACCTTTTCGGATACGGCGTTGGTCGCCTTGGAAGATTTGAGGACGGCATCTTCGACGAAGATGGGACAATCCAGCCGGAGGGCAAGGGCCAGAGCGTCGCTGGGGCGCGAATCCACGCTGATCAGCTCGCCGTCGCGCTCGAGCCAGATCAGTGCGTAGAAGGTGTCTTCCTTGAGCTCGTTTACGACCACTTTCCGGATGCCCGTATTCAAACCCAACAGGAGGCTCTTGATGAGGTCGTGAGTCATCGGCCGCTGCGTGGAGACCTTCTCGATCTCGAGAGCAATGGCATTGGCTTCATAAATACCGACCCAGATGGGAAGCACGCTGCTGCCGCCGATATCCTTGAGGATCACTATCGGCATGTTGGTGACCGGATCCATCATCAATCCCCGAATTTTCATTTCAACTTCCATCTGATCCCCCTCCCTTCATTACACCATACGCTATGCCGCATGCATGGCGCTCTCGCCAACCAGCGAATTGGGGCCCGCGCGCGTGACCAGCACCGGCAAATATTTGCCGATTAAAGGCGGGTCGCCGGAATCCGGGTGAACGAAGTTCAGCGTCCGGTTATCCGAAGTGCGCCCGATCCACTGGCCCAGCGCCTGGTTGCGCCCCTCGACATGCACCTCCCGAACGAAACCGATCAAAGCCGAATTGCGGCGGATCTGGATGGAGCGCTGCTTCTCCTGCAGGATGGTCAGGCGGCGCGATTTTTCCTCTTCGGGAACCGCGTCCCGCATGGCCAGCGCCGCGGTGTTGGGGCGGGGGGAGTACTTGAAGCTGAACAGCGAGTCGTATTCGACTTCGTCCAGCAGATCGAGGGTCTGCTGGAAGTCCTCTTCGGTCTCTCCGGGGAAACCGACAATGATATCCGTGGTGAGCGAGATGTCCCGCCGGGCGTTCTTCATCCACTCGATGCGCCGCATGTACTCGTCGCGCGTATAGAGCCGCTGCATGCGGTCGAGCACACGGCTGGAGCCGGATTGCACGGGCAGATGCACGTGGTTCGCGAGCACGGAATTCCCCTCGATGGCCTCCACGATGGGTTTGACGAAATCGCGCGGGTGCGACGTGGTGAAGCGCACGCGGCGCAGTCCCGGAATTTCGGCGACGCGCGCAAGCAGCGTGGCGAAGTCCCATCCGGCGGGCGAAGGATCGCGATAGCTGTTCACGTTCTGTCCCAGAAGCTGAATCTCCGTGTAGCCCGCATCGGCGAGGCCGCGCGCTTCCGCCATCACGCTCTCACTGGTCCGGCTGCGCTCCGGCCCGCGGGTAAACGGCACAACGCAGTAGGCGCAGGATTTGTCGCACCCTTCGATGATGGTGATGTAGGCGCGGTGCGGGTTATCGCGGCGCGTAAAGGGGGTGTCGAAGGTTTCGGCGGTGTCGAGACTCAGACCGGAGACGCGCCGGGCCCCGGTTTCCAGTTGCACGAGCAGTTCGGGCAGCCGCGTATAACTGGCCGATCCCGCGACCAGACTGACGTGGGGCGCTTTCTCGAAGATGCGCTCGCCTTCCTGCTGGGCGACGCAGCCGATGACGCCGAAAATCTTGCCCTTGCCCGCGTCGCGCTTGAACTGCTGGAGGCGGTTGAAGACCTTCTGCTCGGCCTTGTCGCGGATGCTGCACGTGTTGTACAGAACAAGCCCGGCCGCTTCGGGAGTTTCGACTTGCTCGTAGCCGCGATTGAGGAGCGTGCCGACGACTTTTTCCGAGTCGTGGGCATTCATCTGGCAGCCGAAGGTTTCAATATAAAAGGTCTTGCGGGTCACTTGCTTACCATTATAGGGGTTAGGGGGCTGCAGCGTTCCGCTTGCTCACGCGCGCGGTTCAGTGCTGTGAACTGGCGCATCAGGCAGCGCAGGCGAATCCGCCTGCCCAGTCCCATCAAAGCCTTCACGCCTTTTCAGTCCCAGGACGAAATCGTCGTCTGGCGCGCTTGCTTATAGTCGTAGCGAGCGTCGTAGTCGATCGACCCAAACAGCTTTACCACCTCGCGCTGCTTTCGGCGTTCTACAAACTCTTTGAGCGCAGCGTTAACCGTGGCTTTCTTTGTGGGGTAGCCGCCAATCCGTAACGCCTCTTCCAACAATGCATCGTCCAGGGCGAGGCTCGTGGGCACGTCTACACCATATCATGTGTAGGCGTCGCGTGCTGGCGCGCGGGCGTAAATTGGCTTTGTTCGGCAAAATACTCTAACACCATCTACGGAAAGCCTTTAACCGCTGTTCCTGGCTCTCCAACTCCAGGTTACGGAACCGGGTGGGCTTGTAGAGGGCGGCGAGGTGGAAGCGGTTGCAGGGACGGGAGAAATTTTTGACTGTGCGCCGTGACAAGCATTGATCAAACAGGCGCTACTCTGCCGGAGTCGCGTGAAAATGGTAAAAACAATAAACTGGATTACCCCTAATCGATCAAGATGACGAAGCTCACGCTCAGCCAGCTATCCGGTCTGCTATTCCGCGCCTGCGACGATCTGCGCAGGACATCTAGAAGGTCGAGCACTGATCTTCCTTATTGCCTCCGACCTGGTTATTGTCGCCTGTTGGCGCTGGGTCATTCTCCTTGCATTGCAGATTGCCATTGATCACGTTGTAGTAGATGGAAGCGCCGCCGACATTCTCGAAAACCTGTACATCCTGACCGACTCTGGCGCGCAGAATTTTAAGGAATCCGGAGCTCTCGACGTACTGCACGTTCCCTCCAATCTGCGTGCCAGGATTGATGGTCGTGGCTTGAGTGCCGTACTTGATCTGCACGCTGCCGTTGACCACAACGCCGGTGCCATATAGGCGCACAAAGCGGGCGCCTTCAGCCTGCACGTTGCCGAGAATGACAGTGCGATAGACGCTCACGGAAGCGTTGCTTCGCACGTAGACGGTTCCCTGTACGCGAGAATCGATGAGTGTGCAGTTCCTTCCCCTGGGGACGTTGACGTTGTCGAACGAGCCACGCAGCGTGCCCACGCAATTGATCTCCTCGGCGCGTACGCTTGACGATAGCAGTGCCAAGGCCGCACACACACATAGCGCAGACGATTTCAACATGGTTTCAACTCCTCGTACCACGGATTTGCGTTTTGGCCTTCGGCCGTACACCGATTATATGGCCAGCCGCTCACATCAGAGCCTTTTTCTCATTCGATTTGCCCTACCAACTTGCTGACCGGTGTGATTCGACACATCTTCTTCTGGGGGCTGCTTTGCGATATGGACGAGATCGGCAAGTTCGCCAGGGAATCCGCGAGCCACGAGGCCGTTGCCTCTGCCACCCACATCAGCCCTGTCAACTCAGGCGCTTTGCCGTCTGGGTGCCTGAAAAGGTCAGGAAGGCTCCGCCAACCATCATCGACGACATCGTGGTTCATGAGCTTTGCCATTTCCACCACCTCGACCACACGGATGCCTTCTGGAATGAAGTGGACAAGGTAATCCCAAACTACCTCGAACGAAGAGAGTGGCTTCGGAAGAACGGGGCCGCGATGGATGTATAGCGGGACCGACAATACCGAGATGCCGGAGTTGACGCCTTCGGCATCACGTTGGATAGTGGTCAGGTCCGGGCGGGCCGGGTGGGCGCCCC
>JBBDWK010000099.1:0-39890 GCA_040902885.1 Bryobacteraceae bacterium | reverse complement strand
GGGGGGGGGGGTCGGCCGCCGCAGCCCGGGGGGCTGCCCCACAAACCCACAAATCAGTAAGTCCTACAAATCCAGAAAGTCCTGCAGATCAGAAAGTCTTACAAATCAGAAAGTCCTTACATCACGCCGAATTTGGCGAATGCTTCCACCGCCGACATGCCCGCGCGGAAATTGTCCCGCACGTGGTTCTCGCCTTCGACCTTTTCCAGCGCGCGGCCGAAGGCTTCATCGGCCAGACTGCGTGGAACGATGAGCACACCGTCCCGGTCGCCGAAGACGATGTCGTCCGGCGCGACGGATATGCCGCCCACCGTCGCCGGGACATTGAAGTCCACCACTTTGCCTCGATAACTGATATCGAGCGCGTAGGAGCCCCAGCAGAACGTCGGGAAACCGGTTTCCAGAATTCCGGCCATGTCGCGGCAGTATCCGTTCATCACCGCGCCGGCGGCTTTCAGATGCACAGCGCGCGTGGAGAGCAGCTCGCCCCACAGAGCGTAAGGCGTGCGTCCGCCGTCGGTAATGTAGACATCGTCCTGCCCCAGCGAATCGAGCGCGTCCAGCAAGCGGCCGAAGCGATCGCTGGCTGTCCCGGGAGCGTCCTGAACGATGACCGGGCGTGCGCGCCCGACGACGACCATCTCGGGAGCGAGGGGGCGAATTTGCGGGGGCAGAAAGTGCTCGAGGCGGCCCATCTCGTCGAGCACGTCGCCCACGACAGCGGTATACAGCTTGGCGCGAATCGCGCTGAAAAGTTCAGTGTCCGCGGCGAAAGGCATTAGCCGTGGCCGAAGTACATCAGCCAGCTCAGGCCGAATAGCGTGGCGAGAAAACAGCCGAACACGTAGAGGCCGTAGCGGAGGCGCTCCCGGTCGGTATTGTGGGTCACCACTCCGAGCACGATGGAGGTGAAGAGCGCAAACAGGAGCGCGGCTTCGAAATGGCTGAGGATCATACGAGGCATGTTTTCCTTAACTCTTCCGCCCGGCCGCGATCTCGAAGACATCCACCATCGCGAGGATATTCAGAAGGCCGGCGGTCACCAGAAACTTGGTGCCGTAGTCGTGTACGTGGCCGGCGACGTCGGGCTGGTTGTAGCCCAGCCAGTTGGTCAGGAGGTAGAGGCTTCCGGAGGCAAGATTTCCGAGAAAGCCGCCATAGTTGATCGCTATCGTGAGGATGTCTCCGGACTGTGGCGTAAACATGGCGCCGCGCATCATCAGCCCCAGCAGAAACATGCAGGTCACCGCGAAGAACAGCAGCGCCGCACGGACGCGCTTGCCCAGCAGGAAGTGGCCGCCGCCCGGAATAAACCAGCCCAGCGCGACCGCGGGACCCCACGCGCCGACGGGCGGCATGGGCCGCTTCTCGCGTTTCTCTTTTTTGGCCATTTACTTAAGCTTATCATGTGCCGGCGGAGGCGATTCGTGCAGCGCGAACGCCACTACGTTCACGCCCGCCGAAACAGCCACGTACTGTTGTCCCTTGAAGCTATACGTCATCGGTGACGCCGAAATCCGCATGCCCGTATTGAAGTGCCATAGGGCCTTCCCGCTCGCGGCGTCCAGAGCGGTGAAGAAACCCTGATCGTCTCCGGAGAAGATCAATCCGCCGGCGGTCGAGAGCAGGCCCGCGCCGTACCGCCGCGACCCGATCTGCTCGTAATCCCACACCAGTTTCCCGGTGGTCAACTCAAGCGCCCGCACATGCATGCGCCATGGCTCCTCGGGACTCTCGATATAGCCCGTCGCCATGAAGGGAAATCCGCCGGGCCGGAAAGTATCGGCCGATTTCGTGCTGATGCCGCACCCTTCCTGCGCGACCACGTAGAACAGGCCCGTATCGGGGTTGAAGGCCGGCGACATCCAGTTGGTGGCGCCGGAGGTTGCCGGACACACTTTATTGCCCTTTAGCGTGGGCTCGACGCCGGGCACTCGAATCGGCCGCCCTTCCGGCGTCAGACCGGAGGCCCAGTTCAGCAGCTTCACAAACGGCGTCCCATGCAGAAACTTGCCGTTGGTCCGGTCCAGCACGTAGTAGAAGCCGTTCCGGTTCGCCTGCACCAACAGCTTGCGCTTCCGCCCCTGGAACGGCGCATCCACCAATACCGGGACCTCCACGGAGTCCCAGTCGTGTAAGTCGTGCGGCGTATTCTGGAAATACCACTTCAGCTTCCCGGTGTCGGCGTCCAGTGCGACGATGCTCTCGGTGTACAGGTTGTCGCCCTTCCGAACGTCGCCGTCGAAATCCGGAGCGGGATTGCCGATGCCCCAGTAGATCAGGTTCAACTCGGGATCGTACGTGCCCGTCAGCCACGTGTTGCCGCCTCCCGTTTTCCACGAGTCCCCCGCCCACGTTTCATTGCCGGGCTCGCCGGGTTTGGGGATGGCATTCCATCGCCACAGGCGCTCACCGGTCTCCGCGTCGTAGGCATCCAGAAAGCCGTTCAACCCATGGTCTCCGGGGGCGATGCCCGCGAGGATCTTCCCGTTTATGGCCAGCGGCGCCACCGGGCTGTAGAAGCCTTCCTCCCACTCGGCCAGTTTCGCTTCCCACACCAGGCTGCCTGTGCGGGCGTCCAACGCGACAAGGAAAGCGTCCGGAGTGCCGAAGTACACTTTGTTGCCGTAAACCGCCACGCCCCGGTTGGGACCGCGCTCGCGAGCCTGACGGCGATACTGCCAGATGAGCCGGCCCGTGCGTCCGTCGATCGCGTGTACTTCATTGGGCTGCGACACGTACATCACGCCGTCCACCACGACGGGCACGCTTTGCAGACGGCTCGCTCCCGGTACGTTATAAATCCACTTGGGCGTCAGGCTTTTGACGTTACCCTTGTGGATCTGCCCGAGCAGACTGTGACGCTGCCCATTGTAAGGTCCCTGATAAGTCAGCCACTGGCTTGGGTCGGCCTTCAGTAAGTCCTGATAAGTCACCTGTGCCGAGGCGTGCACGAGATATAGAAAAAATAAAACTGTTAGTGGGGTGCTCCGCCGTCCCCAGGCAACCACTCCCTCACGGTCGCGGCTCGGTAAGTCCTTCTGAGCCGCGACCGTGAGGTAGCGGTCGAGCAAGTTATCATGCCGTATCTTCACCGGGTACCATCCTCTCTGGCTCTGCTGCGGGCCTGGCGGCTCAAAAAGGCCAGCAGATTCTGGAACTCCGCGGCGCTCAAGGTCTTATCGAAGTCTCTGGGCATCAGGGACACATTGCCGTATTGAACGTCCTTCAGCTCTTCTCTCAGGAGCAGATGCAGCCGGTTCTCCTTGTCCAGAAGCTGAAGGGAGAAGTTGTTCTCGTTCTTCAGCACGCCCGAAAGCGAGCGCCCGTCGGCTGTTGTAAGAACCACCGGTTGATAGCCTCGCGGCACGTGCGGCAGCGGCTGGGTGAGCGTCTCCTTCAGCGCCGCAAGCGTCTTCCCCGCCCCCACGTCCGAGAGGTCCGGTCCCAACAGCCCGCCGCGGCCGTTCAAGGTGTGGCAGGCGCCGCAGTTTCCCTTGCCCCAGAAAATCCTCTCGCCGGCGACCCGGTCCCCGGTCACGTGGTCTTCATAAGCCGAGGCGCGCAGGCTTCGAATGTAAGCCACGATCTTCCAGGTGTCGTTCCCGGGCAGCCCCATGGGAGGCATGGCCGTGCCTGGAAGGCCTTTGGAGATGGCGTCAAACAGATCCTGGTCGGAGGTGCGAAGGAAGCGCCGGTTGCCGGCCAGGGCCGGGGCGCGATCTCCCACCGCGCCGTCCAGTCCGTGACACATCGTGCAGGAGCGGTTGTATAGGGCGCGCCCGTCCGCCACCACTTGAACCCCGCGCCCCAAAGGGTTGGTCTCTCGCTGGTTGCGCCCGCCGCGCCGGCCCGCCGCCTGGGCTGCCTGCATCGGCGCGGCGGCTACGAACCGCACGCTGCCGAATGCGGTGGGGGTGTGAAAGGCCGGCGCGGGAGTCGGAATCGGAGACCAACTGCTGCTCTGCCGGTTGGTGATGCCTCCCGTGCGGTTCAGGTTCAGCCGCCAGCGGTCGCCGTCGCGGGGAGGCATGTGGGCCGCGTCGCGGGCGAAGTTGTGCAACGGAATGGCCATCTCGACTACCCAGTGGTTGTCCCCGGGCGATTCTTCCTTCTTCGGCAGCCCATGAAACGAGGTGCGGTAGCGCACGTTCTCCGGCTCCCACGTCGGAGGCCCTTTCCACCAATCCGTCCTGCAGCGGTTCAGCATCGTGCCGATGGCATTGATCTCGAAGGTGTAGTAGTTGGTCACCTTCTCCGGATTGGGACTGATGAAGATTTCGACGCAGTCGTCTTTCGATACCGGCCCGTGCCGCTTGGTCTCGAAAGCCGAGATATGCGTGTCGTGGCAATAGTAGCCGACGTAGAGATTCTCGTCGTCCCAGAGCATCCGCGCAACGGTCTGCTCCTTCGTGCCTTCCCTCAACCACGGGAAGTGGAACTCGCCCATCTCCGTCGCCTGCCGCCAGGCCGGATCGTCCAGCTTGCCGTCAATGACGATTCGTGCGGCGGCGCGACGGATGTCGTAACTGCTAAGGGTCTGCGCCGGCAAGGCCTGCGCGACGGCGAGAAGGATCAGGAGACGTTGCATATGCCGTTATAGCCCCGCATCGCGCAGAAAGCGCGCCGCCTCTTCCGGCGGAGTGGGATTGATGTAGAAGCCGGTGGCCCACTCGAAGCCCGCCACTTTCGTCAGCTTGGGCATAATCTCCACGTGCCAGTGATAGTGTTCCATGGGCGCCTGCTGAATGGGAGCCGTATGAATCACGAAGTTGTAAGGCGCGCACTCCAGCACTTTGTCCAGCTTCCGCAACGTGGACCGCAAGACCCATGCCAGGTTCTGAAAGGATGGCGCGTCCGCATCCTCGAAGTGCGACCGGTGCCGCTTCGGCAGGATCAGCGTCTCGAAAGGGAAGCGCGGCGCATACGGCTGAAGCACGACGAACATATCGGTCTCCGTTACCAGCCGGGCGCCCGACTGCGTCTCCTGCCGGATCACGTCGCAATACGCGCAACGCTCCTTGTATGTGAAATACGTCTTGGCGCCGTCCAGTTCCTCGCGGACCCGCTTCGGCACCACCGGCAGTGCAATGATCTGCGAATGGCTGTGCGCCAGCGACGCGCCGGCCGCTTCCCCGTGATTCTTGAAGATCACGATGTAACACAGGCGCTTATCCTTCTTCAAATCGAGCATGCGGTCCCGGAATGCCCACAGCAGATCCTCCACCTGCCGCTCGGAGAGATCCACCAGACGCGCCTCATGGTCGGGCGTTTCGACGATCACTTCGTGCGCGCCGATGCCGGTCATACGGTCGAACATGCCCTCGCCCTGGCGGTTCAACTCGCCCTCGATCCCCAGCGCGGGAAACTTGTTCGGCACCACGCGCAACGTCCATCCCGGCTGGTTCGGCTCGCCCCGCGGGCGGAAGGCCATAATCTCGGGCGGCGTCTTCTGCTCATTGCCGTAGCAGAACGGGCAAAAGCCGTTGGGAGAGGCGATGGGGACGGGATCGCGGCTGAAGTCGGTTGGCCTTCTGGCACGGTCCGTGGAAATGATCACCCAGCGGCCGGTGACTGGGTCTTTACGAAGTTCGGGCAACGATAAGTACCTAAGGATGTCAATATATCAGGATTGTGAAAATCACGTCGATGGAAGCGATACACGACGATGCGTACTGTGGAGGGGGAGGAAAAGGGCGGCTAAAGCGACATCACCATGACACTAATCGAAGAGAGAAGGAACTCAGTCTCGGCGTAATCGGTTTCGAGCGAGAACAGAAGTTGGCTAACGGGCCGCTTCTCCCGCTCCGCCGCGATCAGCACGCTGGAGTCGAGGACTAGTCCCATGCGGGCGGCTCGAACGAGTCGCGGCGCGCGTCGATGCCGGCCTGCACGTCTTTAGCGAAGTCCTCGTCCGGGATAGGCGCATAGCCGAGCTTCTCTTCGTAAGCCTTCGCCAAGGCGATGCACTCGCTCAGTTTGCGGCCTGGGCGTGGCGGCTCCGATGGCTTCAGCACCGCCACGGGCCGGTGATCCTGCTCGATGACGACCTCGACGCCCTGCTGCACCTTGGCTAGCACAGCGTGGAGATCGCGAGCCACCTCCGCTTCGCTCATGTGGATAGTAGCCATCGTTTCCATTATGGCTCTTCCTGCCTCGGCCGCGGCAGCCCGTCCAGGTGATGTCAAAATATCAGGATTGTGAAAATCACGTCGATGGAAGCGATACCGGTCCGTTTGCCGCGCGATCTGGCATCCGCCACGGGCACCGCGGGCTCTCCCACCACGCTCCGGCGCTCAGCCTCGCCATACCGCTGGTCGGAGGCATACCCGTGTCTGTACTCGGTAAATTTCGAGACCGCCCTGGTGAAGCTGACCACGGATTCCGGACTGACCGGGTGGGGGGAGGCGCAGGCGCCGCTGGCGCCCGAAGTGGCCTGCTCCATCGTCGATCATCTTCTGCGGCCGGTCGTGCTGGATGCGGACTTCGATGGGACGGTGGAAGGGGTGCGGGGCTTCTGGCAGCGCATGTACTCCACCATGCGCGTGCGCGGCCAGACTGGCGGCTTCATGCTGGACGCCATCAGCGCCGTGGACATGGCGCTGTGGGACCTCGCGGGAAAGATGGCCGGGAAGCCAGTGTGCCGCCTGCTAGCCCCGGACGGCGCGAAGACCCGCATCCCGGCTTATATCAGCGGCCTGCCGAATTCGAGCGGCGAGAAGCGTCGGGAGGCGGCGAAAACGTGGCTCGGCCGAGGCTACACAGCCTTCAAACTGTTCTTCGACAGCGGTCCCGAAACCCTACTCCCCGCTCTGGACGACGTGCTTTCCACGCTGGGGGGCGAGGGCCGGGTGGCGGTGGATGCGCTCTGGCGCTTTACGCCAACAGACATGATTGGTTGGGGCCGGGAACTCGACGCGCGCAACGCTCTCTGGCTGGAAGCTCCCTTACCGCCGGAAGATCCGGCCGCGCATGCGGCGCTGGCGCGAGCCATTCGGACTCCCGTCGCCATTGGTGAGAGTTACCGGACCACCTTCGAGCTTGCGCCGTTTTTTCGCGAGCGCGCCATGGCGATCGTGCAGCCCGATCTGGGGCGCTGCGGCATCACGGAAGGACTACGCATTGCGGCGGAGGCGGCCGGCCACGGAATTGACGTAGTGCCTCACATCAGCGTCGCGTTCGGTCCTCAGGTGGCCGCGGCGCTGCATTTCGCGGCGGCGGTTCCCGAATGCCGTCTGACAGAGTACAATCCGTTGGTATTGGACGTGGCCAATCGGTTTCTACAGGACCCCCTGGAATTGAAGGACGCCAGCTACCTGGTGCCGCAAGGCCCGGGCCTTGGCGTGGAGATCGTGGAAGCGGAGCTGGCACGAGCCGCCGCCCGTTAGAGGGCGCGGAGGAGAAAGGCTTTCGATGGCAACCAAAAAGGGCGGACGCAAAGGGGCTAAAACCCGGCAGGCGCCGAAAGAGGAAATCGTCTCTTTCCAAACCGTAAAGAGCGAATCCAAGGAATCCCTCACCGTTTCCGCGGGAGCGCCCCCGGAAGTGCAGACCGTCGTATACATCCACGGAATTGGGAACAAGCCGGCGGCGTCCGTCCTGAAGTGCCAGTGGGATAAGGCGCTGTTCGGCGTCCAACTGGGCGACCGCAGCCGGATGGCGTACTGGGTGAATCCCGAGTATTACCCGACACCCTCGGACGAGACCTGTGCCGACAGCGACAGCGTCGTCGTGGACGACGACGAAATCTCCACCCGGGCCGTGCGCGCGCTCGCCGACCGGGAAAACCTGGGCGAGCAGGCCGCGCTCGAATCGGAGATCGATGCTCTGACTCGGGACAAGGAGCGGAGGAGACAGCTCCGCAATATCGCGGACAAGATGATCGCGCGCGCGAGCGTGGATCCGGGGGCCGTCTATGCGGCCGATGTCCGCGCGAAGATCCTCCCGCTGCCGGCATTCCTGCGCCGCATCATCACGCAGAAGATCACGCGGGCCTTCCTCCGGGATGTGAACGACTTCCTGTTCATCCCCGCCCGGAGACGGCAGATGAAGCAGAGCCTGATTGACCGGCTGGAGCCCGGCGGCGGGCCCTTTATCGTGGTCGCGCACAGCCAGGGGTCGATGATCGCATACGACGTGCTGCGCGAGCTCACCAAGCAGCAGTGCGATGTGCGGCTGTTCGTCACCATCGGGTCGCCGCTCGGCCTGACGGAGGTGAAAGACCAGCTTCGGAAATGGATGGGAAACGGCAAGCTGCATACGCCGACGTGCGTCTCGCGCTGGGTGAATGTATCCGACCGGCTGGACCCGGTAGCCGTGGATCAGGACCTCCACGACGACTACGAAGCGGCCGGCGGCGTAGCCGTGGAAGACTTCCGGGTCTGGAATCCCGACTCTCCGCGCCATCCGCACTCCGGCACCGGGTACCTGTCATCCTCGCCCGTGCAAGAAGCCGTGCGCCGAACGGCCGGCAATGCCTTCTCGCAAGCCACGGGCCGCGCCATCATCATCAAGGATCTCGCCAACGACCTGGAGGACGGACCCAAGACACAGCGTCACGAGGTTCTAATTCAGCTCGTGAAGGCGGAATCGCCCGGACAGGGATCGCTCGATGAGATTCGGGAACGCCTCACCACCGCGATCCGGCAACTGGCAGCCGCTTCCGGCGGAGACGATACCGATGTGGCCCTGGATGCGATGAAGCGGTTCATCGCCGCCCGTCTCACACGGGGCGAGCTTGAGACGCTGAGAACCCAGTTCCGCGATTTGCGGATTGAGCGTTTGTGGCGCAACGCAAGCAAACGCGCGCTCATCTGCGATTCCACGAACACCGTTCAGGCAAGACCGGCAAACGCGGGCTACTCCGCCGTGGGAAACGACATCGGCTGGGCCGTACTCGATACCGGCATCCGGGGCAATCACCCGCACTTCGAACAATTCGCGAACGTTCAGACGCAGTGGGACTGCACTCGCGCCGGTGCCGCCGCCGCCTGCAAACCAGGGTCGCCGGAGTGGGAGCAGCTCGACAAAAACGGCCACGGGACGCACGTCGCGGGCATCATTGCCGGGTGCCTCAAGGTGCAGTTCGAACGGAATGGACCGGTGCGCCTCTTTGCGGGCATGGCTCCGGAGGCGAAGCTCTACGGCTTCAAGGTGCTAAAAGACGACGGCGCGGGACGCGACGCGTACATCATCAAGGCTCTCGATCACATTGCGGAACTGAATGAAAAGGCCGGCAAGCTGGTAATTCACGGCGTGAACCTGAGCCTCGGCGGCAGGTTCGATCCGAGCGCCTACAACTGCGGCCACACGCCCTTATGCCAGGAGCTGCGGCGATTGTGGCAGCAGGGGGTGCTGGTATGCCTGGCCGCGGGGAACGAGGGCTATGAAGTGTTGCAGTCGGCCACCGGAGGAGAAGTGCCCGCGAACATGGACCTGACGATCGGCGATCCAGCCAACCTGGAAGAAGCGATCGGGATCGGCTCGATACACAAGACCAATCCGCACACGTTCGGCGTCTCGTTCTTCTCGTCCCGGGGGCCGACGGCGGACGGCCGGCGGAAACCCGACCTTGTGGCGCCCGGCGAGCAGATCCTCTCCGCGCACTACGACTGGAACACCACGGCTAAACCCGACAAATGGGTGGTGAAAGACCTGTACATCGAGATGAGCGGAACCAGCATGGCCACACCCCACGTTTCGGGCATGCTGGCCGCATTCCTCTCCCTCAGACGGGAGTTCATCGGGTATCCGGATCGGGTGAAGCAGATTCTGCTGGAGAACTGCACGGACCTGAAACGGGACCCGCACATTCAGGGCCGCGGCATGCCGAACCTCATCAAGATGCTGTTAAACAGTTAGGTGGCAGGCCCTGATCGTTTATCACTTTGGTCGCGATCCCCATGCATGCTTTCACGTACTTGGGCATGTAACGATCTCCCCGGTATAGAACACTAAGGCTGACTTTAGGCAGACCGGGCGGCGGCTCAATCCTGGAGATTCCCTCAATCTCCCGGGCAAGCCGGGGACCGACCGGCACGAGCGCCACCCCTAACCCCGCTTCCAATGCTTTCACCGCCAAGGGCGACGTCGTGACTTCCGCTGCAATTTTAAGCTTCGGAAGCAGGTGTCTCCGCCGCAGGAGCTGCTCAAAGGCCTGCCGCAGGAAGCTATTTCGCTCAATGAGGATGAGGGGCTCCTTCAAGACGTCCTTCCACGTGATAATCCCGCGGCTCAAGGGATGATGCCGAGGGGCAAGGAGTTCGTACCGGACAGCCACGTTTCCCGCCGTTCGCAGAAAACTACGACCACGCGTTGGGGAACAGAGGCCGAAATCGACGTGACCATGCTCCACGAGATCGAGCACTTCCGCCCTGTTGCGCTCTTGAGCCCTGATTGAGACTTTGGGAAACGCCCCTTTGAAACACTTCAAAAGTTGGTCGGCATAGTTGTACGATGCGAAGTCCGACATCGCAATGGATACCGTCCCGGAGTCGTCCTTGCGAAGCTCAGCGGAGAGCGGGTCGAAAAACCGGAACACCGGGTCGACGAGCTCGTACAAGCGCCGGCCTGCTTCCGTGAGTTCCACTCCCTTTGATCCCAGTGAGCGAAAAACTTTAATATCCAAGCTCTCATTGGACTCCAGCTTCTGAATTCGCCTGTGCAAGGCCTGGACGGAGCCCCGAGGAAGGGCTCGGGCGGCGGCGGCGAATGAGCCATGCTCGGCCACCAACCAGAACCCATAGACCGCATTCCAGTTGACGTCAAACATTTTCCTCAGAACCCCAGTTGAGCCTAGCGCGACCACAGTATACACCTGCGCCGCTCCGCACGGATTTTCGGGCCGAAGGCCGCTCCAGCCGGCACCGCGCGGGAGGGCCTGTCTTCTTTTTTATCAACCTTAAAGTCCGATCGCGCAATTGAAAAAAGTGATGGATTTTCATCTTCAGTCCAGTGTATAGTCGGGCCACAATCTTAATATTGCGATCTCCGCGTAGCGAGCACTGAGTATTTAGAGGGGGCGAAATGTCTACAACCACAAGGTTTTGCTTCTGTTTTCTAATGTCTCTCACCGTAGCCGCGGCTGTTGCCATGGCTCAGATCAATCGCGGCAGCATCACGGGCACGGTCATGGATACTTCGAACGCGGTCATCCCCAATGTGGAGATCACCGCACGGAACGAGGCTACCTCGATCGTTAGCACCACAGTTTCCTCGCCGGAGGGCAACTACACAATCCCGGTCCTGCCCATTGGGCTCTACACCGTCTCGGCATCGGTGTCGAGCTTCAAGGCCTTCAACACCACGGGTGTCCGCGTTCAAGTCGGCTCGACGACGCGGCTGAACATCACCCTGGAAGTCGGCAGCACCACCGAGTCGGTCAGCGTGGTGGCTTCGAATCCGCTGCTGCAGTCGGAAAGCGCCGAAGTAGGAACGGTCATCAACACGGAGAGATTCCTGGAGCTGCCGCTCAGTCTCGGCGGCGACATTCGTAATGCCTCGGAATTCATTCGGCTGCACCCTGGCGTGGCGACCAACGACACCTGGCAAAAGCATATCGCGGGAGGCAGCGCCTTTACGGATGCCGTGTATTACGATGGCGCCGCCTTGAGCGTCACCCCAGCCAACGACAAACAGTACAACCCGTCCGTCGACGCGATCGAAGAATTCAAATTGATTACCGGAAACTATTCGGCGGAATACGGCCATGCCTTGAGCGGCGTCACCAGCTTTACTCTGAAAAGCGGAACCAACGCCTTTCATGGCACTATGTTTGAATTTCTACGGAATGAGAAGCTGGATGCGCGAGGTTTTTTCGGTTCGGAGAAGGCAGCCACACGGCTGAATGAGTTTGGCGCCACTCTAGGCGGACCTGTCTATATTCCCCGCGTGTACGACGGCCGGAATCGAACGTTTGTTTTTGGATCGTTCTTCCTCTTCCGGCGTCGGGGTGGGCAGCTCAACAACCTGTCTAGCATCCCAGGGCAGGATTTTCTCCAAGGAGATTTTCGACGCTGGCCGAGTTCTATTTTCGATCCACAGTCAAACCGGATCGATCCGGTCACAGGAAGGACGATTCGAGCCCCGTTTGACAACAATCTCATTCCACAAAGCCGGTTGAGCTCTGTCTCCCGAAACATGGCGGCTCTGCTGCCGGCGCCTCATTTTCCCGACCGCCTCATCAACAACTACGTTTCGCCGCTGGTCAGTCCTGTCCAGGATGACGACAATTTCAGCCTCAAGATTGATCATCAGATCAACAGTAACCACAAGATGTTTGGCAGTTTTATTTTCACCAATAGGCCCGCCATCAAGGGAGCCGGCCCCAGCGTGACAGGCGAGGCAGAGTCGCATAACTTACAGAACCTGAATAGCCGCTTCTTCCGCTTTGCTGAGGATTGGACAGTTTCTCCAACGGTCATGAACCACTTCGTCGCCTATGTGAACTGGGTAGTCGATGACAACCGGAGCCTCTCTCGCGGAGGAAACTGGGGGGAACGGCTGGGAATCACCGGTTTGCAGGGAGATATCTTTCCCAATGCTCGTTTCACTCAAGGATTCGCATTGCTCGGACAGAACACCGACTACCGAAACTCCAATAATACCGAGGGAATCCTGAACAATGTCAGCATGATCCGAGGCCGCCACTCGCTGAAGTTCGGCGGCGAGTTTAATCGCCATCAGGACAACGCCATTCCTGGCAGCAATTCCGGCGGCACGTTCAACTTTTCCCAGCTGGAGACAGCGCAGCCCGGAGTATCCGGGACGGGGTTATCCATTGCCAGCTTCATGCTAGGGGAGGTGAATAATGCCAATGCAACTTATATTGCCAATAGCTTAGGGTCGAGGTGGAGCTATCTTGCGGCGTTCGTCAACGACGATTATAAATTGACTCCTAATCTAACCCTAAGTCTGGGATTGAGATGGCAGTTGCAGACCACGTTCACCGACCCTCTCAATCGGCTCACCTACATGGACCCTTCCACGCCCAACCCGGGGGCAGGAGGGTTGCCAGGCGCGAATATTTTTGCCACAAACGGAGATTTCAACCGGTTGGGCAACAACAATTTTAGAGATTTCGCCCCCCGATTCGGATTTGCGTACAACTTTAAAGAGCGCTGGGTCGTCCGAGGCGGTTACGGCATCTTTTATCATGCTGTCAACCGCCAGGGGATCCTGCAGAGCGCTGACGGTTTCAATGCCTTTCCTCAGTTCGCGTCCGCCGACAATGGGATCACTCCGGCCTTCAACTGGGACACCGGTTTTCCCCAGAACTTCCCCCGCCCGCCCACGCTGGTGCCGGACGTTCAGAACGGCCAGAATGCTACAACTCTTGTTCCCGCGCGGGCGGGGACTTGGCCCTATTCGCAGCAGTGGAACTTCACGATAGAGAGGCAGGTGGGAAACACCCTCTCGATTCGTGCCGCCTATGTAGGCACTAAAGGTACTCGTCTTTTCACACCGGAATTGGATCGCAATCAGGTCCATCCATCCGCCTTTGCGGGTTTAGGCCGTGATCTGCTGACTTCGCACATCACGTCGGCGAGAGCCCAGGCAGCGGGGTTCACCGAGCCGTTTCCCGGTTTTTCCCGGTTGTGGGGAGGCCGCGCTACGGTCGCGCAGGCCTTGCGGCCGTTTCCGCAATACAACAGCATTCCCGAGGGCGTCGCCAGCTACGGAAACTCCACCTATCACTCCTTCCAGTTGTTCGTGCAGAAGACAATGTCTCGCGGATTCGGCTTCACGGCGGCATACACCTACGGGAAACAGATCAGTGACACCCGAGTCCTGAGCACGGGGGTAGGCTATCAGAACGCGTACGACCGGCGCAACGAGCGGTCGTTGGATGGCACGAATCCGGCGCAGATTCTTTCCATAAGCCAGGTCTATGATCTGCCGTTCGGCAGAGGGAAGGCCTTTGCCAATTCCAGCGCCGTAGCCGACAAACTGCTGGGAGGCTGGAAGGTGTCGGGCATCTACACGTACCAATCGGGGCTACCCTTGTCGATCGCAACGATTAACACCCTGGGTATCTTTAACAGCACTCTCCGCGCGGATTTGGTGCCTGGCGTCCCGCTGCGGGCTCCCGTCGGACCAGGAAGATTCGACCCCAATCGGGATTTGTGGATCAACCCGAACGCCTTTGCGAACCCAGCCCCAGGCCAGTTCGGGAACACGGCGCGATATCTCACTGGGTTACGAGGCCCGGCTTTCTTAAGCGAAGCGATCGCCGTTGTAAAAGATACCGCGCTCACTGAGAAACTGACTTTGCAGTTCCGTACGGAATTTAGCAACCCGTTTAATCGAGTAGTATTCGGCGCGCCGGTTGACAGGCTTGACTCCGCGACGTTTGGCCAGATCACCAGCGTGGGGAACACACCGCGCCAGATCCAATTCGGCCTGAAATTAATTTGGTGACGGAAGAAGAACAACTCGAAGGGTTCCGACGATGGCGATAGGCACACGACGGGAATTCCTGGCGCGGACGGCTATGCTGGGGTTCGGCGTTCATCCACTGGGCATGGCAGCGGAGGGCGGCGCCAAGTCGTACGGGGAAGAACTGCCCGACATGCTGTTGCTTCACCTGTCAAAACGACTGAACGCTCTCTCGACTCACTGGGATCAAGAGCGCGACAGGATTCAGACGCCGCGCGAGATTGAAGCCCGGAATCGCTTCGTGCGCGACAGGTTCGCGGAGATGATTCACGGTTTTCCACCGAAAGACGCCCTGAATCCTACGGTTGTCGCGAGCTTCGAACGCGAGGGGTATCGCGTCGAGAATGTAATGTTTCAGAGCCGGCCGGATTTCTGGGTGACTGGCAATCTCTACATACCCACTTCCGGCCCCGGCCCCTTTCCTGGAATCATTTCCCCTTGCGGACACTATCCCTTGGCCCGCATGCACCCGGACTATCAGTTCGCATACATCAACCTGGTGAAGAACGGATTCGTGGTGCTGGCCTACGATCCGATCGGGCAGGGCGAACGGCGGCAGTACTGGGATCCAAAGACCGATCAAACGGAAGTAGGTAACCCGATCTATGAGCATTCCATGCCGGGTCAGCTCTTGCTCCTGCTGGGAGAGGATCTGACTCATTACCGGGTCTGGGATGGAATTCGCGCCATCGACTACCTCTTAACGCGCTCCGAAGTAGATAAGCAGAAGATCGGTTGTGCCGGGCATTCGGGAGGCGGGACGCTGACGCTGTTCATCAGTGCTATAGACGAGCGAGTTCAGTGCGCCGTTGTGAACCAGGGCGGAACGTCTCATCGCTGGCCGCTCGAGATTCGGCCGGAAAGTCAGATTGGACCGGCGGATGTGGAGCAGAACTACTTTCCGGGAGCCATCCACGGCGTGGATTTGTGCGACCTGCACGTCGCCATAGCTCCGCGGCCCCTTTTGGCGCTCATTGAGGATTATTCGCCGCGCTTTAATCAGGCGGCCGAGCACATCCGGAACCGCTACCGTCAGTTTGGCGCGATTGAAAAATTCGCCACGGAGGAAGCGACCGACCCGCACGCATGGACCGTCAAATTGCGACTGGCTACCACGGACTGGTTGAGCCGCTGGTTCTACGGCCGGCAGGGCCCCCCGCGCGAAGCGGAGTTCGAAGCCGAGCCACCTGAGAGGTTGTACTGCACGCCCTTGGGTTCAGTTCGCTACTCACAGACCGGCGAAACCATCTTTTCGCTGATCCGGAAAAGACAAGCCCAGCTCCCGCCCGCGCGAGCAGTCCCAAAAACTCTGGCTGACATTCAGGCGTACCGGAACCAGATACAAAGCGATATTGCGAAAGTATTACGCTACGAGAGGCTAAAGCAGCCGCTGACGGTACGCCATCTTGTAACAACGGCACGCAAAGGATATAAGATCGAGAAGCTTGAGTTTCTTTCCGAGCCCGACATCTACATACCAGCGTGGATCTTCGTCCCGGAGAATAGCAACGGAATCCTGCCAACCACGCTCTATGTCAACGAAGCCGGAAAACAGGCGGACGGGATGGAGTTCGGGCTGTTGGAAAAGCTCGCTCGAAAGGGCCATCTGGTAGCGGCCATCGATGTGCGGGGCGTAGGAGACACTCTGCCCCCACACAGCCCTCGGATTCGGCAACACAACGAGTATCAGCACCTATTCAACGCTGAGACGGCTATGTCGTACATGGCCTGGTACATGGACGAGTCTCTGTTTGGCATGCGAGTGCGGGATATTGTTGCCGCCATAGACTACGTTCATAGCCGTCCGGATGCCGGCAAGCGAGGAATCCGACTAGCCGGCAAGGGCATGGGCGGCCTGTGGGCTCTCTATGCAGCCGCTCTGGACTCGCGCGTGGAACAGGTCGTCTGTGAAGGAAGCCTGCTTTCCTACCGCAGCCTGACTGAGGCGGATCGTTACTTGCACGGCGCCAATAGCTTCATACGCGATGTTCTGCTGCATTTCGACCTTCCGCACGTGGCTGCCGCAATCGCGGACAGGCGCCTTGTCTTGTTGTCTCCGGTGGATCACATGAAGAAGCCAGTGAACGTCTCACTCGCGGAGAACGTTTACGAATGGACGCGGGACGTTTATGCAAATGCCGGAGCGGCAGACCGTTTTCAAGTGTTGGACCATGAGCACGATCTGTATCCGACTTTGCTGCAAGCTGCCCGTGCTTAGGGCCGGCAAGTCGTTCGAGTTATGTCGGAAATTGCGTTAGAACGTGTACCGTAGCGCGAATTGGATCTGGCGATTGGAGCTGAACCCGGACGTTGTATTCAGCGTCGCCAGACTGCGCCCGAAGTTCGCCGGCGCGTTCAGGGCCGCGGCCGGCGTCGAAAATTGCGGCGTGTTGAAGACGTTGAACATCTCCGCGCGGAACTGCACGCTCTGACCTTCCCGCACGGCGAAGTTCTTGAACACGGAGAAGTCCCAGTTGAAGGCTGCCGGTCCCTTCAAGATGTTGCGGCCCACATTTCCCCAGGTACCATTAGCCGGCCGGCGGAAAGCCGCGAAGTTGACCTGTGCGTCTGGAATATCCACATTGGCCGGACGCAATGGCGCTCCGGACACGAAATCCGGACGTGCTGTAGCAGCGCCGATGAGAGCCGAATCGCAGCCGCAGGTAACGTTCACCGACAATCCCGTCCGCATCACCGTCATGCCGTTTAGCTGCCACCCGCCTACCAGCCAGCGCGGCGCACGGGGCAACGCAGGGATCTCGTATGTATAGTCAAACTGCAGTTGGTGGCGTACGTCGAAGTCCGCGTTTCCGTATTCGTTGCCCAAGTTGGTGTCGTCCTGCGCACCCGATCCGAACGCCACCCCACCCTGGTCCAGGCTGTGCCCCCAGGTGTAGTTCACGTTGAAGGTAAGCCCGCTCTGGAAACGCCGCCGGAAACTGGTCTGCAACGCGTGGTAATTGGACGTCAGATCCGTGCGGTTGAAGCTGATGTTCCCGAACGCCAGGTAGGGACGCTGGTTCGTGCCCGGAAGCAGCCGGTTCAGATTCTGGCCCCTTGGCAGATGCAGGCCACGATTTCCGATATACGCGATCTGCAACACTGCCTGGTCCCCGAGCGCCTGCTGAAGATTCAAATTCCATTGCTCCGTGTACGCGGCCCGCCAGTTCTTCTCGAGCGCGGTGATGTTCCCCACTGCCGCAAACGACGAGATCACAGGGAACGGAAAAGCCACCAAGCCAGGTTCCTGCTGCCGCGTGATGCTGCTGCCCTGCTGCGAGATGTTGTTCGGCACGTTCTGCGCCATCGCAGCGTTCAGATTGGCATGGAACAGTCCGAAGCCGGCGCGAATCACGGTCCGGCTCGATCCGAAGGGCGAGTAAGCGAGCCCTATGCGAGGCGCGAAGTTCGTCTTCGGCGCATTCAGCAGCGTAGTCCCCACCGGGTCCAGCTGTCCGGCCTCCGGATCGAAGTTTGCGATTCGCCCGTGCGATTCGGTCGGCGATGTGTCGTACTGATACCGCAGCCCGGCATTTACCGTCAGCTTGCGGTTCACCTGTATGTCGTCCTGGACGAAGAACTGGTAGTAGGTGTTCCGCATCCCCGCACGCGGCTGTCCCAGCGTCCCTATGGAAAACGGGCTGTTGATGGCGAATTCGTCGAGCGTCTGGAACGTAACCGTCCTCTGGAAGTTCAGCGCCTTGTTGTCCTGATTGCGGATAATCTGCGTTCCGAACTTCAGTTGATGGCTGCCGCGTACGTATGAAAGCGTGTCCAGCCAGGAGAAGGAATTGTTCGCCACCTGCAAATCGAACAGGTTCGGCCCCACTCCGGCCGAGCCGCTGCCCAGGGCAGTGATCGGAAACTCGCGGATGTCGTCCGTCTCCGCCGACCGCGGATCGATGCGCATCCGGTTAAACGCAAAGCCCACCTCGTTCAGCACGCGCGGCGAGAATACCCGCGTGTACGTCAGCTTGGCCAGCTGCAGCCGGCCCGGAATGGCCTGCGCCTGCCCTCGCGCCACACCGAAAAAGTTCGTTGTAAAGTTCTTGTTGATGTTGTACCGGGCGCTCAATTGATCGCTGGACGAGATCCGATAGTCGACCTTGATAGCGCCCGTATCTTCGGTCAAGACGTTCGACGCATTGCGGGTGAACCGGCCCAGGCGCGAGTCGCCCGGAGAAACCGGCCCGTTCGGAAGCGGCAGCATCTCCAGCGCGGGGAGCACCGCCGGAACGACAGTCTGCCGGTATGCTTCGGTCGGCACAAATGTATTCTGCGTAATGCCCAGCCTTTGCCGCACCCCTTCATAGTTGCCGAAGAAAAACAGCTTGTCGCGCAGGATGGGCCCGCCAACCGAACCTCCGAACTGGTTCAGACGGAAGGGAGGCTTCGATCCCGTGTTGAAGTAGTTGCGGGTATCCAGCTTCTCATTGCGGAAGTACTCGAACAGGCTGCCGTGAATCTCGTTCGTACCCGATTTGGTGATCAGATTGACCACGCCGCCCAGCGCCTGCCCGAACTCCGCCGAAAACGAACTGGCGTAGACGCGAAACTCCTGGATGGAGTCGACGCTGGCGCGCGAGATGCGTCCGCGGCTGGCGCCATAGGTATTCTCGACACTATCGAAATCGACGCGGCTGGCGTCGGCGCCATCGAGCAGAAAGCGGAGTCCTCCGGCTGAACGAAAAGTGCTTGAGCCGTTGACGCTTTGCTGAGTGGAGCCTCCAAGAAGGGTCACACCGGGCACCAGGGTGAGCAACTGGGTAACGCTGCGGCCATTGAGCGGAAGCGCGTTGATTTGCTGCGTGCCGACCACGCCTCCCAAGGTGTTCGAAGCGGTGTCCACCAACGGGGCCGCTCCGGTAACGGTGACGCTCTCGCTCACGGCGCCCGGCTCGAGCGTGAAGTTGAGCCGGATACGGTCGGATACGCGAAGCGGTACATCCTCGGTAACCTGGGTCTTGAACCCGGAGGCCGACACCGAGACGCGGTACAGTCCGACCGGCAGCACGGGCGCGATGAAGTTCCCGTTGCCATCGCTCACTAATTCGACGGTAGAGGAGGTGCCTTGATGCTGCACTACGACGCGTGCCGCGGGCACAACGGCCCCACTGGCATCAAGGACGGAGCCGACAATGCTGCCACTATCGAGCTGCGCGAAAAGCGGGAGGGACCCAAGAAGGGAAAGAAACGCAATACGGCAAAACGGAGCAACCGACATGGACTCTCCTGAATTTGTATTGCAATGAGTATACTACTGCCGGGATACGACGTTGCGGGAGCCCACGAAGTCTTGAGCCGGTAGCCGTTTAATCCGCTCTATAAACCGGATCGGGTGAGGGCGGCGCTTTCCAGGGCTCGAGTTGCGCGAACTGCACCATGCGGCCGCGCAAGCGCTCCATTTCGGCGGCGCTGAGCGGCTTCGCGCTCCGCGCCAGTGCCACGTCATTTTCCACTTGCTTCACTTCCAAGCAGCCCAGGATGGCGGTGGAGACCGGCAGCGTCCAGACGTAACTGAGCGCTTCGGGGACAGTCGCCGCCCGCTGCGTCAGGAGGTTGCCGGCGCCGAGCGTCTTCATGGCGATGATGCCCATGTTCTTCTCGCGCGCCACCGGGAGCGTGATCTTCTCGAAGCTCTTCTGGTGGTCTGAGCCGTCCACGGCGCTCAACGGCATCAGCACGGTGTCGAAATGGTACCGGGCGATGATCTTGTTGAGGATGTGCGGGTCGGTGTGCCCGGTGACACCGACAAAGCGGATTTTGCCCGCCTTGCGCGCCTTCTCCACCATCTCCATCACACCCTTCGGGGCAAAGATGAACTCAATGTCCTCGTCGTTGATGACGTTGTGGATCTGGTAGAGATCGATGCGGTCGGTCTTCAGGTGGGCGAGGCTTTGGTTCAGGTCGAGCTCGGCCTGGGTGTAGGTGCGATGACGCGTCTTGGTGCCGAAGACGACCTTATCGCGCACGTCCTTGAGCACCATGCCGTAGCGCAACTGGCTCAGTCCGTATGCGCCCGCGGAGGCGCAGTCGAAATAGTTGACGCCCAAGTCGTAGCAGCGGCGGACGACGTCGATGGCCGGCTTGTTATCCGGCAGCATGCCGATCCGTGCGCCGCCCAGCCCGAGAATGGATACCTCAAGCCCCGTTTTGCCGAGCGGCCGCCTCGGAATCTCACCGCCGGCAGTAGCTGCGCTCAAGCCCGCCGCGGCGCCCAGACCGGCGGCGGTCTTCACGAAATCTCTTCTGCTCTTTGCCACGTCAGCCTCCGCGCACATCTTATCACTGCCGGCGGTCACCGCTCGAGCGAGATCTCAATCTTTCGGAGGATGTCACGAGGACGAGAATCGCCACAGGCGGTAAGGGCGGGGTCGGAGCATTCGCGCTCCTGGGCTCTTACCGGATTCACCATCGTCCCGGACAATATCTTCCCGTCAATCAGGCTCAACTTGAGCTCCACGTCGAATGTCTCTTTCCCCACGGCCGCTAGATACTTCCCATCTCGCTTTGTCACCTGGACCCAATTGTTCGGCGTGCCGGCGACCGGCTCGCGCATCCAGGCCGCGGGCAATCTCACTTGAGGCTGCTTGGGCGGCACGTGCCGGACCATCAGCGTGGCCACCTCATTCGACAAATCGGCATTGGCGTAGCTGATATCAAAATCGATCGAGGTCTCACCAAGCACTACACGGTTGCCGTCCGCCCACGAGGCGGGGGTTCCATGGCTCTGATAAAAATGGTCCCCGGGATGCGTCAATTTTCCGGATTTGATAGCCAGCCACAGGTCGGCGTAGAAAGTCATGAAGTCCGTAATAGGGCCTATTAGCATCAACGGAGCCTCGGCGAGGTTCGGCAGGGCAGGCACAATGTCCGGGTCAAGGGAAAGAACCTGTCGAAAATGGTTGCCCGACGCAGGCAACTCAACGCGGCTGCCGTTCCGAAACAGATCGGACCACACGTACTCTTCGATGTGTTTTCCGGTGGAATCCCGCTTCACAATGCCGGTCGCGCGAATCTCGTAGTTGCGGCCTTCGTTGACGGTCTTCATCTTGTAGGTTAGCTTCTCGCCGTTTTGATAGCGCCGGGCCGGCAGTCCTTGGGCAAACACTGGTGTGACGCCGCCAATCAGGACGAGAGCCAGAAATCTTGTCATGACGTTGTCCCTTTCAGCCCTTCGCAGAAAAGCTTCACTTCCTGTTGCAAAGTACGCTCGGTCTGCCGGAAGGGCGGGCCTTCGATCGCCCACAAGGCGGTAAGACCCAAGTGAATCGTTTTGAAAATGAGGATCAGTTCCGGGAGGCTTACATCCGTACGTATGGCGCCTCGCTGCTGCAACCCGCGGAATAGGGTCTCAAGAGGCGGATCGATGACCTTCTGCATCTCGAGCATATAGGGCACGAATTCTTCGGTACGCAGAAACATCTGGGCGAGAAAGACGCGAACAAACCGGTGATAACGCTTCTTCAGCCGGAACTGAAGACGGAGGAAACCGGCCAGAACAGAGTCCAAAGGCTCTTTTGATTCGGTAAAAACCAGCAGTTTAGCCTGCACCTTTCGCTCAAGGTCCACCATGAACGCGACCACAATGTCTTCCTTGGTTTGGAAGTAGTTGTAGACGGTACCCTTGCCGATATCCGCAGCTTCGGCAATCTGGTCCACCGTCACGTCCGCGATGCCGTGGCGGGCAAACAGCTCGATGCCGGCCTCTATAATTCGGGCGCGGACGACGGCCTTTTTTCGCTGCCTTCGGGTTTCCCCAACAATAGTGACCACAGTCATATATGACTAGGGTCGTACCGATTTGTCAAGCGGAAAGTCGACCCCAGCCAGGAGCTGGGAAGGGGAGCGCAAGGGCCGAGAGATTGCGCCCCCGAGACGACTCCCGGCGCTGGAGTTTTGTAGCGAGGGCAGGATTAGGCCGACCGGCCGGTCGGCCTAAAACAGGAGGCAAGTTTCTGGGATATGCTAGAAGCGGTTGTAAACACGATTGTTGCGGCCCCGGGCCGCCGTCGGCGACTTCGCCTTGGGCCGCCCAGGACCGGTCTTATCCAGATCCGGCGCGGGTGAGCGCCAACGTTCGGCCGACTCGTCGTCGCGATGAGATTGCAGTGACGAAACGGTCCGGGACCACACGCATCGGGGAGGAGTTGACATGTTGAGCGAGATTCGAGACGGAACACAGATTCCCATTCCGGCAGGGGGACGACCGGTCTCGACAAGGCAACCTCATCGCTATTACGACATGCTCCGCACAGACAAGCTTTTCATCAAGCTCGCATCGGGATACTTTTTTGAAGTTGTGGAGCAGAGTCCGGTATTTGCAGTCCCGGGACCGAGCCTCAATCCGATTCGACGCCCAGATGAAGAGGAGTATCCGGCTAACCTAGACCGACTTCGCGGCCGTTACCCTGATCTGGGCCGCTTGCCGATTCCGCCCCCGCATCTGCATTTTCTCTTGATCCACAAGCTCCATCACGAGCGTCTGACACAACGTTTTCGGTCTCGCATCCCTGAAGCGGCGTTCGTATTAGTCGAAACCCAGCGGGCCGATTCGTGGCCCGCGATCATTCAGCGCGCTATAGACGGCAAGACGCTCCTCGAATTGATCGATCAACCGGCTCCCTCGGAAGAGCGGCTGCCGATTGCCGAGGAGCTCAGTCAGTACAACGGCTCGCTACATATCGACTGGGCATACGAGAATTTTGTGTGGTCTGGCGGAATGTTGTTCTATGTCGATAGCAAGCCGACGCTTTTTCGGACTGAACGAAAAAACGAGGAAAACAAACGCTTTCTCCTGAAGCGGTTTGTCCGTCCGTATTCCCGGTCGCTTTCTGGAAGTAAGGTTGCTCCGAAGCGATGGTGGAAGTTCTGGCGTCCGTGACACTCATGCCTCTCGACGGCGCCTTAGTAGAGGTGAGTTTCGTCGACCAGCAGCGTGCAACGACGCGCCCCGCGGTCATAGCCGCAACGCCAGAACGTTGAGCCGTTAGGCCGCTGAGTGAGAGACAATGAATGTGAAGCGTGCTGACTGATTGGCAAAGGCGCGCAATAGGCTTGGAGGAGGTTACGATGGGATCTTGGTTGTCACGACTCTTCGGCCCAAGCTCGGCCGGTGACCTGGTCGACAGGCTGCGACCCGGAAGACGAATGTACGACCGCCTCACGGAGCAAGCATCACGAGATGCTGAACGCCGACTGTTCCTTGAACCTGAATTTCCACCGGAAACTGTGAGAGCTGCCCTGGTCGCAGGACTTAGAAGCCAGAAAGCGATAACCAGAGAAGTGTGCGCCGCGAGGGTAGTAACCATCCAGGCCGATAATGAGATTGTTGCTGCGATGTTGATGGCTCTTAACGACCCTGACTCCTGGGTCCGGACAGAAGCACAGTCTTACTTTCTATTCAAGACGCATACCTTCCCAGTGCCAATGAGGGAGCAGGTGATTAGTACGCTGGAGCAGGTGAGTGCATCGAACAGTGAAAACGAGAAAGAATCCATCAACCGGAGCCTAGACCATATCAAAGCCCGTTGCGGAATCCAGTAAGGGGGGTTCAGGCCGCTTCGTCACGCGGATCAGTTACGCCCACGATGCCCCGTTCTCCCTACCATGGGAAGATCGAGATGATTGGTCGTGTTCATCGAACGGAACGGCATTGATTGCCGACGATTTGCAGGCGGCCGAACACGGCAATGGAGCCGACAATCGGCGCGCGTTGGTTTCGGCACAAGTTATGGCAACGGCCCGCGCCGCTTGCGGCTCATCGCCAAGCCGTTATGCCGTCGGCGCCCGCAGTTTCGATGATTCGAATCGAGTCACGGCCGACAAGGAGAAATGTGCGGCGTCCGGCGTGGAGATTCTGTCCGGTTTGTCGGCTTAGCCGGCCAATCCGTTTAATTCTGGAGCGCTACGCTTAAAGCTTTGGTTCAAACCGATTGCCGGTTATTTTTACCAAACAGGAAGTTAGGCGTCGGACTATACCGCGTCAACAGGAGTGTTCGGCGGCTAGGGCATTCGATGGGCGAGCCATCGCTCGAGAAAGATGATCAGCTCTGGCGGATCGCGATGAGACCGTCACCCGCCGGCGCGTACCTTGCGGGCGGATTCCGCCCCATAAACAGGCAGCTCGGAAGTAGTGAGTAATCCAATCTGCTTCAACACGGACGCCTGATCCCAGTAGATGTGTTCATGGGCCAGTTTTCCATTGCGAAACCGAACGATCGCGACCAAAGCCACTTCCACGTAGCGATTTGTAGGAGCAACGCCGGGCAGCATCCAGGGCATTTCCTGTGTGTGGGTGAACGAAAAGATCATTTCATCGACCAGTTGTTCTTCCCCTACCGTTAGGGAGATGGGTGTGAGTTTCGTATCCGGCGGCATGCACGGGATAAAGTCGCGGGAATAGAACGAGCGCAGAGCGGTTCGCCCGGCGCCGCCTGTTAGTACCGGCACGTGATTGACGTAGGCGTCGTCGACCATGGTTGCTAGCGTCGCCTCTGTGTCACGCGTGGAGAACTCATGTCTCGTATGGTCCTGCCACAATCGAATCAAGTCTTCTCGGAGCATTGGCAATTCTAACCGATCGCGTCGTCAAGCGTGCCTTTCCCAGTAGGCATGGGTTCCGGCACGGCGCCCGGTTTGTTGGCGACCGGAAGTTAATGATGGTCCAAACCCCGATGCAGGACCGCATTGATGGACGGCGAGGATACTGGTCTGGAGGATCTCCAACTGCCTGACCGCTATTCAACATCATGCTGGAAAGGCGTCGATTCCCGCATCTGAGGTGTTATCGGTGGGCCTCTGCTTGTTAGCTTCCCGCCTGCTTGACAGTCTCGGGGCACATCATCCTTCTCGAGCTGCCGCCTTGACCAGGATGCCCCGCAGTCGCACCGGGGGAATACGTCTGGTCGAGCGCAGGGCAGCCTGGGAGGCCGCCGCAGGCCGAGGGCCTGCCCCACTTCGGTGCACCCAGCCTAAGACGAGAAAATGCGGAAAAGTCCAGCGGAGCGGTAACGGCGCTCAGCTTGCCCGAATCACCGGTATTAGCGAGTTCTGCCGCCCCTCGCGCCCCTCCTGCCGGGGCCGGTTCGAGAGCTCCTGGTTCAAGGTGCTGACAAAGTCCTCAATCTGGCGCTGCATCTCGGCCATCTTCTCGCGCATGTTCAGGATGATCTCCACACCCGCCAGGTTCACGCCCAGGTCGCGCGTCAGGTGCAGGATGACTTCCAGGCGCTCCAGATCCTCGTCCGTGTAGAGGCGCGTATTGCCGTCGCTCCGGCTGGGTTTCAGCAGGCCTTCCCGTTCGTACAGGCGCAGCGTCTGAGGATGGATTTCGTATTGTTGTGCCACCGCCGAAATCATGTACGCGGCCTTCGACCGTTTTTTAGCCATGTCTCCTCGTTTACACCTGCGGCCAAATCTCCGAACGCGGATCTTCCTGCTGCACGCGGCCCAACTCCCGCAGCAGCTCGCGCGTGCGCTCGTCGCGGACATCGGGCACTTTGATGTATACCTCCACAATCTGGTCGCCCCGCTTGTTCCTGCGCGCGTTGAACACGCCCTTCTCCCGCAGGCGGTACTTCTGGCCGTTCTGCGTGCCCTGCCGGATCTTCAGCCGCGCGCGGCCGTCGATGGTCGGAACCTCGATCTCCGCGCCCAGACCCGCCTCCGTCATCGTGACCGGCACGCGGATGTGAATGTCGTCGCCTTCCCTCTCGAAGAACGGATGCGGCTCCACGCGGGTGGTGATGTACAAGTCGCCCGGAGGCGCGCCCAGCGTTCCCGCGTTTCCCTTGCCGGCCACGCGCAGCCGTGAGCCGTTTTGCGCGCCCGGCGGAATGCGCACTTCCACCTTGTCCGTTCGCGGCACGCGCCCGTCCCCATGACAAGTTGGGCAGGCGTTGCGCAGGTGTCCCGATCCTCCGCAGCGCGGGCAGGTCAGATTGAAGCGCATGGCCCCCGCCATTTGAGAGACCGTGCCCGTGCCGTTGCACTGCGGGCAGGTGACCGAGTTCCGTCCCGCCGCGCCCGTTCCCTGGCACGTGGCGCAGACCTCGTGCCGCGTGATGGCCAGCGCCGCCTGAGTGCCCCGGATGGCCTGCCAGAAGTCGATGTTCAGCGCGTACTCGAGATCGCTTCCCTTTTCAGGCACCGGCTCAGGCTCTACGCCGCCACCGCCGCCGCGGAAAATTTTGGAGAACAGGTCGCGGAAGTTGCCGCCAGTCTGCTCCTCGAATCTGCCGCCGCCCGGAGCGCCGCCAGCGGCTTCGCGGCCGCGCGTTCCCGCGCCCGTCTCTTTGAAGAAGTCGGTAAAATCGAAGCCGCCGAAGTCCATGCCCGGCTCGCCCCTCGGCGCGCCGCCTCCGGCCTGATACGCGTTATCCGAATAGAAGCCCACCTGGTCGTACATCTGCCTCTTCTTGGCGTCGCTCAGGACGTCGTAGGCTTCCTGCACGTTCTTGAAGCGGTCTTCCGCCGCTTTGTCGCCGGGATTGAGATCGGGGTGATACTTGCGGGCCAGTCTCTTGTAGGATTGGCGAATCTCGTCCGGGGTGGCCTTCCGGCTCACCTTAAGGGTTTCGTAATAATCGTGTTTGGGCGGCATAAGCCGGACCGAAGGCAGAGACCCGGTGGAACCCGGCCCCTGCCACCCTCCACTTCCCTTCCCGGACTACTTCTTTTCGTCCACGTCGACGAACTCGGCATCCACCACGTTCTCGCGCGGCTTGCCATCGCCTTCGGCGCCCTCCTTCGGCGCCGCGCCCGGAGTTCCCTCACCTGGCGCGCCCGCAGCCGGGCCCGTCGTTTGGTACATCGCCTCGGCCAGCTTGTGACTGGCCTGCGTCAGCCGGTCGGTGGCCGCGTTGATCTCCTCGGCCTTGCCCTCGCGGATGGCGCGCTTGGTGTCCTCGATGGCGGCTTCGATGTTCTTCGCGTCCTCCTCGCCGACTTTGTCGCGGTGCTCCTTGAGGGTCTTCTCCATGTTGTAGACCATGGCGTCCGCGCGGTTCCGCGCCTCGATCTCATCGCGCTGCTTGCGGTCGTCGGCGGCATGCGATTCGGCGTCCTTGGCCATCTTCTCCACTTCGTCCTTGGAGAGGCCCGAAGAAGAGGTGATGGTGATCTTCTGCTCGTTGTTGGTCGCGCGGTCCTTCGCCGTTACGTTGAGAATGCCGTTGGCGTCGATGTCGAAAGTGACCTCGATCTGCGGCACGCCGCGCGGCGCCGGAGGAATGCCCACCAATTGGAAGACGCCCAGCAGCCGGTTGTGCTGCGCCATGGAGCGCTCGCCCTGGAAGACCTTGATCTCCACCGAGGTCTGGCTGTCCGCCGCGGTCGAAAACACTTCGCTCTTGCGCGTCGGAATCGTGGTATTGCGCTCGATCAGCTTGGTGAACACGCCGCCCAGCGTCTCAATACCCAGCGACAGCGGGGTCACGTCCAGCAACAGCACGTCTTTGACTTCACCGCCCAGCACGCCGCCCTGCACCGCCGCCCCTACGGCCACCACTTCGTCCGGGTTCACGCCCTTGTGCGGCTCCTTGCCGAAAAGGTCGCGCACAATCTGCTGGACCTTGGGGATGCGCGTCGATCCACCCACCAGCACTACTTCGTCGATCTGGGAGGGCGTCACGTTGGCATCCGCCATGGCCTGTTTGCAGGGCCCGACGCTGCGCTGCAGAATGTCGTCCACCATCTGCTCGAAACGCGCCCGCGTCAGCTTCATCATCAGATGTTTGGGACCGCTGGCATCGGCGGTGATGAAGGGTAGGTTGATCTCCGTCTCCAGCAGGGTGGAAAGCTCCATCTTGGCCTTCTCGGCCCCTTCCTTCAGGCGCTGCAACGCCATCTGGTCGCGCGAAAGGTCGATGCCGTTCTCCTTGCGGAACTCGGTCACAATCCAGTCAATAATGCGCTGGTCGATATTGTCGCCGCCCAGGTGCGTGTCGCCGTTGGTGGACTTCACCTCGACCACGCCTTCGCCCACTTCCAGGATCGAGATGTCGAAGGTGCCGCCGCCGAAGTCGTATACGGCGATGGTTTCGTTCTTCTTCTTGTCCAGCCCGTAGGCCAGCGCCGCCGCCGTCGGCTCGTTGATAATGCGTTTCACATCCAGGCCCGCGACGCGGCCGGCGTCCTTGGTCGCCTGGCGCTGCGCGTCGTTAAAGTAGGCCGGAACGGTAATCACCGCCTCGGTGATCTTCTCGCCGAGGTAGGCCTCGGCGGCCTCCTTCAGCTTCGTGAGGATCATCGCCGAAATCTCGGGCGGGGAGTACTTCTTGCCCATGATCTCCACGCGCGCGTCCCCGTGGTCCCCGCGGATCACCTTATAGGGGACCATCTTCATCTCTTCAGTGACTTCCTCGGAGCGGCGCCCCATGAAGCGCTTGATGGAGAAGATGGTATTCTCGGGATTGGTAATGGCTTGGCGCTTGGCCACCTGGCCGACAAGACGTTCCCCCGATTTGGTAAAGGCCACAACCGACGGAGTCGTGCGGGACCCCTCCTGATTCGTAATGACGGTGGGTTGACCGCCTTCCATTACGGCCACAGCCGAGAACGTCGTGCCCAAGTCGATTCCAATGATCTTGCCCATACTAAGAAAAGCCTCCTTACTGCTATCGAGCAGGGGATGGTGGTCGATTTCCCGCCCGGTTAGTTCATTCTCATTATTAAATGTTAGTCCTCTATTGTCAAGCTTCTTTATTGTTCTCATCTTGCTCATGGCAATTGGCTTGCCAGCCAGCGCCCAGGAACTCCTCGTCGCCGCCGCCTCGGACCTGAACCGCGCCGGTCCCTCGCTTCGGCTCGCTTTCGAAAAGCGTGCGCCAGTCAAGGTCCGGATCACCTACGGCTCGAGCGGCCAGCTCGCGCGGCAGATCGAGAATGGCGCTCCCTACGACATCTACCTTTCGGCAAACGACTCTTATGTAAATGCGCTTACCCAGGCTGGCCATCTCAGGCCGGATTCGGTTCGCACCTATGCGCTTGGCCGTCTGGGTCTCTGGTCCGCGGATAGCAAGATCCGATCGCTCGACGGGCTCGTACCGCCCTCCATCCGCCACATCGCCATCGCCAACCCATCGCACGCCCCATACGGGGTAGCGGCAAAGGAAGCTCTGAAACGAATCTGGAGCCAACTGGAAGGACGGATTGTTTACGGCGAAAACGTCCTCCAGGCCTTTCAGTTCGCCGAAACGGGGAACGCCGAAGCTGCCGTGACCGCCTGGTCGCTGGTCCATGACCGCGGCGGCCTGCTCCTTCCAGCCGCGCTGCATAGCCCCATCCGCCAGACCGGGGGAGTGGTTGCGTCCAGCCGCCACGTGAACGACGCCGCCCGATTCGTCGCTTTTCTGACCAGCCCGGAAGCCCGCGCCATCCTGAAGAAGAGCGGTTTCGATCTTCCAGCCCGTCCCTGATAAAATACGCCAAGCCGGATTGCGCCGCGCCACATGACGCCGGAAGAACGCGAACTCGAACGGAAGCGAGTCGACCTCGCGCAGCTTGAGACCCTCCTGGTCCAGCGGGAACTCGATCTCGCCACGCTGCGTGGAGAGTTGCAGGCCTTCGAGCGCCGTTACTATCAAACAGTCGGAGTGCGATACGCCGAGCTCGACCAGGTGGAAGCGGAACTCGCCGCGGAGTCCGCTGAGGATGCCGAGACCGCCCGCCGCCGCGCCCAAATTTCGCTCCAGGAGTGCCTCCGATACAACGCCCGCCTGCCTCACCCCGGACACGAGAGCGAAGACCTCAAGAAACTCTACCGGGAGGCGGCTCGCAAGCTGCACCCCGACCTTTGTGAAGACGAAAGCCAGCGCGGCCAGCGCGGGCGCCTGATGGCCGAAGCCAACCTGGCCTACCAGCAAGGCAACGAGGAGCGATTGCGTTCCCTGCTGTCGGAATGGGAACTCCAGCCGGCCGCCGTTGATGGGGTTGGCACCGTCGCGGAGCTGGTGCGCGTCATCCGCGCCACTGCCGTGATTCTGGACCGGCTTGACCGCATTGAAACCGAAACGGCGGCGCTTGCCCAATCCGCCACATCCGCCTTGCGCAACCGCGCTGGGGAAGCCGGGCGCGATGTACTCCAGGAGCTCGCCGGCCAATTGGAATGGCGCAGCCGGCAGGCGCGCGCCCGGCTGGCCAATGGCCCCAACTGGGGCGTCTCGACCGGCGCTCTCCACGGTGAGAATGCCGACCTGATCGCCCGCGGCCTCACCGATCTGGCCGGCCTCGAAGGCCGTTTGGTGCTATTCCCGCAAGACCGGCCCGTGGGGGAGCTTTCGATCCGCGACCAGAACAACATTCAGGCTCGCCGCGAGACGCTCGGCGCCGCCTGGGGCCCGGTCGTGACTCCTCGGGGAAAGGCGCTCCTCTTCCACCCGGACCCGCAGTGCATCGATTTCTCGTGGCTTGCCGGGCTCCGTTCCGGCGACCTGCACGGCTTCCTCGACGAATGGCCCCGCTTCGCCGGCATCGGCGACCGCGATCTGGCTCATCTCGCGAATATGAAGTCGCTTCAGGAACTGAATCTGGGGCGCACGCGTGTCACCGACGCCGGATTGAAGAGCCTCGGCGGCCTCCGCGCCCTGAAGGTGCTTCTGCTGGACGAAACTGCCCTGACCGACCGGGGCCTGGAGCATCTGCCCTCTTTTCCGGCGCTGGAGAAGCTCGACCTGGCGCACACCCGGATCACCGATGCCGGCCTTAAATCTCTCAAATGCCTGCCCATGCTCCGCGAGCTTTCGCTCTACGGCACCGGCATCGGCGACCGGGGCCTGGCCTCGCTGCGCCGCCTGCGCTCGCTACGCAACTTGAATCTAGGTCTTACCGGAATTACCGGCCACGGCCTGCGTTATCTGAAAAGCCTGCGCCTGCTCGAAGTGCTGCATCTGGGCGGCACGAAGGTGGACGACGACGGCCTCGCGCATCTGGAAGGTCTGCACTATCTCCGCGACCTCGTGCTGTGGGAGACGAAGGTATCCGACGAAGGCCTGCGCCTGCTCGAAAACTTCCGCTCCCTTCGCTATCTCGACACCGACCATACCCAGGTCACCCCGCACGGCTGGAAGCGCCTGGCGCGGTTCCTGCGCAACCTCCGCGGCCCCCAGGACGTGTGGTCGGAAACCTAAGCGGCGGCAACTTAGCATAAGGCGTCTTAAATGCTCTCGGATGTCGCCGACGCCTCGGCAACCGCTCCTGCTAACCAAAACCTCGGTAATGCAGGCTTTGATTGGCGCCAGCGCGGTCCTCACGGCTGCGGCTGCGATTCATCGATCATAGACCGCCGCTCGCCGCATCGCGAGCTTTTTCCAGACCGTAAAACTTCATCGCGTTCTCCCCCAGAATGGCGTTGCGAATCTCCGTCGGAATCGGGCTTGTCGCCTGGGTGAAGCCCGCCAGAACACGCTTCCACGTACCCGCTGGCAGACAGACCGGCCAGTCGCTGCCGAACATCAGCCGGTCCGGAGGAAAGACGCGCAGCACGTGCTTGAGGTAAGGCCGCAGATCGCTTGGCTGCCAGTGCGCATGGTCCGCCTCGGTGATCATTCCCGAGAGCTTGCACCACAGGTTGGGCACTTGCGCCGCCCTTGCCATGTCGTCCGCCCATCCGTTGAGTCTTCCGGTAACTATCGGCGGCTTGGCAATGTGATCGATCGCCATCCGCAGGCCGGGTACGCGATCGGCCAGCCGGGGCACGAGCGGAAGGTGCCGCGGCTGCAACAGCAGGTCGTATGGCAAGCCGCGGCGGGCCAGCTCGCGCAGGCCTTCAATCACCGGCTCCCGTAGCAGCCATTCGGGGTCCGGCTCGTCGTGCACGGGATGTCTGACGCCTTTGAACTTCGGATGCTTCTGAAACTCATCCAGACGCGCGGGCAAATCCGCGGCGGTCAAGTCCACCCATCCCACTACTCCCAGGATGAACACGTGCTCGCTCGCAAGATCCAGAAGCCAACGCGTCTCCTCATGGAGCGTATTGGCCTGAACTACCACGCTGCCGTCGAAACGGTGCGCGCGCAGGATGGGCTCCAGGTTACGAGGCAGGAAGTTTCGCCGCAGACGCGACGGAGGGCCGGGCATCCACGCGTAGGTGAACCGGTCGAGGTCCCAGAAGTGCTGGTGCGCGTCTACACGCATATTCCAAGGATACCCTTCGAACTTCGCCTTCCGATTCTGCGTTAATAGAGGAGTGATGCCACTCAAGCAACTCTGGGCCGGCGCCCTGCCCGCGCTCTGGCTGATTGCGGCCGGCTGCGGCTCTCGCCAGGACGCGGGGTTGCGCCTCGATTCCAGGTTCACGGAAATGATCCCGGAGAATACGATCGTCTTAGCCGGAGTGCGCATGGAAGAACTGCGCGCCGCGCCGGTCTACCGAAAACTGATGGCAGGGCGCCAGTTCCCGAATGTGGATGAGTTCGCCGCCCGCACCGGCTTCGATCCCAGAAAAGACGTGAAGGAGATGCTCATTGCCGCAACTGGAGAGGCCGTGGTCGCTCTGGCTCGCGGGAACTTCAAGAGCACCCGGATCGACGGGATGGAGCAGTCCAGTTATAAAGGGCAGACGCTCTACCGTCGTGAAGGCGCGGCTCTAGCCATCCTGAGCCCTGACACGGCTGTGGCAGGAACCGAAGCGGGTGTGAAACTAGCGCTCGACCGTCAAAATGGCGGCGGCCGCCTGCTGCGGATGGCGCAGGCGCTTCCGGCCGCCAGCGAAGGCTGGATCGCCGGGGCTGGGTTTGCGGAACTGGCGGCGCAGGCTCTCACGAGCGAGGGAAATATTGCGAACCTTCGCAAGGTTCTGGCCAGTCTCGAAAGCGCGACGTTCGCAGCCGATCTGCACACGGGCATTGACGCCCGCGCCGCCTGTGAATGCCGGACGGACTCCGGCTGCGAGGCAATCGTAAATACGCTGCGCGGCGTGATTGCGCTTGGCCGCCTGAGCGCTCCCGAAGGCGATCGGGAGATGTTGCGGATTTACGACAGTGTAACTGTTGAACGCACCGGGCGTAACGTGAATTTGTCGTTAGCGCTTCCGGCTGACTTAGTGGATCGCGTGTTGAAACTGATGGAGTCCGACTAGGTCCGGATGCGCATTCTGGGTATCGAGTCTTCCTGCGATGAAACCGCCGCCGCTGTGGTTGAAGACGGCTCGAAGCTGCTCTCCTCCGTAGTCGCCTCGCAGCTCGACACGCACGGCAAGTATGGCGGAGTTGTGCCTGAGCTGGCCTCGCGCGAACATCTTCGGGCCATCGTGCCCGTGGTCCGCGAGGCGCTGGAAAGGGCCTACACCGGCTACGAAGACTTGTCGGCCATTGCGGTGACCGTTGGCCCTGGCCTCGCGGGCTCTCTGCTGGTCGGTCTCACTTACGCCAAATCGCTCTGTTTCGCCAGGCAAATTCCCCTGATCGGCGTGAACCACATTGAAGGCCACATCCACGCGGTAGTCCTGGAGGCCGCCTCCGTCGAGTTTCCCGCCTTGGCGCTGGTGGTCAGCGGCGGCCACACGCATCTCTTCGAGGTCCAGGAAGGCTATCGCTACCGTCTGCTGGGCAAAACGCGCGACGACGCCGCGGGCGAAGCCTTCGACAAGGTCGCCAAGCTGCTGGGTTTCGGCTACCCCGGCGGCCCCATCATCGATCGCCTCGCCCTCTATGGCGACCCCAAGGCGGTCAAATTCACCCTCGCCAAGATGAAAGGCAACGCTCTCGATTTCAGCTTCAGCGGGTTGAAGACCGCCGTTCTGCGCTGGGTGGAGGGGCGGGACATGGCCGAAGAGATCGCGCGGCGCCGGAAGCTGCATAAGCCGGCATTCGAGGAGTTGCTCTCGAACACCCCGCAGACCACGCTGGACCTGCTGGCCGGGTTCCAGCGGACGGTGATCGAGGAACTCCTGCGGCGGGCGGCGGCATCCGCGGAAGCCATCGGCGCGCGCGTCTTAATCATCTCCGGTGGCGTGGCGTGCAATTCCGGCTTGCGCGCCGCAGCCCAAGCCGCGCGCTTGCCCTATCCGGTCTTCTTCCCCTCGCCAGCCCTTTCCACCGACAACGCCGCCATGATCGCCGCGGCGGCATTTCCCAAACTCCGTCACGGCGAGTTCTCGGACTTCTCGCTCGCGGCAAATGCCGGACTCACTCTGGGCAGCTCTGTGGTATCATGAAAGTTCCTCCAAAACTCAGTAAACACCATGATTCTAATGTCTTTACGCTAGGCGGAACACTTCCTTGACCCAGACCGAGCTGGAACAACTCGTAGAAGAGATTGGCGAGCAGATCCTGGCTCGCGTCGACCGCGCTGCCATGACGGAGATTGTCGCCTCGGGCGCGGATCGCGTCTCCGCCTGCCACCGGGTCACTCGCGTTGACGCCGGGATCATCGATCACACTCTGCTCCGTCCCGAAGCCACTCGCGACGACGTGGTGAAGCTCTGCCGCGAAGCGCGCGAGTTCGCATTCGCCAGCGTCTGCATCAACCCTGTCTGGGTGGCGCTCGCGGCTTCCGAGCTGGCGGGATCGCCCGTCAAGGTCTGCACCGTCGTGGGTTTTCCCCTCGGCGCTACCAGCACCGGGGCTAAAGTCGCCGAAACCGAGATTGCAGTCCGCGTCGGAGCGCAGGAGATCGACATGGTCGTCAACGTCGGGGCGCTGCGGTCCGGCGACTACGATACCGTGAAGCTCGACATTCAGTCCGTAGTCAAGGCCGCTCATCGCGGCGGCGCCGTCGTGAAGGTCATCCTTGAAACCGCCCTGCTCGACGACCACCAAAAGGCCGTCGGCTGTACGCTCGCCAAAATGGCTCAGGCCGATTTCGTCAAGACTTCCACCGGGTTCGGTCCGTCCGGCGCCACCGCCCACGACGTGGCGCTGCTGCGTCAAGTGGTTGGCCCGGAAATGCGCAGCATCGGCGCCAGCGCCAGTGTGCGGATTGTACAGGCGGCCGTCTGATGCCTCCTCGCTCACAAGCCGCGGCGCCGGCACGCTTCCGGGAGCGCTCCGATCTGCTCGACTTTCTGCTCGAAGTGTCCGCGGTCACCTCCGAGACCCTAGACCTCGATCAACTCCTGGCGAGCGTCAGCGGGATCGTCAAGAAGGTCATCGATTGCGAGATCTTCGCCATTCTCCTCTACAGCGAGAAGCGTCAGGAACTGCGCATTCGCCATGCGCTGGGACACCGCCAGGAGGTGGTGCGGAACCTGGTGGTGAAGCTCGGCGAGGGCATCACCGGCGTGGCGGCGCAGCTCCGCGAGCCCGTGCTGGTGGGAGACGTCCGGGAGGACCCGCGTTATCTCAACGCGGTAGACGCGGTGCGCACTGAGCTGGCCGTTCCCATGATCGCGCGCGGACGGCTGGTGGGCGTTATCGACGCGCAATCCGCCCAGTTGAACGGATACACGGAATACGACCGCGATCTGCTGCTGCTGATCGCGTCGCGCGTCGCCACCGCCATAGACAACGCCAGGCTCTACTGGAGGGTGGAGCGCCAGAACCGCACGCTGCGAACCCTGGCCAATATCTCCCAGGAATTCTCGTCCCTGCTGAATCTGGACGAGCTGCTGAAGAAGATTTCGACCACCGTCCGGAACCTGATCAACTACGATGCCTTCAGCATTCTGCTGGTGGACGAAGAACGGCAGACCCTGCGGCACCGTTTCAGCAGCCGCTACGACCAGCGCATCGAGATGGACAACCTGCCCCTGGGCAAGGGCATCACGGGCGCAGCCGTCGTATCGCGGGAGCCGGTTCGCGTACACGATACGCTGGCCGACCCGCGCTACATCGCCTCTCATGCCGGCGTTCGCTCGGAAGTCGCGGTGCCTCTCGTCTCCAAGGATCGGGTGATCGGCGTGATGGACCTCGAAAGCGACCGGGTCGGCTTCTTCACCGACGACCACGTACGCCTTCTCTCGCTTCTCGCCCCACAGATCGCCACATCGCTCGAAAACGCCAGACTCTACAAGGAGGTTGCCGACCGCGAGCATCGCATGGAGCGGGACCTGGCCGCGGCTAGCGAGCTGCAGAGGCTGATTCTTCCAGCCCAGGCGCCGCCGATCCTGGGGCTTGAAGTGGCCGCCGGGCTGCGGCCCGCGCGCGAAATCAGCGGCGACATCTACGACTTTTTCGAACACTCCGACGACCGGGCCGTGCTGGCGTTCGGCGACGTGAGCGGCAAAGGCGTAGCCGCGGCCCTGTTCGGCGCGCTGGTCAGCGGGCTGCTCCGGACCCTGGCGCCGCGCCGCCCCCAGCCCGGCGTGCTGATGAAGGCGCTCAACGAGGCGCTCATCGGCCGCAAGGTGGAGTCGCGCTATGTCACGCTGCTGCTGATGCTCTGGGATCCCCAAACGCGCACTTTCACGGTTGCCAATGCGGGCGCCTTTACGCCTATGGTGTTCCGCGAGGGCCAGAACGTGCGCGTCCGCGCCGAAGGCGTTCCGCTCGGCCTGCTGGCGAACTGCGACTACGAAGAGACGGTCCTTCAGGCCGAGCCAGGCGATACACTGGTACTATATTCCGACGGAATCACCGATCACACGGACGGCTTCGGCGAAGAGTACGGCCGGGGCAGATTGGCCCGCTTGGTTCCCCCGCTGACCGGCCAATCCTCGGCCGAGATCCGGGACGCCATCTTCGCGGACGTCGACCGGTTTGGAAGCGTGGCCTTCGACGATCAGACCGTCGTGGTGATCAAGGTATCCTGAACAGGGCGTATCCTGAACAGATCCGCCTGTTTCGTTTTTATGTTCCACTATCAGGACAACTCTCTTCTGTGCGACGGCGTGGATCTTGCCGCAATTGCAAAAAAGGCGGGAACGCCCTGCTACGTCTATTCGGCCCGGACCATCCTCGACAATTACCGCGCTTATGACGAAGCCCTGGCCGGTCTGCCGCATACCATCTGCTATGCGGTGAAGGCCAACTCCAGCCTGGCCATCCTGAGTGTTCTCGCCCGCGCGGGCAGCGGGTTCGATATTGTTTCCGGCGGTGAGTTGTTCCGCGTGCTCAAGGCCGGCGGAGACCCGAAGAAGGTGGTCTTTTCAGGCGTGGGCAAGACCGCGGAAGAGGTGGACTACGCGCTCTCCGAAGGCATTCACAGCTTCAACTGCGAATCCGAAGCCGAGCTAGCTCTCATCGATGCGCTGGCAGCCCGCCATGGAGTGACAGCGAGCTTCGCGCTTCGCGTGAATCCGGACGTGAACGCCGCCACGCATCCCTATATTGCGACCGGACTGCGCGAGCACAAATTCGGCATCGACATCGCGGAGGTGGATGGCATTTACGGCCGCGCACGCTCTCTCCGCAACTTGAAGGCCGCGGGAGTGAGCTGCCACATCGGCTCGCAACTTCTGGACACCGGCCCCATCGTCGAGGCGGTGGGCAAAGTCCTGGCGCTGGCCGAGCGGCTGCGCGCTGCAGGCCACGACATCCGCCACGTCGATTTCGGAGGCGGGCTGGGCATCGCTTACCGTTCCGAGGAGCAGGCGCCCGAGATTCGCGGCTTTATCGCCCGCCTGCGCTCGGAAGTGGAAGGGCGGGGCTTCGATTTAATGGTTGAGCCCGGGCGCTCGATCGTTGGACCGGCCGGAATCCTTCTTACCCGGGTTCTTTATCGCAAGCGGAGCGGCCGCAAGGAGTTCATTGTGGCGGACGCGGCCATGAACGATCTGATTCGCCCGGCACTCTACCAGTCCCATCATGAGATCATCCCGGTAAAGCGGAGCGATCGAGAATCTATCGTGGCCGATGTGGTTGGCCCGGTGTGCGAGAGCGGCGACTTTCTGGCGCGCGACCGCAGCATGGCGGATGTGGCTCCCGGCGATCTTCTCGCGGTGGCCGCAGCCGGAGCTTACGGCTTCGTTCTTTCCTCCAACTACAACTCGCGCCCGCGTCCTGCGGAGGTGCTGGTGGAAGGAAGCTGCTGGAAAATTGTTCGTGCCCGCGAAACTTTGGAAGATTTGGTGCGGGGCGAGCAGTTGTAGGCCATTTCGCCTCGGCTCTACCGACGGAGACACATAGTGAAGCTCTGGAGCGGCGGCGCACTTCGGAACAGCATTGGCCAGATCCCTGCTGGCTTCTGCAGGCTGCAAAGGGTTAGTGCCGGACGGGAACTGTGCCGATATTGGTGGATCGTCCATTCACATCGATTTGCACCGCGATGGCGTCGCCTTCTGGAGCCGTAGCTGGAACTTGGATATTGAACTGATCAAGGCCGGCGAATCCGGGTGCAGGGCCGGCGTAGTGAACGAGTGCTCGTTGTCCCGCTATCGTCGCTACCACGCGGGAGCTGTTGACGCCGAGCCCTGTGCCATAGATGATGATTACTTCGTCCGGTCGAGCGGGGTTCGACGTCGAAAGAGCCGAGTAGTCGGCCTTTTGCGCCGCGAGCGCACCGGTGCCTCGACCATTCGCAGTGAATAAGCTCGGCTGTGACTCTTGAAAGACGATTCCCAACGAATGACTCCCCGCCGAGCGAGTCAGGTTCAGCAGGCCATATGGCGGGACGTTGTCAGGAAGTACAGCGTTGATTTGGGTTGGGCTCGCATAGATGATTCCAACGGGCTGTCCCGATAAGTTCAGGGTCGTGCCGCCGAGGGTGGATGGCAACGGCAGCCCGGGAGCCGAGAACTGGCCTGGGTCGGTCAGACCCGTCCCATAGATCGAGACCAACATCCGACTCGTGCGCGAAAGTCCCGATAAATGATTTGTTGCAGGTGCGACCAGAGCCATCTGAGGTCCCAACTTCGAACGATTCACCACGGTGGCGCCTGCGATTACAGTGGCGCTTGCGCCGAAGTCTCCGGTTGTGAACCGAACAGTTGCCGTCCCACTGCCGATCGGCAACAGGTCGTGGTAAGCAATCCCGGCGTCAGCTTTGACCATGGCGATAGCTTGGCCGGTTGTTGGAGTGAACCATACTTGGCTCGAACCAGTGTAGGTGCGGCCTTGCTCATCGCCGAGCAAGAAGAAAAGACCACCGGCCCGACTTAGGACCGGATCTCGGTCAAGCGACGTTCCATAGTTCCGCCAACTCGGATCGCCGCGGAGGAAGGGGTCTATGATTTGCCAAGTGAGGTGCGTGCTCGAGTTCACGTTTGCTATGCCAAAAGCACCGGCGGGGCAGTTCAGGAGAGCCCCGCCGATTCCCGTTGTGTGACAGTACGGAACCACGCGGGTGCGGTCGTCTGTCACTCCGGGGAAAGAGCCGCCGGAGGCACTCGTGACGCTGACAAGTCCGTCGCTTACGCCGCCCAAGCTCCCGCTCCCCATGAGATTGCCAACTATCGAAAGATAATCAACGCCCCGGAGGTCGTCCCAACCCTGATTCCATGTAGCAAGGTCCGTGAGGAATCCGCTACCCCGGCACATTTGGGTGGACTGGCCTGAATCGAGGCAGGTGAGGGCTCCAAAATGAGCCTCGTCGGGGAAATCTGTGGGTGACGGCGAGCGTCAGCGAGCCGTCGCGGT
>JBBDWK010000098.1:0-75643 GCA_040902885.1 Bryobacteraceae bacterium | reverse complement strand
TGTGGGGACATTTCTAATGAACGCTCAAGGGGACATTATCAAAAACGCGCAACAGAACAACGTATCGGGTGCATTCACGCGGCGTCGCATGCCAAATCAGGATACCCGCGCGCCAACCGGGTTGATATATACTACCGACACCCATCTTTCGAAGATGGAGATGCCCATTGGGAGGTTCCGATGAGAATGCTTCGGATGGCAAGTATCCTGTCGATGTCGATTGCCTTCGCCGCTCAGGCGCCGACCGGCAATTCGGAAAAGGCCGCGGAAAAGCAGCCGCCCGTCGTCTTAAGAGTCGAGAACGCCAACGCAAAAGACGCTGCGACAGTGCGCCTGAAGAACCGCATCGTGGTTGATGTCGCCAACCTGGACAGTTGGGTCACAAAGCCAGAGGATCTCAATGAGATTATTCTGTTTCTCGACTATCGTCCGCTGCCGAGCGTCAAGGCTGCCTTGACCGGACCCTCGGCCCAATCGGTTCGCCGGTTGGCATTCGATTTGGTGCCCGACTACCAGAAGGAATCCGAGAGCTGGCGGCAGGTCCTGATATCAGCGCGCCGTTCGACGGATGGCAGCGTTCCTCTCTCCATGGGGCTGTCCGGCAAAGAGCCCCTCGCAAGCAATGTGCGGCTGCTGCTCAACGTCAAGCCCTGGTATGACTGGCTGGTGTACGTAGCGCTTGGCCTCCTAGCGATTTCTACAGTGTGGCTCGCCCGTAATTCAGACCTGTTGCGAGATGTGCCGCCGGTACCAGTGGCTGGCGGCAAGAAATGCACCTACAGCCTTGCGCGAACTCAGATGGCGATCTGGTTTCTTCTGGTGCTGACCGGCTGGTGCTATATCTCGCTGCTCACCGACTCCGCGGCACAGCTCAGCAACGGCATCCTCGCCCTGATTGGCATCAGCGGGGCAACGGGCCTGGCTGCCGTCGCGGTCGACTCCAACAAGTGGACTTCGGCGGTCGAGCGGCGCCGCGCGCTGGTCACGGAACGCGATGGCATTATCGAACGGCTGGATGGCACGCCGGCCCAACCTGGCTTGCGGCAGCAGGTCCAGGCCGGACAGGCTGCGGCGGCGGCCGCCGTTGCCCGAGCACAGGGCGCCAGTTCCGGCGGCACAGCTACGCAGATGGCCCCAGCCCCCGTGCCAAGTAATCTGGCCGATATGGAGCGTGAACTACAAGAGAAAGAAGCCCGGCTGGCCGCCCTGCAGGCGGAACTGAAACACAATCCGGCGCTCACCGCCGCCCCTTCCCAGGGCTGGTTCTTCGACATCCTCTCGGATGACTGCGGAATCAGCTTCCATCGGCTCCAAATCTTCACCTGGACCATCGCCCTCGGCGGGTATTTTACGATCACGGTGTTCCGCGATCTGCTGTTTCCGGAGCTCGACAACCAGCTCCTCATCCTTATGGGAGTCAGTTCCGGCACCTACCTCGGATTCAAGCTGCCCGAGAAGCCTACCAGTTGACTCCGGCCGACGGCTAGGCGTGGCAGCCCAGATCAGGATGCACCACGCGCACGCCCGGCGGCCTTCTTGATGTATGCCGCCGCGTCCGGCGTTTTGCAATCCGTCTCGCCGTGATCCACGTGGACTTTTCCGATGCGGCCGGCGGCTGCCAAGGCCAGTTTCCGCAGGCGCGGATTCCGGATGCCGATCGCGATCACGGCATTGTTCATGGCATACCGGACGCGATTCGGCGCTTGGTGGATTCCGGCTTCGATCCTGCCAAGCCATTCCTCGAAATAGGCATCGGCTGTCTCCCGGTCGTTCATCGCCAGGCAGCCAAGCACCCCATAACCGGCCTCGCCGGTTAACTCGTCCTTCGACTCCGACCACCGTTCCGCTTTCTCTTTCGCGAACGCGGTCTTCGACGCGATATTCCGGGCGAACAATCCGGCCAGACAAGAGTTGCCGATTCGCTTTGCCCAATGGTCGAGATCCTTAGCCGTCATCCTCCCCGGATCGGCGATCATCGTTGCGAGATTGCAGGCATCGAAATTCCCGGTGCTCCACAACTCGGCGGCAAGAGCATGATCGCGTTTGATCTGCTTGCGAAGCTTTTCCAGGTTGGCGAAGCTGACGCCGAAAACGTTTGGGCCAGAGCCGTGCCGAGCGTAGACTTTCCGGTTCTGCTCGGTGCCGAGAGACTGAAGCGCCGCGACGATTTCCTGGGCAGTCATACTCTGTAATGTATAGCGCAATTATTCAGGCGGCGGCCGGCACGAGCGTACGAATCCGTCCAAATCGTTAAAAGTTTTCATTGTCCCAGGCTTTGCAAGGACTTACGATGCTATTGGGCGCCACAAAAAACTACTGAGAGGACGATTGAATGAAGAAGCTGTTATTGGCCCTGTCGCTCGCTGCCGGGACGCAAATCGGCATGGGAGCGACCATCTTTTGGACCGATTGGACTGCTGTCACAACGGGTCAAGTTGTGGGAACCATCACAACTCCCAGGGCAACAGTGAATGTGATTTATAGCGGGAACATATTTTTCGCCCAGACTGCGGGCGGAACGAACTACTGGATTCCACCGGATCCCTATCTCAGCCCGTTCGTGGATAACGCTCCACCGGACCCCGACATCATCGCTATCAAGGGCGGACTTGCCAACACGGTTACTTTCTCGGAACCCGTCCTGAATCCGCTGCTGGCGATCGTCAGCCTGAACGGCCCCGGCTTCATTTTCGCTGACGATCCTGCACTGGAAGTGTTGAGCTCGGGGTGCGGTTCCCAGGGTTGTGGAACCCTTCAGGTGGTTGGCGGGAACCAAGTCTCGACTGTGGGAGGCGCCGAAGGCAACGGAGTCGTTCGCCTCAACGGCGCCCACGCGTCCTTCGCTTTCGATGGTGGGGCTGAGGAATGGCGCGGCATCCAGGTCGGGATAATAGCGAATCCTGAGCCACGCACCTGGGCATTGCTCCTGGGTGGCGGCATCGCACTGCTCGTCTTTAAGCGGATGCGCTCGGCCTGAGCCGGGTTCACGCGCTTCGCCGCAGCAGCCAACGGACGGCGTTCTGCTGCAGCTTGATGTATTCGGGGTTCCAAAGCACTGTCAGCAGGTGGCCGGGGGAAAGGTAGCAGATGCGGCCTTTCCCATAATCGTAGGCCCAGCCTCCCGGGGCGATGGCCCCCTGCTTGCGGTAGTCGAGGCCTTCTTCGTTCACCGTCTCCAGGAAAATGTCCTTCGGGTCCTTGTCGTACTCCATATAGTGCTGCTCGTCGGTAACGACGAAGTCGCGGACCCCTTTGGTGATGGGGTGATCCGCATTCTTCACCTTCACCTTGAACGTCCGGATCGGCGGGTGTCCGGCATAGGCGGCGCCGAGGACATGGCGAAAGTCGGGGTCGGTGAGCCCTACATGTGTCACGTTGTGCAGGAAGAGCGCCGCGCCGCCAGTCTCGACGAATCGGCGAACGGCCTTCCCCTGTTCGGGCTTCATCCAGAACTGCGGCTTGGCCGGCGTGGGCTGCATCGGCGGATCGAAGACCAGCTTCGGCTTGCCCGTATTGACCCATGCGGCGTTGGTCGTCTCGTCAGGATAGCCGTCGGGCCAGATCATGCCATCCCGGAGAATGATCAGAAGCTTGTAGCCGTTCAAAGTTTCGGCGGTGAGCATCCGGGTTTCATCGGATGCGTCGATTGACACGCCGAGATCCTTTGCGATGGTCCGGTTCAGCCCCGTCCGGATATAGTCCGAGTTGTGGTAGCGGTCGCCGATGAGAGCGAAGGCGGTGGCCTTTTGAGCGGAGCGGCCGATGGACGGAGCGAGGGCAGCTCCCGCGAGCGCGGCAATTGCGGAACGACGCGACGTTTTCATTTGATCGCGATTGTACCGCAGAACTACTTGACGGGCACGGAAGATTTGGCCTAGCATGGCCGAACATCCATGCAGCGCCGAAGCTTCTTAAAGACCCTCATGGCTGCGCCGGCTCTTGGCGCGGCAAAGCGGCCGAACGTCGTACTGGTGGTGGCCGACGATCTTGGCTCGGCGGACCTCAGCTGCTACGGCTGCCGCGACATCTCCACGCCGCATGTGGATTCGCTCGCGCGCCACGGTGTGCGGTTCACGCGGTGCTATTCGAACGGACCCGAGTGCAGCCCGACCCGCTCGGCCCTGCTCACCGGCCGCTACCAACAACGCGTGGGCGGCCTGGAATGTGCGATCGGTCTGGGCGACGTCGGGCGATACGATGACGCCATCTGGCTCCAGAAACGCGGTGAGTTGGGTCTTCCAACGACCGAGTACACGCTGCCGCGCGCGTTTCAGCAGGCCGGGTACGATACGGGATGTTTCGGCAAGTGGCACCTTGGTTACCGCCCGCAGTTCTGGCCGAATCGCCACGGCTTTGACGAGTCCTTCGGCATCCTGGGCGGCGGAGCGGATTATTTTACTCATCGCGAGCCCGAAAAAGACGGCGGCACGTACCTGTACCGAAACGGCGAGAAAGTCGAGCGCGAAGGCTACCTGACAGACTCTTTGCCGCGGAGGCAGTGAACTGGTTGAAGCGGCGGGAGAGCCGTCCATTCTTCCTCTATCTGCCGTTCAATGCGCCGCATACGCCGATTCAGGACCCGGATGCGCGCGGCACGGCGGAGTGGCGAAATGGCCACCGTCCGACCTATGCCAAGATGGTCGAGCGAATGGATTCAAAGATCGGAACGGTGCTTGCGCAGTTGGATGCGATGGGAGCTGCCGGGAATACGATCGTCGTTTTCCTCAGCGACAATGGGGCGGATCCGAACGGCAGCAACGGCGCTTTGCGCGGACGTAAGAGTTCGCTGTTCGAGGGCGGCGTCCGAGTGCCGTGCATGGCTCGCTGGCCAGAGGCCCTGCCCGCCGGCGGCACGATAGACCAGGTCGCGCTCACCATGGACTGGTTCCCGACGCTCCTCTCGGCGGTGGGTATCGGCAAGCCCAAGGAGCCGCGCTTCGACGGCATCGACTTGATGCCGTTTCTCAAGTCCGGGCGGCGTGCTTCACCGCGCCTTGTATTCTGGCGCTATAAGCGTGGCGACCGCGTGCGCAAGGCGGCTCGCGACGGCGACCTCAAATATATCTCGGATGCAGGCGAGGAGTTCGTCTTCGACCTGGCGCGGGACGAGAGGGAGAGCGACAATCTCCTAAAGAGCATGCCGGGGCGAGCCGCCAGCCTGAAGGCGAAGCTGGCGGACTGGGAACGCGACGTGATGGCGCCGCGCCTGAAGCCCTTCCGCAGCGAGCCCGGATAATGGATATGCGGCTCGCCTCAATTCTTCCGCTCTTCTTCGTGTTTTCGGCCTTCGCCGCTGAGTTGGTTGAGGTCCGCAAGATCTGGGACCAGGGAGCGCACAACGCCTTCACCGACCTGATCCGGTACAAGGGGCGCTGGTATTGCACCTTCCGCGAAGCCGAGAAGCATGTCTCGCCGGACGGCGCCCTGCGAGTGCTGGAGTCGCGCGACGGCCGCGAGTGGAAAGCAGTGGGGCTCGTCGCTTCGGCCACTGGCGATCTGCGGGATCCCAAGCTCTCGATCACGCCGGAAGGCCGCCTGATGCTGACGGCGGCGTCGGCGCTCCGACAGCCGGCATCGGCGCGGCACCAGTCCATGGCCTGGTTCTCCTCCGATGGAAAGAAGTGGAGCGAGCCCATGAATATCGGCGAGCCGAACTTCTGGCTGTGGCGTGTTTCCTGGAATCGGGACACGGGCCTCAGCGCCGGCTACAGCACGGCGGAAGATCGCTTTGTGCGCCTATATTCGGGCAGAGAAGGGCAAAACTTCACGCCGATTGTCGAACGTCTGTTCGAACGGGATTACCCCAACGAAAGCTCCATCCTGTTCACGGAAGACGGTACGGCCCTGTGCCTTCTGCGCCGCGACCGGGGCTCTTCCACCGCCCAGTTGGGCCGCGCCGCTCCGCCCTACCGGGAGTGGACCTGGAAGGACCTGGGCGTGCGGGTCGGCGGTCCTCACATGATCAGGCTTCCCGACAAGCGCCTGATCGCCGTGGTCCGGCTCTACGACAACGAGGTGCGGACTTCGGTCTGCCAACTCGATCCCGAGGCCGGCGTCTTGACCGAGTTACTGCCCCTCCCCTCGGGCGGCGACACCAGTTACGCCGGACTGGTCTGGCATCAGAATCTGCTCTGGGTCAGTTACTATTCCAGCCACGAGGGCAAGGCGAGTATCTACCTGGCCAAGGTGCGGCTAGAGTAGTACGGTTATCTCACGGAAACCGCTTCCTGACGGTCGCGGCTCAGAAAGGCTTACGGAGCCGCGACCGTCAGGGAGCGGTTGCAGACGGCGAGGTGACTTTCAGAACAACGATGGTCATGTCGTCGTGCTGGGGAGCGCCGCCGGCGAAGCCGTCTGCTCCGCTGATGAGGCACTTCATGATCTCATTGACCGGGCGGGTGCAATATTGCCTTGCCGACTTCTCCAGTTCTTCTTCACCCCACTCCTCCTCGGCCGGATTCATGGCTTCGCTGATGCCGTCGGTGAACAGAATCAGCAGGTCGTTGGGCTGCAATTCCACACGGCCCTCCTGATAAGCCGCCTGACGAAATAAGCCCACTACCGGTCCCCCGATATCCAGGCGGATCGCCTCTTCGCAGCGCAAGAGGATCGGCGCGTTATGGCCCGCGTTCACGTACTGCAGCAGGCGCGTTGCTGGCGAGTACTGCGCATAGAAGAATGTCGCGTAACGGTTCGGCGGCGATGCATCGAAGATCAGCCGGTTGACGCTGCCGATCAGATCCGCCAGATTGTGAACGCGGCGGATGGTCTGCCCGCGCAACGACGCTTGCAGACTCGCCATCAGCAGCGCGGCTGGGATTCCCTTACCCGATACGTCGCCGATGGCTACGCCGAATCTTCCCTGCGGCAGGTCGAGAAAGTCGAAATAGTCGCCGCCAACTCCCTGCGCCGGCCTGCATGTTCCGGAGTACTCGAGACCTTGAACCTCGGGGAAGCTTTGAGGGAACAGACGCTGCTGAACCTCGCGCGCAATTTCCAGTTCGCGGTTGAACAGCTCGCGCTGCGCGATCTCCTGCGCGACGGCGGCAGCGAGGCGGCTGTTCTCAAGCGCGAGTCCGGTCTGGCTTGCAACTGAGCGCAGCAGGCGGACATCAGTGGGTGAGAAAGGCTCATCGGACTGCTTCCGGCCGAGGCTGATAAAACCCAGCATCTTCTGGCGTGCCGTCAGCGGCAGAAGCAGTTGCGAATCGAGCTTGCCGAGGTACAACCGCTCATCGTCGCTCACGTCCGGGCGGTACACCCAGGAGCGTTCGTCTTCCAGGTAAAGCCGCACCGGCTTCCTGGCCCGTTCGAGCCGGGCGACCGTGCCGGCGCGGTCGGCGAAGCGAATTCCGGCTATGTCATCGCAGCCGACCACGTAGGCTGGCTCGAAACGCCCGTTGTTTGAGACCATCATGGCTACGCTCGGCACATGGAGCGTGGATGCCAGCCTGTCGGCGACGGTCTGCAACAGCGTCTTCGTCTCGACCATCGTGCGCACGTTGTCGCTCAATTCACTCAGGATCGCATCCGCGTTGTAAGCTTCCCGGAAAAAGCGGCGGTCAACCCATCCTCCAACTTTCGATGCGAAGGAGCCGACCAGAAAAATGGATGCAACCGCGGCGGCAGCGGCCAGCACGCGCTGCGGGGTTTCGACGCCCGGATAGCCCGCATAGATGGCGACCCACAGAATCACCAGCGCCGAGACAGCGACCTGCAGCACGAGGAGGCCTCTGCGCGCAAAGGTGTATTGTACGCCCTGGCGAATGGCAACGCGCACATCCATGGCCTTTTGGACGACAATGACGTAGGCCATCGTGACCGGGAACAAGACCGTCATCATGATGGCCAGCGCGGACCAGAGATTATCTTCGAATCCGAATCGCGCGGAGTACAGAACCAGGATGAGCAGGGGCGTCATGCTCACCATGGCCCCCCACAACAACAACCGCAAACGCCGCCGTGCATCGGGCCCGATCTTCGCATACCGGCTTTTTCCGCCTATCGAGAAGAAGAACAGGGCCACACCGGCCATCGCGACTAATCTGTACACTTCCTGTGCTTTTGGCCCCAGACCCGCGATCGGCTCCACCGCGCGAAACGCCTCCGACATCCCAACGTTCAGAACGGCATGCAAGCAGGGCAGCCCGATCAATGGGGCCAGCAAAACCCACTTGATCCATGGCCATCGGCGGTCCACCGGCCACCGCTCATTGAAGTAGATTCCAAACAGCATCAGGCACGCCGGCCAGACGTTCGCAAGCGACCGGTACACATGCGACGGAAAACGGATCCAGGCAGGCCAGCCCATGATGTTCACGTTCCCAACCGAGAACTGCGCCATGCTGATCATCAAAAATAAGAGCAGCCACGCCATTGGATCTCTCGGCCGGACGCCGGCCACACCGAAGCCGAGCAGGATGGACACGGTGGGCATCAGCACGAACATCACCGCCGCGAACGTGTACACCAGCCCGCTGATCTGCTTGGTGCGCACGCTGCGCAGTACGACGACGTGCGTTTGCGCCCGGCCCGCGCGTTCGGCCACAACCTGAATGGAGTCACCGGGATTCTTCCGGCGCACGGGTCCCAACAGATCGCTCAAGCCGTCCATCCGGCGGCCATCCACCGAGAGAATCCGATCGCCCGTTCTTAATCCGCTCGGCTCCGCCGTGTCGTGAATGAAGGCAGTCAGGGTAGGCCACGGCGAACTCAGCCAGAATGGCGGGGCCGTATAGCGGAAAGTGAAGTCCTTCCAAAGATCCCGAAAAAAATGGACGTGATAAGTCGCGGTCAGCGTGAACAGAAGCGCCAGCACGGCGTAATGCAGCCTGTTGTCTTTTGTGCGCTTTGCCAGATTGCCCACCCTTGGGAGAGATTTCATATTTTAGCCGGTTTGACCGTATCTTTTTCCGGCAACCCGGTAACCATAGAATGAGACGGGAGTGACAGCGAGCGAACGATGCCGATGCCTATGACCGAACCGGAAATTCGTGCGGCGTATCACGATCACAAAGATGCGATCTACCGCTTTGCCTGGCGCATGACCGGTTCGGCGGCTTCGGCCGAGGACATCGTGCAGGAATGCTTTTTGTCGCTCCTGCGGAACCCCGCCGGATTCGACGCCTCGCGGGCGCCACTCCGGCCGTTTCTGCTCGCCATCGCCCGCAACCTGGCGCGGAAGCAATGGAGGACCGAACAGCGCTGGGATGCGTTGGACGAGGAGGCCTTTATAGCCAAGCCGATCGATCCCGAGACGCTGCAAACGGCGGAGCTGGTGGCAGCGGCCGTCCGGTCCCTGCCGCCGCTGCAACGCGAAGCGCTCATCTTGTTCGAGTACGACGAGCTGTCGCTTCAAGAGATTGCCAGAACCGTCGATGCCGAGGCCGGTACAGTGAAGGCGCGATTGCACCGGGCGCGCGAGAACCTGCGCCGAATGCTGGCACCGCTTCGCCCGGCCTATAACAGGAGTCCGAACACAACATGGAACCATTAAACGACAACGAATTGCGCGATCTGCTGCGCCAGTGGGATGCGCCGGCAGCGCCTGCCCATCTCGAGCGCCAGATCTTTGGTGAGCCACGGAAGCAACGGTGGCGCTGGCTGCTGACCGGCTCCATCCGCGTTCCCGTCCCCGTTTTTGCGCTGTTGCTGCTGGTGTTGTCCGCGTTGATGTACGTTCTGCCTCGCAGCCGCCGGGCGCCGCCCGCGTTTGCGCACGAGGTGAGTCTTTCGGATTTTCAGCCCGTCGCGGAGCTGAAACCCAGAATTATCAGGAGAGCATATGAGACTAACTAGTCTGTTTGTGCTTCTATCCTGCGCCTGCTCAGGCGCGCAAGTGATCATGAGCGGCTCGGGAAGCAAGCAGGGTGTTCATTTTCGATATGAGACGCGCGTCGAACCGGAACTGCCCGGCCAGAAAGTCAGCGGTCTCGGCCGCGGCGGGCTTGTCGTCGGCACGGGCTTTCACCGTTTCCTGAGCGATGACACGACGAAGAAGTACTTCGGATACGACCTCGCCATCGAACCCCAACCGGGAGGGATATTCCGGGTCGCGTTCCAACCTCTCAGCCTGGGCGCCGAAAAGCTGGGGCTGGCACCGGAGGGCGGATGGAGCCAACTCCCGTTACCGCGGCTGCCTTCGCCGCAGATGGTTCGCAGCCGGGATACGATCGCTGTGGACTTGTTCACGCATCCGAGCACGGGCCAGAAGATCGTGGACTACCTGTTTATCCAGGACGATCGCCGGGAACGGCTTCCCTCCGGCCCGCCACGAGACTACACGGTGGAAGACGTACCGATCACGCTCAGCAAACTGCGTATGAGCATGAACGGCAGTCTGGTCGACGAATCGGGGGGCGGTATCAGCGGTGAAGCGGTCTACTTCTATCTGCCCAATCGTGGGCGCTTCGTCTTCTCGCTGGCGCCCAACGAAAAGCTCGGGTTCAGCAAGGCGGGCGAGGTGCGGGGCAGCACGCTCACAATCACTTGGGGAAACGATACCTTCGTGCTCGCCTGCGATGGTCCCATTGCTCCCGGAGGCGGCGTCTTCAACCTATACGTCTACCACGACTCGTCGTGGCGTCCGCGCAGCGGCGCTGATACCTTTCACTTTGGCGCCAGCTCTGCCCGCTCGCTCGTCCACCGTAAACTCTAGGCAGAGGGGCGTGAAGAAATCGGCGCCATCGACGTTTTTCATTCCGGCTATTTGTACCATCCCGACAAGAGTGGGGTGGGCTTTTAGCCCGCCGCCGGACTTGAGTCCGGCCTGTCTGGTCGCAGGTCAGCCTGCCCCTTGCGGACCAATTGCATCACCCCAGAAGCCGGACTGAAAGTCCGGCGGCGGGCTCAAGCCCACCCCACTCCAGCCCAAGCAAGCGGGATGTCGATCACCGCTCTTGGTTCGCATTCTTAGCCGACAGATTCGCCTGCGGCGTCACATTGACTCCCTTCGGAACCACGCGCCAGATGACGCCCGATCCCGGCAGAGGCCGCGGGCCCGTCAGCTCAACCAGGGACGCGCCGAAGTCCACGATGTACATCGCCTGGCCGTCCGGAGAGAAGCGTACGTCCACCGGCCGCCGGGGCCCGTCCGTGACTGTCTCGGCGCCGGTGTAAACGCCGGTCGCGGGCTGGGCATCTCGCTTCTTCAGCCCCGCGAAGAACGTTTCCGCTTTCTGGTTTCCCAGATTGATGCGAACCACCGGATGACCGTCCCGCGGCACCGATGCCGGGGTCGGGATCATGTAGCCCTGGAAGGCCACGAAGAGGTCGCCCCTGCGGCCGAAGCGGTCGTTGGGGCTGGCATCCAGCTTCGCAATCCCGGCATGCGGAGGAAACATGAGCAGGGGCTTCTCTACCGGCGGATGGTTTTCCATCAGGAATTGCGGCGCGGCGCCGCGCGGAGGTGCGAAGCGGGGGTCGGTGACGGGCCTTCCTCCAGCGTAGTCGGGCCAGCCGTACCAGCCGCCTTCCTTGATGGCGTACAGATCCTCCGTGTCGTTGGCGATGGGCCTGCTTCCCCGCACGTCGAAACCGTTCTCCGTGACGTAGAGTTTGCCGTCGGGCGCCCATAGAACGCCGGCCGGATTCCGCAGGCCCCACGCGTAGACCTCGAGGCCGGACCCGTCGCGGTTCATGCGCAGGATGGTCCCGTTCGCCCTGACGTCCGCTTTCACCTTGTACGAGTGAGCGTTCTTTACGTTCTGGGCGAAAGGAAGAAAGGGTCCAGTAGAAACCATCTCAGTCTGCGGCTGCGTCAGCGGATCTATCGACTGGTACTCGGTGTTGCGCAGAACAATTTCCTGAGGGGGAATGTCGTGTACTCCGGGATTTTTGGCGAGCCAGCCCATCTGATAGTTGTCCAGGCCTACCACGCCGGAATTCGTCGCCGTACCCTGTCCGAAGTAGATTTTGCCGTCCGGCCCCAGGGCGAGCTGATTATTCTGGTAATCGCCGTCGCTGGGGAGACCGGTTATCAGGTCGCGCACGGCGCCCGCCGCCGTATCGAGCAGGGAGATTTTGCCGCGCTGGGAGATGTAGAGGCCGTCGTTGCCCCACAGCAGGTCGGTAACCGGCCCGCTCAGCTCGCTCGCCACCACTTTCATTCTGCCGTTGGGCGTAACGCGGATGATCCGGGCAGGCGCCGTCACGGCCGCGCCGAACGAGTAGCCGCCTTCGGCCACGTACAGGTTGCCCGCCTTGTCGAACTCCACGCTGGTCGGGTAGACCAGGTCCTGCATGACCATTTCGACCCGGTAGCCGATGGGCACGTGCGTTGCATTTACGCTGGGTTCGGGTATTGCGACGGCCGGCTCCCCGGCGCGCGTCCGCAGCCGGTTCCGCTCCTCGGGATTCTGGTTTTGGGCGACGATGATGACCGCCGCGAAACCCACGGCGAGTAACGTGCCCAGGCGAACGATCCGGGACATAAGCACCTCCTGAGTCAACGGCGCTGGTGCACATCGTCTGCCACTGGAAGAATCCGCTCTTCGCCCCGGCCGAACCGGTTAAAATGGTAGCGTTCCCCTACATGGAAAATAAGGAAATCGCGCGGGTGCTGTTGGAGACGGCGGATCTGATGGAAATCGCCGGAGACGACAGTTTCCGTATCCGCAGTTACCGCCTGGGCGCCGCGGCCGTGGAAAGCCATCCCGAGCCGGTCGTGGGCATACTCCGCAACCCGGAGCGGAAGGTCACCGGGATCCCGGGAATCGGCAAGGGATTGGCCGTGGTGCTCCAGGAAATCGTCACCTCCGGCTCCTGCGAGCGGCGCGATGAGCTTCTGCAAAAATTTCCGCTCGGCGCCCTCGAGCTGCTCAAGATCCAGGGCCTGGGCCCGAAGGGCATCGGTCTGCTGTACGAGCACTTTCAGGTTGCCTGCGTGGACGATCTGGAGCGCATTTGCCGCGAGCAGAAGCTGCGGACGCTGCCCCGCATGGGCGCGAAACTCGAAGAGAAAGTGCTGCGCTCCATCGAGCAGTACCGGCAGAGCGAGGGCCGCTTCCTGCTGAGCTTCGCCGACCGCGTCGCGAAGGAAATTTCCGCCTACCTTCTCGAAGCTGGCGGCATCGAAGAGATTACTCCGGCCGGCAGCCTGCGCCGCGGGCGCGAGACGGTGGGCGATCTGGATCTGCTGGTCACTTCCAAGGATACGAGGAGCGTGCTCGGCCGCTTCGTCGCGTATCCGCCGGTGCGCGAGGTGCTGGGGCACGGCGAGAACAAGGCCAGTGCGCTAGTGGGCCATGAGGGAATTCAGGTTGACGTGCGCGTGCTCGCGCGCGAGAGCTATGGAGCGGCTCTCCAGTATTTCACCGGCAGCAAGGACCACAATGTGGCGCTGCGCAACCGCGCCGTCAAGATGGGCCTGAAGCTCAGCGAATACGGACTTTTCCGGGTGGCGGACGACTCTCGCGTGGCGGGCGAAACCGAGGAGGAAATCTACGCCGCGCTGGGGCTGGCCTGGATTCCGCCCGAGCTGCGTGAAGGTTCGGGCGAGATCGAGGCCGCCATGGCGGGCACGCTGCCGAAGCTGGTCGAGCTGGGGCAGATCCGGGGCGATCTGCACATGCACACAACCGAATCCGACGGCCGCGCGTCTTTAGAACAGATGGCTTCGGCGGCGCGCGCGCTGGGCTACGAGTACATCGCGATTACGGATCACTCCAAAGCATTGGCCATGACCAACGGCCTGGACGAGAGCCGGGCGGTTGCCTTCGCCCAACTGGTCCGCAAGTTGGACCACGGCGAACTGGGCATTCGCGTCTTCTCGGGCCTGGAATGCGACATCCTGCGCGATGGCAGACTGGATCTGGCCGGGGACGCTCTCGCGGAGCTCGATTGGGTGATCGGCAGTGTACACAGCCACATGAATCTGGAGCCGGCCGAGATGACGGACCGTCTGCTGCGCGCTTTGGAGTGCCCGCAGTTGCGCGCCATCGGACACCCCACCGGACGAGTCCTTCTGCACCGCGATCCGTATCCGTTCGACGTGGAGCGCGTGCTCGCGGAGGCCGCCCGGCGCAACGTGATTCTCGAGATCAATGCCAGCCCGGAAAGGCTGGATCTGAGCGCTCCGTTGATTCGAAGCGCCAAAGCAAAAGGGGCCAGGTTTGTAATCTCCACCGATGCTCACCATCCCCGGCACCTGGCCAATATGCGCTATGGCGTTACCATGGCACGGCGCGGATGGCTGGAGCCTTCCGATGTGATTAACACTCTGCCGTTGGACCAGTTCTCCAACGCATTGAGCAGGAATTAAGACGCGATGAAACTTTCAACTATCCTTCTTCTGGCGGCCGCGACGGCTCTCTCCGCCGCGCCTCCTTCGGGATTCAGCATCCCGATCGAGCAGTACAAGCTCAAGAACGGCATGCGCGTGGTCCTGTCGCGGGACAACGCGGTGCCCGTGGTGGCGGTCTATGTAATGTACGACGTGGGCGCGCGCTCCGAGGAGAAGGGCCGCACGGGCTTCGCCCACCTGTTCGAGCACATGATGTTCCAGGGGTCGGCGAACGCTCCGAAGGGCGTACACTTCAAGACTGTCGAATCGAACGGCGGCACTCTCAACGGCTCCACGCACCCGGACTATACGGACTACTTCGAGGTGCTCCCGTCGAACAAGCTGGCCGTCGGTCTGTGGCTGGAGTCGGACCGCATGCGCTCCCTGGCCATCACGGACGAGAACCTGACCAACCAGAAGGAGGCGGTCAAGGAAGAGCGCCGGCTCTCCTTCGACAACCGGCCCTACAACACGGCCATTATCGATCGCTGGCCCGAGCTGGTTTTCCGGAATTGGCAGAGCTCGCACTCGCTGATAGGCACCTACGAGGATCTGAACGCGGCCACCGTGAAGGACGTGGCCGCGTTCTTCAAGACCTATTACGCTCCCAACAACGCCGTGCTGGTGCTGGTGGGCGACGTTCAGATCCCCGAGGCGAAGAAGCTGGTGGAGACGTACTTCGGCGATATTCCATCGCAGCCGCGGCCGAAGCATCCCGACATGAGCGAGCCGGCCGATCCGAAACCGCACAGCGGCGTTTACCGCGACCCTCACGCGAGAGTGCCGGGCGTGGTCGTCGGTTATCCGGGTCCAGCCCGCCGGACGCCCGAGTATTACGCACTGGGGATGATCGACGTTCTGCTGACCGGCGGCGACAGTTCCCGCTTCCAGCAGAATCTGGTGAAGGGAAAGCAGTCCGTGATTCAGTACGAGGCAAACCTTGGGTGGCCTTTCGCCGATGCGAGCGATTACAAGGACCCGGGACTCTGGTCGGCGTTCCTGCTGCACAAGCCGAGCTTCACCGGGAAGCAGATTACCGAACAGGTGCAGGAGGAGATTGCGGCCATCCAGAAAGAGGGCGTGGACCCGAAGGAGCTCGAAAGAGCGCGAACCTACCTGCGGTCCAGCCGGCTTTCGCAACTGCAAAGCTCGTTGAACCGCGCCAAGCTGCTTGCCCAGTACGCCGTGCTGGACGGGGACCCCGCCCTGATCAACAGCGAGCTTGACCGATTCATCGCGGTGACGCCGGAGCAGATTCAAGCCGCCGCGAAAAAGTATTTGACGCCGGAGAGGCGCTCGGTGCTGGAGATTGTTCCAGCGCCCAAGGCACCTCCACAGGCGCCGAAGGAGAGTAAGTAGATATGTCTGGCCGTAAATTGATGGCTGTATGCGCAGCCGCCTCTTTGTCTTTGATGGCGCAGAGCGTCGACCGGACCAAGCCGCCGGAAACTCCCGCGCTGCCGGCTTACAAGCTTCCTCCGGTTTACGAGACCAAATTACCCAACGGGTTGACCGTTGTGCTGGTGGAAGACAGACGTTTTCCGCTGGTCACGGTGCGTCTGTCGTTTCTTGCGGGGTCCAAGTTCGATCCCCAGCCGCTGCCCGGTTTGGCGGAGAGCGTAGCCGCTCTGCTGACGGAAGGAACCGCCAAGCGCAGCGGCCGGCAGATTGCCGAGGAGATGGCGTCCATCGGCGGCGACTTGAACGGCCGTTCCAGCGCGGACGTGCTGACGCTCAGCGCCAACGCACTCGCGGAGAACAGCGGCAAACTGATCGAGATCGTGGCCGATGCCGCCCGCAACGCCTCCTTCCCCGAGGAAGAGGTCCAGTTGCGGAAGCAGAACCGGAAGCAGGAACTGATGGCGCAGCGCTCCACTCCCGATTTTCTCCTGCGCGAAAAGTTCAACTCCGTGGTCTACGGCGGCCATCCCTACTCGCGCGTCGCGCCCACCGTGGAAGCACTCGACCAGCTGGACCGCGCCGCCCTCGCCAAATTCCGCGACACCCATCTCGCTCCCAACAATGCCACGCTGATCCTGCTGGGCGGAATTCCGCCGCGCGAGGAAACGCTGCGCGTTCTCCGGCAGCAGTTCGGCGACTGGAAGTCGCGCGAGGTTCCCGCCGCGCCGGAGGCAAAATTTCCCAAAGCGAACCGGCAGATCGTGCTGGTGGACCGGCCGGGTTCGGTACAGGCCGACATACGCATCGGGCAACTCTCGGTTACGCGGACAAGTCCCGACTATTTTCCGCTTACCGTGGGCAACACGATTCTGGGGGGAGGCGCCAGCTCCCGGCTCTTCAATGACGTCCGGGAGAAGAAGGGCTACGCGTACTCCGTCTACAGCCATCAGGAGGTCAACCGGGATGCAGGTTACTTTGCCGCCGCCACCCAGGTGCGCAACGAAGTAGTGGTTCCAGCGCTCGAAACCATGCTCCAGCACCTGGAGGCCATGGGCAAAGAGCCTGTCACCAAGGACGAGCTGACGGACGTGAAGAACTATCTCAGCGGCCGGTTTGTTATGGGCCTGGAGACGCAGGGCGGCTTGGCCGAGCAGTTGAACTCGGTCAAGACGATGGGTCTTGGAACCGATTATCTCGAGAAGTACACCGCGCGCATTCGTTCCGTGGAGCCAAACCAGATCCAGCGTGTGGGCGGCAGTTATATCTCGCCGGACGATGCGACCATCGTGGTCGTCGGCGACGCGGCGCAGATCGCCAAGCCGCTCGAGAAGTTCGGCAAGGTTCAAGTGACCAAGGTCGACTGATGAAGATCGTTTCTTCGGAGGAACGATACCGGTGCAGTCTGTTTCGAGTCACCGAGGACCGTGCCCGGGACGAGCGGGACGGATTTGAGATTCAACGCTCCGTCATACGTCACAACGGCTCGGCGGTCATGATGGCAATGGACGGGAAGAACGCAATCCTGATGGTTCGCCAGTACCGCCTGCCCGCGGGCAAGGACCTCTGGGAACTGCCGGCGGGCCGCGTGGACGAGGGAGAAACCCCGCTTCAGGCCGCCCGCCGCGAGCTGAAAGAAGAGACCGGCTACGGCGCGCGCCACTGGAAACGGTTGGTCTCGTTCTTCCCGAGTCCGGGCTATGTGGACGAGAAGATGAGCCTCTATCTCGCCACGGGACTGGTGAGCGGCCCGCCGAAGCCGATGGACGACGAGCGCATTGAAACCCGCTGGTTCACCCCGCGGCAACTGGATGCGGACATGCGTGCTGGCAAAATCGTCGACGCCAAAACAATTATTGGCTTTTGCGTCTGGCAGCGGTATTACCGCTGAGCAGTCTACTTTGTGCGCTTTTTAGCTTGCTTTCTCGGTTGCCATGCTTCCTCATCCAAGGGAAACCACTCCTGGGCAATGGCCAGGTCTCGTTGAGCATTGGCCACGGCTCCCTGTTTGAGGCGTTCTGCTAGGTTCGTCTTCGCCTTCGGCAACACGATGTTGATGCGTTTAGTCATGGAAGTTTTTTGGGCAGGACAAGATAAACAGGCCTTTACTATATCCACCGTCGACGGTCATCGGCTCGCACACGCGGCAGCACCGAACCGCGCGCGTGAGCAAGCGGCGGCGCAACAATGCATGGGTTCACACCAGTCGAATCGCCTTCTCGCCAAGCGGAAGCACCCGGCCGACGTCACCCCGCGGCAACTGGATGACGCGGTGCGCGCGGGCAGGATCGTCGATGCCAAAACAATTATCGGTTTTTGCGTCTGGCAGCGCTATTACCGCTAAGAACTGTTCTGCGGCATCGCGCCCGCGTTACTTCAACGCCTCATTGATTTCGATATCGCGCTTGAGTACGTCCGTCAAGAGTTCCGATAGATCGATCCCCCTCTGTTCGGCCTTGCTAGAGAAGTACTCCCAAACGCTTCTCTCAATCGAAGCGGGCAAAAGGACTTTCGCACCCGCCGGAATGTGATGGAGGCCTCGGACACCTTTGCTGAAGTCGATCTCTGTTGGTATCTTGTCATCGTCGATTGGTTGATCGTTCATAGACTCTCCTTGTAGTGGCAAATTTCAGTTTGTGTCGCTTCTCGGGCTGAGATAAGGCGGATTTTCGTGGTTGCGGGATCAACCTCCGACCAGAGGTAAACGACGGAAAGCATCGCTCCATTGCTTGCCCAGCCGATCGAGAACCACCGCTCGTCGATTTTGCTGTGCTCCAGATCGGCAACGGTGAGGAGTCGCGGGTCGTTGAATACCGTGGACGCAAGCTCGAAAGATACGCCGTGCTTTCGCAGGTTCGCAACTGCCTTGACCTCATCCCACTCGAACTGAAACTGCCTCTCATTCAAAATTGAATCTCTCGTACCATGCTATAGCAGCTTACGGAGGCGGTTCCGACCGGCGAGACGACTAATCGGCACACCCGCTTCCATATCCGCAGGGTTCACACCAGCCGAATAGCCCTCTCGCCAAGCGGCGCCACGCGCCCGATGCGGTAGGCCCCGGGAAGTCGTCCTTCCAATGCCGCGGCGTCGCGCTCCGGCAGCGAGATCAGAAGTCCGCCGGAAGTCTGCGGGTCGTATAAAAGATCTTCGATTTCCGGCTCGATCTCTGCTGCTGTCTCCACGGCGTGGGAGGCGAAATCCTTGTTGTTGCGCAGGCCGCCGGGGATCGCGCCTTTGCGGGCGTAGTCGAGCGCGCCGGGGAGAAATTGCACACTTGCAACGTCAATTTCGAGTGTCACCTGGCTCGCGCAGGCCATCTCCCGTGCATGGCCGATCAAACCGAAGCCGGTCACGTCCGTGCAGCCGTGGGTGTCGAATTCGAGCATCCGTTCGCAGGCTTCGCGGTTCAGCCGCAGCATGGAGGCGATCGCGGCATCCACATGATCCTGCCCGGCCATCTCGCGCTTCAGCGCCGTCGCTATAATTCCCGTGCCAAGCTGCTTCGTGAACACCAGGGCGTCTCCCGTTCGAGCCCCGGAATTCGCCATTACACGCCTAGGATTCACCGTTCCAGTGATAGAATATCCGAACTTGATCTCGGGGTCTGATATACTGTGACCTCCGATCACGACGCAATTCGCTTCGTGGATTTTCTCAGCGCCGCCCTTCAACACCTGTTCAAGATCTTCCAGATCGCCTGTGGCGGGATAGGCGAGTATGGAGAGCGCCGTGATCGGAATTCCTCCCATTGCATACACGTCGCTCAATGAATTGGCGGCGGCAATTGCGCCGAACAGCAGGGGATCGTCCACGATCGGCGTAAAGAAGTCGACTGTCTGCACCAGGGCAAGCTCCGGCGTCAACTGGTAGACTCCGGCGTCGTCGCAGGTGTCGTAGCCCACCAGCACATTACCATTCGATACTCGCGGCACAGTGGCCAGTACGCGGTCCAAAACCTTTGGACTCAGTTTGGACGCTCAACCGGCCGCTTTTACGTGCGCCGTCAACTTCTTGGTTGCCATGTTCTCCCAGTCACCATCATAGGTCCTCCTAAGGGCTGCCCGGACCCGCCGTGGCGACGTCGTAAAGGCTAATGTACATCTCGCGGATCTTGTCGGCGGTCTCGGGCCGCAGACTCGCCAGGTCCGAGGTAATTTCGTCGCGGCGCTGCAGGGCTTCCTCCAGACGCCGCCGGATCGCCTCGTCTTGCGCCTGCTGCGCGGCGCTCTGGAGCTGGTTGAAAAAGACCGTCGAACGCTCGCGCGCATTTCCGAAGTTATTGCGCTCAATTTCGATCAGAATCATTCCGAGCTGGCTGTGCAGTGATGAGATCTCCAGCTGCGTCCGTGTCCGCTCCAGAGCCGCTTGAAGCTCCTGGTTCTCGAAGTACTTCGGGACGAAGCCCACCAGAAATGCAACCGTCGCCAGCGCCACGGCGATCAGAACTGTCTTCATGCGACTCCCTCGATCCGATGAACCCAACGATTATAACGAGAACCTCGTCTCCCAGGCGGCGCGCCGGCCGCCTGCCTTGCTATCCTGTCTCCATGCGACTGGCAGTATCCCTCCTCCTGCTTCATTCGGCGGTGTTCGCGGCGACTGGCAACATCATTGCCGACGTCCGCGCCGCCATCGCGCAGCGCGACTTTTCTCTTGGCGAGAAACACATTACGGACTATCGCTCCCGGGGCGGCGTGACCCCGGAGATGCTGGCCGCGCTTTCGTGGCTCGGACGGGGAGCGCTGGCGGAAAAGCAGTTCGATAAGGCCGACGCCTATGCCGCCGAGACGCGCAAGCTCGCCTTATCCGAGTTGAAAAAGCGGCCTCTCGACGCCGAAGCGCATCTGCCGATCGCGCTGGGCGCTTCCATTGAAGTCCAGGCCCACGTGATGGACGGACGCGGCGAGCGCGGTGAGGCCGTCTCCTTTCTGAAGCGCGAACTGGAGGCGTGGCGCGACACCTCCATCCGCACGCGCATTCAGAAGAACATTCACCTCCTGAGCCTGGAAGGAAAGCCCGCTCCCGCGTTGGAACTGGCCGAATGGGTCGGAGAAAAGCCAGTGCCGGTCGAGAAGTTGAAGGGCAATGCCGTGCTGCTCTTTTTCTGGGCCCACTGGTGCGGCGACTGTAAAGGGCAGGCGCCGGTTCTCGCGCAGTTGCAGTCCGCGTACGGAAAGAAGGGGCTGATCGTCATGGGTCCCACGCAGCGTTACGGCTACACCGCGCGCGGCGAGGATGCGGCCCCCGAGATGGAAAAACCTTACATCGATTCCATTCGCCGGCAGTTTTACTCTTCTGTGGCGGACATGCGCACGCCGGTGAGCGAGGAAAACTTTAAGAATTTTGGCGTAAGCACCACGCCCACGCTGGTCCTCATCGACCGCAAAGGAATCGTGCGCCTTTACCACCCTGGAAAGATGCCCTATCAGGCCCTGGCCCCGCACGTGGAAGCGGCGCTGGGAAGATAGCCTGCCTATGTCTTCAGCTTCGGAAACCAAAGCTTGCGGGCGGTTTCGCCAAGAATGGCGGCGCGGGCCTCGTCCTTCAGTGCCAGATCCTTCGTGAAGATACGCAGGTGCTCCGCATAGCTCACCTTGGGCGTCCAGAGCTCGCACGGAAAATCGCTGCCCCAAATGCAGCGCTCCGGGCCGTAGGCTTCGATCACCTTCATGCATGAAGCGTGCATGTCCTGGCACGGGTAGCCTCCGGCGCTGCCCGTGGGAATAAAAGTCAGCTTGGCGTGAAGATTCTTGTGCCGCGCGAGCCGCACGACATCCGCGAGAATAGCCTCTTCGCTCGAGCCTGCTTTGAGATTCAGGCAGTGGTCCAGCACCACGCGCAGCGCCGGAAAGGCGGACAGCAGCGTACTCAGCTCCTCCGTCTTGTCCCGATTGGTCAGCACGTTGATGACAATGCCCTCGTCGAGCGCGGTCTTCCACAACGCGCGCACCCCCGGATCGTCGAGCCTTCGGCTGCGCCCCGGAATGCTGCGCATGCCGCGCAGCCCGTCCTCGCGTGCGTGCCGCTGGAGCAGGCCGGGGCTGTGCGGATCGTCGGGATCGAGCGTGCACACCCCGGCGATCCAGTCCGGGTTGGCGCGGCTCGAGTCGCGGATGTAGCGGTTGTCCCAGCGGTAGAAGGTGCTGGTCTGGATGGCGCATACCGCCCGCACGCCGTTAGCCTGGCTCTCCTTGCGCAGGTCCTCCACCGAACCCTTTCCACCTGGCGGCCGCAGCGGCTTCTCGATGGGCGGATACTTCTTCTCATCCGGCGAGTAGATGTGGGCGTGAGTGTCGATGATCAGCATGTCAAGATTCTCTCATTCTGGAAACTACTGCGAAATCCGGTGCCCGTAACGGTTGGCCCTGGCGAGCTTCTCAAAATGGGCGTAAACGATCCGGGTGACAGCTTCCACGGGACTCTGCCCTTCTCCGATATAGGTGGACATCACGCTCAATACGAACGGGCGTCGCGTCAGGTAGACGATGCCGGTTTCGCAGCTCACGCCGGGAACTCCGCCGGTCTTCGAAGCGGTCGCGGTCCCTTTGGGCACTCCCGCGCTCATGCCGCCCTTCACCTTCTTCATGATCTCGATCATGCCGGCGGATGCGCGCTCGTCTATGATGCGGCCCCTATACAGCCGCTCCACCAGCCGGGCCATCTCCAGGGGCGTGGAGATATTCTCCTCGCTGCGCGCCACGGCCTCGGCATCCATCATGCGGCGCCGCAGACGCGTGGAAACGAAACCCAGCTCGTCCAGCGTGCGGTTCACGCGCTCCATGCGCACCATCTCGATGCACTTGTTGGTGGCCGTGTTGTCGCTGGTTTCCATCATGGCCGTGACCAGCTCCAGAATGCTGAGCGCGACGGGGCCTTTGAGGATCGCATTCCGCAGGTGACCGCTGCCTCCCGCGATGTCCTTCTCCGTGAGCGTGACCGTGTCGGAAAACCGGAACTCGCCGGCGCGCTCGGCTTGAAACATGCGGATCAGGATGGGGATCTTGATGGAGCTGGCTTGCGGAAAGACGACATCGCCATTGACGGAGAAGGCGCGGCCGGTCTCCAGATCGATGGCCGCCACGCCCAGAGCGCCGGCGAACTTCTCATCGAAACGCTGCAGGGCGGCCACCAGTTTGCCTTCGAGCAGGCTGGCGACAGTGTGGTCGGCGGCCTGCAGGAGGCCCGCGTTCAACAGAGCCGCGAAAGCCAGAGCGCTTCTCATAGCGGTATGTTTCCATGCTTCTTGCGCGGCATGGTATCCACCTTGTTTTCCAGCATGCGCAGCGCGCGGATCACGCGCGGCCTGGTCTCGCGCGGCTCGATCACGTCGTCGACGAATCCGCGCTCGGCGGCGATGAACGGGTTGGCGAAGCGCTCGCGAAACTCGGCCACCTTCCGCTCCCGGATTGCCGCGCCATCTTCGGACGCCGAAAGCTCGCGGCGGTAGACGATGTTGACCGCGCCCTCGGGTCCCATCACGGCGATCTCGGCCGTGGGGTAGGCGAAGTTGACGTCCGTACGCAGGTGCTTCGATCCCATCACGCAGTAAGCCCCGCCATACGCCTTGCGTACGATTACAGTGATCTTCGGCACCGTGGCTTCGGCATACGCGTAGAGCAGCTTTGCTCCGTGGCGAATGATGCCGCCGAACTCCTGTTCGGTGCCGGGAAGGAAGCCCGGCACGTCCTCAAAGGTGAGGATCGGAATATTGAAAGCGTCGCAGAAGCGGACGAAGCGCGCACCTTTCACCGAGCTGGCAATATCGAGGCAGCCCGCCAGATGCGCCGGCTGGTTGGCGACGATCCCCACCGGCCGCCCGTCCATGTGCGCGAAACCCACCACGATGTTCTTCGCGAAGTGCTCATGGACTTCGAGAAATTCGCCATCGTCCACCACGCGGTGAACGATGTCCTTGATGTCGTACGGCAGATTCGATTCCCGCGGCACGAGCGTGTCCAGCTCGGCATCCATGCGGTCGATGGGGTCGAGGGTCGGCCGCCGCGGCGGATCGTCGCGATTGTTTCCCGGCAGGTAAGCCATCAAGGCGCGGATCGTGCGCAGGCACTCGGCATCGTCCGGTGCGACGAAGTGGCCCACGCCGCTCACGCTGTTGTGAGTCATCGAGCCGCCCAACTGCTCTTTGGTGACGTCCTCGTGCGTGACGGTCTTGATGACCTCCGGTCCGGTGACGAACATGTAGCTGGTGCGCTCCACCATGAAGACGAAATCCGTGATGGCGGGCGAGTAGACCGCGCCGCCGGCGCAAGGCCCCATGATGGCGGAGATCTGGGGAATTACGCCGCTGGCGAGCGTGTTGCGCAGGAAGATGTCGGCATAGCCGCCGAGCGAAAGCACGCCTTCCTGAATGCGCGCGCCGCCCGAATCGTTCAGTCCGATGACGGGCGCCCCGTTCTTCAGAGCCAGATCCATCACCTTGCAAATCTTCTGTGCGTTAGCCTCGGAAAGCGAGCCGCCGAATACGGTGAAGTCCTGCGCAAAGACATAGACCAGCCGGCCGTCGATGCGCCCGTATCCGGTGACGAAGCCGTCGCCCGGGATGGCCTGGTTCTCCATCCCGAAGTCGCGGCAGCGGTGGGTGACCAGCTTGTCCAGCTCCTCGAAGGAGCCTTCGTCGAGCAGCAGGTCGATGCGCTCGCGCGCGGAAAGCTTGCCTTCCTGGTGCTGGCGCTCGCGCCGTTCCGCGCCGCCACCCTCCTCGGCGGCTTTGCGGCGCCGGCGCAGCTCCTCGATTCGACTCATTTCGATTAGCGTAGCATCCGGCCGGGATAGTAGCCCGCGCGGGCGCGGATGCGCGCGGACGAGTGGCGCCGGCGGGCTTGCGGAGTCAGTTCGACCCGGATGCGCCGGAAGCTGCTTTCTCCCAAGTCCTCCGGAGGCGCATAGTGCAAGCTGTAACGCGCGCGGATGCGTTCGATCATCTGCGCGAAGGTCTCGCCGATTTTGCCCGCTTCGAGCGCTTCACCGCCGGACTCCTCGGCTAGCTTGAACACGTCGGGCGGCGTGAAGTCGGGATTCAGCACTGCGCCGCGTGGCGCCGGATCGGGATGCTTTTGCTTGCCGATGAGGATGGCGTTGAGCACGCTGTCGGCGGCGTAAAGCGCGCGGAGCACCTGTTCGTCCGAGACGCGGTAGTTGAGGCCCATGTTGTCGGTTACGATCAGGATGGCTCTGCGTCCGCGTACCGGCTGCGCGCCCATGTGGCGGGCGGCGGCGAGCAAGCCTTCGTTGATGGCCGTGCCCGTGCCGAGGCCGCGCTCCTTGACGGCGTCCTTCATCCCGTCCGAAACCAGAGCGAAGTCCTTCGTGAACTCTTCCCACACCTCGATCTGCCGCGCAAAGAGCATCACACCCACGCGGTCGTCCGGATGCAGTTGCCGCAGGGCCAGCCTCGCGGTTTCCGCCATCCGCTCGATGGAGCGCCGCATGCTGCCGCTCACATCGAGAAGCAGCAGCAGATCGAGCGGCTCGGATTCGCGGCCGAAGTGCGCGATCTCGCGGGCCTGCCCCTCGTCGTAAATCGCGAAGTCTTCGGCTTGCAGGTCGCCGAGCACGCGCCCCCCGCGGCCAATCACCTGCACGTCCACCCGCACCAGCGAGCTGCCGGCGCGGAACACGGGCGTGTCCGCTTCCTGGGCGGAGGCGAGGCTGCCCGGTAGTAGCATGAAGATCAGGGCATTTGCGAGAACCCTCATGAAGAACATTATCGTCGGAACGGCCGGGCATATCGACCACGGGAAGACCGCATTGGTGAAAGCGCTGACCGGCATCGACGCGGATCGGCTCGAGGAAGAGAAACGCCGGGGCATTACCATCGACCTCGGCTTCGCGCATCTCGAGCTGACCCCGGAGCTGCGGCTGGGCTTCGTGGACGTGCCGGGCCATGAGCGTTTCGTGAAGAACATGCTCGCCGGGGCAGGCGGCATCGACCTGGTGCTTTTCGCGATCGCCGCCGACGAGTCGATCAAGCCGCAGACGCGCGAGCACTTCGATATCTGCCGTCTGCTGGGGATTCCGCGAGGCATTGTGGCACTGACCAAGGCCGACCTCGTGGACCGCGACATCCTGGACCTGGTGCGGCTGGAAACGGAGGAGTTTGTTACCGGCTCGTTCCTGGAAGGCGCTGCGGTTGTTGCGGTCAGCGCCAGGACCGGCGAAGGGCTGGACACGCTCCGGAAGGAGCTCGAGCGCGCGGCGGCGGAAGTCTCCGGTAAGAGCGTGGCGCGGCACTTCCGGCTGCCGGTGGACCGCGCCTTCTCGATGAAAGGCTTCGGCACGGTGGTCACGGGAACGCTGCTCTCCGGCTCCGTTGGCCGGGAACGGGAAGTCGAGGCTCATCCGGGCGGGCGGCGCTATCGCGTGCGCGGCGTTCAGGTGCACGGCGAAGCGGCCGAGCGCGCCGTGGCCGGGCAGCGCACTGCGTTGAACCTTCCCGACGCCGATCCGAGCGAGCTGTTCCGGGGCATGGTGCTCTCCGAGCCGGGCATCCTGCGGGCGTTGGATCGCATCGACGTGAAGCTCGACCTGCTTCCGTCCGCGAAGCCGCTGAAGCATCGCGCGCCGGTGCACTTCCACAGCGGCTCGGCGGAGATTGAAGCCGAGGTGCGGCTGCCGCGCGGGATGAGCGCTCTGAAACCGGGAGACAGCACGTTCGCGCGCATCGTGCTGCGCGAGCCGACGCTGATCCTGCCCGGGGACCGCTTCATCGTCCGCATGTTCTCCCCGGTGGTGACCATCGGCGGCGGCGCGATGGTGGACGCGGCTGTGGGACGAAGTCCGGAGCCCGACCGGCTCAAGCTGCTGCACCAGACCGCTCCGGACGAGCGCGTGGCGATTCTGGTGCGGGAGTCTGGGCACGGCATGGGCTTTGGCGATCTGATCGCCCGGACCGGTCTGCTGGAAGAGGAACTGACCGGCATCGCGCGCTCCGACCGCTTCGTGCTGCTGGACCGCTGGCTGGCGGACGCGGCCTGGATGCGCGCGGCGTGCCTCCGGCTGGCGGCGCAGGTCCGCGACTTCCACCGCAAGAATCCGCTGCTGCCGGGGGTGACGCGTACCGAATTGCGCGACCGCATGCTGCCGGGCTCGCCGCCCTTCCTGCTGGACGCGCTTCTCTCCGGGTTGAAGGAGCTGATGGTGGAAGGCGAGGTGATCCGTCACGCGACGCATAGGCTGGTGCTGAAGCAGGACGAAGAAAAGGCGCGGGCGGCGATTGAAACGGCGTTCGAGAGCTCGGGTTTGCAAGTGCCGGGCGTGAGCGAAGTACTCGCCAAGTCCGGAGTGGAGGCGGCGCGCGCGCGGTCTCTGCTGCAGATTCTTATCCGCGAGAAGCGCCTGGTGCGGGTGACAGAAGACCTGGTCTTTCATCAGGCGGCCATCCTGAGCCTGCGCGAGCTGCTGAGCGCGCATCGGGGCGGTAGGTTCAACGTGGCGACCTTCAAGGACTGGACGGGGATCTCGCGCAAGTATGCCATTCCGCTGCTGGAGTTTCTGGATCGGGAGAAGGTGACGCGCCGCGAGGGGGATGAGCGGATTGTGCTGTGAAAGCGTGGACTTGCCAAGATGCGTCAGATCGTTCTCGACACCAACGTGCTGGTGGCGGCGCTTCGATCAAAGCGAGGTGCATCTTATCGATTGGTACGATCCATCGGTGAGGGCGATTGGCGGTTGAACATCTCAGTGGCTCTGGCCCTCGAATACGAAGACGTCCTCAAGCGCACAGGGATGTTGCCCGATTTCGGCGAAGCAGAAGTAGACGACCTCCTGGACTATTTGTTCGCCGCCTCGAACCTGGTTCCGTTTGTCCTTCGGCAGCGGCCGTATTTGCGCGATCCGGACGATGAACGTATTCTGGAAGTGGCGGTGCAGTGCAGAGCCATGATCATTACCCACAATACAAGGGACTTCGGGGCGTCGGAACGCCTGGGAGTGTCAGTCAAAGCTCCTTCAGAGTTCCTATTGATGTTAGGAGACCGGAAATGACCGTTAGCATTAGCGTGCCTGAGGAGTTGTACAGGGAGGCGGCGAAGATTGCCGAGGCGCAGCAGGTTTCCGTTGATGAGGTTTTCGCGTCCACCTTCTCGGAACACTTGGTTGCGTGGGACCGCCTGAAGCAAAGGGCCGCGCGCGGCAGCCGCGACAAGTTTTTGGCCGTGCTCGACAAGGTGCCCGACGTCGAGCCTGAAGAGTCCGACCGCATCTAAGAACTTGTTGAAAAAGCCTCGCGGGCTGAAGCCCACGCCACGTGATTACCTCCGTCATTCGGCCTCACTAACATCAGTTCATTAATATCAGTTCGTTTGACCGGGAGTAGCAAAGGTAGTAGTATTGCGCCCATACCTGCGGGAGTGATCCCGTAACTGCCAGGAGGCATTTCAGTGCGATTGAACAGGCTTTTCCTTTCTGTCTCGTTCATTGTGTGGACTTCGTTTGTATTGCCCAGCGGCGCGGTCCGGGCGCAAACCACTCGAGGCGTCATCGTGGGGCGCGTGACGGATCCGGCCGCCGCGTTAGTCCAAGGGGCCAAGGTCACGCTCCTTAACGACAACACGGGCATCCCGGCAGAGACGCTGACCAGCGCGCAGGGCGACTATACGCTCACCAACGTCGAACCCGGCGTCTACACAGTGACCGTGGCAGCTTCGGGCTTCAAGACAGGCGTGGTACGCAACGTGAATGTGTTCGTGGATCAGACTGTTCGCGTTGACGTCAAGCTGGATGTCGGCGACGTCACGACTCAGGTCGAAGTGCAGGCCACATTGCCCGTGGTGCAGTCGGAGACTTCTTCGATCGGGCACGTCGTGGATGGTAAGCAAGTCACTTCCCTGCCATTGAATGGACGGACGGGCGTACTAGGCCTCATGATTCTGGCGCCCGGCGTGCAAAAGGCGACCATCAATCCAATGGTTGCGGGCGGCGCATGGTTTGGCGCAGCCAACATGACAGTGGATGGAGCCGCCAACATCGACGTGGGCAATGAACGAATCCTTCCGCTCGCGCCTTCGCTGGAGTCAATTGCGGAATTCAAGGTCATCGCCAATGGCGGGTCGGCGGAGTTTGGTCGTGGCGGGTCCCAGGTCGTCGTGGTCAGTAAATCCGGCACAAACGAGTTTCATGGGAGCCTGTTTGCATTCAATCGCAATCGGGCCCTGTCCTCAAAGCACGTGTTCGCGACGCACCTCCCAAAACCTTCGTTTAACCGGAACGAGTTTGGAGGCTCACTGGGAGGGCCGGTCATTCGCAACAAGCTGTTCTTTTTTGGCAACTATGAAGGATTGTCCCGGCGGGTCTCGACAACGACGGTGCATGCCATGCCGACTCTCTCGCTCAAAGCCGGCGATTTCAGCGGACTGCCCGCGATCCGGGATCCGCTCTCGGGCACGCCGTTCCCCAATAACCGCATTCCGAATGAGCGCATCAGCGGCGTGGCTCGCGAGTTACTCGAATTCACTTCGGATCCGAATGGTCCGGGCACCGGCGCGGCAGGCCTTGGCAACAACTTCACGGTCAACGTTCCCACTCGGGAAAAGTACGACCGCGCCACGGTGCGGGTCGACGCGCAACTGACGTCAAACGATAGAATCACTGGCCGGTTTTATCTTGCCGACAACGGACCTTTTGTTTCCGGCGTGGGCAGCGGCACTGACAAATTCGGCAACTGGGGAGGCTTCGGAACCGCGGCGAAGAACGCCGTAGGATCATACACGCGCGTGCTGTCGCCGTCGGTGCTCAATGATGTTCGCTTCGGGTTCATGCATGTCAACTACTACAGGCAGCCTCAAAATTTCGAGTTTGATCCCAGTAAGATCATCCCCGGCCTGATCTCGCCCGTCTCCGGCCTGGGCGGACTGCCGACGGTCAACATCACCGGATTCCGCGGATTCTTCGATCAGCCTGGTTCCGGAGACCGGCAGCGCAGCTACGAAATCATCGATACGCTCAGTTGGGTGCGGCGGGCCCACACGATCAAGGCGGGTTTCGATTTCCAGCGCGCCTCCTCGTTTAACTTCCAAAACCCCCCGCCGATTCGAGGCACTTTTAACTTCGACGGCCGCTACAGCGGTCATCCATTTGCAGACTTCATGCTGGGAGTTTCATCGGGAACCGGGCGGGTCAGTAAGAACGTCGAGGCCGAGCCCGCCAACAGCCGGTATGCATGGTTTGTCCAGGATGACTGGAACGCGCTGCCGAACCTCACTCTAAATCTGGGAATCCGCTACGAATACGAAGGTCTCTTCAAAAATAGCCGCGGGGATATGGCGAACTTCTATCCCGACTTGGGAAAGGTCGTCTTGTTGCAAGGCGCCGGCGACCCGCGCCTGAGTGCGATTCTCCCAGTCGTGGATGGCGAGAGCGTGAATCTCGACGCCGGCAATTTCATTAAGAAGGACCGGAACAATTTCGCGCCGCGCTTAGGCTTCGCCTACCGGCCGTTTGGGACCACGCGATTCATCGTGCGCGGAAGTTACGGGATCTTCTACAACGTGATCGGCGCCTATGGAGGCAATTTCCAACTGGCGCTGAATCCGCCGTTCCTGGTGGCGGAGACGTTCGAGCCGGCGGCCGGATCGACACCGTCGCTTACATTCGAGCGCGCCTTCCCCGGTGTAGGCAACATTCCCGCCAGCCCGGGCCTGAACGCAATCTCGGGTAACCGCCGGAATCCGTACCATCAGCAGTGGAATTTCACCCTCGAGCACGAGATTGTCGCCAACACCGCTGTTCGAGTTTCCTACGTCGGAAACAAGGGGACGCACCTGGAACGGCTGTTCAACCTGAATGATCCGCCGCCGGCGCCTGGGGCCGTCCAGCCCCGGCGCCCGTATCAGCCATTCGGGCCGATTACTTACTACGAGTCCGGAAGGAACGCGATCACGCACCAGGGGCAGTTCGGCATTACGCGGCGCTTCTCTTCGGGAATCGCATTTCAGCTCGAGTACCAGTTCACGCGAGCGCTCGGCGAGCAGATCCACGTGCTGCCGCCGATGGATAACCGGAACACGCGGCTGGACCGGGGCAACCTTGACGGGATCCGGCGGCACTTCACGGCGCTGAACTATATTTACGATTTGCCGTTTGGACCTGGGAAACGCTTCGGGGCGTCTCGCTCCGGGCTTGTCGGAAAATTGATCGGAGGCTGGCAGATCGCCGGAATCTCCAGCTTCGGCAGCGGCGAACCGTTTTCGGTGACGTTCACGAGCACCACCTTAGGGTGGCCCAGCAGCAGAGCGGACATCGTCGGCGACCCGAAGGTGAGTAACCCGTCGATCGCCCAGTGGTTCAATCCCGCTGCCTTTGCGGTGCCAGCGCCCTTTACCTACGGGAACTCGGCTCGAAATCTGCTATTTGGCCCCGGCTTTTTCAACTGGGATGCGGCGGTTTTCAAGAACACCGCGCTGACGGAAAAAGTCAGGCTGGAATTCCGAGCCGAGTTCTTCAATATTCTCAATCACCCTAACTTCGGCATTCCGGCGAGCAATATCAGCGTTCCCGCCACGGTCGGCCGCATCTCCTCAGCGACAGACCCACGGGATATCCAGTTCGCCCTGCGGTTGGCGTTCTGAAGAGATCACGGCCGAATGGTCTGGGCCGCTTCATCCCAGCGCCACACCGTTGCTCCCTCGTACAGATGCACGCCGCCCAGCCAACGATTGATTCCGTTGACGCGAACATGGTCCTCTTTCCCCTCCAGAACCAGCCGTCCGAAGGAGGTGCTCTCGAAGCCGCTATTCTGCGAGCGTACCAACGGCTGCCGTGCCGTCACCAATCCCTGCAAGCATTGCAGGAAGGTCGCATCGCCCATCCAAATGCTCTCTTCCAGCTTCTGGGCGGCCGGAAAGAGCTCGTGGAATTCATGCAAGCCGGATTCCGCGACCTCAAGAATCTGTCGTTCCGCTCGCGAGAGGCCGTTGCGCAGGGCCGGGAACTGTTGCAGGTGACGCAGCAAGGCTCGCCTCAAAAAAGGTAGTGCGGACGTATCGGAGCCGAGCTGTTCAAGGAGTTCGCTAGGCTCGGGGGAACAAAAAGCAGTCCACGCTGCTTGCGCCGTTCTGAACTCGACCGCTGTGACTGTGTGCCGTGTTCCGAAGAGCGGGACGAGTTGTTCAGGCCGCATGGGACCGAGATACGAATCAACCGAAATCACGGTTATTCGAGTTGCCCCCACATCCTGGTGCGACAACCAATCCAGGACCTGTATGAGCTGAAGTTGATCGTAAAGATCGTGCTCAAACCACAGGATCACCTCTTCGTGATCGCGGAAATGCATGATCGCTTCGTCTCTTTGTGCAAACGAAACCTCCGAGAGCGGCACTGCAAAAAAATCGGCGATGAAGCGCTCGCGAACCCGGCTCAGTTCCTGCAGCGGCAAACCACGGGGAACCGGCCCATCGTGCAGGATGTCGCTCCAATAGACGACCTGGCCGGGAAGCCCGGTCTGAGGAATCGAAACCGCCTCGCCATTGGTGACGTGGAGCATATCGGAACTCCTGCGATATTATCTACCAAGGAGCGATATCAAATATGGTTCGGGACTTGGTGCATAGCTTCCGCCGGTTACTCGGTCACCCGGGAATCGCGGCCATCGCAATTTTATCTCTCGCGCTGGGAATAGGCGCCAACACGACGATGTTCAGCCTGGTCTACGCATCGTTGCTGCGGCCTCTTCCCTATCCCGATGGCGACCGCCTCGTGATGATATTCACCACTGCTTTGAACAGCCCCAATCGCGACAACCGTGGTGGCGCAACAACAGCCGATTTCCTCGACTGGCGAGCGCAGAGCAAGACTCTGGAGGATTGGCAGATGTTCGGCGGCGGGGGCGGCGTGACGGCGACAGGGGTAGGATTGCCGGAACGAATCACGTTCCAGCACGTGACACCGGGTCTGCTGGGTTCGCTCGGGGTACGGCCGCTGATTGGCCGGCTGTTCGAGCCCGGTGAAGAAGCCGAACGTCCGGCGTTGATCAGCGAGGCTTACTGGCGGCGCCGGTTCGGGGCGGAAGCCGGCGTGCTCGGCCGGAGACTGACCGTCGATGGAAACGTATTTACCATTATTGGCGTTGTCCCAGCGGGCTTTGAGTTGTTCGGCGAGCCCTCGAGCACCGATTTCTGGAACACGATCGATCTGTCCGCAGGTTCTCAGTGGATGCAGCGTAGCGTTCCCTGGCTGGCTGCTACCGCCAAATTGAAGCCGGGGGTCTCACTCGATCAGGCCCAATCGGAGCTTAGCGGAATCGCCGCGAATCTCGCCCGTGCATACCCGGATACCAACCTCCACCGCGGAGTGGCTGTGACCCCGATGCTGGAGGCGAGGAACGGCAGGCTCGGTTCCATACTTTACCCTCTGTTTGGGGCTGTGGGATTTGTGTTGCTGATCGCGTGCATCAACGTTGCGAACCTTCTGCTGGCACGCGCTACAGCGCGCCGGCGCGAGATCTCGGTGCGCGCGGCGCTGGGCGCCAGCCGCAACCGCCTGATGCGCGAGTTCTTGTCTGACGGCCTTGTGCTGGCCGTGCCCGGCATCGTTGCCGGTCTGGCGCTGGCTTATGGCGGCATCGCCTTGTTTCGGGCAGTGGCCCCGCAGGGCTTTCCAGGCGCGGGTCTGGTCGAGTTGAACCTGCCGGCCCTTTCCTTCACGGCGGCGGCGGGCGCTTTGGCAGGCGTCCTGGCGGCGTTATTCCCCGCTCTCGATGGCTCCAAAGCTGACGTGACGGAGGCGCTGAAGGAGGGCGCGCGCGGTTCGGCCGGCCGAAAGCGGCAGCGGCTGCGGTCGTCATTGGTCGCCGGAGAGATCGCGTTGGCGATGATTCTGCTTGTCGGCGCAGGGCTCGCTATCAACAGTTTTCTGCGCTTGCAAAACCATGGCCTTGGCTTCGACCCGCACAATGTTACCGTCGCGCAGCTTCACCTTACGGGCAAACGATACATGACGGACGCTCCTCAACGGGAGATCGATATCCGTTATGTGGAGCCCGCCGTGGCGCGTTTCAGCGAGCATTTGCTCCGGGAAGTGAGCACTGTGCCGGGTGTGGAGAATGCCGCGCTGGCGGGCAACGTCCCAATGGGACCGGGCGCGTCGCCAGGTGTCCGCATTCGTGTCGCGGCAAGCTCAGCATCGGACGCGGAGCTGCGCAGGGCCGAGATGAATGTGGTAACGGCCGGGTTCTTCGACACCTTAAGCATCCCGCTGCGGCGAGGCCGCTACCTGAGCGATCGTGACGTCGAAGGAGGTGCGTGGGTCGCGGTGGTGAACGAAGCGTTTGTCCGCGAGTTTTTCCCGGGCGGCGACGCGGTCGGGCAGGTAATCACATTGGTAGCTGGCCCGGACGAGAGGCCGCGCGAGATCGTCGGCGTGATAGCCGACTACACGCAATACACACCACGTATGGCGGCGCGGCCCGAAGTCTATACATCGCACTTGCAGCAGACGCGCGAAATACCCGGAACCTTTCAAGGGCAGCGCTTCCGTCCCAAGCTGCTTGTGCGCTCGCATGTAGCTGGCATCCCCAAGGCGGAGACGATCGCGAAGATTGTCGCCGATTTCGATAAGGACCTCGCTATTTTCGACGTCAAGACGCTCCAGCAGCACGTTGCCATGCGCGGTGCGCCGGCACGATTCTACGCCAATGCGCTCGGATTATTCTCCGCAATTGCGCTGGTGCTCGCGGCAATCGGCATTTACGGCCTGATGAACTACTCGGTGACGGACCGATTCCACGAGATCGGAATCCGCCTGTCGCTCGGGGCGTCACGGCCCCAAATCATCTGGCTCATCGTTTCGTATGGCGTCAAACTGGCCTCGGCCGGTCTGGTGCTGGGAATCGCCGGAGCTCTGGTGGCGACCCGGCTGCTCGACGCGATGTTGTTTGGGGTGAAGCCCTGGGATCCATTCACCTTCTTGCTTGTCACTGGGTTTCTTCTCGCTGTGGCCGTGACTGCTTGCGTAATACCTGCGATGCGCGCCACGGTCATCGATCCTGTGGTTGCACTGCGGCAGGAGTGAGCCGATAGCGAGGGCCCCGCCATCCGCTCCCTCTGGTCGCGGCTCAGAAACGATTTCCGAGCCGCGACCATAGGGAGCGGTTGCATTCTAGAACTGCAGTTTCAGCGCGAACTGCAGTAGCCGGGGATCGTTGGCCTAGCTCGTGATCACGCCGAATTGCGGCGTGCCCAGGGCCGTTCCCGGCGGGGCGAATTGCACCCGATTGAATAGGTTGTAGAACTCCACGCGGAACTGCAGATTGAGCCGCTCTTCCGAGCCGAAGCGCGTGTTCTTGAATACCGAGAAGTCCAGATTGTTGGTCCCCGGCCCCCGCACATCGGGAAGCGTCCGGGACACGTTGCCGAATGTGAACGCGGCCGGTGCGGTGAACTGCGAAGTATCGAACCAGCGGTTCAGGCGCTGCTGTGCCGGACCGTTCAGCGCAGCGCTCTGCCCGCTGCTATTCGGCCGGCTGCCGCCGCCCAACGACCCCGTCTGGTTCGCCGCGGTCGTGAGGAAAAGAGGCGCTCCCTTCTGCGCCGTGAAGATGCCATTGATTACCCAACCCGAGATCAGCCTGCCCCCAAAGCCGGAAGCGTTGCCTAATAGTGCCTTGCCTTTTCCGAACGGCAGATCGAAGTTACCGCTGATCACCAGGCGCTGGGGCACGTCGGAACTCGACAAAGCACGCTCGGCCCGCAGATCGTACGGATTCTGCACCACGGCGGTTGGCTCCAGCCAGGAGGTCTGGCTTTCGATATCTGTAATTAACTTCGATGCCGTATAACTGACCAGAATGCCGGCTCCCGCCTGAAACCGCTTCTGAAATTTCATCTGCAGGGAGTGGTAATTGCTGTTACCCACGAAGAACCCCCGGACGGTCACGTTATCAAACTGTTGGAATGGCCGCAGCAGTTGCCCCCGAGCGACAGTCGGCGTGGAGAGCACGCCGCGGCTGGCCAGACCGAAGAACGGATTCGCCACCTGTGTGGTCAATGCGGTTCCCAACGCCAGAGTTTCCGGGGTGAGAGTATTTCGCGGATAGACGTTGAGGGGCAAACCATTCCCTTTCAGTCCGACATAACCGACTTCCACCATCGCGTTGCCGGCAAGGTTCTGTTGTACGTTAAAGTTCCACTGCTGCGTATACGCACGTTCGCCGGTGGGTAGCGTCGTCGATATCACTTGCCCGCCCAAGAGGTCCTGGAAGTTCGGGTTCCGGCCTACGGGTTGCGTAATGCCATCCGGAAACGGATTGCTGAGCACGCGGTAAGGAGTCCTTCCGCCATCCAGAGAACCGAGGAAGGGGCTGATGCCTGTCGCCGTTGCTTCCACCAGGTTCTCGCGACGCGCAATGCTCAGCGGCAGCCAGTAGATTCCGTACCCACCGCGAAGCACCATCTTATCGGTAACGCTGTAAGCAAAACCGGCGCGCGGCGCGAACTGTTTGTTGTACTGGTCTGCCCAATGGCGGGTTTGGCGGTCCGGCGAATTTACCAGGGCCAGCCTGCCTCGCAACGCAAGTCCCGTTGGACCCGACCATGGATGGGACGCGTCCATCAGGAACGAACTGAACTGATCGTTGCGCTCGGTGATGCTTCCGTCCTGATCCCAACGCAGCCCGAGATTCAGCGTCAGGTTGCGGGTTAGGCGGTAGTCGTCCTGGATATATAACGCCCGGTAGATCCGCTGCTCATTCAGATAAGCCGGTGTGTTCAGGGAAGCGGACGCGGCATAACCGAGCATGAAAGACGCAAAACCGTACCCACCGGCGGCGAAGGGATCGCGAGCCGTGTACGGCGCTGTGAAGTTGTATGCGCCGCTAGGGTCGTTGCTTTGCGTGTAGCCCAACCGGTAGACACGGATATCGGCTCCTACCTTTACGGTATGCCGGCCAGTCACTTTGGTGACGCCGCCAATAATCTGATGCGTCTGCTCGTTTTGCCCGATCGGCCCGCCGCCGGGCAGGGGGTTCATCCCTTGGACTGTGAAATTCGGCAGATGCCGGAAGTTCTCCGGAATCTGTTGCTGCAGATTTTCCGCGAAGCCCAGAGAAGAGAGGTCGATACCGCGGGTCGGCGGAATGCGTTCGTAATCGAACTTGATGAGGCTGTAGCGGACATCCACCACCAGCGACGGGGAGAGCGTCAACACATCCTGGACCAGGACCTGATGCGTTTTTCGAAAGTCCGGGTAGAGCAGATAAATTGTGCCGTTGCGGTACGGGTCCACGGCCGGGGTGCCGGAGTCCCAGTACGAATATCGCCCGAAGAAGCGCTGCCGGTCGCTTTGGGCGAAATCCATGCGAGCATTCACCTGATCCGAGTCCGCGATCTGCCATGCATTGGTTGCAAAGTTGTTGATGTTGGTGAAACGCGCGCCCGCGACATTCGGCTGCGCCATGATGGTGCCGCCCAGTGTCAGCGCCGCGGGATCCAGGCGGTCTCGAGGGATGATATTCCCGGGAAAGGCGTCGCGAATGTTTCGTCCCGTTGCCGGGTCCAGGCGCGTTGTCAGAGCATCATGGATCGGGAGCAGATTACCCGCTGCGTCTCGCGTCTCGGAAAAGTCGCCGGCGCGCTGCTCAGCCGTTGGTACGGTAAGCAGCACCGCCTGCTCCTTCCGCTGCCGATAGCCTTCGTAGCCTCCAAAGAAGAAAAGGCGGTTCTTCACGATTGGTCCGCCTATTGTTCCTCCGAACTGGTTTTGGCGCAGGATGGGCTGGGGAATCCGGTTTGCGTTATTGAAGAACGTGCTGGCGTCGAGCGCCGAGTTGCGCAGGAACTCAAAGGCACTCCCGTGAAACTCGTTCGTACCCGATTTGGTCGTCAGGTTGATAATACCCCCCGAGCTGTGACCGAACTCCGCTCCGAGGGTGTTCGTTTGAACTTTAAATTCCTGGATGACGTCTTCCGTCGGAACCAGCCGCACCGTGTTCATCAGCATGCCATGTACGGTTCCACCGTCCAGCATCGTCTCGCTCTGGTTGCCGAGCGCCCCGCTGATCTGGAAATTGCCCCAAGCGTAAAAATTGGGCAGTGACGGCGCCGCCAGCGACCCGCCCTGCGGCACCACTCCTGGAACCAAAGCCACGAGTGCGAGCGGATTCCTGCCGTTGAGCGGCAGTTCCTCAATTTTTCGCCGCTCGACAACCTGACCGAGTGAAGAGCTGTTCGAATCCAGCAAGGGCACCTCGCCGGTCACCTCGATCACTTCGGAAGCCTGGCCCAGGGACAGTGTCACGTCCAGACGGATGGTCCGCTGCACCTCGACCAGGATGGAGTCGCGCACGTACCGCCGGAAGCCCGGCATCTCCGCCTCCAGGCGATAGGCAGCTGGAGTGAGGTTGCCGAACTGAAAGAATCCTTCGCGATCGCTGGTTCCGGCGTGACTCTCGTTCGTTCCGAGATTGACTAACCGCAGGCGCGCTCCTGCCACAACCGCGTCAGATGAGTCCCGCACCGTCCCTACCACCGAACCGAAGGTGCTCTGTGCCAATGAAGGCGCGTTTGCCATGCCCGACAACAGAACGGACAATACGAACAACCGGGGGCGCAGATGTTTCATGGCTCCTCCATAATCGAAGCATCGACATTTTATCCGGCACTTCGGCCGAGTGCAATGCTTGGTTGCGATATCCTTGGTTGCGATATCGTATAAGCCTGGATGCCCATGCACAAACCACCATCGCGTCGGGAACTCATCGGCGGCGCTGCCGCGGCACTCTTGTCTAACGGACCATTGGTGCGGGCGCAACAGCCGAAAAGGCCGAATATCCTCTTCGTCATTGCCGACGACTGGTCGCACGGCCACGCCGGCGCTTACGGCGCGAACTGGATCGGGACGCCCTCATTCGACCGCGTCGCCCGCGAAGGCGTTACCTTCACCAACTGCTTCACCTCGAACCCTAAATGCAGCCCGTGCCGTGCCAGTATCCTGACCGGCCGCAATTCGTGGCAGCTCAAGGAAGCCGTGAATCACTACAGCATCTTCCCGAACGAGTTCGCGGTCTATCCGAGCGTGCTCGAGAAAGACGGCTACTTCGTGGGCTACACCGGCAAAGGCTGGGGGCCGGGCGATTTCAAGTCCACCGGTTTCGAGCACAATCCCGCCGGACGCGAGTTCCAAACCCACACGCTCACGCCGCCTCACAAAGGCATTTCCAATAAAGACTACGCCCGGAACTTTGAATCCTTCCTGGGGCAGCGGCCCAAGGAGCAGCCCTTCTGCTTTTGGCTGGGAACGCACGAGCCGCATCGCAGATACGAGGATGGCTCCGGAGTTCGCGCGGGGCGGAATCCCGCCGACGTCAGGCTGCCGTCCTACTATCCCGAGAACGCCGCCATCCGCAGCGACATGTTGGATTACGCGCTTGAAGTCGAGTGGTTCGACCAGCATCTGGGGCGCGTTCTGAAGAAACTTGAGGAGATCGGGGAGTTGGACAACACATTCGTCCTGGTAACTTCCGATCACGGCATGCCGTTCCCGCGCGTGAAAGGGCAGATCTACGAGCACGGCTTCCACGTGCCGCTGGCGGTTCGCTGGGGTAAGAACATTCAGCCCGGACGAGTGATCGACGACTTCATCAACGTGCGCGACTTCGCCCCGACATTCCTGGAGGTTGCTACCAGACGCAGGCCCAGCCCGACTATGACCGGGCGCAGTTTCCTGGACGTTCTCCGGTCGGGAAAATCCGGCGTGGTCGATGCAACGCGAAACACGATGATCGTCGCCAAGGAGCGCCACGATCTGGGACGGCCTAACGACGCGGGCTATCCGGTGCGGGCGATCCGCACGCCCGACTACCTCTACGTTCGCAATTACGAGCCGGACCGCTGGCCGGTAGGCAACCCGGAAACCGGTTACCGCAACTGCGACGACAGCCCCACCAAGGACTTCCTGCTCTCGGGTTTCGACGAATACTACCGCATGTCATTCGGCAAGCGGCCGGCGGAGGAGTTGTATCTGGTCAAGACCGACCCGGACTGCATCCACAATGTGGCCGACGAACTCAAGCACGCTCAGGTGAAACGGCATCTCCGCGAAAGGATGGAGCAGACGCTGCGCGAGGAAGGCGACCCGCGTATGCTTGGCAATGCAGCGTTCTTCGACGCAATAGATTACGTCGGGCCCCGCAGACACTCATACGACAACTGGCTGCGGAACAGTAAGCCGTGAAGCTCCGGGCAACCGCCGCGCTTCCGCTCCTGACAACCGCAAATCGGTGGTCTCAATATCGGATTTACCGAGCAGCCCGGAGCGCTTGTCATTTTCGACGGGGCGTACGTCCATCCGCTTCTCAACGTCAGCTAGAGCATCTCGTTCTGATCGCCGGAGCCTGAAGGGGTTTCTGGAGGTGCTCCGCCGGGTGTGCGGCCCGGCGGAGCGGTCGTAATAGAGCCAGATACGACGCCCTCATTCTACCGCAACCGAACCTCGAAACGTAAGGTAGATCACTCAACAGGCGAAAACCTGGACGGTGATCTGCTGGGTTTTAAATGTGTAGCCGGCCGGAAAACGAAGTCGATTTCCGGGACGGAGAGACAAATAGAGGTATCGAGATGATCAAATTGAAACGAGTCTACGACACCAGAAGTTCCAATGACGGAGTGCGTTACCTCGTCGAACGGCTTTGGCCTCGCGGAGTCAAGAAAGCTTCTTTGCATCTCGATGCCTGGCTCAAAGATGCCGCGCCAAGCACCGAACTGCGAAAGTGGTTCGGTCACGCTCCCGAGAAATGGGGGGAGTTCCGGCGCAGGTACTTCGCCGAACTCGATCGCGCGCCCGAAACCTGGGAGCCGATCCTCCTGTCCGCCCGGAAGGGCACGGTGACCCTTGTGTACAGCTCGCACGACACCGAGCACAACAACGCCGTTGCCTTGAGAGAGTACATTGAGAGTGCTTAGCAAGCCAGAGCCGCCGCCAAATATGATTGTGAGCGGCAGCGGAGCCGTGGACCGTCAGTGTGAAGCAGAGCGCGGACCATCTCTACCTGCGGTATCACAGCTTGGGGAAGCACGCGCGCTAGCGAGCGTAACGGAGATGTGTGACAGTCAACGCGCCGGCGGCAGCGTCTCCGCGGAAGCCGGCTCTTTTGACTGGATCAATCGCGGGGCGGCCTCACGCTCCTCGTCCGGACGGTTCATCGTGAAGGCTGCCGCCAGCCTCCCTTGCCGCAACCACCAGACGCTGAAGCTGCTGCTCGACAAGTCTCCACGCACGACGATTTCTTCCGCACCGGAAGGGTCTCCCCAGAACTCATAAGAGAGATCGAAAACGTCGGAGAAAAAATACGGAACATGTACGAACGGCGTACGTTCTCCTAACAGGGCCCGGGCGCAGTACTGACCGTGCGAAACCGCGTTGTCCCAATGCTCCGCGCGGCGATGTTTGCCGAACAGCACATCATAATAACTTGCCACGTCTCCGGCCCCATAGATATCGCGCTGGTTGGTCTCGAGGTACTCATTCACTACCACGCCATCCGCTATTTCTATTCCACTGTTGATTAGCGGCTCCGTGACAGGCATTACTCCAATGCCCGCCACGACCATGTCACAATTTAGGGTCTCGCCGTTTTGCAATACAGCCGATTCAGCGGCGCCAGCGCCGGTTATCTCGACGACTTTGGTGTTTTTGGCGAACCGCACGCCTCGCGCGGTGTAGTAATTCTCGAAGAATCGGGACATTGGCGAAGTGAAGAAGCGCTTCCAGATTCGGTCATCGGGCAGAACCATCGTCGTCTCGATCCCCTTCTGCGCGAGCACCGAGGTCACTTCCATTGCAATGAATCCACCTCCAATTACAACTGCCCGCTTCGCACTCCCGGCCTTCTGGCGAATACGTTTCGAGTCCTCGAGGGTGCGCAAATAGTAAACGCCCGCGAGGTCGCGGCCGGGAATGTCCAACGTCCTCACTCGAGCGCCGGTGGCCACGACGAGCTTTTCGAATCCGATCTCCTCGCCGGAATGCAGATGCACGCTCTTCCGGGCGGGATCGACGCCGTCCACTACGCTATTGAGCTTGATTTCGATCTCGTGCTTGCGGTAAAAGTCCTCAGCGCTAATGAAGACGCTGGCTTCCGTGTCCTTCCCGGCGAGGAAACCCTTTGACAGAGGCGGCCGCTCGTATGGGATCGAACCATCGGCGGACACGATTGTTAATTCACCTGGCTTTAGCCCGCTCTCGACAAGTTGTTTCGCCGCGTACCCAGCGACCATTCCGCCGCCAAGAATCAAATATTTCGAAGTTTTCATCGGGCCATCTCCTCTACTTCTCTTATTCCCCCGCTCACTGTCTCCATGAAGCATCGCCCACGCGCCTCATATCGAAGCGTTCCACCCTTCACCCCCCAACGTACCTGGCATACAGGCTGCGCGCGACGCCGATATCCGTGGTCCCCTTGATGATTACGCGGCCGTCCGGGAAGATGGTCATCTCGTAGGGTTCTCTGAAAAACCGCAGCGCGAACTCGTTCGCGCGCACTTCGCCCAGCGGCTCGAGCCTGGCCTTCAATTCAACCAGGGCAACCGGCCGGGACCGTTCGTGAATCTGCACTGCGTTCCGTCCGCAGAGGCTCACAGGCGCGCGGCGCTCGCCGTCGAGATACGCCCGGTCGCGCAACCCGCAGGCCGGGCAGTCCGGGCCGGGCGCGGGCTGCTCCACCTCGCGCAGGCCGCCGTTCCATATATCGAGAGTCGTGATGCGCGCCCGCACGCTCCGCCAGTTTCCCGAAAGAATCTTCAAGGCATCGGCGACCTGGATTGCGCCCACAGCGGCGGTAATCGCGTTCAGCACGCCGGCGGTTTCGCAGGTTGGCTGAATGCCGGAAGGCGGGTCCGGGTAGACGCAGCGCAGACAGCAGGTGTGGCCGGGAAGCACGGGCATGGACAGGCCGTAGCCGCCCACAGCTGCCCCGTAGATCCAGGGAATTCCCCGGTCAATCGAAAAATCATTCATTAAATAACGTGTTTCAAAGTTGTCCGTGCCGTCCAACAGGATATGTACGTCTGCCAGAAGGTCCGCGATATTGTCCGGGGCGAGGTCGGCGATCACGCCCTCGACGCGAACACCCGAATTCACCCGTTTCAGCCGCCGTTCGGCCGCCGCGGCCTTGGGAAGCCCTTGAGCCGCATCGGACTCCTCGAAAAGCCACTGGCGCTGCAGGTTGCTGGATTCCACATAATCGCGGTCGATGATGCTCAGCCGTCCGACGCCCGCCCGCACCAGCGCCTCGGCCTGGAAACTTCCAAGCGCTCCGCACCCCACTACGGCGGCATGCGAAGCGAGCAGGCGCTCCTGACCCTGTTCCCCTATGCCTGGGAACAAAATTTGCCGTGAATATCTCTCGCGCTGTTCGGAATCCATCATGAAGCCGGCTTCAGCCACTGTAGCAAAACAGCCGCGGCGGCTACCCGTACTATCATGGATAGTGTTGCGACCGGTAGCCTTTTGTAAAATTTTCATCCCCATCGCACACCTTGTATTTTGTGGCTATTTGGCCGCCGCGGCTCAGGATTACGAGGGGAAGCGGATCGGCGTCATCCTTTTCGTTCCGGAGGAACAGCCGCTTTCACCTCAGGATCTGCATCAGATTTTGCCGCTGAAAGCGAACACGCCGCTGGAGATGGAGGCCGTGCAAGCGGCCGTCGAGCGGCTCTACGCAACCGGGCGCTACACAAACATACAAGTGGACGCCGAGATACGGAACGACGAGGTTGTCGTCCGCTTTCTGACGGAGAATAGTTGGTTTATCGGGCGCGTGTCCGTGGCAGGCGAGGTCGGAGAGCCGCCCAACCTGGGCCAGCTCGCCAATGCCACCCGGCTCAGCCTGGGGGAGCCGTTTCGAAAAGAGGACTTGAGTGGAGCTATTGACGGCGTTAAAAATCTGCTGCAAAGCAACGGGTACCACGAGAGCCACATCGAACCGCGCTTTCACCACGATCCGCGCACGCAGCAGGTGAGCATCGAGTTCGTGGTGGAAACCCCGAAGCGCGCGAAGTTCAGCCATCCCGTGATCGTGGGCGAGCCGCAGATGCCGGAGGACAAGGTCGTTGACGCCACGAAGTGGAAGGGCTGGTTCGGGTGGAAGCCGGCGACCCAGAACCGCTTGCAGCGGGGCCTGGAGAACGTGCGCACGCGCTACGTCAAGGACGACCGGTTGATGGCGTCGGTCTCGCTGATGGAGATGCACTTCGAGGAAGACGAGCGCCGGGTGCAGCCGACGCTCTATATCGACGGCGGGCCGAAAATCGAAGTGCGCATTATCGGCGCCAAGATCTCCCAAGGCCGCGTCCGCCGCCTGATTCCCATCTATGAAGAACGGGCCGTGGACCGCGACCTTCTCGTCGAAGGCGCCAGGAACCTGCGCGATTATTTGCAATCGGAGGGCTACTTCCAGGTGGAAGTGGAGTTCAAGCAGCAGCGCGTGCAGAACGACAAAGCCTTCGTCGATTACCTGATCAATCTGGGCAGGCGCCACAAGCTGGTCAACCTGGAAATCGAAGGAAACCGTTATTTCGATACGGAGACCATCCGCGAGCGCATGTTCATCACCCCCAGCTCGCTGCAATTCCGCCGCGGGCGCTACAGCGAAAGCTTTCTGCGGCGGGACGAGGAGGCGGTCGGCAATCTCTACCGCTCCAACGGTTTTCGCGATGTGAAGATCGCTTCGGAAATTACCGAAGATTACAAAGGCGAGCGGGGGGCGCTTTCGCTCAAGATCGTCATTGATGAAGGGCCGCAGTGGTTCGTCTCCAATCTGGAGGTCATGGGGATCAGCGAGGAGCATCACGACCGCGTGTTGGGGATGCTGAGCTCCACGGAGGGGCAGCCGTTCAGCGAGCTCAATATCGCCATCGACCGCGACAACGTTCTGGCGGATTATTTCAACGGCGGCTATGCCGATGCAACCTTTGAGTGGAGCTATCGCGAAAGTCCCGAGCCCCAAAGGATGGATCTGCGCTTTCGGATCGAGGAGGGCAAGCGGCAGTTTGTTAATCAGGTGCTGATCAGCGGCCTGGAGGCGACCAAGCCCAGCCTGGTCCATCAGAACATTCTGCTGAATCCGGGCGATCCGCTCTCCCAAGCGCGCATGGCGGATACGCAAAAGCGGCTCTACGATCTGGGGGTCTTTGCCAAGGTGGACATGGCCATCCAGAACCCCGAAGGGGACACACCGAGCAAGTACGTGCTGTATCAGATGGAAGAGGCGCGCAGGTATTCCTTAACCGCGGGCTTCGGCGCGGAGTTGGGACGCATCGGCGGCAGCCAGGCCAGCTTCGACGCGCCCGCCGGTGCGGCCGGCTTCAGTCCCAGGGTTTCCCTCAACTTCAGCCGGCTCAACATGCTGGGGTTGGGTCATACTCTGTCGTTCCGCAGCCGCCTCTCGGTCTTCCAGCGAAGGGGACTCGTCAATTACAGCGCGCCGCGGTTTCGAAACAATCCGAACCTGAATCTGTCGTTCGCGACGCTTTACGACGACTCCCGCGACGTGCGCACTTTCGCCGCCCAACGCGCGGAGGGTTCTGTGCAGCTTTCGCAAAAGTTATCCAAGCCGAGCACGGTGCTCTACCGTTTTGCCTACCGGCGCGTGAACGTCGATAGCTCCACGCTGAAGATCGACCCGCTGCTGATTCCCCTTCTTTCCCAGCCCGTCCGCGTAGGCATCTTCTCCGGCACTTACATTCAGGACCGGCGCGACGATCCGGCCGATTCGCGCAAAGGCATCTACAACACCGTAGATACCGGTCTGGCGTCGAACATCTTCGGTTCGCAGGCCGACTTCTACCGGCTGCTGCTGCGGAACAACACCTATCATCCGATTGGGCGGAAGCTCGTGCTGGCCCGCTCGGGCACGTTCGGATGGATCAAGCCATTGGCCGGCGGCCAGTCCTCCGAGATACCCCTGCCGGAGCGCTTCTTCTCGGGCGGCGGCACGTCGCACCGGGGCTTCCCCGAAAATCAGGCCGGACCGCGCGACGAAGTGACCGGCTTCCCCCTGGGCGGTTCAGCACAGTTCTTTCACTCTCTGGAGCTGCGCTATCCCCTGCTCGGCGACAATATCGGAGGCGTGCTATTCCACGACTTCGGCAACGTGTTCTCGCGCCTGGGAAATTTTTCATTTCGCGTCACCCAGCGCGACGATAAGGATTTTGACTATATGGTCCACGCCGTGGGCATCGGCCTCCGGTACCGCACACCGATCGGCCCAGTGCGCGTGGATCTGGCATACGCACCCAATTCGCCGCGCTTCTTCGGATTCGCGGGAACGCGCGACGAGCTGTTCCGTGGCGAAGGCGTGCAAACGGACCAGCGGATTAACCGCTTCCAGTTTCATTTCTCGATAGGCCAGACGTTCTGATGCCGCAACAAGGCCAGCACCGGATGGCGCGCCCCCGCGAGCGGAGCTGCCGTGCGTTCGTCTGCGCCCTGCTGGCAGTTATGGCATGCCGGGGAGAAATCATCGACCGCGTCGCGGTCGCTATCGGCGACTATCAGGTCATCACCGAAAGCGCCATCCTCCGGGAGATTCGCTTCACCGCTTTTCAGAATCGGGAACCGGCGGACTTTGGCGGGCCGTCCAAAAGAGCAGCGGCCGAGCGGCTGGTGGAACGTGGGCTGATTCTCAAGGAAATCGAAATCAGCCGGTATCCCGCCGCGCCCGATGAGGACATCGAGCAGATGTTTCGCGACACGATTTCCGGCTATCCCAACGAGGCGGCGTTCCGAGCCGCGCTGGCGAAGTACGGCATTTCCGAGAAAGCTCTGCGGGCGCACCTGACGCGACAGCTTCAGATCGTTCGCTTTATCGACTACCGCTTCCGCCCGGGCGTGCAGATCAAGGAAGAAGATATTCGGGAATACTACCGGCGTGAAGTGCTGCCCAAAATCGCCTTCGCCGGCAAAGGGCCGCCTCCGTCTATAGCGCCGACGGTGGAAGTTCCCGTTGAGGCGCGCAACAAGATTGAGAGACTGCTGGCCGCGGAGGAGTCGGACCGGCTGCTGGAAGTCTGGCTTCAGGAGACACGGGCGCGGACCCGAATCGAGTATCGGGAAGGAGCCTTCCTTGGCGAAGCCCCTTAGGATCGCTCTCATCGCCGCGGGCTCTCTCGCCGCACTGGTCCTGGTGCTGGCGGTTGCGGCGGCGATTGTTCTGCAGACCGCCTGGTTCCATGAGCAGGTGCGCAAACGGATCGTGGCTGAAGTGGAGCGCGCCACGGGCGGCACGGTCGAGATCGGCGCCTTCCGTTTCGATTGGCGGAGTCTCCGGGCGGAAGTCGCGGATTTCGTGATTCGCGGCACGGAACCCGCAGGCAGTCCGCCGCTGGCGCGCATCCGCTCCATCGCGGTGGGACTTCACATCGCCTCGGTTTTGGGCAGGCAGGTTGACATTGCCTTACTGGAAGTCACCGAGCCGAACGTCAACGTGATTCTCTTCGAGAATGGGCGCACCAATATTCCGGAACCGAAAGTCAAACGGACGGGATCGCCAGTGATGGAAACCATCCTCGACCTGGCGGTGAAGCGATTCAGCGTGGAGAAGGGCACGGTCCGCTATGCCGACCGGCGGATTCCTCTCGATATCCAGGGAGAGAATTTGCAGGCGCTGTTTCGCTATGACCCATTCAGCTCGCGCTACCAGGGCGACTTGTCTCTGCGCGTCGTGGGTATTCCCATGCCCGTGAACACTTCCGTGGCGCTTAGCGTGGAGAAGCAGCGGCTGCGCATTCTGAACGCGCGCCTGCTGGGCGACGGTGCGGAACTGCTGGTTTCCGGCGTCGTCGAAGACTTTGCGAATCCGCGCGGCGTGCTGCAGTTTCAAACCACGCTCGCTCTGGAGCAATTTGGGCCGGCGCTGAAGCTCCCGGTCGTCCGGCGGGGTACGGCGACCGTCTCCGGAGAGGCCAGCTTTCAGCCTGACGGCGTGTACCGCGTTGCGGGCGAGATGGAAGGATCTGGGCTTGGATTCCGCACCGGTGATTTTCAACTCAACGGCGTTCGCGCAAAAGCACGGCTGGAGGCCGTCCCGGACCGGATTCTTCTGACCGGCCTGACCCTCTCGGCGCTGGGCGGGCGATTCGTGGGCAGTGCCACGGTCTCGAAGCTGGAGAGCTTCTCCGTGGCCGGCAGGGCCGAGGGCTTCCGTCTGCAGGAACTTTTCTTATTTGCCAAACAAACCCAACAGGGCTGGAGCGGCGTGCTCTCCGGGCCGGTTGAGATCCGCGGCCTGTTCCCGAATGCGCAAAGGAAAGATCTTGCCTGGACGGCGGAGACTAAGCTTGGCATCGTCCCCGCGGAGGGCAAAATTCCGCTTTCCGGCTCGATTGACGCTCGCTTCGATTCCGCCCGCGAGTTCCTCGACCTTGGAAACTCCGAACTGGCATTCGGAAGCAGCCAGGCGAAGTTTTCCGGCGCCCTGGGCGCGCGCGACGCGCGTATGCAGGTCCAGTTCGATTCGCGCGACCTCGAGGATCTTGCGCCCCTGCTTGCGCCCGAGCCGGTTCCCGTTCGCCTGGAAAACGGCGCCGCGCACTTCGAAGGATACGTAAGCGGCCCTCTCTCCGCGCCCTTGGTTTCGGGCAACGCAACGCTGACCGGGTTCGTGTTTGAGAAACGCAAGTTCGATTCGCTTGCCACGGATTTTTCACTCGAAAAGAGCGGGCTGCGCATCCGGAACGTGCGCCTTCGGCAAGGGGTGAACGACCTGCAGGTGGAAGGGCAGGTCGGCCTGTCCAACTGGAAGCTGGAGCGGTCTGCCCAACTGGCGCTCAGTGCCAAGGTGCGGAACGCGGAACTGAAGGACATCGCGGTTCTGGCCGGGCAGCCCAACCTGCCGGTTCGCGGCACGCTTGCGGCTACCGCCGAAATCTCCGGGACGCCCGCCCAGCCAGTGCTGCACGCCAGCTTCACCGCCGCAAAAGGCGAAGCTTACGACGAACCCTTCGAACGGATACGAGGCGAGGTCGCGTATGCGGACGAGGTGCTGACCTTGAAACCGGGAATTCTGGAACTCGGGGCGTCGCGCGTGGAGGGGACCGCGCGCTTTCAACATGCGCCCGGCCGCTATGATGCCGGCGAGCTCGAGTTCTCAGTTTCCAGTAACCAAATGGCGATTGAGACGTTCCGGAAGGCCAAAGAACTCCTGCCCGATTTGCAAGGTTCGGTTCAGATCAAGGCGGCTGGCGAGGCAACCTTGCGCAGCGAAGCGGAGGCCGGCGGCGGCTCGCGGTTTCTGTTGACGCGCATTGACGGCGAAGCCAACGGGCAGCGGCTCGTATTTCAGAAGAGACCGCTTGGAGACGCTTTACTGGCAGTCAATACAAGTGGTTCCAATATAAACATTAAAGCGGAATCTAACTTTTTGGAATCGCAAATTCGAGGCGCTGGCCAGTGGAAGCTCGTGCGCGGTTATCCAGGGTCGGCCGAAGTCACCTTCTCCCCGCTCTCGCTCCCTGCCTTGCGCAATTGGCTGGACCCGGAGAGCCGCTTCCAACTGGGCGGCACGGCGGAAGGCAAGCTGACACTGGCTGGGCCGGCCTTCGAACCGGCAGCCTGGCTAGCCTCGCTGCAGGTCGACAATCTCCGCTTGACGCCGCCTCCCCCGGAGGGCGTTCGCATCAGCCGGCGGCAGCTCACGCTCCGCAATGCCGGCCCGGTCCGTCTGGTTCTGGAGCGCTCCGTGGTGCGGGTGGAAAGTGCGCACCTGGTGGGTCCGTCCACGGATTTTTCCATCTCCGGCCAAGTCCTGCTAAAAGACAAAAACCCCCTCGATCTTCGCGTGACAGGTGAGATTGAACTGGGCATCCTGGAGGAACTCGATCCGGACATAATGGCCAGCGGCAACGCCGTTCTGGATACATCGATCCGGGGCGCGATCCGCCAGCCGCTGATCAACGGACGCGCCGAATTGCAGGACGCCGCGCTGAACTACGTCGATCTGCCGAATGGATTGAGCAAAGCCAACGGGCTGATCCTGTTCGACGGGAACCGCGCGACCATCCAGAACTTCAGCGGCGAGACAGGCGGCGGCAAGGTCACGCTGGGCGGCTTCGTGGGGTTCAGCGGCGGCGAGGTCATCTATCGAGTGGAGGCCAATGCATCGCAGGTACGCGTCCGCTACCCCGAAGGCGTGAGCACCTCAGCGGACGCCGCGCTCGAGCTGACCGGCACCAGCCGCCGCAGCTTGTTGTCCGGCACGGTTACCATTCTTCGCACGGGCTTCAACCCGCGCACCGACTTTGGGTCGGTCCTGGCAAAGGCCAGCGAGCCGGTGCGTACGCCCGCCGTGCGAACCGGTCCCCTCGGCAACATGCAGCTCGACATCAAGATGGAGACCTCTCCCGACATCAGCTTCCAGAGCGCGCTGGCACAGGACATTCAGGCCGAGGCCAGCCTCCGCCTCCGGGGAACCATCTACAACCCGGTCGTGCTGGGCCGTGTCACCATAACCCAGGGAGAACTCAACTTTTTCGGAACCAACTATACGGTCAGCCAGGGAACCATCTCCTTCACCAATCCGGTAAAGATCGAGCCCGTCCTGAACATCGACGTTCAAACCCGGGTCCGTGGCATCGACGTAACTCTGACGATATCGGGTCCGGCCAACCAATTGAACGTGACCCACCGGTCGGATCCGCCGCTGGAGTTCTCCGAAATTGTCGCGCTGCTGGCGACGGGACGCGCACCCATTTCCGACCCGACGCTTGCCGCGCGCCAGACTGCCCAGCCGCAGAGCTTCTCCCAGCTCGGCGCGAACGCCGTGCTGGGAACGGCCATCGCCAATCCCCTTTCCAATCGGCTGCAGCGCTTCTTCGGGGTAAGCCGGTTGAAGATCGATCCGCAGTTGACCGGAGTGGAAGGCAACCCGCAAGCCCGGTTGACGCTCGAGCAGCAGATCAGCCGCGATATCACTTTCACCTACATCACCAACCTGACGCGCAGCAATCCGCAGATCATCCGCGTGGAATGGGCACTGAACAAGGAGTACTCCCTGGTGGCGCTGCGCGAGGAGAACGGCCTGCTGGGCGTCGATATTCTCTATAAGAAGCGCTTTTGACGTTTCTGGCTCAGGAAAGCCTGCCGCGTTAAAATCGATTCATGGGCCTCCTCCTCCTGCTGCTCCTGTCCGCGTCTCTGCTGGTCATGGGACAGACAGCGACTGGCGAGATGCAGCGGGCGGTGGAGGAGTTCAAGACGCAGACCCGTAATCTTGGCCTCCGGAGCGACAGCCCGAAGAAAAGGTCCAACGGCGGACCGGCCCGCGCCTGGCACGGGCGTCTCTTCGAGAATTTCCGGAACAATGTCCTGGACGCCATCCCGCACGAGATCCGGCAGCGCGGCGGATCCCAGAACATTCTGCGCCGCAACCAGTTCGGGTTCAACGTAGGCGGTCCGCTGGTCGTCCCCCGTATCTACGACGGCGGCCAGAACACCTGGTTTTCTGTTTCATACGAAGGCGTCCGCGAAAACATCTCGCGAACCTATCTGCGGACTATTCCCACCACCGGAGAACGCAGCGGCGACTTCAACCATGTGGTGGACCAGGCGGGACAGATCCTACCGATCTTCGATCCCGCCAGCACACGGCGGAACAGGGCTTACAATCCAGGTCTGCCCGTCTCCACGGCTAATCTGGAATATTTGCGCGATCCCTTCCCAGGAAACCGCATCCCCACTCACCGCCTGGACCCGGTTACGAAACAAGCCCTTCCGTTGTACCCGGAGCCGAACACCGACGTGGGGCCGTTCTTCCGCAATAACTACTTCATCAATTCGCCGGAAAGCAATACAGCCAACGGCATGATCGCCAAGATCGACCACTCCGTGGGCGACCGTCACCGGCTGACCTTCGAGACGGCATTTTCCAACGGCGCCCTCGGCTCCGCCCGCTGGTTTCCCAATCATGCCAACCCCGGCCCAGTGGACAGGTTGTTCGCTTCGCGGCGCGGCTCTCTAGACCACGTGTTTACATACTCCGCCGGCACCATCAACACTCTGTCGTTCAGCGGCAGCTCGAGCACCTCCAGCAATCCGGAGATCGAACCTTTTCCCGTCTACTCGATCTCGCCCTATCTCTCGATGGGGCGCTCCTGGCCGGTCTCCAAGAACGCCAGCAACACCTTCGTGTGGAGCGACGCCCTTTCCACGCGGCGCGGCAAACATTCGCTGCGCTTCGTGCTGCAACACGCGCGCTATCAGATCAACACCTTCTGGCCCCAGTACCCGGCCGGCTCGTACCGTTTCTCGGAGGGTCTTACCAGCCTGCCGGGTGTGATCAATACCGGGCACGCCTTCGCGACCTTCCTGCTGGGGATGCCGAACTTCGTGGAGCTGAGCGTGGTGAATTCGCCATCGTACTTCCGCAGGACGAGTTCGCGCCTGGCCATCCGGGACCAATACGAAGCGGCGGCGGGATTAACCATCAACTTCGGTTTGAACATAGATCGCCAGACGCCGCGCACCGAAAAATTCGACCGGATCTCGACCATCGATCTGGATGCCATCAATTCCGCGAACGGCCGTAAAGGGGCGCTGGTGGCGGCCGCGCGCAATGGCCAGGGACGTTCGTTCCAGCCGGTGACGATTCGCGTGGAACCCAGCCTCGGCATCGCCTGGAACCCGCGGGCGGACCCCAAGACGGTGATCCGGCTCAACTACGACCGGAGCTACGGCGCCATCCCTATCTATACCGGGCAGTGGGGCACGCAGGGTTTCAACGCCTACCGCACCTTCATCTCTCCGAACCCGCAACTGGAACCCGCGCTGCTGCTGCGCGACGGCATTCCGCCTTCTCAGGATCCGTCGCCCGATCTGCGACCCGAAGCCGCCAACAACACGATCGCGGATCTGGTCAATCGGGACGACCGACTGCCCACCTATCAGTCGGCGTCGCTTTCCGTTGAGCGGCAGTTGCCCGGCTCGATGATCGTGACCCTCAGCGCCAGTTATGCCGGCGGTAAGAATCTTCTAGTGAGCAACGGCTCCGCCAACCCGAACGCGATTCCACTGGACGCGCTGGCCTACCGCGACCTGCTGAACGACGAGCTTTTCAACCGCTCCCTGCGCCCCTATCCGCAGTACCGGGGCTTCGACGTGTACAGCGCGTGGCCTCTGGGCCGGTACCATCGCGACGTAGCCTCGGTCCGCGTGGAGAAGCGCGCCTCGCGCGGCATCTCCTTCAGCGCGTCCTATCAGTTCTCGAAGCAAATGGACGATTACTCGGGACCCTACGGCAGGCAGGACTATTACAGCCGGGAGAACGAGTGGTCCCTCACGCCGGGCAACGAGCCGCACCGGCTGCAATTCAGTTACGTTTATGAGCTGCCTCTGGGATCGAACAAAGCGTTGCTGGATTTTGAAGACTGGCGCAGACATCTGGCGGACGGATGGTCGGTGACCGGAACGGGAATTGTTCAGAGCGGCGGCCCCATCTATCTGCGCCCGCAGTTCAACAACACCGGGAACGTTGTCCAGAACCTGAACGTGAATGTGGTTCCGGGAGTGAACCCGCACGTCGTCAGCCAATCTCCATCGCTGTGGTTCAATCCGGAGGCATTCGATCAGCCGCCGGACTTCACCATCGGCAACGCGTCGCGGACCCATCCTTCGCTGCTGGGCCCCGGAAGCCAGAATTACGACATTACGCTCAATAAGCGCTTCCAGCTCGCGGTCGACCGCGCCCTGGAATTCAGCGCCGCCGGCTTCAACTTCATCAATCGCGGCAACTGGACCGACCCGGACAATATCATCGGGCCGAAGCACGCTCCGAACGTCAACGCGGGAAAGATCATTGGATCGAGAGGCGGCCGCGTGATTCAATTGGGATTGAGGTTCAGCTTTTAAGATGACGTTTCGCCGCATACTGCCGGTCCTCGCCGTCGCGCTGCTGGCTGCCCCGGCCCTTCTGGGCGAGCCCGCCAAAGAGCGGCGCAACGTGATCCGCGTCCCGGTCTGGGTGGCTTCGCCCGATGCGCTGAAGATGGACAGCATGCAGGCCCGCGCTACCAACACGGACGCCCGGGTAGTCGCGCTCAACGGTCCCGGCGAGGACCTGATGCTGCTGATCGTTCTGGATATGGTGGACGACCTGGCGCTGATCGAGCCGGCGCGGGAAGCGCTGGTGAAAGCGGTGGAGGAGGCCGGTCCGCGGACGCACATTGGCGTGCTCCGGGCGCAGGACGGTCTGAAAGTCCTCGCCGATCCCGCGCGCGACCGCGCTCCGGCGATCGCGGCCATACGCGCCTTTCCAGTCTCCGGCAAGGCCGGTCTGATCGACACGGTCGAAACGGCCACACACTTGGCCGACGCAATTCTCGCAAAGTCTTCCGTGCGTGTGGCCGTGCTGTATGTGACCGACAGCGACGTGCGGAACTACCGGGAGGATTTCACGAATCCGGTGATCAATTCGAGCGATTCGCACGATCTGAGCCGGCGTTTTCCCGAAGGACTGGTGCAGGAGAAATTCTCCAAGCTGGAAGTTCAGATGGCGGCGCGGCAGGCTCCGCTGTTTCTGGTCCACCTGAATTACCGTTCGGACCGTTTGAACGAAGCCTATCAGAACGGTCTCAAACAGCTCGCGAGCAATGCGGCGGGAGCCGCCATCTTTTGCCGTACGCCGGCCGACATTCCGCAGGCTGTCGCGCAGATCGTGGACCAGATCGCCGCGCACTATAGTGTTACATTGGAACTCCCCGGTTCGGCCGGGAAGAGCGTTGAGGTGGCGCTGGAGAGCTCCGGCCTCAGCCTGAGCCATAGGACGCGATTCGTCCTGAAAGAGAGGTAACGCCTGTGCGATCACTTAAATTTGTCTGGGCGGCACTTGTCTTGACGCTGGTGGCCGGGGGTGTGGCGTACACCGTTCGCCAAATCCGCTTCGCGAGGGAACAGGTCGTCGAAATCACGGAGCTGGAGGCGCGGAATGCCGAGTGGAAGGCGCGCGCCGAGAAGTTCGAGGCGGAGTTGGCCGCGGCCCGCGAGGCTGAGCAGAGCCGCTTGCCCGCTTCCCCGCCCCAGACCCAGCTTCCTCCAGCGCCTCGCGAAGCCCTTCAGGAGCGGGAGGCTTTGGAACGCCTCCGCGAAAGCCTCTCCGCGGCGAATTCCTCCATAGCGAACCTGGAGTTGCGGGCTGGCGAGCTGGAGGCACAGCTCCAAAGGGCGGTCGAGGAGCAAGAGCGGCTTGCGAACGTGGAAAAGGATCTCATGGATCAACTGGCCTCGGCCAACCGCGTCATTGCCGCAATGGAGAAGCAGGTAAAGTCGAAGGACGATCGCGTAGTGAAGCTCGAACTGGCCAACCGCGCTTTGCGCGACGAGAAGGCGGGCGGCTTCAATCGGGAGAGCGAATTGATCAAGCTCTCTGAACAGCTTCAGGACAATGCGCGCCGCCGCGAGGTATATCTCCAGAATATTCTTTCCCGTTATCGCGACGTTACCGAGCAATACCGCAGTCTGACCGCGCGGCCCGACACCGTGGGCGGAGCCCAGTCAAGCGGGGACGTCTCACGCATCCAGAGCGCCATCTCCATGGCCGAAGAGGACCTGCGTCAGTTGCAAAGCCTGAATTCGCAGGCGATGCGCCTGCAGAAGAAGCTGGGCGGGAATTAGAAAAAGCTATCAGCGGTCAGCTATCAGCCGTCAGCCTAAAACCGACAAGGCAACAGACGTGCAAGGTTTGCCCCGGAGGTAGATCATGCACTTCCTTGTTCTGGTTCTCTCATTGCTCATAACCCTTACGCTTTCCTGCTCCCAAAGGAACGGTACGTCACAGCAGCGTTCGCGGACCGATCCGCTTCCGGGCGCGCGTGCCTCGTTGATCGACACGCAAGGAAAGCCGGTGGGTACGGCCACATTCATGGAGTCGCCGAAAGGGGTGAGAATCGTGGTGGAAACCACCGGAGTCGAGCCGGGCATTCGCGGCATTCACATTCACGACCGCGCGGCCTGCGAGCCGCCGAGCTTCCAGTCGGCGGGCGAACATTTCAACCCCGAGGGAAGATTGCACGGCATGCTGGCTCCAGAGGGACCGCATGCCGGAGACTTGGTGAATATCACCATTGGAAGCGACGGCACGGGAAGGCTGGATGTGATCAACGACCGGGTCACGCTCGGAGCGGGCGAAAACTCACTCTTCCGGCCGGGTGGGACTAGCATGGTGATCCATGCGGACCCGGACGATCAGTCCACCGACCCGAGCGGCGCGTCCGGCGAACGGATAGCCTGTGGGCCGATTGTGAGAGTGAAGTAGCGGAGCGGCTACTCGTAGCGCATGACTTGCGCCGGATCGAGACGTGTTGCGCGGCGGCCGGGCACATAAGCCGCGGCGGCTGCTGCCGCGAGTAGTGTCATGGCAGCGAACGCCAAACTAGCCGGGTCGGAAGGCTGCAAACCGAACAGCATCGATGTGGTTAGCTTGGATGCGGCGATGGCGATGCCTAAGCCGATCGCCAAACCTGCGAAGACGAGCGCCGCGGCCTCCCGGAAGACGAACCATAGAATCTGACCCGGCCGCGCGCCGAGCGCCATCCGAACACCAAGCTCACTTTTGCGGGCGGCGACTCGAAACGCCAGAACTCCATAGATGCCTAAGCAGGCGAGAGCGAGCGCCAGAGCGCCGAAGAAGCCGGATAGGACGGCAAGCAGGCGCTCGCGCAAGATTGTCCGGTCAACATGATCGGTCAGGGTTTTCAGCCCCAACGGCCGCAGGGAAGGGTGAACCGTGCGGAGAAATTTTTCCAGGGATCCTTTCAACACGGCGGAATCGCCGTGGAAGCGGACAATCCAGGTGTACCAGTTCTGAAGCTCTTTGCTTTGTGACGCGGGGAAGTAGATGGTCGGCGGCGGCGCCTGGCGAAGAGACTCGTAGTGGACGTTCTTCACCATGCCGATGATTTCGATCGTGCCCGTTTCGTTATCCCAGCGAAGGCGCTTGCCGATTGGCGAGGCCCCAGCATAGTAGTAGCGAGCGAAGGCCTGATTCACGATAGCGACTTTAGGGGCATGTAGCGCGTCCCGATCCGTGAACTCCCTCCCCAGCAGGATCGGGGTTCCGAGTGTGCGGAAGAGGCCAGCCCCAGCCTCGTTCAAGTGGATGTCGCGGTTCTCGCCCTGCCGATATTCATAACCTTCCACAATAGGATCGCCGGTCACCTGGCCGCCGCTGATGGGCGGGAAGAGCGAGAAGCTGGCGGATGCCACTCCGGGCACGGATTGGAGCCGTTGGTGAACTGCCGCCACCAATTCTCTCAAACGCTCATCCCTGAACTCGGACTTCTTGATATTCAGGGTGAAGACGACGCGGTCTTGGCGCTCGAAACCTGTATCTAGCTGGCGGAGGTTTAGCAGCGTCCGGAGAAAAAGGCCCGCGCCAACCACGAGCACCGTGGAGATGCAGACCTGTAGTACGACGAGGCTCTTCCCAAGACGATGCCGACCTGCCGATCCCGCCTGCTTGATGGCAGGATGTACGCTGGCTCTGGTGACTCGAAGCGCCGGCGCCAAGGCAAACGCAAAGCAACTCGCCAGCGTGACAGCGGTAGCGAATGCGAGCACACGAAGGTCGGGATGGACGTCGATGGCCATTCGAGGACCGCCATTCGACATCATCGCGACGAGCGCGTCGCTGAACCAATAGGCGAGAAGGATCCCGGCCGAACCGCCTAGCCCAGCGAGCAGTAAGCCCTCGGCGAGCAACTGACGAACCACACGGCCGCGGCCCGCGCCGATCGCCAAGCGAACAGATATCTCCGCTTGGCGCGCCACCGCACGGACCAGCAACAGATTGGCGATGTTAGCGCAAGCCAGCAGGAGCACCAGCCCGACAATCCCCATCAGGAAAAAGAGAGGTTCGGAGAACTGGCGGCGCAGGTGGTCGAAACCGGTGCCCGCGGGCTGCAGCTCGATGCGTTGCTCCCGAATCTGCTTTTTGGTGAATTCATCGCTACGTCTGGCCGCGTCCTCTTCCATGACGGGCGCAAACACCGCGGCCGCCTCCGCCTGTGATTGCTTGATACCAGCGCCAGGCCGGAGACGCGCCATCAAGGACAGGAAATTGTAGTTGCGTTTGTCGAGCCACGATTCTCCACCGCGAACAACGCCGTCCATGCCTAACGGGAACGTGATCTCCGGAGCTTGGCCAGCGGTGACACCGAAAAATTCGGGGGTCGTAACCCCACAGATAGTGAAGATCGTATTGTTGAGGCGGAATTTGCGGCCGACGACGCCAGGATCGGACGCGAAGCGGCGCTGCCAGTATCGGTGAGATGACGGCCACGGGCAGTTCTCGATCCGCGCCGGTAAGCAGCCGGCCCGCCAAGGGTTGCAGGCCGAGGACAGAATGATAGTTACCGGAGACGAGTTCGACTACGGCGTCTTCCGGTTCGCGATCGAGCATAATCTCGCGCCGGCCGATGGATTGGTGCGCAAACAGGCCTTCGAACGACTGGACGCGATCGCGAAAGTGCTCGAACAGAAAGTATGAGAAGTTGCCGGGTCCCCGGTTGCCGAGTTGCTTGATGACCTGCACAAGCCGCTCTGGCTCTTGGACCGGCATCGTGCGTAGCAGGACGGCATCGATCAGGCTGAAGATAGCTGTGTTGGCGCCGATCCCGAGTGCCAGCGAGATGGCGGCGACCGTGGTAAATCCAGGGCTGCGGCGCAATACGCGGCACGCGTACGCGAGGTCCCGAATGAGATCGTCCAGCCAGCGAGCGAACCAGGCGCTCCGCACATCTTCCTTCGTTTGGGTGACGCCGCCGAATTCCAGAGATGCCTGCCGCCGGGCTTCGTCCGGACTCAGCCCCGTGCGAACGAGTTCTTCGCTTCGACGATCGAGGTGATAGAGCAGTTCGCGGTCCAGGTCACGCTCAAGACGATCGCGTTGAAAAAGGAAACGGAGCCAGCGCATGATCATTTCGCCTCGTTGAAGATGAGACCGATCGCCGTCGACAGACGGTCCCAGCTCGCTCTCTCGACCGCCAATTGCTTTTCGCCGGTTCTGGTCAGCGAGTAGAACTTCGCCTCACGGCCGGTTTCCGATTCTCTCCAGCCCGACTTCAACCAGCCTCTTCCCTCCAGGCGGTGCAGCGCCGGGTACAGCGAGCCCTGATTCACCTGCACGACATCTCGCGAAATCTGCTGGAGCCGCTGCGCGATGCCATACCCGTGAAGCGGCCCGAGAGAGACAATCTGGAGGATAAGCATGTCCAGAGTGCCTTGAGGGATGGGTGAGCGGTCGGATGGTTCCATCGGAACAACAACACCTCCGGCTTCTACATATACTCCCAAACGTGTCGAAGGTCAAGGTAATTTTTGAGCCGGCGGCGCCGCCCTGTCAAGACGTTGCAGGGTCTGTCAAGACATCACGCACCTTGGCAGCTAAGGACTCAAGAGTGAACGGCTTCGGCAAATATGCCACGCCGGGCTCGATTACTCCCCGGCGGGAGATCATGTCCGCCGTGTATCCCGACGTGAACAATACTTTGAGTTTCGGACGTAAGGCCCGTAGCTGGTCGGACAAGATTTTGCCGTTCATTCCAGGCAGAATGACATCCGTCAGCAGCAGATGGATTTCGGCGGAATGCTCCTTTTCGAGAGCAAACGCTTCAGAGCTATTGGCGGCTTCGAGCACGTGGTATCCAGAAGCCTCGAGAAGTGCCTTGGTCACCCGCCGAACGTCTCCGTTGTCTTCAACAACAAGTACCGTCCCGCCAGTGTGCAGCGTCTGTGGCTTGTCCGATCCGGTCCGAGCCGGAACCGCGCAGGCATCCAGCCGGGGCAGATAGATACTGAATGAAGTACCTCGTCCGACTTCACTCCGGACGTCAATCCAACCGCCGTTCTGACGAACGATTCCGTACACCGTGGAAAGTCCAAGTCCGGTTCCCCTCCCAGGTTCCTTTGTAGTGAAGAACGGCTCGAACGCACTCTGGAGAGTTTTCTCGTCCATCCCGATTCCCGAGTCCGTTACAGTCATCACGACATAGCTCGCCGGAGCCGCATCGGGATGCGCGGCAACCGCGCGCGCATCCAGATCGACGCTCGTGGTGGCGATGTCGAGCTTGCCCCCGTCGGTCATGGCGTCGCGAGCGTTGACCACGAGATTCATGATAACCTGTTGGATCTGATCGGGGTCCGCCATCACCTGTGGCAGGAGCGGGTCGAGTGTAGTAGTCAGTTCGATGTCCTCTCCAATGAGACGGTGAAGCATCCGCTTTGCATCGGCGACAATCGTGTTTACGTCCAGCGGCCTCGGCTCAATCACCTGCTTCCGGCTGAATGCCAGCAATTGCTTCGTGAGTCCGGCAGCATGTTCGCCAGCCTTTTTTATCTCCTGAACGTACGAATACACCGGATCATTCTGCCGCGGCGCGTTCAGAATAACGTCGCTGTATCCGTTGATGATGGTCAGAAGGTTATTGAAGTCATGTGCCACGCCGCCCGCGAGTCTGCCCAGGCTCTCCAGCTTCTGGGCTTGTCGAAGCTGGCTCTCCAATTGAAAACGCTCGGTGATGTCTACGACCGTTGTGATCGCACAGAGTTTATCGTCGATTTCAATCAACTCCGCTGACAGCAAGCCCCTACTCACATCACCGCTTTTCTTGCGAAAACCAAACTCCCAGTTGCGGAGCTTGCCTTCCGCCAGAAGACGCGCGAGGAAATTATCCCGATCGGGGGGATTCTCCCATAATTCAACGTCGGCCCAGCCACGTCCCACAACATCGTCGCGCCGATAGCCTGTGATTTCCTCAAAACTCTCGTTGACCTCCAGAACGGACTTGGTTGCCAGATCTGTGATCGTGATAGCAGCCGGATTGGATTGAAAAGCCTTGGAAAACTTCTCCTCTGACTCGTTCAGGGCCTCCTCCATCAGCCTGCGGTTGGTGATATCCCTGATGGCGGATACAAAGACCCGTCGACCCTTCAGATCGAAATAGGCTCCGGAGATCTCTACAGGGAAAACTGTGCCGTCTTTCTTCTTGTGCCATCGCAATGGAATGAATGTCTGCATCTGCATCGTGGCGCGAATCGTCTCATCCGGCTCCGCCGACAGCTCGATTCGGTTCATGGAAAGCAATTCTTCGTGGCTGTAGCCGTAAAGTAATGTTGCCGCCGCGTTGGCTGCGAGAAGTCGGCCCGATTCCTGCTCCACAAGCAGAATGGCATCGGACTCTACTTCGAAGAGTCGGCGGTACAATTCCTCACTTTCACGGAGCGCCTCTTCCGCGCGCCGGTGCTCCGTAACATCTACAGCTACTGAGATGGCGCAGAATTTACCCTCGAGTTCGATCTGTTCCGCCGAAACCATGCCAATCAGTACGTCACCGTCCTTCTTTTTAAAACGAACCTCCAGGTTGCGATAGCCGCCCTCTGAGAGAAGCTGGCTCCTGGACCCTTCCAGCTCACGCAAATCCATGTAGAGTCCGAGTTCAGTCGAAGTGCGTCCAATCAGCTCACTACGTGTATAGCCGGTGACTCGCTCGAAGGCCTCATTGACATCCATGAAGAGTGCGTTCTCGTCGATATCAACAATGCACATAGGAGCGGGGCTGCACCGAAAGGCCGTGGAGAACTTCTCCTCCGACTTCCGAAGCGCATCTTCCACCTGCTTGCGGTTCGTAATGTCGGAGAACCGAACCACGATGCCGCCGCTCGCGTCGGACATAGCGGTGATCGCATACCATCGCCGCAGAGGTTCGAAGTAATGCTCTAAAGTGGGGACAATTCGCTCAGCCATCCCCCGGCGGTATGCTTCCGCGAGAGGGCCCGCCGCCAGATGTACATCCCGGAGCCTTTTACCAATCAGTTCGGCCCGGTTTACTCCCAGGATTAATTCAGCCGTCTGATTGACGAAAGTGAAGCGAAACCCACGGTCGAACCGAACGTATCCTTCCGTTACGGTGTCGAGTATAATCAGGGAGTCTTCCAGTACGGCTTCCATCCTGGCTACCCCATTCTCATTTTAACGCTGCGGCTGAGGGAAGTCCCTTGTTGCGAGGCGCACATTCACAAGCCCAGGACGGCGTCGGCTTCGATGCGGACCGTTCCAGGCTGACATTTTTCCCGGACGAAGATCCGATCGGCAAACGCATTTTCTTCGATTTCGAAGTGCGGAGAGAGCTGCTCCCGTATTTCGCAGCAAGTCGGTCGAAGCGGGAAGTTACTGAGTTGTCACCAGTCCGCGACGGAGCGATCGCGGTGGAAGAAATCCATGGTGACCTCCTGCTGGAATGGATGCTTCGCCGCTTCCTTCTCATTGATGTCGATCCCCAATCCTGGTTTTGCGGGCGCGGTAACCTGTCCGCCCGCCATGGCAATCGGCTCCTGGACAACATCGCTGCGCCAGGCAACGTCCTCCCGGACCACCTCCTGGATCAGATAGTTGGGTGTGGCGAATGCGACCTGGATGGAGGCGGCGGTGCTGACCGGGCCCTGTGGATTGTGGCAACTGACGGGAATGAGGTAGGTCTCGGCCATGGCCGCGATCCGGCGGGCCTCGCTAATGCCGCCGCAGTGAGAGACGTCCGGCTGCACGATGGAGCAGGCGCGCTTCTCGAGCAACTCGCGGAACTCCCACCGGCCGACAAGGCGCTCTCCCGTGGCGATGGGGATGGGTACCTGCCGGGCCACCTCGACGAGAGCGTCCACGTTTTCCGGCCAGCAGGGTTCCTCATACCAGTACAGGTTGTAGTCGACGAGCATCCTGCCGAACTGAATCGCGGCGGCGGACGTGGTGCGGGCGTGCAGGTCGATCATGATATCGATATGATCGCCGGCGGCCTTCCGCATCGCTTCCACGCATCTGGCGGACTTTTTCAGGACATCCGGGCTTTCGATGAGTTCGGCGACCGGGATCGGCATGGCTTTCACCGCCGTGAATCCGCGGTCGATGCTGTATTGAATGCGATCGGCGAAATCGGAAGGCTCGGCGGTCCGATACATCCCTTCCAGACTCCCGCCGCCCAGATGATCGTAGAGGCGCAGGGTTTCACGGACCGGCCCTCCGAGCAACTCGCAGACCGGCTTGCAAACCTCCTTGCCCTTGATGTCCCATAGAGCCTGGTCAATTCCGCTCATGGCCGAGAACTTGGTGATGCCGCCCCGCCAGAAGTATTGACGGTGCATCGTCTGCCAAAGATGCTCGACGCGGCGGGGATCCTGGCCGATCAAAAGCACAGCCAGGTCCTCGACACAGCCGACCACGGCCCGCGTCTGCCACTCGAGCGTAGCTTCGCCCCAGCCGTACAGACCGGGCTGATCGGTCTCGACTTTGACAAACACCCAGTTGCGCATGCGGGCGTTGACCACCAAAGTCTTGATGCCGGAAATCTTCATCGGGGGACTGAGGGAGGAACACTAAAACGGATCGAGGAGTTCTCGCGCGGCGCTGATGCCGAGTGGCGGTTCCCGGCGGCAGCGCGGTCGCGCCGAAGCCCGCCCGCGAGCAATGTCTTGACGGCCCTGCGGGCCACTTCCAGCGTCAGATCGATATCCTCCTCCGTGTGCGCCGCGGAAACCGAACACTGTTTGGTCTCCAGCGGAAAAAAGAAGATTCCGTTTTCGATCATGAACTGACGGAAAGCATGGTCCGCGGGATAGTCGTGGTGGGCTGCCAGGTCGTGCCAATCGCGCGGCGCATGGTCCATGAAGTACACGACAAACGCGGACCCTTCCCTCACAACCGTGGCATTGACGGGTCCCGACGCGAAAATATCTTCGAGGCCCGTCTGGAGGCGCGATGACAAGCTCTCGAGCCTTCGGTACGTCTCTCCGTGGTCCTGGGACAGGACCTCTATCGTGGCGATCGCGGCCGCCACCGGAACGGGATGAGCATTGTAAGTGCCGGCCAGCAGGACGCGGCTGGCGGGGTCCGGATCCACGAAGCGCTGCATCAGCCGGCAAGGCCCGCCGATCGCGGCCAACGGGTATCCACTGGCGATGGCTTTGCCGTACACCACCAGATCCGGCAGGACGCCGCTGACCTGTGTGTAGCCGCCGATTCCACAGCGGAAGCCTGTCTTGACCTCATCGAAGATCAGCAGGAACCCATATTCATTCGCCAGCGAGCGCAGTTCCTGCAGATAGCCCTGTAGAGGCTTGATCAGGCCAACGTTTTGGAGGATCGGCTCGGTGATGAGTGCGCCCACGGGATAGCGTTCGCAAACGTAGCGCACGGACTCGGGGTCGTTGAAATTGATGGGGTGAAGCAGTTGCAGGTGCTCCGCGGGGATGCCCGAGCTCATCGGATGGACATCGTATTCGCCGGGACTGCGGCGCGGCCCCAATGCCTCGAGGGGAGTCGCCAGATTGCAGGCGACATCGTTGTGCCAGCCGTTGTACCCCCCCTGCGCGACGATGATATGGTCCTTCCGTGTCACAGCCCGGGCAAGGCGAATCGCTTGCGCCGTGGCTTCGCTGCCGCTGTTGAGGAAAACAACCTGTTCTATCCACGGCAGGTGAGAACAGATGAGATCAGCCAGACGCCCTTCCAACTCGGTGGGCCCTGAGCCAAACAGACTACAGCCCTCGTCAAGGACGGCCTTGACCGCCTGATTCACCGCAGGGTGGGAATGTCCCAACAGATGTGGGGCAAAAGCTCCATGGTAGTCGATGTACTCGTTCCCATCGGCATCCGTGAGACGGGATCCCGAACCTTTCACAAACACGATGTTCGGGTTGGTCAGGCGGTTGAGCGACGACATCCCGCCCGGAATTCTCTTGCTGTTCTGATTGAGAATACGGTCGGATATCGGGAACGATGGCATGCAGAGCTCAGCGCTCTCAAGCGTCTGACAATTCTAAGCATTGAATCCCAGGCCCGTCAAGACGCTGACGCAGGACGGTTGCCGATGTACCTGCGCTAGACCCGGCATGAGCGAAACGCTAGAGTAAGAGCATGGTGCAACGGCGTGTGTTGCTGTTACTTGGCCTTGCCGCCGGCAGGAGCGCCGGGCAAGGCCCAACGCGTCTTCGCGGGGATTTTAATCTTCCGCCCGACATCTTCGCCACTGATCCTCTGAAGGTCGACCCCAGGCGATTTCGCCTCGAACAGGAAAACGAGAAGCTGCGCACCATCCGCGCCAGGCTGGGTGGCCGCGAAAAATCGTATCCGATCGCGCTGCATGGCCACCTCATCGTGGCGATCTCCGATCTCCACATTCGCTATGCGATGGACAACGGGGAGCCTTCGGAGCATCGGCGTGCAGGCGGCCGCGCGGAGTGGCATCCGGGCGGCAAGCTGGTGATCGAGAATCTGAGCGACAAGCCGTGTGAGTTTCTGATCGTGGAGCCGAAGTAGCACCCGCTCGGGTATTTCCACGTCCGCTTGCTCACGCGCGCGGTTCAGTGCTGGCCCTGTGCACCGAACCGCGACCGTGAGGGAGCGGCCAAGCAAGTCACCATCACTCCACAGGCGCCAGACGGATCATGCTGATGTTGACTGTGAAGGTGCGGTCGTCGGCCGGGGTCTGCCACGTGGGCGAAGCCAGAATCTCGATCTTATACTCGTCCGCGGGCGCCACATGGGCTTCATAAATGAACAGCCCGGGACGGTCTATCGCCAGGCGTCCCAGGCTTGTCCCGTTCGCGAGCACTTCCACTCTCACCGGCTGCCCTTGTGCAAACGAATTGTCGTGAACGTGTCCGCGAACGCGCAACTTCTGCGGTCCTTCGCGCACGCGCTGCAGGGTTGCCGCGGCATGCCCGCCAATCCACCGGTAGCGGTTCCCGAAGACGCCTTCCAGCTCGTACCAGCCTTCCAACAGGCGCTGTCCGTGCGAGGGCAGGCTGAAGTCCAACGTATCGGCACGGTCGCCCGGATACAGTTCCGCGCGTTCGGTGGAAGGAAGCAGCGTGTAGACCCCCCCTTCGTTGGGAGCTTCATAACCGCACGGTGCGCAGACGAGAACGTCCCCCGGCGTGCGTTCGATTGCGGCGCCACAGTCCGGACAGCGAAGGAATTTTTCGAACTGGGCCAGCGGCACGCTCGCGGACTTTGCGCCGTCCGCTTTCCGGCAGACCGCCGCCAGCGTTCCTCCCAACAATCGCGCGGCGCGCCAGCAGGAGCGGTACGGGTCGAGCCGGATAGCCAAATCTCTGACCGCGCGCTCGCCCCAGCCCCGTCCGGGAACGAACATCTCGTACTCGTGAGCCACGAAGTGCTTGCGGATGAGCCGGTGCCAGTCGCTCAGGTACATGCTGTGGTTCTGGCGTATGCCGAAGCTCTCCTCCTGCTCCGCCCCAATCACATCGCGCACCAGGTAGCCGAGCAGCCCCCAATCGTACAGCTTACGCTCCCAGGCCTTCATCCGGTTGTAATAGGGCGCCCGGTACAAGCGCAGCGACAGCAGCCGCAGCATCGGTTCCTCGGCGAAAAAGAAGATGCCTCCCGGAGCGAGCACGCGCTTCACTTCAAGGAACACCTTCTCGATGTCCATGAACTGGCTCAGCATCTGGAAAGCGAAGACGCTGCGCAGCGAACCGTCCTGAAATGGCAGGTTGGCGGCGTCTCCGGCCACGCGCACGGGAGCGCGCGAGAGCTTCCAGCGATCCATCAGCGCGGAGCCGTAACGCAGGGAATCCGAAGAGAGGTCCAGCGCAAAGCCCTCCGCGCCGAACTCGTTCATCAGCATGTAGCTCGTATGTCCGATGTTGGAGCCGATTTCCAGGAAGGGCGAGATTTCACCCATGAAGTCGAGGTGGTTCCGGATGACCCCGCCGCGGCGGACGTTTTCCTCCGCGTAGACCGCAAAGGCACGCTCGGGCTCCCCCAGCGACGCGAAGTTGTGAAACTCGACTTCCGCGCGCTTTACGGAGAGGCTCTGGGCCTGCATGCTCAGTCGGACTTTCCGATGCGGAAACAGGCCATCTCGGTCGTGTTTCGAACAAAAAGGCGGCCGTCCGCAATCGCAGGGATATTCCAGGTCTTACCTTCGATGGCGGAGAAACGCGCCAGCTCTTCATGATCGTCCGGCGTCGCCTTGACCAGAACCAGGTCGCCGGCTTCTGTCAGAACAATTAAGTGATCCCCGGCCAGCAGCAACTGCCCGTAACCGTAGCGGCCGCCTTTCCACTTCAACTGCCCCGTGGCCGCGTCGACGCAGGCGAGGATTGCCTCGTCCAGCCCATACACGTGACCCTTGTGCAGCACGGAGCTGTTGAACTTGTTCTTCATCCGGTTGTTCTCCCAGACGGTTTTGGCGGCGAAGCCGTTCCCGCTCCGGGTAACTTCCACAAGCGCCGCGCCGTGCCCGTACCCGGCGGAGATGAAGAAGCGATTGTCGCCGATCGGAATCGGCTGCGAACAGTTGATGTCGTATTGCGTGGACCAGGGATAGTCCCAGAGCATGGAGCCGTCCTCTGTCGAAAGTCCCATCACGCGGTTAGCGCTCACCGTCAGAATCTGGCGCTGCCCAGCCAGCGTAACCAGCATCGGCGATGTGTAGGACGCTTTGTCGTTCAGGGACTTCCAGACCAACTCTCCGGTCACTTTGTGATACGCGAGCACCGAATTGCCTGAGGAACCGCCCGGAAGCACAATCACCTTCTCATCCACGATCAAGGGAGCGTTGGACATGCCCCAGTGCACATTTTCGGCGTTGGTCTCCTTCAGGATGTTGTGAGACCAAAGAAGTTTGCCGTCTTCCGCGTTCAGGCACCGGAACTCGCCCAGAGCGCCCATGGCATAGAGGCGGCCTTCGTGCCAGACGGGAGTTGCGCGCGGGCCGTCGCCTCCCATGCTCTCCTTGAATTCCCCGTCCCAGGAGTGTTTCCAGAGCTCGCGGCCGTTCCCCACGTCGTAGGCGGCCACCACTTCCTGCGCGCGGCGCTGCTCAATTGTGAACGCGCGCCCATTGGCGATCACGAAGGAAGCATAGCCCCCGCCCACCGGCTGCCGCCAAAGGAGAGGCAGTCCTCTCGACGGCCAATCGGTAAGGATGGGCATTTCGTCATAGCTTCCCAACCTTCCGGGGCCGCGGAAGTCGGTCCAGTAAGGAGGAGGAAGTTGGCTTGGGGATGAAGCGCTGGCGGCCACGACGGACACGGATTCCGGCGGCGGCGGTGTCCGGCGGCTCTCCTCCAGAGATTCATAATGGCGCGAGGCTTTGTAGAAGGAAACCACCGGCTTGATGCCGGTACCGTCCACCTCAATTCGAAGCCCGACCAGCCATAGAACGCCGAAGCCTGCCGCCAGGAGGCCAAAAACACCTAACAAAACCGTCTTCCAGGAACGAAAGCGACGAACGGATGACATAACGCGGTTACCGGTTCAGGGGACGTTATTAGTATTACACGAACCGGTTGGTCCTCCTCGTGCAATCGCCTCTTCGCGGGGAACCCGAATGAACCAGCCTGAACGTGGGGAAACGGTCATTTCAGGTGATCTCCGGACGGTGACGCTGCGGTCGGGAGACGCAGAGATCTAGCGGGTCAACGGACGCGCTTGAAGTTGGGAGATTTGCAATTTCTAAGGACCAAACCGGCGCACATGCCGACGCCGGCCGGCGCCACACAATACAGGACGTCCATCTGGTCGTGAGAGTACGGCTCCGGGAACCCGAGGCAGACAATCAGGAGCACAAGGAAGTCACACATGTTCAAATCTGGACTGACAAGGATAATCCTGGCAGCACTCTTGCTCGGTGTTTGCCATGCCGGCCAGGCGCAGGAAGCAACATCCGGCGGCGCGGTCACGCTCTTTCAGAACGTCCGGATTTTTGACGGCAAGAGCAGTTCACTTTCGGGCCCGAGTTACGTCCTGGTGCGCGGGAACACGATCGAGCGCATTTCCACGAATCCGATTCCGACCGATCGTAGTGGCACCACCGTGCTCATCGACGGCGGCGGGCGCACGCTGATGCCCGGGCTCATCGACATGCACTGGCACACGATGATGGTGCGCCCGACCCCGGCAGCGCTTCTCATGGGGGACATCGGTCACCTCAATCTCGTGGCCGGCGCCGAGGCATCGGCCACGCTGCTGCGCGGGTTCACCACCGTTCGAGACGTCGGCGGCCCCGCGTTCGGACTCAAGCGCGCCATCGACGAGGGCACTATCGCCGGTCCGCGAATCTTCCCGTCCGGCGCAGTCATATCCGTTACCAGTGGTCACGGCGATTTCCGCCAGCCGTTCGAGATTCCGCGCACCGTCGGCGCCCCGCTGTCACGCGGAGAGCAGACTGGCACCGCCATGATCGCGGACAGTCCCGATGAGGTTCGCCTCCGTGTGCGCGAGCAGCTCATGCTGGGCGCATCGCACATCAAGCTCACCGCCAGCGGTGGCGTGGCCTCGCCTCACAGTCCGCTCGACGCGTCCACTTTCACCGAGGCCGAGCTGCGCGCCGCCGTTGAAGCCGCCGAAAACTGGGGCACCTACGTCACCGTCCACGCGTACACGCCCGAATCGATCCGGCGCGCGATTGCCGCCGGCGTGAAGTGCATCGAACACGGCCACCTCATGGACGAACCCACCGCGAAACTGATTGCCGACAATGGAATCTGGCTGAGCACTCAGGCGTTTCCGGACGAGATGGCCGAGGCCTTTCCGCCTGGATCGCTGGAGCGAGCCAAGGCATCGGAGGTGTTCGCCGGTACGGACACAACTTTCACGCTGGCGAAGAAGTACAAGATCAAGACGGCGTTCGGCACCGACATCCTGTTCTCCGCCCAGCTTGCCCGGCGTCAGGGGGAACTGCTGGCCAAGCTGGTTCAGTGGTACACCCCCGCCGAAGCGCTCGTGATGGCGACCGGGACCAATGCCCAACTGCTGGCGCTGTCCGGGAAGCGCAATCCGTACCCTGGCAGTCTCGGCGTCGTCGAGGAAGGCGCGCTTGCGGATCTCCTTCTCATCGACGGCGATCCCATCGCTAACATCACGCTGATCGCGGATCCGGAGAAAACCCTGCTCGTCATCATGAAGGATGGCAGGATCTACAAGAATTCAATTCCAAACGACAAAACGAATACGACGAACCGTCCACCCCCCCATCAGTGAGGTTGGCCTGGACCGCTGTAATCACCCCGCCAACCGCCCACCACAATCGCGAAAAGCCCGTGGGCATGCTATACGATTCGGAGCGCATCGCCGCGATCCAATCTTGTCTTGACTTCCAGGTGGAGCGATCAGCGCGGCAATGTGAAATATAAGGCCGGACAAAAAGCCGAGCAGCCTGGCTGTAATCATCGCGCACCCTCTTGAGCCGGCCGCAGTTCGGATGCCGGCATCGCCCGTGCCTGCATTGCCTCTCGCGCCCAACGAACGCCTTGCGCCGAAAGGCGGTAAAGATGCCGGGGCGGCCGGCCTTCACGTTCGGGATCTACCCATTTCGTCTCCAGGAATCCATTTTCGGCAAGCCGCATGAGAATGGGGTACAAAGTACCCGAAGGGAGACCGGTCTTCTGGCTGAGACTGTAGCCATAATGCCAGCCGCCCGAATCGCTTAAGAGGCATCCGGCTACCTGCAGTGCCTGCTCCGACGGGCGACGCTGACGCTTCTTCATCATTACTCTATATATGTAGATATAAGCCGGGCGTCTTGTCAAGTGGTCTAAGATAGGCCTTGATGAGCCCCGCCCCCACTCCGGCGGCGGCGCCGGACGTCCACGAGGTCGCCCGGACCGCCAGCCTCGAGGATCCTGTGATTCGCAATCTGCGAATCACCGAGTGCTACCACCTGCTCTCCAACGCACTTGTGGGACGCACCGGGCTTTGCGCCAACTGGTGTACCTTTGCCACCTGGGCTTCCCGCCAGGCGGGCCGGACGATTCGCGGCGAGGATTTTCAGGAGAGCCTGGCCAGGCGGCTCAATCTTGGCGCTGAGGTCCTTCATCCCGTGACATCGCTTTGGAGAGCGCTTCTCCGCAAAGGGCTCTTCAATCCCGAAACAAGACTCGACCGCGCCGTGCGTCAGATTCACAGTCCGTTCGACGCTTTCGAGCGCGCGAGCGACGCCGTGGCGCGCGGGAACCGGAAGGTCTTCGAGGAGATTGGCCGCCAGTTCGCCCGCTACATGCACACTTGCCCGGAAGACGTGCTTCCGGATTCCAAAGCTTTCCAGACCTTCCTAGCCGGATTACGCGAAGGCGATCCGCCCGAAGGCCAGGAACTCCTGCGGCGCTCGTTCCGGCACTACCAGCAGCAAGGCTTCGAGACTGGCGACCAACTCCGCGCCGAGTTGATCTTTCTTGCGAACATCGAAATCGGTTTGCATGAACAGACGCGCCTTCAGCCGGAGATTCGCGAGGCCATGGACGCACCGGGTTTAACGGCACACGTTACTGGCGCGCACATCTTAGCGGCGGTGTTTCCACACTCTAAGCGATGGTGGCCTCTTATTCGGCGACCCGCGGCAGCCGTGCTTCAGGGCCTCGGCGTAAGTTTTTCCCGTTTCGCCCTGAAGCTCACGCGTCTCGCAATTACGGATTCACTAATGGTGCTGTCTTTGCCGGGAAATGTGCTGGCGTTGGGAAGGCACCTGGAAGCCGCCTTCCCCGCCCTGTTACGCAAACCCGAACAAGAGGAGCTGAGAAGTTTACTCGCACGCTTCGAACCCGCTCCTCCCGCATCCGACGATTGCGGCGCGAAGGACTGGAGCAATCTGAGCCAGCGCGTGCACTACATCCTCCATCTTTTCCGTTCAAACCACGACCGCGCCGATCTCTTCACGCCTCCATTCACGAGCGAGCAGGCGCTTCTGTTCCGTTCCGGAGTTGTGCCGGACGGGAGCCTTTAGCCCTGCGACCAACTGGAACTACCGCTCACGGGCAGCTCGCCTCGGGTCACTTTCTCGCCGTGGGCGGTGGTCTTGCCAACCTCGAGGAGGGACTTGAGACGGACCAGATCCTCGTCCATCGCATGCTTCGGGTCCTTGCCGAATAGCGATGCGACGGCGTGCCCGAGAGCGCCCGCCGGCGGGTTGTACGAGATGCGTATATCGAGCCGGGTGCCGCCGTCCTTCGATTCGAAGCGAATGATGCCGGCATTCGCCACTCTCGAGCCGGGCACGCTTTTCCATGCGAGCACCTGGTTGGGTACTCTCTCCGTAATCTCGGCGGTCCACTGCGCGGAAACACCCGACGGCCCCTCGGCCACCCAAAGGGAGCGGCCGTTCCCGATATCGCGGACGTCCTTCAGATGCGACATAATCCGCGGGAAGTTTTCGTAGCTGCTCCAGAAGCGGAATACTTCGTCAACGGGAGCGTTGATCTGGACGGTCTTGTGAAAATCGACCGCCCGCCTGCCGCAAAGGCCGAACATCCGCCGCATCTCGAGATTCGTGAGACTGCGAGCGAGAAGCCCGGCTCCCAGAACGCCTGCCACCGCGCCGGTCAGATCGCGCTTGCGAATGCCGTATACCGCCAGCAATCCTCCTTTCACGCCAGCCAGGAAGCGCACCGCCGGGGTCCAGTTGGTCTGCATCAGCTCGGGAAGTTCCCTGGGAGGCCGCGGCGGGCCGCCCTGCAGGCCGGGCACATCTCCCGGCTGCTCATGCGGCTCCAGACGGCTTTCCACTCCGCGCACGCCCGGGACGCCGGCGACCCCGTCCAGAAGCTCTTCGACTTCGCGTTCGAGAACCGGTCCATGGAGCGTAACCACCCCGCCCTCCGCCGTCACCTCAATCGCGCTTGGATGTGTCACCAGCCGGCCGATCTTCGACCGCACACGCGCCGCCACGATGTCGTCCGGCGCCTCGCCGTCATCGAACGCGTGCTTCCACCCCGCATTCAGCCCATGCGCGCGGTTCGACAGATCGCGCGACGTCTTGCCGATCATGTCCCTGGTCTGATTCAAGAGGCTGCGAGCCTTGTCGCGCACCATAGCCCGCCGCCGTCTGCCCCTTGCGGGGTCAGCGAGGTACATCAGTCCGGCCCCGAGAGCGGCCCCGGCGATCAGACTTGTTCCTGTCTTCATCGTTCACCTCCCCTTCCCCAGATCCAGGAAAGTTATCCGACCATGGTCCGGGGCTGCGAGATTTCTACCACTACTTCACTGATCTTTTCCGGTTCCTCCATACGGATGGCAATATCGGCCTGCGCGATGATGCCGACGACGATCCCCTCTTCATCGACGATCGGAACACGGCGAACCTGGTGGGTTTGCATCGTGTCCAAAGCGGATTCGATATCGTCGTGGGGCAGGCAAGTGATCGGATCGCGTGTCATGATCTCTTCGATCTTCGTGGAGTTCGGGTTTCGTCCCTCCGCCACGATCTTCAAAGCCAGATCGCGGTCGGTCAGGATTCCGACGAGCTTCTTCGAGGCGTGGCTCTCCACAATGGGAACGGGGCCAACATCCTGGTCGCGCATGGTCTGTGCGCACTTCGATGCTGTGTCGGACGGCAGACAGCAGACCGGGTCTTCGGTCATGATGTCTTTGCATTGGAAAGTCGATGTCGGTGTCATGATTTCTCCTTACGCGGATCGTGTTATATAGGCTGCAAACCACTGGCCAGCCAGCCGCGCGACCTCATCGAGCGCGCCCGGCTCCTCGAAGAGATGTGTGGCTCCCGGTACAATCGCGAGCTTCTTCTCCGTCCGGAGTTGCGCTAAAGCATCGCTGTTCATGCCGATAACGGGAAGGTCGGCGCCCCCTACAATAAGGAGGGTCGGCGCCTTCACGCGATCCAGCGCGGGACCGGCGAGGTCGGGCCTGCCGCCGCGCGAAACGACCGCTCCGATCTCAGGGCGCCCGGCGGCCGCAACTAAGGCGGCGGCGGCGCCCGTGCTGGCCCCGAAGTACCCGATGTTGAGATCCCGGGTCTCCGGGCTCCGCTCCAGCCAGTCCGTAGCTGCCAGAAGCCGGTTGGCGAGCAGTTCGATGTCAAATCGCAGGTGGCCTGTGAAGGCGTCCACGGCTTCCTCGTCCGGGGCCAGCAGGTCGATCAGCAGCGTCCCGAGGTGCTGTTGGTGGAGTCGCGCCGCCACCAGGCGATTGCGAGGACTTTGGCTGCTGCTGCCGCTGCCGTGCGCGAAAAGTACGATTCCGCCCGCATCCACTGGAACCACAAGGTTGCCCTCGAGCGTCACGGCTCCGGCTGGAATGGCGACCGGCGACCCGGGAGCTATAGCCGTGCTCCTCATACTTCGATTGTGGCCTCCGGTGGGGGAGAGGTACAACGGTGCGGCGAACGGAAAGGTGGGATTGCTTACGATTCTAGCTTTCAGCAATCAGCTTTCAGCGATCAGCGCATTTGACGCGCCCGCGGCGCGAGCGTTTTGGCTGACGGCTGAAAGCTGAGCGCTGACAGCTTATGTCAATTCCGGGCGACTTGTTCTTTCGGAGTCGAGAGATAGCCAATAATCAGGTTCTTCTGAACCTGGTTGACCACGAGCTCGTAAGGCTGCCGGGCCTTCAAGGTATAAAACTGCACCGGCTCGTTGATATTCCTGTCCTTCTTTTCGGTCTTCTTGTCGTCGGCCAGCACTTCCACGGTGTACCGGTTGCGTTTGGCATCCGCCTTCTTCAACAGAAGGGCGATGTCGCCGACGCGCTGCGGCTGCTTGGTCTTGGAAAGCTTGAACTCGATGATGTTGCGCTCGCCGAGCCGCTTGAGCGCCGCCAACTCTTTCCCATTGGTGGCGATATAACCGCTCTGAACACCCATATCCCCGGTCACTTTCTTCAAATCCGCGATGGTTTTTTCCAACTCGGATTTATTGGCCGCAACCTCGGATCTCACGTTGGTGACGTCACCGGAGACATCGCCGATTCTGGCGTTGGCCGTCGTGGCCGCCTCCTGGACTTCGGTGATTCTGCTGGCAACCTGCAACTGCTGCTTCTGCTGCTCTTCGGCGAGCTTGCTGGCCAGTTGCTCGGCGCGCTGGACGGCTTCCGTACGCGCCTGTCCGGCCGCGGCAGCCGCCTGCTTCCGCGCCGCGTCGAGATCGGATTTCAACGTCTCGAGATTCTTGCGGTGCGTGGCTACGGTCACAGTCGAGGACTGCCGAAGTTCGGCGACTTCCGTCGCCAGGCCTTCGCGGACGGTAGTCAACTCCGTGCCGAGCCTGTCAATTTGCATATACAGGTAAACGTTTGTGCCTAACAGCGCGATGATAGCGCCGGCAAGCAGAGCTGTTTTCACGTTGGAATTGCCGGACTGAGCCGGGTACGGCGTGAGCGGATCACTCACTGGGAACCTCCAGGTAATTCAAATTCACTGCCATTCTAACAAAGCTTTAAGACGCGCGGGCTGGAAGCTGGGGTACAAGCGGTCGGTCCGTGCCTAATCGAGATCGAAACATTCGCCGCGCCCCGGCGTCACGGCTTCGATGCCGTACTGCTTCCGGATCGCCTCCTGGAGCGCCGCCGACTGCGAAATCTCGCCGTGCACCAGAAAGACTTTCTTGAGCGCCAGCGCCATGGGTTTCATCCATTCGAGCAGCTCGGCCTGGTCCGCGTGTCCGCTCAGTGCGTTGATGACATACTCTTCCTCGCCGGAGCCACTTTGCGCGCGCAGCGCCTTTCCTGGGAGAATGACCGGGATGAAAACCAAGCTTCTTTTGCCGGTCGCTCTGGCTCTCGCCGTAATTACGACGGGCGCCGAGAAGCGATCCTTTCACGTGCAGGCGTCGAAGATCGTCTGGAAGGACATAGAGCTTCCAGGCGTGCCCAAAGGGCTGCAACAGAGACTGCTGCACGACAACACGGACAACAAGCTGTCATCGGCGGTGGTGAAGTTCCCGAAGGGTTTTCGCGAGCCGCGCCACTATCACAAGACCTGCGGACACTCCATTTACATCTTGAAGGGCCGGCTGCGCTCGCCGGAAGCGGAATACACGCCGGGCAGCTTCATCTATGCCGCGGTGAACGAGCGGCACGGACCGTTCACAGCGGTGGAAGAGACGGAGTTCATTTTCTATACGGACGGGCCGTTCGACTACTTCGTGGACGATACGAAGTAAGCCGCGCCGCCAGGGCCGCTTGCTGACGCGCGCGGTTCAGTGCTGCCCCCCTATGCACCGAACCGCGAC
>JBBDWK010000097.1:74552-76458 GCA_040902885.1 Bryobacteraceae bacterium | reverse complement strand
ATATGACGCTAACGGAAAGTGTGCTCACGGCCCGCAGGAGGTATGTGATGAGATCTCGGGCAAGGTCCCGTCCGGCACGGTGATTCCGTTGAGGCTAGCAACACCGGGTCACGACTATTCAGGGCTTGGCCTTCAAGGCGGACCAGCCCTTGGCACCGCTCTCCAGGGAGGCCCCCGCAGTAACAAATAAACCATGAAGCCGCTAAACCTAATCTTGTTGCTGGCTTTTCTGTCGGTGCGACTCTGCTCTGCGCAAGCAAACTATACGTACGACTCACTCAATCGACTCACACGGGTCGTCTACCCGGATGGCACGAGCATCGCCTACACCTACGACTTGGCTGGCAACCGGTTGTCACAGATAATCGCCAATCACGAGATGCCGGCTCCGCGGGCTACGACGGATAAGACCCGCCTCTCCTTCACTGCACCAGCAGGTCAGGCATCAGCGACACAGGTAGTCGTGATCCAGAATTCTGGTGGCGGATCATTGCGGTGGAACGCGGTCGCCTCGATTCCCTGGCTGAACGTCACTCCGGGCTCAGGCACAGACGCGGGCGCGATCAACGTTAGCGCCTCCGCCGCAGGCTTGGTTGCTGGCTCCTATACGGGCAATGTCGTCGTATACGCATCGGCGCCCAACGCGCCCCTGACGATTCCAGTCACTTTGACTGTCACGGCTGGGTCAGGTGCACCGGCAATCAGCCAAGGCGGGGTGATCACGGCCGCCGGATATGTGGCGGCTGTCTCGCGAGGTGCGGTGGGCAGCCTCTACGGCGCGGGCCTGGCCGACGCGACAGAATCGGCAGCCATCGTTCCTCTGCCGCGCACGCTGGCAGGCGTCACGGTAACGGTAAACGGCGTAAACGCCCCGTTGTGGTTTGTGTCGCCCGATCAGATCAACTTTCAGGTTCCTTTCGAGACGCCCATGACCGGCGTGGTGCCCGTGGTCGTCGGGAAGAATGGCGTTCCAAGTCAGGCGGTGAATGTGCAGGTTGCGGAATACGCGCCCGGCGTATTCATGTATGAACGCACTTCAGGCGTGCTCGATCCTATCGTTGTCCGTCCGGACGGCAGTATCGTTTCTCCGAGCAATCCCGCCGTTGCGGGAGAGATCGTGGTGGTCTACGGAACGGGTCTAGGGAACCTGACGGCTCTGCCGCCAACCGGAGACCTGTCCCCAGCCTCACCCGTGGCAAGATCTCAGGCGACGCCGACGATCACGCTAGGGGGTGTACCGGCCGAAGTCCAGTTCTCCGGTATGACCCCGGGTTCGGTCGGCCTGGCGCAGTTCAACATCAAGCTGCCGGACACACTTCCGCAAGTGTCAATATTGCCGCTGGTAATCCAGTTCGGGGATTTCGGCAGCCCGCCCGTAAACTTGGCCGTCCGCCAACCGAACGAATCCGATCACATCGTTCAGCCAGCGGCCGGCAACGACAGGTAAGGGCAGACCCGTGATCGCGGGCAGGCAGCCGTGCGCCGTTGCTCACGGCGTCAACGTCGCTTGATGGGTCTGTTTTCGGCTGGATTCAGCCCGCGCCGTACCATCTTAAGATCGTAGTGCGTTTGCAGGTTCATCCAGAATTCCGGGCTGTTGCCGAAATACAGGCTGAGCCGGAGCGCCGTGTCTGCCGTGATGCGCCGGCGGTTATTGACGATCTCCGCGATGCGGTTCGGGGAGATCCCGATGGCCTTGGCCAGTTGATTCTGCGAAAGCCCGTATTCAACCAGGAACTCCTCCTTGAGTATCTCGCCCGGCGTGATTGGAGCGAACTCCCTGCGTGCCATTGGTCCCTCCAGGATGGAGCGAAGCGATTATACCTTGTAGCGCGTTCCTCAACTCCGGCAAAATCCGCCGATTGTATATACTGGTCCAGTCCGCTCCCTCACGGTCGCGGCTCTG
>JBBDWK010000097.1:0-74542 GCA_040902885.1 Bryobacteraceae bacterium | reverse complement strand
GACCGCGAGGGAGCGGTTGTTGCAGGACACGGAACCGCGCGCGTCAGCAAGCGGCCGCAGGACGAACAAGCTTACTTACCTCTATGAAATGGCTCTTCGCCGCCCCGGTCCTTCTGCTGATCCAACCCGCCGCGCCACAGGAGCGCCACGTGCCCCGTAGCGGCTACCAGGAGTGGACGGCCGCAGGCGGCGGCGCGGACAGCATCCGGTACTCCAGGCTCAACCAGATCAATCGTGGCAACATCGCCAAGCTCGAGGTTGCCTGGACCTTCGATACCGGCGACGCCTTCCGGGGCTCCGAGATGCAGTGCAATCCCATCATCGTGGGCGACACGCTCTATGCCACCACTCCCAAGCTGCGGGTCATCGCCTTGAATGCCGCAAGCGGAGAATTGCGGTGGAGCTTCAATCCGCACGAAGGCAAGAAGGTGAGCAGCAAGGGGCGCAACCGGGGCGTGACTTGGTGGGAGGATGCGAAAGACCAGCGCATCTTCTTCGCCGCTGGACATCATCTATATTCGCTCGACGCCAGGACCGGCAAGCCGGCAACCGGTTTCGGACAGTCCGGCCGGGTCGATCTGCGCGAGGGCCTCTGGCGCGATCCGAAGACCCTCTCCGTCTCCGCGTCCAGCCCGGGCGCGGTGTACAAAGACCTGTTCATTCTGGGAAGTCTCGTGAGCGAGGGCCTGCCGTCGGCTCCCGGCGACATACGCGCTTACGACGTCCGCACCGGCAAACTGCGCTGGAGCTTTCGCACCATTCCGCATCCCGGCGAGCTCGGCTACGGAACCTGGCCGAAGGATGCGTGGAAGTATTCGGGCGGCGCCAACAGCTGGCCCGGGCTGAGCGTGGACGAGAAGCGCGGGCTGGTGTTCGCTCCCACCGGCTCGGCGGCCTTCGATTTCTATGGCGCGAACCGGATTGGCGACAACCTCTTCGCCAACTCGCTTATCGCCCTCGACGCCGCCACCGGAAAGCGCGTCTGGCATTTCCAGACGGTGAAGCACGACGTCTGGGACCGCGATCTGCCCTCCCCTCCCAGCCTGGTCTCCGTGAAACGCGGCGGACGCATGGTGGATGCGGTGGCTCAGATCACGAAGTCGGGGCACGTGTTCGTCTTCGACCGCGAATCCGGCAAGCCGCTCTTTCCGATCGAATACCGCAAGGTCCCCGCATCGGATATCGATGGCGAAGTGCTCGCGAATACGCAGCCTTTCCCGCTCAAGCCGCCGCCCTTCGCGCGCCAGATCCTTACCGAGAAGATGCTAACCCGGCGGACGCCCGAGGCGCACAAGGCCGTTCTCGATCGCCTGCGAAAGGTTCGAAGCGCCGGCCAGTTCATCCCGCCCAGCCGCGAGGGAACCGTTGTCTTCCCCGGATTCGACGGCGCGGGCGAGTGGGGCGGCGCGGCCTTCGATCCGGAATCCGGGCTCCTGTATGTGAATTCGAACGAGATGGCCTGGATTCTGCGGCTGGTGGAAAGACCTGCCAGGCAAGGCCGGACTGGCGGTAAGAGCCTGTACCTTGCGAACTGCGCCAACTGCCATCGGGAAGACCTGCGCGGGACGCCGCCCGAATTTCCGAGCCTGATCGGGATCGGAGACAAATACACACAGGGCGAGCTTTCCACCCTAATGCGTCAGGGTAGCGGCCGAATGCCCGGTTTCGCCCAACTGGGGAATGGGGGAATTCGTGCCGTCGCGCAATACCTGGTGGCTGGCAAGGACGAAGAAGTAGCCGCGCAATCGGGAGCGCCCTCTCCCATCGACCTCAAGTACACGCACGACGGCTACAACAAGTTTCTCGATCCCGATGATTATCCGGCCGTGGAGCCTCCCTGGGGCACTTTGAACGCCATCAACCTGGATACGGGCGAGATCGCGTGGAAGATTCCGCTGGGCGAGTTTCCGGAGCTTGCCGCAAAGGGCATGGGCAACACGGGCACGGAGAATTACGGCGGCCCGGTGGTCACTGCCGGCGGGCTTTTGTTCATTGGGGCGACAAACCACGACCGCAAGTTCCGCGCGTTCGACAAGACAACCGGCGAGCTTCTGTGGCAGACCACTCTGCCGGCATCCGGCAATGCCACGCCAGCCACTTATCAGGTGAACGGACGCCAGTATGTGGTGATCGCCGCCGGCGGCGGTAAGTCGGGCGCGCCATCGGGCGGAAGTTACGTCGCATTTGCCCTGCCAAAACCGTAAGCTGCGGAACAGAGTTTCTAATACCGCCCAGTTGTGGCACTTTGGATATATGGGTGACAAGGCGAAACTGCTCCTTTTGTGTCTTCTGCCTCTGGCTGGCGCGCCGGCGCAACATGCCCACAACACCAGCGGCGAAAAGCCTCCTGTACTGCTGGAGGGAATGGGCACGCACCGCCACTCGATCGCCACGCGCGTGACTGAGGCACAACAGTTTTTCGACCAGGGGTTGAACCTGTTGTACGGATTCAACCGGTACGAGGCGTTCCGCTCCTTCCGGCGCGCGGCGGAGCTGGATCCACAGGCCGTGATGCCTCGCTGGGGCATGGCCATGGCTCAGGGGCCGCACGTGAACATGGACCTGGATGGCGATGTGAACATGAAGGCGTCCTGCGAGGCGGTCCAGCAGGGCATGGCGCTGCGGGCGAACGCCCCGGAGCGCGAGCGCGCTTACATTGAGGCCGCGGCAACGCGCTGCCCGGAGTACAAGCCGAGCGAGTACCAGCAGGCCATGCGCAGCGTGATGCAGCGCTATCCCGACGACCTCGACGCGGCAACCTTCTACGTCGAGAGCCTCATGATTCCAGTGCGGTGGCGATGGTTCCTTCCCGATGGAAAACCGGCAGAGGGCATGGAGGAAGCGGTCCAGACGCTTGAAGCGGTGATGCGGCGCTTCCCCGAACATCCGGGCGCGAATCATTTCTACATCCACGCCATTGAAATGTCGCCTTCGCCCGAAAGAGCCATCCCCAGCGCGCAGCGTCTCATGGGCATCGTTCCATCCGCGGGCCATCTGGTGCACATGCCCGGCCATATATGGATGATCCTCGGGGATTGGGAACTGGCCGCGGCCACCAACGAGCGCGGCGCCGAAGTCGACCGGCAGTACATGCAGACAACCGGGGTGACGAACAGCGCCTACGCAGGCTACTACATCCATAACCTGCACTTCATCGCGGTGGCCCGGGCTATGCAAGGCCGCATGGCGGATGGGCTGCGGGCGGCCGATACGCTGGCCGGCGCCACAGTTCCCCACACGGAGGCGATGCCCATGATGGTGGATGCTTTCGCGCCCGCGCCGATCTTCGCCGCGATGCGCTTTCAGCGTTGGGACGACCTTCTGAAGGCGAAAGCGCCCGACCCGCGCCTGCCTGCCAACACGGCGCTCTGGCACTTCGGGCGGGCGAGCGCGCTGGCCGCGAAGGGCCGCCGGGCGGAAGCCGCGAAGGAGAAGGCGGCTTTTGAAGCGGCGCGGCGAAAAATGCCGGCCGAGTGGATGTGGCTGGGGAACAAGGCGTCCGACGTTCTCGCGGTAGCGGGCGCGGTCCTCGATGCACGGCTCGCGCCGGACGACCGGGCGGCGATTCCCCATTGGCAGCGCGCGGTGGAGCTTCAGGACCGGCTGAACTACGAAGAGCCGCCGGCCTGGTATTACCCGGTGCGCGAGTCGCTGGGCGGCGCCCTGCTGCGAGCCGGGCGGCCGGCGGACGCCGAAGCTGTGTTCCGCGAGGGAAACCGGCGCGGCCCGCGCAACGGCCGGATGCTCTTCGGCCTGATGGAGAGCCTGAAAGCGCAGAACAAAGCCGATTCCGCCGGTTTGGTGCAACGAGAATTCGAAAAAGCCTGGCAGCGCGCGGATATTACGCTGCGCGTCGCCGATCTTTGATCGGGGCACGGTAGAATTTAGACGTGCCCTGGAAAATCCAGATAGCCGCGGTTGTGCTGCACGGGGCCTTGCTTTCGGCCGCGGTTCCCAATTGCCCTGCAGGTTTGCCGGTCGGAAACGTCCAGCTCCAGATCCAGAGCGTAGCCGGCGATTCTCCGAGACCCCTCCGCGGCATCAACCGCGTCCAGGAGGGCGACGAACTGCTTTACGCTCCGGTCATTCGCGGCCGGGATAAGCGGGAAGGAGAAGTCGCCATGGTGCTGGTTCCCGCCTCGGCGTCGAAACGGGAAGAGGAGAACCTCGTCGTCCTCGATCCGAAGCCCGCCCAAAAGCCCGCGCGCTGGAAGGTCCCGTTCGGCGCCTCGCTGGTGGTGTATGTCTACGGCCCGGACGGCCTGAACGCGGGCAAGGTCAAGCGGTTCCTGTCCAGAGACCACGAGTTCATCTCGCAGCTTGCCGATTACGCCGAAAGGACGGCGCAAACCGAGGCCCTGCTTCAGGCGCTCGCCACGCCCGATGAAATGGGCGCCGGCGAGAATCTGAACGCGGCGCTGCAAGGCTTCGCCTCCAATTACGGAATCAGCAACAAGCTCGACCGCAACGCCCCCATGGACCAGCAGACCATGGCTCTGTTTCGCAACCTGAATCCGGCGCTTTCCGCTTACGATCCCATTTCGCCTCAGGGCGGCAGGCGCCTCAGCCAGACGACCGGATTGGCTACCACCGTCGCGGCGATGTTTCTGGGCAATCCCGTGGGTTTGGCGGCGGGCGGCGCGGCGATGGGTTTGAACCTGAAGACGCTGCTGTTTCCGAACACGGAGTTCCGGTCCAGCTTCGCGCAGCCGATTTCATCCGGCGGCGTCACGTTGTGCGGGAAGCGGGAGCCCTCGCAGGGGCGCACGCGCATGGCCTACCTATGGGCGCTGCGTATCCCCGATTCCGGTCCACCCGAGGTCGCGGTAGCCGGCGCCAATCACATTCCGCTCAGGCTGAAGACTCCGGTGCAGGTGAAAGTGGCCGACGCACAGTGGAAGATCCTGGACCGCGCGCACGACTGGGCGCTGATTGACGGCGATGGCAAAGCAATTCCAGTGGGCGTAAGGCCTCTTACGGACAAGCGGGCGCTCGAAGTTGACTTGACCCGCGCGGAAATACCGCCGGGCTCGTATGGACTGAAGGCCGGCTGGGACTGGGATTCGCTCACCGTGGATGGAGAGATTTTCGTACACGCTCTCAGTGCCTTCGAACACGCCAAACTCTCCGCCGATTCGCACGACCGCCTGATTCACCACTCCGGCAAACAAGTGGTGGAGCTGGAAGGCGAGGATTTTCAGTTCGTCGAGAAGGTCGCCCTGACCAGAAGCGGCGACAAGTACGATGCGCCGGTCGCGGTTCCTTTTTCCCTGCCCCTCGGACAGCGCAAAGGGCCGCAGCAATGGCTGGAAATGGAAGTGGACACAACGCCCCTGGACCCCGGCCGGTACTCCTTGCTTCTTACGCAGCAGGACGGCAGGAGTTACCCGGTCCAAGTGCAGGTGCTGCCGGAGCCGCCCAAGATCGTTAACCTGCCGCTGCGCGTGAACCAGGGCGAGAAGGAGCAGACGGTCGCCATTCGCGGCGAGGGACTCGACCGCCTCGCTTCCATCGAGGCGGACGGCGTGAAGCTCGAACTCAAAAAGGCTTCCGCCGATGGACGCACGCGCGAGGCTCGAGTGGAGCTGCCGGACGAAGCCAGAAAAGGCGACACGCTGGATCTGCAACTGGGCGTGCGGGATTACGCGCGCCCGATCGCCCTGGACGGCGGACTGGCCGTGGTTGGCCCCAGGCCGGGCATCGCGGGGTCCCGGCTTTCGCTGCCGGATGGGATGGAGATTGCGCTACGCCCGAACGAACTGCCGGCCGGCATCTTCGCGGCCACGCTGTTGCGCGTGCGGAACACGAACGCGGCAACCGCCGTGCGGCTGAATTGCGCGAGCGCGGCTTCGGACGGCCTGAAGGTATCCGTGGGCGAAGAGAGCGCAACGGCCAAACTCCAGGCAATGGGCGCCGGTTCGTTATACCTCTCCTTTGACCCGGGCGCGTGGCCCAACGGCTGCCGCCTGATGGCGACGCTTGAGAATCCGGAAGAAGGTCTCTCCGAACCCTACGAGCTGGGCCGGGTGGTGCGCCTGCCGCGGATCGAAGGCTTCCGGCTGACGGACGAGCCGGCGGGAAACGGCGACTATGTCGGCGTGCTGACCGGGCGGGATCTGGAGACCATCGAGAGAACCGGCTGGAACACCGAAAACGGCTCGCCCGTTCCGGGTCTGCCCGCAGCCATGGCGGGCGGAGGCCAGAAGCAGTCGCTGAAGATTCGCATGCCGTGGCCTTCCCCCGCGCCGCATGCGCCGTTGTATGTCTGGCTGCGCGGCGAGCGGCAAGGCCGCGCGACGACGTCGCGGTACTGAACGAATAGAGACGGTTCTACCAGATCAGCTTGAGCGCCAACTGGATATCCCGCGGTTCACCCGCCGACAGAATCTGCCCGGCGTTTCCGGCCTGTATGTTCGACACCGGAGCGCCGAAAGCGGGCGTGTTGGTGAAGTTGAAAAACTCCGCACGAAACTGCATGCGGAACTGCTCGCGGATGGGGAAGTTACGGACCGTAATGAAATCCCAATTTCGGAATCCCCGCCGGTAGAGGATATTGCGGCCGCTGTTGCCATACGTGAAGGGTTGCGGCACGAGGAAAGCCGATGGATCAAAGTCACGCTGCAACGTGCGCGTGTCGGCGTTTCCGGAGCCGATGCGGTCGGGACGCCGGCTGTTGCCTGTGTTTGCGGGGTCGGTAGCGATCGACGGAGTGAACGGAAACCCGCTCTGCAAGGTGACAATGCTGCCGATTTCCCAATTCTTGACGAGCTGCGCGAGGAACCCGCTCCGGTTCGCTGCCAAGGGCAAAGCATAGTTGGCGCTCAGCACGTAGCGGTGCTTCACGTCGTAATCCGATAACCCCTTCTCGGCGTCGTTATTGTTGGGATCCTGCGAGGCGAAGCCCTGCACGTCGCCCGAGAGATTGTCGATCGATTTACCGAACGCGTATGAGCTCAACCACGAAAGGCCGCGCCAGGCCCGCATTTCCACCTTCGCCTGAAACGCGTTGTAGGTTGAATAAGCGCTGTTCTCGACGTAGCTTCCGGACGCGAACCGGGGCCACAAACGCCGCTCCTGAATGTTTCCGGGCCCGGGCAGCGGCACGTTGACCGGCCGCGAGAATTCGATCCGCGTGCCTTTCGCGCCTACCCACGCCCCCTCGACGCTCAGCACGCCGGCAAACACTTTCTGGACGGTGACGTTCCATTGCTGGAAGTGCGGATCGCGGGTGTCTGAATCGATCTGGAAAAAGTTCAGCGGCACCAGGTTCAGCCCCTGCGAGATGGGGGAGAACATGTTCGCCAGCGATTTGGTCGGAACCGGCGTGGTGTTGAAGTTCGACAGTTCGTCGGCGAGGAACGGCGCGTTCACAATGCCGGTCGACTCGGCACGGTTGCCCTGGATCAATCCGTAAAAGAGGCCGTACCCCAGACGCACCACGAGGCTGCCGTTGGTAGGACGGAACGCGAGTCCAAGACGGGGCGCGAAGTTGTTGCGGTCCAGGCGGCGCAATGAGCCGTCCAGCCCAACCTGGCTCGACGGTATGATCACGTCCTGAAATAGCGGCAGCAGGAAACGGCCCACTTGCTGGCCCTCAACATTAATACGGCCGCTGGAATCGCTGGCTACGACGATTTGCCGGAGCACCGGATCTGTCGACGCATTCTGATTGTTCAGCGTGCGCAACTGATGATTGAGCTCGTAGCGGACGCCGAGGTTCAGGGTCACTCGCTGGCTGATTTTCCAGTCGTCCTGCACGAAGAAGTGCTCGTTGTAGAGATACTTGATGCCGAACAGGTTGCGTGGGAACGTCCGGCGACCCTGGAAGGGAAGACCGAGCAGGAAATCGCCCCACGCGTTGCCGGTGTAGGTGCCGGAGAAGGTGAAGTCCCCGCGGCTCCGAGCGGCGTTCGTGGTGGCGGTGTCGTAACGCCGGAAGTGCGCACCGAACTTGAGCGAATGCGCGCCGCTGATCCAGGTCAAGTTGTCGAGAACTTCGTACTTGTTGTCGCGAAACTTGATCGGGCTGAATGCGTTCGGATTGAAACCCAGGAACCCGGTGATTCCAAGGCCTGGGAAGCCGGGAAAATCGCCCGACTGCTCGGCGAAACCGCTGATGCCGGACTGCACGGTATGGTTGGCGCCCAAGCCCTGAGGGGCATTCTCAAACCGCGTCCGCACGTAGCCGACGCGGAACTCATTGATCATTGCGGGCCGAATGCTGTGCGTCTCGCTCAGACTCCAGCGCTGCTTGCGGATGCTGAGGGTCACACCGCCATTTGCGTCAAACTGGCCGGGGTTATACGTGCTCGTCTCATTGATCGAATAGGAGCTGGAAAGCTGGTCGCTCGCGGAAAAGTGGTGGTCCAGGCGAAGATCGAACTTGTCGGTATCGTTCAGCCGGCTGGGCGAGAAGCTGTAAGTTCCACCGGGTGCGTTGGCCTCCGGATAGAACTGGAGATAGTAAGTGGACTCCCTCGCCAGACGGTCGGCCGGAATCCGGTTGCCGGGGAACGGGTCCCGGATGAAAGCGCCGGGACGCGACGGGTCCGGCCGCGTGGTAGCCGGATCCGAGATCGCGGGACGCCCGCTGAAGTCGCCGGACCGCATCGGAGCGGTGGGCACCAGCGTGTTGAACTGCGAGGCGCGGCGGATGCGCGTGCCCTCGTAGTCGGTAAAGAAGAACGTACGGTCGCGCCCGTCTAACAGTTTCGGCAGAATCACCGGACCGCCAAACGTGACGCCAAACTGGTTCTGCTTCACCGGGGGCCTCGTGCTCGATGTGTTGAAGAAGTTGCGCGCGTCGAGCACCTGGTTCCGGAGGAATTCGAACGCGCTGCCATGAAGCTGGTTCGTCCCTGACTTGAGCGCCACGGCGATGACCGCCATACCCTGGCCGTTCTCGGCGGAGAAACTGTTTGACTGGACCGAGAACTCCTGAATCGCGTCGATGGAAGGCGTGATGGAAGCGACGTCGAAGTATTGGCTCGAGACGCTGCCGCCGTCGATCATAAAGACGGTCCGGCCGCTGCGCGCGCCATTCACGCTCATGGAGGGCGCGTCGAGCGACGCGTTCGTCCCGCGGCTGATGGCGCCGGGTACGAGTGTCGCCAATTGCGTGAAGTCGCGGCCATTGAGCGGGAGATCGAGAATCTTCTTGTTGCCGATCACCTGCCCGACCGCTCCGCTTTCGGTGGCGAGTAACGGCGCCTCCGCGGCCACGGTAACGCTCTCTGCCACTTCGCCCAATTCAAGCATAAGATCGATGCGTGCAATCTGCGCGACGTTCAACGGAAACTCCTGCCGGTCGAGCGCTTTGAAGCCCTGCTTCTGCACCCTGATCCGATAGCTGCCCGGATTGAGAAACAACACCGTGTAATACCCCTGGTCGTTGGTCAAGACTTCATTGCGTATGCCGGTAGCGACGTTAGTCACCGTGACGGCAGCGCCGGGGACGGAGTCTCCGGTGGGGTCCAAAACCAATCCCGTGACCTGAGCGGACTGCGCCAAGAGGCTGGATACGGCCCAGAGAGACAAAGCGAGAAGACGGCAAGATGGGGGGATCATGGTGGGATTATACAGGAGCGCGGACGCCGGAACGGCTTCCCAAAATCGCATGGCTATGCGTTTCCATTAATGCGTCATGGAGTAGACGATATAGTTGATCCCGAAGCGGTAAGCGAGGGACGTCAGCGCTTCCGGATATTCCGGCCAATCGGCATACTCCCAGGCATCCGCCACGTCCATATTGAAGTTGATGGCGACTACCATGCGGTCCCGGTCGTCGTAAATCGCGCGCCAGGAAGGGACGGCGCCCGGCGGTTGATCCACGAAGACTCTTCCCCCTGGACCCCTCCTCAGGTGACGCGTCCCGGGGATGAACTGGAGGTCCTTCGCCTGGATATCGTAGAGCACGTGCATTATGGAATCCGACTCTGAAATCTCTACGATCTGCCGGTTGGGCAGCACCCGGTCCATCGTCCGGCGAAAAGCCTCCCACTGCTCCGGTCCATAAAAATCATCCACCATCAGGAATCCGCCTCGCAGCAGGTATTCCCGGAGCCGTTCGGCTTCAGCGTCGGACAGATCCCACCAGCCCACCTGGGTTGCGTAGATCCAGGGATGGTCGAACAGCCGGTCGTCGGTGAGACGAAAGTGTCGCGGCTCCCCCGTATCGATCCTCGTCAGCCGCTGGACGCCCATCGTGAAGTGCCGCTCGGCGTCGGGCCAGTCCATCCTCCACCAGCCTTCTCCCCTGCCGCTTCGAGACGAGAATCCAAAACGCCGTTGCACTTGCGGCATGTCGCTGTACTCCATGCGGATGAAATGAAACTCGGCCTTGGATGCGAAAACCGACTTCGGGCCTTCATCCCGAAACCTCTGACCCAGCGCGGCAATCGCGAGTAACAGCGCCGCCAAAATCGAGCCGATGCGCATCGGATATCTTTCATGCCGGCCGTCCCTTACCTGCACATGTGGTTTGGGACCGTACTTGCTATCTATCTGCTTTTCCTTATTCTAGCGCTCGGGAACAGGATTACCGTGGGACACGGCGCCGGTAGCCGAATCAGGCGGATGTATGCCCAACTTATCAGCACACGTGCAGAGCCGGCCTTGCATTTCGTGCCAAACTGATAGCGTCATGACTCGTCAGATGCGCGCCGTACGCCGCGCGCACGACCGGCGCATGAAGGTTCGTGCGCGCCGGATCATGCGGCTCTGGTTCGCAGGAAAAACCTACGAATTGCGGCTCGATCCGCGGGATGTGGGCCGCAACGCCTCCACCCACTGCCGTCCTTGCGGCTGCTGGATGTGCCAAGCGGACAGCAAGGAGATCCCGCCTTTGCGGGAACGCCCATTCGACGATCCCGAATTGCCATAACCACTGGTACCCGCCGTCTTCAAAAGGCGCAAAAAGCTGGCAACGGTATATCGCTTTCGTATTATACTCGGAGCTACTCCAACGGACTAGCGCCACATGTTCTCGGATTTGCTCTCGCTGTTGCTTGGCTGCATCACTATTTTCCGGGTGAAAGAGCCCGGCGCCTTCTGGCTGACGGTCTTCCTGGGAATTGCGCTCGCGGGCTTATACTGGTACCTCTCCAGCGTGTACACGCGCCTCTGGAATAAGAGGTTCCGAATCACCCTGGCGCATCACATTTTTTGCGGATTCGCTTCGATCTGCACGCTGTTGTTCACCATCTTATTTGCCAGTCTCGTCTATACGAAGGATGCCGCCCGGGCCTCGATCGAATCGTGGCAGACGCAATTGAACGCCGACGGCGGCTGGGGGGAACGAACTTTCTCCAAGGCATACGACCGGGTCAGAGAGTTGGGAACGGAAGACTTTTCGGCGGCTCCGCCCCCCGGAAGTCCCGGCAGTTTTATCCCAACGAACAGCGACGAGTCGCGTGAGACCGCCGCCTCCGTCTACGCTAACGAAGCCTGCCGCCACTTCGATGCCAATCGGCCGTTCTTGAGCAAGGTGGTGTGGAGCAGCCCGGGCGTGCCGGCGGAGACCATCTTCCAGGATGTCAGGGCGTGGCACCTGAAGAACCCCAATTACCCTCCGTCGCGCGCCATTGAGATTGCGGCAACGCAGGTGAGAGATGGGCTGAATCCACAGGCGCCGCGCGTTATTTATCTCTCGCGCCTTTCCGTGGCCGGGTTGTTTATCCTGATTCAATTGATCCCGTTCGGGCTGATCGGCTGGGCGGCCTACAGGGATATCAAAGTCAGGTTGTAGTGACGGAAGGAGTTCTTTTTCAATGGCGAGCGTCATCCATAGGAATCACCTGATCGTAGGTCTGGGCGGTACCGGCGGGAACATCATCCGCTCGTTGCGCAAGACGGTGTATCAGAACTACCGGCAGGAGGACCCTCCCAACGTCAATCTGCGGTTCCTTTACGTCGATACCAGCCGGGAGATGATGGAGCCGGACGATCCTTCCTGGAAAATTCTCGGACGGAGCGTACAGCTTCCCGAGCGCAGCCAGATGCACATTTCCGGCATGAATCTGCGCGATGTGGTTCTCAATCTCTCGAACTATCCGGGCATCAAGCCTTGGTTGGGCAGCCGCGAGGATTGGAGCGACATCATCGGCGCCGCCGATGCGGCTAATATCGTGGGCGGCCAGAAACGACGGCTGGGCCGTTTTCTGTTTGCCGGGAAGTCCGCCGAGTTTCGGCGCCGCATCTCCGAACTCGTGCGCGAGATGCAGCAGCACCAGAGCCCGAACTTCCCCCGAAGCAACGAGACAACCTTTCACATCTGCTGTGGCCTCGCCGGCGGGACGGGCAGCGGCAGCGTCGTGGACGCGGTGGCGCAAATCCGGTCTCTGTTCCCCGATGCGGCCTATCGGATCATCGTCTACGCTCTGCTGCCGGAGCGGAATCCTCCCGCCCAGAAGGCCGGTGTGAACTATCACGGCAATGGTTATGCCGCGCTCATGGAATTGAATGCGCTCAGCGTGGGGACCTGGAAGCCGCACGACGTCACCGGGGTACGGACCGAGCGCCTGGATCTGCAGGACCCGTTCAACTGCTGCTACCTGTTCAACGACGAGAACGAAGCCAATGTCTCGGTGAACGTCGGAACGGAGCTTCCCGAGATCGTGTCCTCGTTCCTGTTCCAAAAGACTGTCGAGATTCAAAACATCGAGTGGGGCGAGACGAACACGCTGCTGCGGCAGGAGACGTTTGAGGTGGGGTCGCAGGCCAAATATCCGGAGAAGTCGCCGAAGGGCAAGTCACGGCGCACGCGGTCGTTCTTCTCGTTCGGCATCAAGCAGATTGCCTACCCGGAGGTGGAGATCCGCGAGTACCTGTCTTACTCGTTCGCCCGGCAGGCTGTTTTGCAGCTCCTCTTTAACAAATGGGTGGACGGCCAGGGCTATAAAGAAGAGGCCGTCAATCAGAGTTTCCACGAATTCGTAAAAGACAAGGCGACCGAGGAACGCTGGTTCCTGACCGACGATCGCCTGACGCTTTCCGAAGGCATTCTCAAAGACGAGATCAACAATAAGAACTGGAAGCCCGTCGGCGACTTCTGGAAGCTCATCGTGCCGAACTACGTCACGCATGTCCTGGGAAGTCACAAGGACAACGTGGAGGGGATGCTTCCCGAGTTCACCAAGCTTTGCGACGCCGTCTACAAAGAGCAGTACCGGGGCAGCGGCGTTGGCGCATTCTACGAAACAAAGCGCAGCGACATGCGGGACCAGGTTCGCGAGATTCGCAACCGCATCGAGGCCGATCTCTTCGCGGACTGGAAGAACGGCGTCAAGTCCATGCACGACCTCTCTCGCCTGCTGGCCGCGCTCCTGGCGGCCATCGAGGAACGCCTTACGGGCGTGGACGGCAAGATTGTCAAGCTCGGCGAGGAGAGCGAGACCTACAAGGTCAACGAAGCGAAGATCGCCGAGAACCGCAAGCAGTGGGCAAAGCTCAACACCTTCTCCATCGCCTTGGGCAAGCATAAGAACCTGCTTGCCGCTCAAGCGGAAGCCTTCATTCTCCGCTACACGTTCAAAACGCGAATCGAGGGTTACCGGTACGCCAAGGACCTCCTGAACGGGTTGCGGCAGGAGCTGAACTCGCTCGCCTCGGAGGTGAGCAGATGTTCCAGTCTCGTCTCGCAGGCCGCCAAGGCTTTTCAGCAGGCCATAGACAGCCGGCTCGCCGATAAAGGCAATCAGGATCTCACCAAACAGGTGGTGCGGTTTTACGATCCGGAATCGGTGAAGAGTTTCGCCAGGTCCCTGACCACGGAGCTCACCGAGCAGAAGAAGCAGACTGGGAAAGTGCGCGCGCGCCTGGCGGATCTGCTCGGGGAGGAGAAACAGAATTTCACCGCTTTCAACTCCAAGATTACGGCGGGCCGCTTCAACGACATCCTGGAGAGCACGTGCGAGGAGAGCGCCATTGAAGCGCACGAGGACTTCGTCGCGCGGTTTCCCGACCGCGGCCGGCTTCTCAGCGTCAGCCTGATCGAGATGCTGCAAAAGGAGTACGATGGCGGCGAGGAACGCCTGCGGGGCTACGCGCAAAACATTATGGCGATGGCCAAGAACTATCTGAAGCTGGATGCCTCGCAGGTGCAGCTTGTGGCGCCCGGCATTCCCGCCGCCAACGACGATTCCAATGCCGTCTGCGTCTCGAACCTGACCATCATCGCGCCCGAAGCCGCCGAAGCGGCGGAATTCCGCAGGAAGTTTTGTGGAGCGTTGCGCAACGCGACCACTGCCCAAACGCAGGTTGTTACCAATAAAAACCGGCCCCAGGAAGTTACCCTCATCAACATCACGAACGTCTTTCCCGCGCGATTCGTTTCCGTCCTCGATTTCCTGCGCCGGAAGTACGAGGAGCGCCTGCAGGGATCGCAGGGTAAGAGAGCGTTCCTCGAACTGCACTCCGAGGGCGCCGAAATGAAGCTGGGCGACGGCCAGGAGCTGCCCAGTCTGTTCCCTGAGACCTACCAGCCGGCGGACCTCTATCCCTGGATGCTTTTGGGCGAAGCATTGGACCTGATCCGAATGGAAAAGGACGCCCTGACCGGCGTGGGAAAATGCTTTCTCGTGACGACCGACAATGACGGATTCCCCGTGGCGCAGGAGCTGGGGCCATCGTTCGATCAGGTGCTTCGAAGCGCCGACGTGTTGGCCTTCGAGACCATTCAGGGGGCCGTTGAACCGCTGCTGAATCGCGAGTACCAGCACATCGACCGGCGCCAGGAGGTGCTGGCGAAGCTGCGCGGCAAAGTCCAGGAGATGACCAAGACGCGGCCGGCGACGGACCCGGTTTTTCAGGAGTTGAGAGCGGGATTGACAAGAGCGAAGGAGATTCTGGGAATCCAGTAAAAAGGGGCAAGGCATGGCTGCGAAAAAATATAACTGCACCAATTTTGCCAACTGCGACGCGGCTCTTACGAAGGAAGCGATCGAAATCGAGGACGGTGAAGACCTCGTTTGTCCCAGTTGCCAGGGCGCGAAGACACTAGTTGCGGCGGGAGACGGGGCCGCCGGCGGCGGAGGCGGTTTCCCGAAAGGTCTGGCGATCGCCGGAGGCGCTCTGGTTTTGGTAGTCGCCCTGGCGTGGGCGCTTTGGCCGAGTCCGCCCAGCCCGGAAATGGCGGCGGCGATGCTGAACGATTTCTTCCCCAGGCTGAACTAGGGGATACTCATGCGGAACCAGAAACGACTCACAAGAATGCTGGGGGCGCTGCTCCTGGCAGCTCTGACGGCTCTGGCCCAGGACGAAGCGTCTCTCAAGCAACGTGTCCAGGGCCGCTCGCAAGCGGTCGTCGACCTGTTGGCGAGTGGAGCCGTCATGGAGGGGATAGACGGGCTTCTCAAACCCAATGGCCAACTGGAACCTCCGCAGAGCCAGTTGATGCAGGAAGAAAACAAGGACCGCCAGGCAATCTTCGCTCTGATCGCCGCAAAGTCGAAGATACCCGTCGAAGATGTGGGCGAGTTGTACTCGAAACGCGCGCGCGCCAAGTGGCCTCCGCATGCGGCCGCCGCCGGCCTGGGTCCTTGCAAGCTCTCTCCGGCCAGGAACGTGGATGCGGCGCGCCTGCTTCAGTATTTGAAGCAGGGGATGAACTACGCATCGCAAAAGAAGTACGATCTCGCCTTGGCGGAGTTTCAGCCCGCGCTCGCCATCGACAGGAATTTTCTCGGCCTCAACCAGAACGTGGGCGCGGCGCAGCTCGCTCTCAAGAAGTACCCCCAAGCCGAAGCGGCGTTCCAGGCAGAGGCGAAGCTGGCCGAGTGCCTTTCGCCTCTCAACGAAGGCCAGTTGGCGGCCTTCGCCTACTTTGTGGAAGTCGAGGAAAAAGATCCCGTCCGGCGAAAGACCGCCCAAGCCGCCAAGCTCAAGACCGAGGTAGCGAGAGCCAAGGCGGAGGCGAACTACAATTTAGCCTGCCTTTATTCGCTCAAGAGGCAGAAGGAACCGGCGCTGGGTGCGCTCAGGGCCGCTGTCGACGCGGGTTTTTCCAACAAGCGGGCTTTGAATTCGGATTCCGATCTGGCATTCATTCGGCAGACGCCGGAGTTCCGGGACATCGCCGCGAAAGTGCAATGAATGAGGTGAGATCATGCTTGGCCTGTTGACGCCGGCGCTGATTGCCGGCTTGCTGTTTGCCTTCTCATCCTTTGCCGGAGACTTCGGGAGGAAGAAGTACACGGTTCCAGTCACCGTCGTTAGTCCGCCCGAAATGCCCCTGCCGGGAAGAACGTTTGCTATCAAACAGGCAGCCGGAGCCACTTTCCGCGACTGGGCGGTCCTGAAACTGGCCGTCGACCAGGCTCTCTCGTCCGAGTTCACGCCAGCCGCGAGCGGAGCGGATCTAACGCTGACGGTAGCCGTTTCGAACTATGTACCCGTTGTGGCCAAGCAGGCCGCGGTTACCGAGAACAGAAACGTGGTGGTCGGGAAGAAACCCTTGACTAACCCTTTTACCGGCAAGCCCGTATTGAGAAACGGAAAGCCCGTCCTGGTAGACGATTCCCAGCCGCGTCCCGTGGCGGTGCAGTACTGGGAGGCGCGGGGGGAGATTGCGCTGCAGATTTCCGTTGAGGACTCCTCGGGCGCCCGGCTCGACAGCTCTTTCAGTCCGCGGAGCGAGTATTCCAATAGGGTCGAAACGGCGGTCAACCGGGTCGCCTCGAAGCATGAAACGTTGCCCACCGCTGAAGAACTTCAGGCGCTGCTGATCCGTCAGATCTCGGCCGGCGTGCAAAAACGCTACACGAAAAGCCGCAAATCCATCGAGGTGCGTCTCGCCATTGACGATCCGTTGCGGGCGGGCAATGCACTGGCGGCCAGCGGGCAGTGGAACGAGGCGCTGGCGGCCTGGTCATCCGCGCAAATGAAGAAGAATCCGGCGGATCGGATTTATAACATGGCGGTGGCTCACGAGGCGATTGCCTACAAGTCATTCGACGCCGGAGGCGACCCGGCCGCCGGAGAGGAGTCGGCCCAGCTGGCCGTCAAACTTTACCGGGAGGCGCTGGGGCTGGACCCGCGAGAGAAGGTCATCCGCGACGCTATGGAGCGCAGCGCCGCCATCCAGGCGAACTTCGGCCGCGCCAAAGAGCAGTATGCCGCCGAGCAGCGCAGATTGGAGATCGAGGCGGCCAATGCCGGCGTTCGGCGGAAGGAAGAGGAAGTAGTTCAAGCCGGCGCGGGTGCGGGCGGATCGAAGAGCATCGACGCGAACCGGCCCGATACGGCGGAGGAAGCGAAGTTTCGCGCCCACGTCCGCGGGCGTTGGAGATCCCTCTCCGAGGCTCCCCCGGAAGATCGTCAGAACGAATTGATCCGGCTTGGCCAGAATGGGTACAAACTCGGCGGGGATTCCGCCCAGCGCGTGGTCGCACAGGAGGCTGCGAGGCTGCATCAGGTGAAGGCGAACCGCGAAAGTTACCGCCAGGCTGTGGCCGATTATCTCCGGGCCGGCACAACTCTGGACGCTTCCAAGCGGGCCCAACTGAACGAACTCGCGTCGCTCCTCGAACTGGCGCCCGAGGATGTCAAGGCAATCGAAGCACAGTTCAAATTCACGGATCTCACGGCGCAATCGGCAGCACCGGCCGTTGCCAAACCGGCCAAGCCGCGCGCGGCGCCCGCCACCCAGGGAGTGAAACCGTGACGAAGTCCGCTGGAATCGCTTTGAGGATTATCGCTGCCGCGGCGGTATTAGCCGGGCTGCTCCCGGCGCAGAACGCGCCGCCCTGCCAGGACCGGGCGATGAGGACCGTGAGGGCAGCCAGGTTTAAAGCGGCTGCCGGCGATAGCTCCTCTGCCAGAAAGCTGCTGGAGCAGGCGGATAAGGAGTGCGGCGCCAGCCTGGCTGTGATGAACGGCATCGGCGAGGTCTACGAGCAACTGGGTCTTCCGGAGCTGGCGGCGCCTTACCGCAGAAACTCGAACCTCGCGGGCCGCCAGCCGCCGGGCCCCGCCGCTCCTTCCCGGCCGAAAGGCTATGTCCGGGATAAGTTCGCTCTGGTCGTCGGCATCGGGAGTTTCAACAGTCCGAAGATCCCCACCCTCAAGTACGCGGCCAAGGACGCCCGCGATTTCGCCGCCGTCTTAACCGATCCAGAAATAGGCCGGTTCCATCGGGAAAACGTCGCCGTGCTCACCGACACACAGGCAACCACGGTCGCCATCAGGAGCGCGCTTGCCGACATAGCGGGGAAGGCGATGCAGGACGATCTTGTGGTGCTCTACTTCAGCACGCACGGCTCCAGCCCCTCCATGGACTCCTCGAAGATCGGATCCGGTTACGTGGTCACGCACGATACGCAGGTGGATAAGCTCTACGGGACAGCTTACGGCATGGACGAGCTGGGAAATTTCATGAAACAGAAGCTGCGGGCGGAGAGGATCGTGGCCTTCCTGGACACCTGCTACAGCGGCGATACCGCCCGCACCATCGAGGGTTCCAAGCTGCTGGTCGTCGACAACCACATTCCGGACGAGTCGATCGGCCGCATCGCGCAAGGCAAAGGCAGCGTGGTGATTACATCCAGCACCAGCCGCGAGCTCAGTTGGGAATCCGACGAAAAACAGAACAGCTTTTTCACGTTGTACCTGGTCGATTCGCTGCGGGAGCGCAAGGGACTGGGCGATGTGCGGCAACTGTACACGGATATTCAACGCAAGATTCCGGCAGCCGTTCAGGCCTACACAAGGCAGAAGGGATTGGGAGACGGCGGCAGGGGGTTGACGCAGAATCCCGTCATCTACCCGAGGAGCGATATTCCCGATATCGTCATCGGGACGCCACTTCAATAGGAGGATTAACCAAATGTTTCTCCAGAGAGCACTTGTGGCCGGCATACTGGCGTTCCCCTGCCTTGCGCAGGAGTCGGCAAAGAGCTTGTTTCGCGACCCGACGTCGGGCGTTGTCATTCAGTCCTCCGGCCCAAAAAAGGGAGGACGCGGCTCAGGGACGAAGCCAACCGCCGCAGCGGCGAAACCGGCGTCGGCCCCTGCCGTCACCGGACTGATGTATTGGATCGAATTGAGAGGCGAAACCGGCCAGTTGCTGCGCGTCAACGCCAACCGCCAGTTCAAGACCGGAGAGCGCATTCGTCTGCACGTGACCAGCAATGTGGATTGCGCGCTGACCATCATGCAGAGCCAGAATAACGGACCCATTGAGATGCTGTTCCCGGCGCGCGCGGGCGCCGATAACCGGGTCCGGCGTTTTCAGGAGAGAGTCTTCCCCTCTGAAACGGGGTTCTTCCGGTTCAACTCGCAGACCGGGAATATGCGCCTGCTGCTGATGGTGCAGGCCGACGGCGCGTCCGAAACGCTGCTGGCTTCGGCACGCCCGCCGGCGTCGGCGCAGGCGGTTCCTGCGGTCCCGGCTCCGCGTCCTCCTCAACCGGCTGAGCCCCGTCGAAGCCCGAGTGCGCCGGCGCCCACCGAAGCCGAATTCCTCGCCCAGATCGCAAGGAGCACGGGGAGCAAAAAGCTCGAAATCGACGACTCGCCGACGGAAGCGGCGACCTACGTCGTAGTGGATGCCCGCAAGAACCCGGACGTCACGCCTGGAGTGGTTGCGGTTGAAGTGAACCTGGTGCAAACGGGGAATTGATCCTTATGCCCCGAATCGACGGCGTGCTCATCTCTCGGAGTTTCGGGCGATATGTCGCTTGCGCCGCCTTTGGTTTCTATGCGCTCACGGCAGCGCATCTGTGGGGCTTCGACACCGACTATCACCGGGATATGACGGCGGAGGCGCTGAAGAAGTCGAAGGTGACATGGTCAGACACCGCAATCCACGAGATCCAGGATGCCAATCTGTGTATGGACCTTGGAGTCCAGAAGCGTGTCCCCAAGAACGACGAGTTCAATGAGCCTTGTACTCCTTCCCCTATTTATTGTGGGGAGTGCCAGGAAACCCGGCCTGAGCGGCATTTCGATGGGGAAAACATCCGGAAAGGATCGGCTTGGGTGCGCGAGCTTCGGGATGCCTTCATCACCAACGTCAATGAGGGCCATTTCACTCAAGCCCGCAAAGTCCTTGGCTTCGCTCTTCACGCGCTCCAAGATTTCTATGCTCACTCCAACTGGGTCGAGTTGGGGAACAGAAAGGTATTATTTAGCGAACTCCTCGCTCTCGATTCGTATGAGGCGCGGCCCGGGGCCGCGAGGTACCCGATCATAATGGACCCACTGATGATTGAGGGTAAAACGATCCCCGTCTGCGATAAGGCTTATGTCGGGAAGGTCGCCACATACACTCTGAATCAATATGCTCGCGCCCGTACCCCAGAGGAGGAGGCCCTATCAAGGGGGTCCCGTCCCTTCTACCTCCTCACCACCGGTTATTTTGCCCCGACTGCGATCGATCTCACTCCTGAGGATAAGTGCGCTCACGGTTGTTGTCAGGTGATCAAGTTCAATACGAACAAGGGGATCGGAAAGGATAATCCATCTCACGATGGGTTTCGGGACGCTAGCAGCCTCGCATTAGACCACTCGACTCAGTTTATCGATAGCCTCGTGGATCAACTCAATCGCCCGCCGGAAACACTTCAGGATCTTTACAACCCGCGAGCGCCGGGAGATCCCATCATCGTTCCCGCGGCGAGCCGAACCAGATTCGGCAGCGTCAATCAGGGCGATGTGTACGAATTCCGCGCCAACCCTGGCGGCGAGAATCTGAAAATCGTGTGGGGGCGAACCGGCCTGTTCGGGCTTGGCAATCCCATCTATTGCGGGCCGGAAGGAACTCCCGGCGTGAACCCAAGCAACCACTCGCTTTGGGTCACCCCTCCATTGCCCGAAGCGAACATCGGTGCGTTGATAGCGTCGATCTATCCCGCCGAATGCACTCCGGGCGGGCAGGAACCATGCAACCCGATAGAGAGCTTTCTGATCGGCACCGGGGTGAGGCGTCCCATGCCGGCCTCGGGTCAGCTTTTCCTGCTGGTCAACGACGGCGTCCTGGCGAATAACAGCGGCCATTTCAAGGTTGCTGTCTCGACCGTTCGTGGAGAAAGCCGGCCCATAGCGCAGGTGCGTGCCGGGGGTCGATAGCTTCGCTACTGGCAGCCGCTTACACCCGGATCGCGGTCTCGCGGGTCCCGCTTCGGCAGGCTGGCGTCAAAGCGCAGCTCGTAGCTGTCGTTCACCAGATTGCCTTCAAAGCCCATCGATTGCCTCAGCATGATGGGCTGCGTCTTCGCGCTTTTTACGCTGTACCAATTGTTGCTGGACTGTGTGTAGACCGGTCCACAGCGCACCAGTTGTATGCTGAAGCCCTGTGTGCGCAGAAAGCCCAGCAGATCCTCGCCGCGCGGGTGCGTGCCGGCCTCCTCAAAATAGCCCGTCTTCACCTCGGTGGGCGAACCACTGAACAGAAGGTGGAATTGGCGCCCCGAGAAGGCGATGTGTCCTTGATGCATCCAGGGGTTGGGATCGCGTTTGTAGGAAAGGTCGCCCTTCCTGGCGCCGGCGGCATCCCATCCAATTCCCGCCGGCAGGCTCGTCAGAGTCTTCCAATCATAGAGCGCCGGGCCGGCGGCTTGCGGCAGGAGAACCACGAACGTCCGCGCCAACTGCTCGTGCGGCATCACGGTCGAGACCGGCACGCGATCGGCGCCCGTCGCCGAACAACGCTCCGTGTAGAGGCGCAACTGGTTGGGCTGAAGCGGGGGCAAGTCCTCGCGTCGTGACAGCGCGAAGCCTTCGCAAGGCTTTCCATTGCAGGACGACTGGATCGATAAAACGCCCGGATTCGTGCTCGCGCCTGTGAGGCGATACCAATTCGTGCCGCCGATCCCGGGCTTGATCGGGCAGCGCGCCAATTCGGCTGAAAGGGCCGCTTGCCTCAGCGCCGCCACAACCGCGGCCTCTCCAAACGGCGACGTCATGTTCCGGAAATAGATATTGGAGACGATGGTCCGCGCCCCGGTAGCGAGCACGACGAGCTTCCTGCCTCCGATTGCCGCTACGCCCTGAAGGGTGAAACAGCCTCCGTCAGGCAAGCAATTCTGCAGCATCGTCGGTGGCAGCTGCGTCCAGTTGACCTTGGGAAGCGCTTCGATGCCCTGCCAATCGGCGACGAAATCCTTGCCGAGGAACACCTTGATGGTACCGGCGATTTCGTCTTCGGGCTTGCCCTCGGCACGAACAGGGGACAGAAAGGAAAGCCACACAAAGGCCGCCGTAATCACTCCGAAGGGGAATCTAATCCGCATGACCGACCTCCTACAAGCCAAAGGAATCCAAACCTACCACACGGTCCTCAATGCAGCAAGGACGACCAATTGGGAGAAAAGACTGGGGCTGTAAATCGTCCTGAATTTGCAGTACACTTTTCGTAACCGAGGGAGTAGCCGTGCACCATTACGAAATCACGATGTCTACGGCGCCTGCTGGCCAGGAAGTCGAAGTAGTCCTGAGAGGCCCGGGGATAGAGCCGGTAGGGCGCTACTATATTTTCGCCACCACGGCGCGGTGCGAAACGTTCGTTGCGGCCGTGAACTTCGCGTACGAACAGGGGGTCCGCGATGCCATGAGCCGGGCGCACTCTCTGCTCCGGCAGCCAGCCGCCACCCGAGAACGGCTTCTTGTGGTGACCGGAGGCGGTCCGGACAATCTGAAGCTGCGTCCCGAACGCTGGTGGGAGCAGGTGAAACGACGCTGGCGTCTTGGACCCGGGCTGTGAGAGAAATCTACCGGCCAATGGCCAGCAGATGGCCGGCGGTACGGAAATACCAGCGGCCGTCCACCAATGCCGGCGAAGCCAGCGTGCGCTCGCCGAGGCGGTTGACGTGCAACAGGCGGAATTCGGGACCGGCCGCGAGGACGAAAGTTTCGCCTTCGTCGTTGGTGAAGAACACTTTGCCGTCCACGCCGACCGGCGAGGCTGAGAAAGATTCTCGGTGCGCTTCTCCCAGGCGGCCCTGCCAGGCCAGATTGCCGGTTGCGGCTTCAAAGCAAGTCGCCACCGAAGTCATATCGTTGACCAGATAAAGATATTTCCCATACAACAACGGCGAGGGGATGAACGGCGAGCCTCGAGGCGTCTGCCACGCAATGTGGCTTCCGGTCACATCGCCGGCGCCGCCGGGCCGGATCGCCAGGGTGGGACCGGCGCGGCCGGAAGGACAGAAGACCAGCCCGTGGCCGACGGCGGGCGTAGGCGTAACCTCCATGGTGTTGCCCGAACACTTCCACAACTCGCGCCCAGTGGCCGGGTCGTATGCGGAGACGCGGTCCTGGCTGCTGACGATAATCTCGTCGCGGTTGCCCACGCGGATGGCGATGGGCGAGGACCAGCCGATCCGTTCTTCGCGCTGGGTGGACCACAGAGTCTTTCCCGTGCGCCGGTCGAGCGCGGCGATGAACGAGCCCTGGCGCTGGTCTTGAAACACGATCACGCTGTCTTTGTACAGGAGGGGCGAACCCGCGCTGCCGTGATAGAGCGTGATCTGGCCGAAGCTGCGATGCCAGACCTGGCGGCCCTCGAAATCGACTGCCAGGAGACCGGCGTTGCCAAAGTAGGCATAGACGCGCTCGCCGTCCGTGCTTGGCGTGGACGAAGCATACGTATTTTTGCGATAGAGCTTTTCCGCGGGAGCCGCCGGAGCCGCCGCTTCCCATAGCAGTTTTCCATCCTCGCGGCGGAAGCAGAAAATTGCGCGGCGCGCGCCCTCATCGTATCCGGCCGTGAGGAAGATGCGGTCTTTCCATACGATGGGAGACGAGTTGCCCCGGCCCGGCGCCTCGACTTTCCAGAGCACGTTTTCGGTCGGGGACCACGTATCCGGATAACCCGAGCCAGCCACAAGCCCTTGGCCGGACGGTCCGCGCCACCGCGGCCAGTAGCGGGCCGCTTCGCCCGCGGATTCGATCATGCGCACCGGCGGATTTTCAGCCGCAAGCGGCGCCAGCGCCAGACCCAGCAGGACTATGCAGCGCAGCATGGATACAGTAATGCTACCTCAACCGCAGACTTCGTACTTGGCCAGTATCTCCGGCCAGTAGCCTTGTGCCTTCAGGATGATTTCGACTACCTCGCGGACGGCGCCGCCGCCGCCCGGGACTTTGGTGACGTAATGCGCGCTGGCCTTCACCTCGGGGCGGGCATTGGCGGTGGCGACGGCGAATCCCACGCGGCGCATCACGACGATATCCGTCAGGTCGTCGCCGATGTAGGCAACCTGGGCTTTCTCCAGCTTCGCATCGGCGAGGATGTCTTCGAGGATCGGAATCTTCTCGATGTGACCCTGGTAGATGTACGAGAAGTGGCACTGATTGGCGCGGGTGACCGTGGCGGGCGAGACGCGTCCGCTGATGAGGCCGGTCCGAATTCCCTTCCATTTCAGCCAGTGCAACGCGATGCCGTCCTGGGAGTCGAAGGCCTTGGTTTCCACCATCTCGCCGGACAGTCCGGGCACGTTGTAGAGCCTCCCATCGGTTAGAACGCCGTCCACGTCCATCAGCAGAAGCTGCACCTGGGAAGCCAGATCGTTCACGGTTTTCATTTTTTACGGTTTTCGGCGACTGTTAAAATTGAAGCGTGCTCCCGCGCGTTGTCGAAACAATCACCCGTTATAACATGTTCCGGGAAAAGGACCGTGTGGGCGTAGCCGTATCCGGGGGACGGGATTCGGTTTGTCTCCTGCATGTGCTGCTCGAGCTGGCCCCGCGCTGGGACCTGCGGCTGAGCGTGCTGCACCTGAATCACGAGTTGCGCGGCGGGGAGTCGGAAGGCGACGCGGAATTCGTGCGCGATCTGGCCGCGCGGCTGGGACTGCCGGCGATCATCTCCCGGCGGAACGTCCGGAAGATGGGCGGCAACCTGGAGCAGGCGGCCCGGGAGGCCCGGCGCGAGTTTTTCGCAGAGTTGCGGGCCTCCGGTGCGGTTGACGCGATCGCCGTGGGTCAGACGAGCGCGGACCAGGCCGAGACGGTGCTGTTCCGGTTTCTGAGGGGCGCGGGGACGGCCGGCCTGGCCGGCATCCGGCCGGTGAGCGAAGAGAGGATCGTGCGGCCGCTGCTGGGCGTAACCCGGCAGGAGGTGGAGGCATACCTCCGCGAAAAGGCCCTCGTCTGGCGCGAGGATTCCAGTAACACCGAGCCAATCTTTGCCCGCAACCGCATCCGCCATAGCCTCTTACCGCAATTGGAGCGGGAGTGGAACCCAGCCCTGGAGGAGACCCTGGCGCACATGGCCGACTGGGCCGCGGAGGAGGAATCCTGGTGGGCGGGCGAACTGAACCGGCTGGCGGCGGAGCACATTGAAAAACAAGGCTTTGCTGTTGTGGCACGCGCCGATACCCTGGCCCAGCTGCCCCGAGCCGTTGGCCGGCGTCTGGTGCGGCGGATGATCGAGATGGCCAAGGGAGATCTGCGCCGGATCGACTTCCCCCACGTGGAGCAGGTACTGGATCTGGCCGCACGGGAAGCGGGGCACGGCCGCAGGCAGATTCCGGACCTGGAGGTCTGCCGGTCGTTCGACTGGATTCGCATCGGAGCGCGGGAGCCGGCGCACAACTTCCAGGTTCCGGCGCAGGTTCCCGGCGTCGTGGAGCTTCCCGGGCGGAAAGGCCGGCTTTCTCTGGACGTGTATGACAGAGTGGACATTCCAAAACTCGATTCGGGATATAATTGTGAGGTGAGTCTCATGGATTGGGAGAGGGTTTCCGGGCCGCTCGAAGTGCGTAACTGGAGGCCCGGCGACCAGTACCAGGCTCAAGGGCACGCCGGAGACACAAAAGTTAAGAACCTATTCCAGCAGGCCAGAATCCCCGTGTGGGAACGCCGCGATTGGCCGGTAATCCTGCGGGGAAGCGAGATCGTCTGGTCACGCCAGTTCGGACCGGCGCGGCATGTGGCCGCGGATTCGAACACCCGCTCAATCCTTGCGATCCGGGAATGTGACCGGCCGTAGGGAGAAATCTGAACCGTGGCAGTACCCGCGGCGTCTAAAGGGATAAGGGCCAACAGTGCGTCATATGGGAATCGCGATCCCGGCGAGCCCGAGATTCCAGGACCCCAGGGTTCTGGGGAGGTTGCGTGAATTCAAACATTAAACAGTACATATTCTGGGTACTTCTGATCTGCGTCGCCGTGCTTCTGTACGCTGTGGTAAAGACCCAAAAGACCCGCGCCGAACGGGAATTGACCTTCACCGACTTTATCCAGCAGGTGGAAAAAGGGCGAGTGAAGGAGGTCACAATCAGCGGCACGGAAGTTCGCGGGACGTTCCGCGACGAGAACTCGGGCCTCCGCACGATGATCCCTCACAACTATCCGGACATCTATAAGCTGCTCCAGGAGAAAGACGTGGCGATGCAGTTCAAGGAGGTCAGCTCTGGAAACTGGGTTTCCATCCTGGTAAACGCCTCTCCGTTTATTCTGCTGATCGCATTCTGGGTGTTCATGATGCGGCAGATGCAGAGCGGCGGGAATAAAGCGCTCAGTTTCGGCAAGAGCCGCGCCCGGCTGCACTCCACGCAGCAGAAAAAGGTGACGTTCAAGGACGTTGCGGGCGTGGAAGAAGCGAAAGAAGAGCTTCAGGAGATCATCGAGTTTCTGCGCGAGCCGCAAAAGTTCCAGAAGCTTGGCGGCCGCATTCCGAAGGGCGTCCTGCTGATCGGATCGCCGGGAACCGGGAAGACGCTTCTGGCGCGCGCCATCGCGGGCGAAGCGAGCGTGCCCTTCTTCTCCATCTCCGGTTCCGACTTTGTCGAGATGTTTGTGGGCGTGGGCGCGAGCCGCGTGCGCGACCTGTTCGAGCAAGGCAAGAAGAACGCCCCGTGCATCATCTTCATCGACGAGATCGATGCGGTGGGGCGCCATCGCGGCGCCGGACTGGGCGGCGGCCACGATGAGCGCGAGCAGACGCTGAACCAGTTGCTGGTCGAGATGGACGGCTTCGAGTCTAACGAAGGCGTCATCCTGGTGGCGGCGACCAACCGCCCCGACGTGCTCGATCCGGCGCTGCTGCGGCCCGGACGCTTCGACCGCCGGGTGGTGGTAGGCCGGCCCGACGTGGGGGGCCGCGAGGCTATTCTGCGCGTACACACCAAGAAGATTCCCCTCGGAGACGACGTGAATCTGGCGGTGCTGGCCCGCGGGACACCGGGTCTGGCCGGCGCCGATCTGGCCAATCTGGTGAACGAATCCGCGCTGAACGCCGCGCGCCAGAACCGCAAGGTCGTCATGATGACGGACTTCGAGCTGGCCAAGGACAAGATCCTGATGGGCTCGGAACGAAAGAGCCTGATCTTGAGCGACGCGGAGAAGAAGAACACTGCGTACCACGAGGCCGGACATGCCCTGGTGGCCGCACTGCTGCCCCACGCCGAGCCGGTGCACAAGGTGACGATCATCCCGCGCGGCATGGCGCTGGGCGTTACCATGCAGTTACCGATCGAGGACAAGCACTCCTACAACAAGCAGTATCTGGAGGCGCAGCTTGCCATTCTGATGGCGGGGCGCATCGCCGAAGAGATGTTCATGAAGCACATGACCACCGGCGCGGGGAATGACATCGAGCGGGCCACGGAGATGGCGCGCAAGATGGTCTGCGAGTGGGGCATGAGCGACCTGGGTCCGCTCAGCTACGGCAAGAAGGAGGAGCAGATTTTTCTGGGCCGCGAGATCGCGCAACACCGCGATTACAGCGAGGAGACGGCCATCCGCATCGACGAGCAGGTGAAGAAGCTGGTGCAGGCCGGCTACGACACGGCGAAGAATCTGATCGAGGAAAAATCGGAAGCGCTGGTCCGCCTGGCCGAGGCGCTGCTGGTGCGCGAAGTGCTTGACGGCGCGGAGGTCCTGCAGTTGGTCGCCGGTCAGCCGCCATCCTCATTGCCGCCCAGCGAGCCCAAGGATTCCGAGGATCACACGCAGCAGGTCATCCGGCCGCACAGGTCGCTTCCGGGACTTTCCGAAGGCGAGCACCCGCAGCCTGCGTGATTCCGGGCTTCCGAGCTTATCTGTTCGATGTAGACGGAACCCTGCTGGATTCCGCCCTCGATATTTGCGGGGCGATCCAGCAGGTACTGTCCGAAGTTCCCCTCGCCGGCGTCTCCCACGAGTTCCTCAAGGGCTACATAGGCCGCCATCTGATCGATCTCTTTCAGAATCTCTTCCCTTCTTACACGCCCGAACAGATTGACGGACTCATACTGAAGTACCGCAGCGTTTATCTGCTCCGGAAACATGCCCAGACCAGGCTCTATCCGGGCGTATCGGAAGCTCTCGCGCGGCTGCCAGGCCGCAAGGCGACGGCTACCACGAAGGGCACTCCAACGACGCGGCTTGTGCTGGAGCAGTTCGGGCTGATCTCTCATTTCGACCATGTGCAGGGCACCGATGGAATTCCGTGCAAGCCGGCGCCCGATGTGCTCCTGGCCTCGCTGGCGGCGCTCTCGGAAAGTCCGGAAAATTGCCTGATGGTGGGCGACTCCGCGGCGGACATGGAAGCCGGCCGCCGCGCCGGTGTGAAGATCTGCGCCGTCAACTATGGCTACGGAAAGCGCGAGGATCTCGCGCGCTGGGGGCCGGACTACTGGGTATCGGATCTGCGCGAGCTCTCGACATAAGATAACCGCAGAGACGCCGAGGCGCAGAGAAAAGCTGCTCACGTCAAGACCAACTTTCTTGGGAAAGGTTTTGATGGGATGATATGGACATGCCGAAGGCTGCGTCGGCGAGCAAGTTCTCGCTCGTGATCGAGTACTACCGGGAAGAGGATGGCCGCTGGCTGGCGGACATTCCCGCCCTGCCCGGTGTGACCGCATACGGGAGGACCAAGAAGCAGGCCACCGCGGCCGTGCAGGCGCTCGCGCTGCGGTTGATTGCCGACCGCCTGGAGCACGGGGAAGCAGTCCCCGGCCCCATGGATGTCTCCTTCATTGCCGCCTAAGACAGCGTCCCCAGACTGGCCTTCCACGAAGGCGAAGCAGGCGCTTGCGGCGTTGCTTCGGATCGGCTGGCGCATCAAACGGCAGAGCGGAACCTCCCACCGGATTCTCGAACGTCCCGGCTGGCAGGATTTCCTGTTCGCCTACCACGACCGCGTGACCCTCGGCCCTACCGCGATGAAGGTGCTGGCGAAGAAGACCGGACTGCGCCGCGAAGACTTGTAGCCGAGGGGCATCGGCAATGAACCGCCGAGACGCAGAGACGCTGAGAAAATCTTTTCAAAGCTTTTCTCTGCGCCTCGGCGGTGGTCACTCCCTCATCAGGACAGCCGGGTCGGCCCGTGACGCGGCGTTTGCCGGCAGCCAACAGGCTGCGATGGCCACAAAGACGAGCACCACAGCCGCCAACACCAAGGTGGCCGGGTCCAGCGGGTTGACGCCGAAAAGCAAGCTCGATACCACTCGGGTCAGGGCGCCGGTGAGCGCCAAGCCCAGCCCTATACCAAGCAACGCGTGGCTCACGGCACGCCCCAAAACGGCAGCGTGAACACGGCCAGCCGTGGCTCCCAAGGCCATGCGGATTGCCGTCTCGCGGCGGCGCTGGCCCACCACATACTGCACCACGCCGCCGATGCCGACCGCGGCCAGCAGCAGCGTGAGCAGCGCGAAGCCGCTCAGCGACCACACCTGCAAGCGCCGGTCGGCGGCCAGCTCGGCCAGTCGCGCCTCGAGCGTGGCGATGCCATAGACAGAGGCACCGGGCGCGGTCCCCCGGACGGCTTCACGGATGGCCGGCACAAGGCGCTCGGGCGCGACGGAAGAGCGTACCGTCACATCCATGTCCTCATTAAATGCGGGCCCGAAGCCCTCGCACAGCGCGTGCAGCTCCAGGCCTCGGCGGCGCAGGTCGGCCACCACACCGACGACCTCGATCCATGGTCCGCGGGCCTCGGCCGTGCCGAACTTCAGGTGCTTGCCTACAGCATCCTCACCGGGGAAGAAGCGCCGGGCGAAGGTCTCGTTGATCACGAGGGCTGCGGGCCGCTCATGTTGGTAGTCCGCCTCGATCAGGAACCGTCCGCGCAGCAGGCGGGCGCCTACAGCCTGCAGGAACGCGGACGTGACCGCGTCCACGGTGACCTGCTCGCCTCTCTGCGTAGGCCGGCCCTGCACGGTGACGGCATAGTCCGCGTTGCGCTCGATGAAAAAGTCGTTGATTGCGCCCGCGGTTTCGACGCCCGGCAGATTGCGGATACGATCCAGCAGCCCCCGGTAGAAGGCCGCGGCTTGCCCTGGGACCTCCGTTCCTTCGCGGCCCACCTGCAACAGCAACACACCCTGTGCCTGGAAGCCGGGCTCGACGGAGCGCACAGCAAGGAACGAGCGGAGGAACAAGCCCGCGCCGGCCAGCAGCACCAAGGCGAGGGCGAACTCCGCCACCACCAGGACCGATTGCAGGCGATTCGCCCTGCGGTCCGTCATGCGGGCGCTCGCCCCACGCAGTCCCACTTGTGGATCGCGCCGCGCCTGCAGCCATGCCGGCACGGTGCCGAACAGGACACACGCAACCAACGAAACCAGCGCCGCGAACAGGAGCACCGGTGGGTGGATCGCCAGCTCGTCGAAACGCGGAAGGTCACCTGGAACGAGCAGCGGAAGCACCCGTAGCCCAACCCAGGCGAGCGCGCAGCCGGCCGTGCCCCCGAGAGCGGCCAGGATCACGCCCTCCGTCAATTGCTGGCCCACCAGCCGACGCACTCCAGCGCCTAGCGCCGCGCGGATCGCAAACTCGGCTTGCCGGGCGGCCCCGCGCGCAAGCAGCAGGTTGGCCACATTGACGCACGCTACGAGCAGCACCAACACCACGGCCCCCAGCAGGGTCCACAGGGTGCGGGGAAGCCGATGGCCGAGTACCTGCCGGTCCAAGGGGACGACTGACACGCCATAGCCGCCAAAGCCAGGGTCACTGATCGGATAGATCTGTGCCAGTTGCTGGCCGATGATGTTGATCTCCGTCTCTGCCTGGCGGACAGTGACTCCGGAGTTGAGACGGCCTACCCCCATGAAAAAGTCCATTTCTCGGCTGTTCATGAACCGGGCGAGAGGAGGAAACTTGCGGGCCGGCACCCAGACGTCCTGCCGCGAGGGTGGGATGCCGAAGCCTGCAGGCATCACCCCGACTACCCGCCAGAGACGGCCGAACATCTCCAGGCTGCCGCCCATAGCAGCCGCACCCGAACCGAAACGGCGCCGCGCGAGGCGGTGGCTGATCACAGCGACCAGGTCGCCACGTTCCTCCTCGACCGGTGTGAAGACGCGGCCGAAGCTCGGCTTTACGCCGAGGAGCGGTAAAAAGTTGGCCGAGACGACATCCAGCAGCACGCGCTCGGGTTCCGGCCCGGCCAGGATGGCGGCATAGCCACGCCCCCGCACCGCGAGGTTCTCAAAGGCGCGGCTCCGGGCCTTCCAATCCAGGTAGGTCGGGTAGGAGAGACCCTCCTCATGGATGCCCCGCCGGACGTCGTGAATCCAGACGAACGCCAGTCGCTCGGGGTCATGGAAAGACATCGGGCGCAACACGACGGAATACAGCACCGCGAACGCCAGCACTGCAGAGCCAATGCCCAGGGCGAGGGTGGCTAGGGCAGACAGAGTAAAGCCAGGCGTGCGCCATAGCGCGCGCGCCGCCCGATGGACCTGTTTCATCTGCTCTCTCCTTTCGAGCCAGACCTATTATGACGGAGTTGCCGCGCGCTAATTGACAAATCCGAATTCGTTGGAGCTGAGCAGGACCTGGGCGTAGGTCTTCCAGGCGTCCCCGCCTTCCTTCAGATATTCGAGACCGAGCTGCGTCTCCGTCACGCTGGGCGCGCGGCCGTACAGCATCCGGTAGGCGAGCGCGATGCGGGCCGCATCGTCCGTCGTTTCGGCGGTCAGCCTGTCGGAAAACGCCTCGGCGGCGCGCGACATCAGGCCGCTGTTCATGAAGAAGAGCTTCTGCAGCGGCACATCGGTGGGGATGCGCCGCTCGCTGGTGTTGTTGGGATTCGGGAAGTCGAACAGCAGCAGCAGGGGGTCCAAACGGCGGCGGCTCACAAAGCCGTAGACCGTGCGGCGGCGGTTATCGTCGGTAAGCTTCTCCGCCGGTCCGCCGACGGCAGTATCGAGAAGCCCGCTCACCGCCAGCAGAGCGTCCCTCATCGACTCGACGTCCAGGCGCTTCCGGTTGGCGCGCCAGAGCAACCGGTTCTCCGCGTCTTCCGCAAGGTTCTTGTCGGCGGCCGACGCGCTCAGTGCGTAAGTGGCCGACAGCATGATCTCGCGGTGCATGGCCTTGATGGACCAGTTGTGCTCCATGAAGCGCGCGGCGAGGTAGTCGAGAAGCTCGGGATGGGTGGGCCGTTCGCCCAGTTGGCCGAAGTTGCTCGGCGTGCGCACGATTCCGTTTCCGAAATGATGCTGCCAGATGCGGTTCGCCATCACCCGGGCCGTCACCGGATTGCTCTTGCCCGCAATCGCCTCGGCCAGCTCCAGTCTTCCGCTGCCCTGTGTGAAACGCGCCGGCTCGCCATCGCACAGAATGTGCAGGAAGGCCCGCGGCGCCACATCTCCCAGGTTCTCGCGATTCCCGCGAATGTGAATTTTCTGGTCGGCGGGTTTGGCGGCGTCTTTGATCGAGTGCAGGAAGGGAAACTGCGGCGGTAGGGTCTCCTTCAGCTTTGCCAGCTCGGCGCGCAACGTTTCCAGGTGATCGCGCCATTCGCCGGACAGAAAGCGGTCGATAGGACCGTCGCCGTAGTAAAGCACTCCGCCGTCGGTGGCGAACTGGTTGGCCCGGCCTTTCGGCGAGAAGATGTCGCGCCAGAAAACGTACTTGTCCCGATTCAGAGAGACGAGGTTGGCGCCCGACAGGTCGCGGCGGTTGGTGGACCCTCCCAGGCGGATGTAGTTCTGGTCGTCGACGGACTTCTTCTCCGCGCTCACCGCAACCACGGCACGCTCGAACTCTTCGGCAATCGTGCGCGCTTCTTCGGGAGTGCCGCCGCCTTTGGCCATCAGCTCGGTCCATGGCTTGAGGAACGGATGGCCGTGCTTCGGCCTGCGGACATATTCGAGCCAGCGGTCGAGCGTTCCGAAATCCAGCTTCTCCACCTCGGCCAGAATGCGCGGATCGTGCTTCGGCCCGGTCACCGCGTCCCGCGTGGCCATCAGGTAGCGGGCGGTCTTGGCGGCGAGCATGTCGCCCAACTGGGTGCTCTGCGTCTTAGTGAACTCCGCGATGGCGGCTTCGGTGTCGTCGATCTTCTTCTTGTGGGCGTTCCAGGCCTTTACTTCGTCATCGGGCGCCAGCGGGAACTCCTCCCCTTGGGTGCTGGTGAAGACGCCGAGCAACGCGTAGTAGTCCTTGGTGGGGATGGGGTCGTACTTGTGATCGTGGCACTGTGCGCAGGCGACGGTAAGCGCGAGAAAGCCGCGTGTGGTGGCGTCTACCCGGTCGTCCTGGAACTCCGGGCTGAGGGCATAGAAACCGAGGCCCGGACGATATTTCAATGGATCGGAGCTGGGCAGCAGGTCGCCCGCGATCTGGGCCTTGACGAACATGTCGTAGGGCATGTCCTCGTTAAAGGCGCGGATTACCCAGTCGCGGTAGCGGAATGCGTTGGGCCGAGGCTCGTCGCCGGTGGAGTTCAGCTTATCGTCGGAATAGCGCGCCACGTCCAGCCAGAAGCGGCCCCAGCGCTCTCCGTAATGCGGCGAGGCGAGCAGCCGGTCGACAACCTTGGCGAAGGCGTCCGGGGATTTGTCCTGAAGAAACGCGTCCATCTCCTCGATCGTTGGAGGAAGGCCGATCAGGTCAAAGTAAGCCCGGCGAAGCAGGGCGCGCCGCGTGGCCGGCTTTACGGGTTGAAGGCCACGGGCTTCCTGCGCCGCCAGGATGAAATGATCGATGGACGATTTCGGCCAGCTCTTGAGCTTCACCTCGGGAGGCTCGGGTTTTCGTACGGGCTGAAAGGCCCAGTAGGCCCGCTGCTCGGGAGTGATTTCGTAGGCGCCGCTTTTCGCCGCCGGTGCGGCGGCTTTCGCGGTCTCCGGCCACACAGCCCCGGCCTTCACCCAGGCCGCGACGGCGTCGATCTCCTCATCCTTGAGCTTGCCCGGCGGCGGCATGCGCAGTTTCTCGTGGGAGTGCCTCAGGGCCTGGACGAGCAGGCTCTTCTCGGGATCGCCGGGAACGATGGCGGGTCCGGAATTTCCGCCTTTGAGCAGACCCTCGCGGGAGTCGACGCGGAGGCCGCCCAGCTTCGTGGCTGTATGGCATGCGTAGCAGTTGGAGGCGAACAGAGGGCGAATCCGCGATTCGAAAAAGTGCGCCGGGTCGTCGCCGGCCGCCCAGGCAGTACTCAACGCGAGAAAGAACAGGGAAACTTTAGATCGCAACCTCGCGGCTCCTTTTGGGGAACAGTGTATCATTTCTGCAAATCACACATCTTCACCAGTTCTTTTTTGAGATTTTCGACCCGAGTTTACACCTATTACTTCAGGTAGTACTAAAGATTCGAGCCACTTCAGCCGATGAGCTGATATTGCCGTTACAGGATGGAGGCAGCCGTGAATCTGATACTCTACGACCCGCTTGGCCGGTCATTGCTCCTCGACGCCGAGGATTGGCGGGAACTTCTCGATGCAGCCCTCCATCAGGGCTGGCAGCCGGCGGGCACAGCTCAGCCACCTCTTCCGTTCGATGTCGACCGGACCGATCCCACTCCGGCCAAATCGTGGGATCGCAACTATCGGTCCCCTCAAGGACAAACTGTCCTGCGCCACGACGCCAAAGCCATGGCTGCCGCCCTGCGGCGCGCGCCCCAGGGTTGGACAGACCGCTTTGTATACAAAGCTTTCATCGCCTTCTGCGAGCAAGGAAGCTTTCTCCTTTGCGAAGCCGACAAAATTCCCATGGGTACTCAATTGGTCCGGCTGGGCGAGGCGCTGGAAGGCGCGGTCCGCGAATCCGAAGTCGCCGGCACGCGCGATCTTCAAAAATCCGCAACTCAGAGCTGAATAGCCTCGGCGGTTAAAATAGTTCGTGAATGAACTGTTTTCGCCGCTTTCTGGCCTTGCTCACGCTCGCCGCGCCTCTCGCCGCGGATACGGTCGTTTTGCGCAACGCAGACAGGCTGAGCGGGACCCTTCAAAAGCTGGAATAGAACAGCCTCACGCTCGAAACGAGTTACGCCGGGACGATCAAGCTCGACTGGGGAATGGTGGACCGCCTGGAGACCGACGATGCAATCCGCGTGGAAACGGCAAGCGGCCTGATCGTACAGGGTCGGATTCGCAGCTCGGAGGAGGGCGTCGAGATCGTCACCACGGACGGCGCGACGCCATTGAGCCTTATCGACATTGTTGAGATCTCGCCCACGCTTCAGCAGGCAGAGGGAGAGGAGCGGCGGCTTCGCGGCACGGTCGATCTTGGCTACACCCTGACCCGCGGTAATGTCCACCTGAGCCAGTCTTCGCTCGGCATCAATTCCGCCTACCGCAGTCCCAAGCAGCAGGTGCAGTTGGAGATTCTGTCGCTCTTCAGCCGCCAGTCCGACGCGCCTACGGCAAGCAGCCATCTCGGCTCCGTGCGCTGGGACCACTACCTGAGTCCCCGCCTGTTCAGCTTCACGCTGACCCGCTTCGAGCGCAACGACCGGCAGTTGCTCCTGCTCCGCTCCAACCTCGGCGGCGGATTGGGATGGAAGCTGCTCAATACCCAACAGGCGCGGCTCTCCCTGCTCGGCGGCTTCACCTATGTGAACGAGCAGTTCCGCGCGCAGGAGTCGCTGGACCGGGAGCCACGCGTGTCGAGCGGCGAGGGACTGTTTGGCTTGGACCTGGAGACGCTCTCGCTGGGCCCTCTGCGTCTGATAACCAAGGCGACCGTCTACCCGAACATCGTAGACCGCGGACGCTACCGCGCCACGTTTGAAAGCGGCATCCGCTTCCCGCTGACCCAGCGGCTTACCTGGAACATACAGTTATTCAACCGGTTCGACAGCCGCCCGCCCCGAGAGGGGGTGAAGCGCAACGACGTGGGGGTTATCACCAGCGTCGGCGTCAGTTTTTGAGACGTCTGCTGCCAGATTGACCGTCTGCTACGAAGCCTTCTTTGCCTCGCGCTTCAGCGCTTCGTGGAGCAACGACTTGATGAGCGTCTGGTAGCCGATCCCCCGCTTATCGGCCAGCTCGCGAGCGCGGCTGATGTCGGTGACCGGAAGGCGCACGGTAACGCTTTTCGTGGGCACTGCGCGCCGTCCATGGCGGATCAGGAGGTCCGCAACGAAGTCCCGGTGCTCATCCCACCAGCGAGCCTCTTCCGCTTCGGACTTGAAATCGGGCATTTCCATCGGTTTCCTGGCGGGGCGTTTCATAGAATTCTCCTTACTTTCTTGTCGGCCGTGTGACCCGTCACAACCCGGATACGACCGCGCCGCACTGTGTAGACGATCTGAAGCGCCCGTCCCGATTCGGTTTTGCCGGCACAGAGAATCCGTTCTTCGCCGCTGCGTATCTGCACCGCAAGCTGAATGGGGTTGTTCCGGATCACTTCTTCCGCCTCCGCGGGCGATACGCCGTGCAGCGCAAGATGCTGTGTGTTGCCCGCATCCCAGTCGAAATTCAGGGCATCGCCCATGTACATACATCAGTGTAAAGACATGCCGTATTGCAGTCAAGACATGGCGGACAGTACATGCACAACTTCGAGATTCCGCCCGCGCCGGGCGCCACATGGTAGCGCTCGCAGAAAAAGTAAGGATCACGTTTTCGCACAGTTCGACGAGGCCCGGCTCATCTACCAACAGGCGGCAACCAGCCCGGAAACCCGACCTTAACGTCCAAAATAGAAGGCGAGGAAGCTCTTCTGCACATGATCGACAGGCCCGGAACTGAAACCGTGTACTACGGCTTCGCGGCCGGTTTGTCCCACTTTACCTGGTTGTTATGACTCGCGGCGTCTTGTTTCCGGGCATTCAACTCGGAGATGTTGAGGGTCGGCTTGGAAATCGGGGATTCGGATTGCACAACTCCTCCTTGCGTGTTCCGGAATGGAACGCTGAGCACAATTTCCCGAATCAACGTACGCGCCCGATAATCGTCTTTTTTGAGATTTTGGACGAGCCGCTGCAAAGTGCAGCTATCGCCGTCCTGCAGGCTGCGCCCGAGTGCATAGCCGAGCACTCTGCCGGCGAGGTTTTCGATGAAAGCATCCTGGTGCGCGAGCAGAGCCCGACGCAGTTCCACCGGGCCGCTGAACTTCTCGCCGGAGGGCAATTCCCCGGTGGCATCGATCGGCTTTCCGTCGGCCTCCGTGTCGCGCCATCGCCCCATCCAATCGAAATTCTCCAGGCCGAAACCGATTGGGTCCATGAGCCTGTGGCAGGCGGAACACGCGGGATCCGCACGATGTTGCATCACCTTCTCACGCATCGAGAGCTTGACTCCAGCCGCCTCATGCGTTTCCAGCGGCGGCACATCCGGCGGCGGGGGCGGAACCGGCGTGCCTAACAGAGTGTCGAGCGCCCAGGCTCCGCGCAGCACCGGACTGGTTTCCTTATAGCGCGATGTCATCGCGAGCACTCCGGCAAGGCCCAGGACACCCGCGCGTCTGCTATCCGGCCATTGAACGAGGCGAAACTCGGAATCGTCGAGTCCCTTTACCCGATCTTCGATCTGATAAAACCGGGCGAGCCGCTCGGTCAGATGAGTATAGTCGGCGTTCAGAAGTTCCAGGAGGCTGCGGTTTTCGCCGAGAATCCTAGCGAACAACAGGATCGGCTGCGCACGTAAGTCCGCCGCGATCTCGGGCGTGTAATAAGACTGTATTTCGGTGATCAGCGGCGCCACTCGTCCGCCAATATCCTGCGTACCAAGCCACTGGCCGATGAAGCTATCGACGAATGTCCGGGACCGGGTGTCGTCGAGCATTCGGCCTACCTGCGCCAACAGGACGTTCGGATCCTGCAGGCGACCCTGCTCGGCCAGCCGGAGCAGCGGTTCATCCGGCATCGTCGACCACAGGAAATAGGAGAGGCGTGTCGCGAGTTCGTGCTGCGTGACCGGATGGAAGCCTGCCTCCTTGTGCTTTCGCTCGACTCGGAACAGGAATTCAGGCCAGACGAGCACGGCCTTCAGGGCCAACTTAACACGCTCTTCGTAGGGATCGCCGCGTTGGGCAGCCCTGTCGTACATCGCCAGGAACCGGTCGATATCGCTCGCTTCGACCGGTCTCCGAAATGCTTTGGGAAGCAAGGCCGCAAGGATCTGCCGTGCCGCTCCGCGGGGTTCCAGGGGCCGTTCGCCCGGATACATACCGAACAGGCGGTAATGCAACGCTCGCTTCTCCGCCGAGGCTGGTTCGGGTTGCTGCTGGACGATCAGTCTGCCGATTGCAGGCGCGGATTCCCCGGCACGGATGGAAAATGTGTGGGAGCCTCTCCCGAGAGTCACCTGCACGCCGGCAGTCGTGGCGCCTCGCGGACCGCGAAAGCGCCGGCGCTCAACTTCAAACGTGCCCGCCTCCGCTCCATCCACCTTGAGCAACAGCTTTGGCGCCGGCTCGCCTTGCGCGTGAGTCACCACCACGTCGTAGGCGCCTTCTACATAAACGGGGAGGGTAACCGAAAGCTCTTCGCCTGGCTTCATCGCACGCGAAGTCTCGCCTGCCGCCGCCGGTTGCAGTTCGGCGGCCGAATAGACCTTGGAAATCTGCGGCGTGACGATCACCCGATCCAGGACCTGCTGGGCGGCTTCCATGTACCGCTCCGTCAGCACGGGCGGCACAAACAGTGTTGCGCCGTTTGTGTCAAAACCCGCTCCCCCGGTCCCATCGGCCGGCAGTATTCCCGTAACATCGAGATCGACGCCGAGCAGATCCCGAATGGTGTTGCGATATTCGCGCCGATTCAAACGCCTCGTGACCGCCGGACCGGCATAGTCGCCCACGTTGCAGGCGGTTAGACTCAGACGGTCTTCAATCCACGACGAAACACGCAGCCGGTCCTCTTCCGTCAGCTTCGATGCCGTCGGAGGCATGGTTCGGTTACGGAGCTGGGCGGCGACGTTTCGCCACAATCTCCGGTTCTCATCCAATTCCTCGACCTTCGAGATATTCAGGAACGGAGCGGGTCCCCTGGTTATCCCGGGTTTGTGACAGCCGCCGCAGTTTTCAACGAGCACCGGTCGAATGGTCTGGGAGAATTCTCGCGAGGCGTCCGGGTGTGGTGCAATCTGCGCGAGCGCAATCGGAGCGCAAGCCAGCCATAGAAATCGCATCAAGATGAACCTACGAGAGTCCCCGCAAGGGTCCAGTGCTGTCGCCAAAAGATTTCTCTTTGATCCCCATCCGATCCAGCATCGCAAGATACAGGTTACAGATGGGCGTCCTCTCGGGCGCCCGCAGCCTCCGCCCCGGGCGCAACGCGCCCTTACCACGTCCGGCCAAAAGAATGGGAAGGTCCTCCACGGCGTGGCGGTTGCCATCCTTGAGCGAACCGCCAAACATGATCATCGAATTGTCGAGCAGCGAGGTTCCGCCTTCATCGAGGTTCTTCACCTTGCCCAGGAAGTACGCCATCTGCTCCATATGCCAATCGATGATCTTTCCGTACTGTTCGCGGGTCGGAGGATCGTTGCGATGATGAGAGAGTCCATGGAAGCCGCCCATAACCCCGGGCAGGAACGAGTAGTCTTTCCCCGACTGCGCATCGCCGAACATAAACGTGCCTATCCGTGTGCTATCGGACCAGAAGGCAAGAATGAAGATGTCCAGCATAAGCCGGACGTGCTCCTGGTGCGTCTGCGGGATTCCTGCTTGGGGCCGGTCGAGCGGGAACTTCCCTTCATTGATCCACCGTTTTTGAGGCCGCATTGAGGCTTCCAAACGCTGCTCCACGCTTCTCACGGATTCGAAGTACTCGTCCAGCCGCACTCGATCGGAAGCGCTTCCGTTCCGCTTCAGAGTCTTTGCGCCTTCGAGCACCAGATCGAGAACACTCGCATCGTCCCTTTGCAGGGCAGCGAGTACTGCGGGGTCTTTCGGATTCGCGCCCGAGATCACGGGCGAAGAGTTGCCGCGAAACAGCCTGTCGAACGCCAATTGGGGAATAATCTCCTTCGGAACGGGCGTTTGAGGGTCTCTCCAAGAGATGAAAGATCCGTACAAGCGCGCGAAGCCGCCCCCGGCGGTATCGATTCCGGTTCGGGGAGCATCGATGCCGAGCTCGATCGAAGGCAGTGGAGTTTGCAATCCGATGCGCTGCGCCGCCAACTGGTCTACCGATACCGCGCCCGTATCCAGGTCGTCTCCCGCGGTTCTTTGCACGTATCCGCCGGAAAGCCAGATCGGCACCTTAGGCCAATGTCCGTTGCGCCCAACGGAATTCCGATTCCAGAGATTTTCGAGAAGGAGGAAATCGTTCTTGAACGGCTCCAGCGGCTTCAGATGATGCGTGATTTCGTAGTCTTCCCCATCTCCAGCTGGAGTCCAGAGCTCGGGACGCACCCCGTTCGGCATGAACATGAACGCCATCCGGAGCGGCGGTTCGGACAATCTCTCCGCACCGCTGGCCGGGGCGGCCGACGATATGGATTCGAGCCAGGGCAGCGAAAGCGCGACGCCTGCGCCTCGTAGCAGCGTTCGTCTGGTTACCTTGGACATAGATGAACTCCGGCGGAAGATTGAACTACCCGGGATTTCATTCGTGTTCGCCGCAGCCCCGCAAGATGCGGCTTCGACAAGAACATCATACTATCCTCCGCGCTGCATGCGACGGCCCGGCCTCTCGGCGACTTGAAGAGAGGGGGGACCTGGTTTGAATGGCCCGCATCGAATGTTGACGCCCGTTGCGGTATTCGCGAACCTTGTACTATGCTCAGCTATTCTGCGTTAGGCCTATGAGCCATATCCTTACCATTGTCCTGTTTGCCCCGCTGGCGGGTCTTCTCGGTCTTTTGCTGATCCCCTCATCGAACGCCCGGGCGATCCGTTTATGGGCCAATGTGGCCTCTTTTGCATGTTTTCTGGTCTCACTGCCGCTGCTCTTCGCCTTCGATTCCGGCAAGGATTTTCAGTTCGTGGAGCGTATGCCATGGATTCCAACGCTGGGAGCCGAGTACCACCTCGGCATCGACGGCCTCAGCCTGATGCTGGTCCTGCTGACCACTCTTCTCGGCTTCCTTTCGATTTTGTCGAGCTGGAACGCCATCCAGGACCGGCTCAAGGAATATTACTCCTTCTTCCTGCTGCTGCAGACCGGCATGCTGGGCGTCTTCATGGCGCTCGATTTTCTGCTGTTCTTCGTGTTCTGGGAGCTAGTGCTGGTTCCCATGTACTTCATCATCGGCATCTGGGGCGGCCCGCGCCGCGTTTACGCCGCGATCAAGTTCATGATCTATACCCTGATCGGATCGGTGCTGATGCTGCTCGGGATATTGACGCTCTACTATCTGCACTTCAGCCAGTTCCAGGTGTATTCGTTCGCGATTCACGATCTGATGAAGGTCTCCATTCCAGCGCAGATCGGCTGGTGGGTCTTCTGGGCTTTCTTCCTGGGCTTCGCCGTGAAAGTCCCCATGTTCCCGTTCCACACGTGGCTGCCGGACGCTCACGTGGAAGCGCCCACGGCGGGCTCGGTGATTCTTGCCAGCGTGTTGCTGAAGATGGGGACCTACGGCTTCCTCCGCTTCTCGCTGCCGCTGCTGCCGGACACGGCGAAGCACCCGACGGTGATCCAGGTGATGGCGCTGCTCTCGATCGTCGGAATCGTCTACGGCGCACTGGCATCGCTCATGCAGAAGGACTGGAAGAAGCTGGTGGCCTACTCCTCCATCAGCCACCTCGGCTTCTGCACCCTGGGCATCTTCGCGCTGAATCCGAAGGGTATTTCCGGCTCCATCCTGCAGCAGATCAATCACGGCATCTCCACGGGCATGCTCTTCCTGATTGTCGGCATCGTCTACGAGAGGCGGCACACTCGTGAGATCAGCGAATACGGCGGCCTGCTGCGCGTGATGCCGGTGTTCACGATGATCTTTCTCATCGCCGCGCTCAGCTCCATGGGCATGCCGCCGCTGAACGGATTCATCGGCGAGATCACCATCCTGCAGGGCGCTTTTGAGGTTTCGTTGAACTGGGCGTTCTGGTGCGTGTTGGGCATCGCGCTTGGCGCAGCCTATCTGTTGTGGCTCTTCCAGCGCACCATGCTCGGCGACCTGAACGCCAAGAACCAGAAGCTTCTCGACCTGTCGCCGCGCGAGGTCGCGGTATTCGCGCCGCTCGTCGTCCTGGCATTCTGGATCGGTCTGTACCCCAAGCCGTTTTTCCAGATCCTGGACCGCCCGGTCGCGCAGATTGTAGAGCGTGTGCGCCCGGGTTATCATGCGGAGCGCAAGCTGCCGAATCCGCTGGAGGCGGGCGGTAGTGTGTCGCAGCGAAACGACAACGCCTCTTCGACGCCGGCAATGCGCTAAAATCCCGAAGCGGGCCCCGCGGCCCCGATCCGCGATTCCGCGTCCGCTTTGGGCGCGAAAAGATGACGCCGGAACAGTTACAGCGAGTACGGGAGTTGTTGCGCGCCGCCGAGGCGCTGGAAGGCCAGGAGCGCCTCGACTTCCTCAAGAACGAGTGCGGCAACAACGAGAAGTTGCGCTCCGAGTTCGAGCGTCTCCTCGACCAGACTACGATAGCCCATACCTCTACTGAGCCCGGCGAAGAGGCGGCGGGCCCTGGGGCGGAGGACCGGCCGGAACAGATTTCCCACTACCGCATCGTGGAAGAGCTCGGCAGAGGCGGGATGGGAGTTGTCTATCACGCCATCGACACCCGCCTGGATCGTTCCGTCGCTCTCAAATTCCTGCCCGCTTTGAGAGTGGGCAACTCCGAACGGAAGCAGCGCTTTGTACACGAGGCGCGGGCGGCTTCGTCCCTGAACCACCCCAACATCGTCACCATTCACGATTTCGAAGAGATAGACGGCGCCACATATATCGTGATGGAGTACGTCCGGGGAAAGACCCTGAGAGAGCGGATTCGAAACGGCGATCTGCACTTCTCCGAAGCGCTGCCGCTGGCCGTCCAGATCGCGGACGCCGTCGCCACCGCGCACGCGGCGGGCATCGTGCACCGCGACCTCAAACCGGTAAATATCATGGTGACGGACAGAGGTCTCGCGAAGCTGCTCGATTTCGGCTTGGCGAAGCTTACCGAGGGCTCGATCCTTCCCGCGGCGTTCGGCGCGTCTCTGACTACCGAAGGGGTCATCATCGGGACTTTCGACTATATGTCGCCCGAGCAGGCGCAGGGGAAAAAAGTGGATGGCCGCTCCGACATCTTCTCGTTCGGGGTTGTCCTCTATGAGACGTTCACCGGACGCCACCCGTTCACGGCCGAATCGAACGTGGGAGTCTTGGGCGGAATTCTCGAAAGAGAGCCGAAGCCGGCCAGCGAGCTCGTCCCCAGCATGCCACGCGAGATTGACGATATTCTCGCCCGCTGCCTACGCAAAAATCCGGACGAGCGCGTGCAGCGCATGGATGAAGTGAAGGCGGCGTTGGAAGAATTGCAGCTCCGGTCGCAGACCGGGCAGTGGCAGCCCGCGCCTGCACGCCGAGCCGTGCCCTGGAAGAGATTCGCGGCGGGTCTCGTAATTGCGATTGCAGCTTTTTGGGGTTGGTGGTGGCGGTCCGCATCCCAAAGAGAAGTTGCGCGGCCGTCTCTCCTGGTCCGGCTAACCTCCGATCCCGGCCTCACCGCGTTTCCGGCCTTATCGGCCGACGGCAGGATGATTTGCTATGCTTCGGACCGCTCCGGCGAAGGGAACCTCGATTTGTGGGTTCAACAGGTCGGGGGCGGCGCCGCTATCCGGATCACGTCTGGCGAGGCAGACGATAGCGAACCGGATTTTTCTCCCGACGGTTCCAGAATCGCATTCCGTTCCGAGCGCGAGGGGGGAGGCGTCTACGTGGTGCCGGCGCTCGGCGGCAGCCCCCAGTTGATCGTTCCGGGCGGCCGGGGGCCGCGCTTCTCTCCGGATGGAAAATCGATCCTCTACTGGACGGGCGAATTGGGAAGCGGCTTAGTCGTCGGCTCCGCCAGGACGTTCATGGTTCCGGCTGAGGGAGGCAGGCCGCAGCCGGTCCGACCGGAGTTCGCGCTGGCGCTGTCCGCTCTGTGGATGCCGGATGGAAAACGAGTTCTGTTCCTGGGCCGTCTCGACGCCAAATTGCCAGCCGCGCAAACGCTCGATTGGTGGATAGCACCGCTAGAAGGAGGCTCTCCCACTCCAACCCAGTCGCTCGCCCTCTTCCGGTCCAAGAACCTTGCTCCCCGGCCCGGATCTGCCGCGATCGCGCCCGATGCCCTCTCCCGGGAAGGAGACCGGATTCTGTTCTCCGCGCGGCGCGGCGATACCACGAATCTCTGGCAGATCCCGATATCGCCGGAAACGGGAAGACTCGAAGGTGAACCGAGCCATCTGACGTCGGGGACGGGTGATGAAGTTCATCCCGCCACCGCCCCGGGCATCGCCGTCTTTTCGAGCCAAAGCGTGGACGTGAACATCTGGAGTCTGCCGGCGGATGCCAACAGCGGAAAAGCCACGGGCACACTCCAGCCGCTTACCAGCAGCCTCTCCTTCCAGGGCTATCCGTCAATTTCCAGCGATGGCGGGAAGATGACCTTCATCTCGGCAATCTCCGGCAACTGGGATGTGTGGTTGAGAGATGTCGCAACCGGCACGGAGACCGCTCTCACGCAGACGCCTGCGCGCGAACTGATGCCGAAGATCAGCGGCGACGGCGAACGGATCGCCTATTGGCAGTGGGACACCCAGACAAATCCCGCGGCCTATACGGTGAGCGCGCAAGGCGGGATGGCCGAAAAATTTTGCGAGCCCTGTGGGCCGCCGACGCACATCTCCACGGACGGCAGTAAAGTTCTGACCGAGTCCTTCAACACAACGCCGAACGCCCTGTTGCTGGCCGATCTGGCAGCCGGCAAGCACGTACGCCTCATCGAGGCGTCCGACTGGCGGAACAAGATTCCCTATGCGGGACGATTCTCGCCGGACGGCAAGTGGATCGTGTTCCACATCACGACACGCGTCACCAACATGCGGCGAATCTTCGTCGCGCCGATCGGAAACTACACTGCTCGCATTCCCGAAAGCGAATGGATCCCCATTACTGGAGAGGGGCGCAACCTCGAAGCATACTGGTCGCCGAATGGGCGCGTGCTCTATTTCCTCTCCGACCGCGACGGTTTCCGGTGCGTCTGGTCGCAGCGTCTGCGCGCGGCAACCAAGCGGCCTCTAGGGGAGGCGTTCCCGGTCCGTCACTTTCATCAGACAAGCCGCTCGATCGCCGGCGTGAGCGGAGGCGCGGGGGCTATCGGGCTGTCCGCGGCATCCGGCCGCCTGGTTTTTTCTCTGGGCGACCTGCGAGGGAACATCTGGGCCCTGAGGGCCCAATCTCAGGAGTAAGCTCTCCGGTCGTATCGCAGTCCGCGATAGAAGACGGCATCGGCCTCGCTCATCAACTCTTCGAGCGGCTTGGGATGGATCGGGAGCGCTTGCAACCAGTCGTCGGTATCGTACTCGTCCATCCTCGTCCAGGTGTTACGGCCGTGGCGCACCACGAGGTACCGCTCGGCGGCGCAAACCGGCGTGATCCGGTACTCGTGATCGGTGAGGAACCAACGGTCCACTGAGCGCGGCGCATCACGGAACGGTGCGCGTTCCCAGAGCCGCCGCGAAAAGCATAGAGTCCCTCCGGAAGCCCAGCCGTGGCCCGAGAAACGCGCTTCGCGCTCGCCCGCGAACAGAACCAGAAAACAATCCCACGCTACGATGTTCCGGTCGCCTTCGGCCAGGTGACTTACCGCCGTCTCCAGGAATTCGGGATGATAGTAGTCGTCGTCGTCCATCTTTTGAAGTACCGAGCCGCGCGCTCTGGCGATCCCGATGTTCATCTTCGTTCCCAGCGATGCCGGCCGGTTCAGACGGACGTACACGATCCGATCGGTTGGCTGGAAGAGCTGCCCGACCGGTTCCTCTCCATCGTCCACGACGACGAGCTCCGAGTTTACGTAGCTCTGTCGCAAAAAGCAGCGGACGGCCTGCCGGAAGAAACCAGGACGGTCGCGCGTGGGCAGGATACACGATACAAGGTCTTTCACGTAAGTTGCTATGATACTCCTCATTGGCCAGCATTAGTGTCGTGGTGCTTACTCTGAATGAAGGTTCCCTGCTTCGCGAGACGGTGCTGGGGCTGCGCGAAACCCTTCCGCCGGAATCCGAGATTCTGGTGGTGGATGACGGCTCAACCGACGGCTCGACGGAGTTTCTTACCGCGCCTGACGCGCCGGCCCGCCTGGTCCGATCCCAGCATCTCGGCACCGCCAGGGCGCGAAACTGGGGCGCCCTCCAGACCTGCGGAGAGATCGTCGTTTTCGCCGACGCACATATCCGTTTACCCGAAGGCTGGTGGCAGCCGATGGCCGAGCTTCTCGCCCGTCCGGAGATCGGAGCCGTGGCGCCGATGGTGGCGGATGTGACGGAGCCGGATTGCCGGGGCTACGGCCTGCGTCTCGGTGGCCCCGATCTCACAATCGAGTGGCTCTTCTACCGGCAGGACAGCCCATACGAGTCTCCTCTGCTGCCCGGCTGCTGCTTAGCCTTCCGCCGGGACACGTTTCAGGCCGTCGGAGGGTTCGATGAAGGGCTGATCCGCTGGGGCGGCATGGAGAACGAGCTGGGATTGCGGCTCTGGCTCCTGGGATACGAGCTATGGCTGGTGCCCGGGGTGGAATGCGTCCATCTCTTCCGGGAACACAGGCCATATCACGTGGAATGGAGCTGGGTGATTCACAACCGCCTCAGGCTGGCGTTCCTTCACTTCGGCCGTCCCCGCATCGCACGCGTGATCAATGCGCTTCACAACCACGAAGGGTTCGCGGGCGGCCTCGCGCTGCTTGCCGGCAGCGACGTGTGGGACCGCAGAAACCAACTGGCTTTGCAGCGGGTGCACGACGCGGAGTGGTTTTTTGAGAAATTTGGGCCGGCGTGGTGATTCGCTTGAAGCGAGTCTGTAAATTTGGTACTGTTCTGAATATACCCCCTTAGAGCTATATACAAGAAAGGCAGCATCCGTGGACGCAAACTCTGACCAGACCTCTTTTAGCGCCGCATCCTCTGACGACGCGCCCAAACCTCCAAGTTATGGACCGAAACCTCCGAGCTACGGACCGAGACCGCCCAGCTACGGACCGAAACCCACTCGCATACCAACTCCGAAGTACGGGCCGTTACGGCCGAGCTACGGACCGAAGCCGACGAAAACATGATTCATTTGGGGCCGCTGATGAACACCGATTAACGCTGATAAAAAGCTTCGTTTTCAATCGGTGTTCATCGGCGTTCATCGGCGGCTTCACTTGTTTCACACCTTCTCTTTACAGACGTTATATTGGATCCCTTTACATCCGTTTCTCCTAGGCATTCGACAGAGTAACCCAGAGCCTCGTAGGTTTCAGGGTAATGATGGGATATGTGCCGCTCCCATGGGTTACCGCCAACACTGCCCTGCTCATATAAACCCCACGGGCAGCCGAGCACAACCCACTCTTTTGCTATCGCTTCAAGCCGCTGCAATACGCTTCCAAGCAGCTCACCTTCGATGTGCTCCGGTCCGTGCCACCACAGCACAACGTCAAAAGCGGTGTTCCCGAATATCTCTGCACCCGGTGATATATCTCTCACGTCACCATGAATTACGCCCTTTAACCATGGAAGCGTCCGAAGATAGGTAACATTAGGCAGAAACGCTTCTAACACGTAAACGGAGCACTTTCCTTCCCGCATCTCATCAGCAAAGTCGAAGCGGTCATGTTTAGCTCCAATATACAGGATTCTTTTTGCTTCAAACAACGTCGGGCACAGGCGCAGTACGCTTTCTCGCCGACCCGTGTAGGGCGCTGCGGCGTGGTGCATCATCATCCGGCCGATTATTCCTTCGGCTGGCTCGCTCCCACTTCCTGTATCCGCACCAACTGCCCCCGCGCCGCTTGGCTGGGCGGGTTCAGGAGATGCCCGCGCGCGCCGAAGCGATAGACCAGCCGCTCTACCAACGGCAGGAAGCGCCGCACTGTCTTCCCGTGAAATACGAGGCTGCCCGCTACTAGCAGCGGATGTGGAATCGTCGTGCAGCAGCGCGAGCAGATGTCGATTTCTCCGGCACGCCCCTCCAGGTGCAGCCGGCGCATACGCTGCATTTCGGCGGAGTTCCAGATCTCATCGAGCGGCTGCTCTCCGACCGCCCCCACCGGCTTGCCGTCCAGCATGTAACTCTGGCAGCACGGATAGACGCCGCCGTCCTGCTTCACGTACATGGGCCCGCGCCAGAGGTAGTGGCACGGGTGCTTCCACTCCCCCGCCCCGTGACCGGCCTGCGGGCGCATCAGGTTGGTCTCGTCTTCCTTGATGCGCACTAGGTCCACGCCCGGCAGACGCGACCAGAACTGGAGGAAGTCCCGCACCTCCGAGGCATTGCGCTCCATGCGCACCATCTGCACCACCACCTGGAGCTTGGACTGCCGCTCGTGTTTCATGCGGGCGAAGCGTACAAAGTTGTCGCGTACTTTTTCGAAGCGGGCGCCCTTGCGGTAGTACTCGAAACTTTCCTTCGTGGCCCCGTCGAAGCTGAGCGTGATGTGCTGCAGACCGGTGCCGAGCAGACGGCCGGAGGTCTTCTCGTCGAGGAATGTGCCGTTGGTTGAAAGCAGCGTGGAGACGTTGTGGCGCTCGCAATACTCGATGCGGTCGAAAATCTTCGGATCGAGGAAAGGCTCGCCCAGCCCGATCAGCATCATGTGCTCGGCGCTCGCGGACGACTCCTGAACCAGCCGTTCGAAGACGGCGTCGGACATGTCCGCTTTGGGCTGCGGATGGCTCTCGCGCGGGCACATGGGGCAATACAGGTTGCACTTCGCCGTGGTCTCGACGATGTATTCCACCGGCAGCGCATTGAGCGTCGAGCGGCGCGTCAGATAGCCCCACAACAATTTGGCACGATTCCAGGCCCGCATGAGAGTCCTAATAATTGTACCTTTGGAGAGGACGGCACAAGCATGAACATCACAATAACCGGAGGCACCGGATTCATCGGCCGGAAGCTCGAAGAACGCCTTTCGGCGGACGCGCACAAGGTAATCGTGCTCAGCCGCAGCCGCGGGATGCGGTGGGAGCCCATGAAGGAGGAACCGCCGGCGGAGAGTCTTTCTTCGGCCGATGCGATCGTCCATCTGGCTGGAGAATCTGTCGGGCAGCGCTGGACGCCGGAAGCCAAAGCCGCCATTCGCGAAAGCCGGGTGCAGGGAACGCGCCGCTTGATTCAGGGCCTTTCGACGCTTTCCCGCCGCCCCGCCGTTCTGGTTTCGGGCTCGGCCATCGGCATCTACGGAGACCGGGGCGATGAGACGTTGACCGAGTCCTCAACTCCAGGTTCGGGATTTCTTCCGGAACTCTGCACGGCCTGGGAGCGGGAGGCCGATTTGGCCGAGGCGCTGGGAATTCGCGTGGTGAAGCTGCGCACCGGCATCGTGCTTGGTAAAGGCGGAGGAGCGCTGGAGAAGATGCTGCCGCCGTTCAAAGCATTCGTCGGCGGGCGGCTCGGCTCCGGCAGACAGTGGATGAGCTGGATACACATTGACGACCTGGTTGGACTGATCCGCTTCGCCATTGACCAGCCACTCTCCGGCCCGGTGAATGGGACGGCGCCCAATCCGGTCACGAACGCTCAGTTCACTCGCGAGCTGGCTTCGGCGCTGGGACGGCCGGCGATCTTCCCGGCGCCTGCATTGGCGCTCAAGACGCTGATGGGCGAGATGGCCGGCGTGCTGCTGGAAAGTCAGAAAGTGCTGCCAAAAGCGGCCCTGAACGCGGGGTACCGGTTCCGCTTCCCGGAGTTGGGACCGGCGCTACGGGATGTTTTGGGCGGTTGATGGAAGGATCTCGTTCAGGTTGACGGCAATGTGTGGGTTTTCGGTGCGCAGGATTCCGTCTCTGGCTTCGTTCACGCCTTCAGAAGTGTATATCAGCGTGTGGCGGGTCTGGGGGTTGATGACCCATACGTATCGCACGCCGAACTTCAAGTAGTCGTCAACGCGCTCCTGCATCTCGGCCATCCGGTCGCGCGGCGAAAGAATCTCAATGCATAGGAACGGCGGCTGGCGGAAGATTTGCTCGGAGGGCAACGGACCCGCGACTATGCATAAGTCGGGAACGCGGAAGCGGTCGGCCTTTACCTGAACACGCTGTTCGGGGAAGACGTGAATGCCAAGCTCGGCCCGGCGCGCGAACAAGTATGCAATGAGAGTCGCCTGCAATAAACTGTGGTCGCGTTCCCCCACATTACGCTCCACCAGCCGCCCTTCCACGTAGTCGCGGTCCGGGCGGTAGCTGGCTTCGAGGTACTCCTCCATTGGAATGAACGGGGAGCTCTTCATGGCAGCCACAGTGTAGCATTGCCCCCGGCAGTGGTAAGATTTGCCATTCGGGAGGTGACATGAACCTACGATACGCGGCAATCGGATTTACGCTGTGGCTGAGCGCGGTGGCGAGCGCGCAGGCCGCGGACGTTAAGGCATTCATCAACGCCCGCATCATCGACGGAACCGGAAAAGCCGCCATCGAGCGCGGCGCGGTCGTGGTCCGTGACGGGCGCATTGAAGCTGCGGGCGCGCAGGCGACGGTCCCGGCGGGCGCGACGCGCATCGATCTGGCGGGCAAAACCATCGTGCCGGGGCTCATCAATGCCCATGGCCATGTCGCGGACACCCAAGGGCTGCGCTCCGGCCCGGAATTTTACACCGAGGAGAACCTGCTTCGGCAACTCGGATTGTATGCGCGTTACGGCGTGACCACGGTCTTCAGCCTGGGCGGCGACCGCGCGATAGGATTTCGGCTGCGCGACCGGCAGGAGACTCCCGGTCTCGCGCACACCCGCCTGTATCTGGCCGGCCCGATCGCCGCGGGCAAAACGCCGGAAGAGGCCGTCAAAGTGGTTGACGAGGCGGCGGCCATGAAGGCCGATATCGTCAAGATTCGGGTGGACGATAATCTCGGAACGTCGCCGAAGATGCGGCCGGAGGTCTACCGCGCGATCATCCAGCGCGCGCACGAGAAGAAGCTGCGCGTGGCGGCCCATCTCTTCTATCTGGACGATGCGCGCTCGCTGCTCGAAGCGGGCGCCGACTTCGTGGTTCACAGCGTCCGCGACCGCGAGATCGACGCGGAGACGATCGCGCTCCTCAAGAAGCGCGACGTGTGCGTCTGCCCTACCCTGACCCGCGAGGTCTCGACATTCGTTTATGAAACCAAGCCCGCCTTCTTCGACGATCCGTTCTTCCTGCGCGAGGCCGACCGGCAGGTTCTGAACCAGCTCCAGGACGCGAAGCGGCAAGAGGCGATGCGCACCAGCAAGTCGGCGCAACGTTACAAAGAGGCGCTGGAAGTAGCCAGCCGCAACTTGAAGAAACTGGTTGATTCAGGAGTCCGCATCGCGTTCGGCACGGACACCGGCCCTCCCGCGCGCTTCCAGGGCTACTTCGAGCACATGGAAATGGACCTGATGGCCAAGGCGGGGCTTACACCGATGCAGATTTTGAAGTCGGCGACCGGCGACGCCGCGCGGTGCATGCAGGTCTCCGGCAAGATCGGCACGCTGGAGCCGGGCGCGTGGGCGGACCTGCTGGTGCTGGAGAAGAACCCGCTCGACGATATCCGGAACATGCGGACGATCCAGTCGGTATGGATCGCCGGGAACCGGGTGGAGCGGCGATAGCTTTCATGGCCCGGAGACGATGACCCGGACCCGATACCTGCGCTCGATTTCCTTTATTCGCTTCGGACCGAGAACACTGACGGCCGTGGCGAGACTATCGGCCGTCATAGCCTCGTCCGCCACTACGGAGAATCGACGCGAGCCGCGAAGAGGCATTCCCGTGCGCGGATCGACGATGTGGGAATATCGGATGCCGTCAACTTCCAGGAACTGAAACTCATCCCCGGATGTCGAGACGGCCGCATGGGAAAGCAGCAGAGTTTCATCCTGAGCGCGGACCGTCCAGCCCGGTTTTCCAGGAGGTGCATCGCTTGCGGCAATATCTCCGCCGAGGGCAACCAGAGCGCTCGCGATTCCCTGCGCTCGAAGAACCGCGAGAGCTTCATCGGCCGCATAACCTTTCGCGATTCCACCGGCATCCAGTTGCATCCCCGGCGCCAGGCACCGGACGACGCGGTCCGATTTGGACATTTGGAGCTTGCGGTAACCCGACCGGCCGAGCGCTTCCGCGATAGCCGTTTCATCCGGCAGGCGTTTGCCGACTCTTGCCGCACGCCAGATACGAACAACTGGACCGGCCGTAATGTCGAAAGCGCCTTCCGTTTCCGCTGCCAGCCTCTGCGCCGTAACAAGAACCCGGAAGAGGTCGGGATGCACCGGCCGCTGCGCGTCGCACACCCGCGAGAGTTGGCTGTCCGGCTTGTAGTCGGACAGAATCCGGTCCAACTCCGCGATTCGTTTAAACGCCTTCACAAATCCGCGCTGCGCCTGATTAGCGTCTTCGGCGTAGAGCGTGATGCTGGCGAGAGTACCCATATGGGGCTCAGCGGCCTCATACCGGCCGGCACTCTGCAGACCGCAGGCAAACAGGAACGGAAGGAATAGCCTAAGGCTCGTTCTCAACGCCACTGTTCCAGAACTTGTACATCTCCTCGGCACTGGGAACTTTCAGCGGGCGAACCAGCCGGAAGCCAAGCCCCTGCGCGTCGGTGTGGTACCAGATGCTCTTCGGAAGTTGCGGATCCTGCTGCTTCCACGACGGGTCCGAGCCGACACGCGCGCCGCAGCGCAGTTGTTCGGCATCGTCCATCCACGATCCGCCGCGCACCGTTTGTGGATACGGCTGGGTGGATACCCGCCAGGGATTCTCCTGCGGCAGTCCGGCGTATCCCGCGGGGTCGTATTGATCGAGAGTCCACTCCATGACATTGCCGTGCATGTCATGGAGGCCCCACGGGTTTGGCTTTTTCGTCCCAACCTTCTGGTACTGCCCGCCGCTATTGCCCGACCACCATGCATAGTCGCCCAGCATGGATGCGTCGTCGCCGAAGGAGTAGGCGGATGTGGTTCCGGCGCGGCACGCGTACTCCCATTCGGCTTCCGTTGGCAGTCTGTAGAAGTGACCCGTCTTGGCGCTCAGCCACTGGGCGTACTTGTTCGCGGCGTGCTGGGTCATGCTGATGGCGGGGTACCCGTTGATGCCCATGCCGAAGCTCATCTCGACGTAAGGCGGCGTTGGCCGGCTGATCGCGTCCACCACTTCGTCCTTCTTCAGGCCCTCTTTCGCCATCTTCGAGAACATGAACGGACGGTACTCGTCCCAGCTCACCTCGGTCCTGCCCATCCAGAACGGAGAAACTTTGACCGTTCGCCGCGGCCCCTCGTCCTTGGTTTCCGGACTGCCCATCGCGAATTCGCCGCCCGGGATTGGCATCATCTCAAAGCTGACGTCCGTGGCCGGAAGCGTCGCTTTGTACGGCGTCATGTCTTCCACCGCCGCACTGTTCGCGGCAATGCGCGCATGCAGTTGCTTTACGGTCTCCCGCTCGGCTTGGGGTTGGGCCATGGCCAGAACGGCGGCCATAAACAATAACGCGAAAACGAAGCGCATTTGCTACAGCAGCTTTGTGATTCCCGGGCGGGCCATTGGCGCCACAGGCAAGCTCATATCCCAGTCGATCTTCTCCGGGAAGATCCGCTCCTGCGAATTCAAGACCTGTTCCCAGGTGACCTGCTGGCCGGTGTAGGCCGCCATCCGCCCCATGATCGCAAGCAAGGTGCTAGTGGCCATGCGCTCGCCGTCGTTCACCGGCTTTCCCTGGCGGATGGAGGCGAATAGCACGTCGTGCTCGGCCTGGTACATGTCGTTCTTCGTGCCTTCGAACTTCCAGTTCGTCTGCCCGTCGATGCGCGGCATGGGACCGCGTCCGATCGTGCAGACGCCCTTGGCGCCGGCTATGTAATCGGAGTTCTCGTTGTAGCAGCCCTCCATCTGGCGGCACCCCAGAAACGCCCGGACGTTGTTCGGGTACAGATAGTTGATTTCGAAATGGTCGTAAATGTTGCCGCCATGCGCGGGGATCTGGCGGCCGCCTACGGCGACGCAGCTTACCGGCGGCTTGTCCCCGAAGGCCCACGCGACTTTATCCACGCTGTGCACGGCCTGTTCGACAAGACCGTCTCCGCACGTCCAGACGAAGTTGTACCAGTTGCAAATCTGCCACTCGACATCGCTCATGCCCGCCGGACGCGTACTTTCAGGCGGCATGGGCTTGACGGGATTGGTGTAATAGGTCCCGTAATAGGAGACGATGTCCCCAATAGCGCCGTTTTGGATCTGGTCGAACGCGGCCCTTATATAGTTGCTGTACCGCCAGCAGAAGCCGGCCACTAACGAGAGATTCCGGGCCTGGGCCAATTGGACCGATTCGAGGACATCCCTGACGCCAGGGGCATCCACGGCGACCGGCTTCTCGCAGAATACGTGCTTGTTGGCCTCGATCGCCGTGCGCAGATGCTCTGGCCGAAAGCCCGGAGGTGTGGCGAGCAAAACCACATCGACATCGCTCTCAATCAGCTTCCGGTAGGCGTCCAGACCGACAAACATGCGATCCGGATCGACCTTGACCTTTGCCGCCGAAACACGTTTGAGCCGCGCGAGACAGTCGTCTATCCGTTCCCGATACACGTCGGCAACCGCCGTCAGCTCCGAGTAATCGTCCGCCTTCAGCGCCTGGGCGGCAGCGCCCGTGCCGCGTCCGCCGCAACCGACCAACCCCACTCGAATCGCCTTGTCCGCCGGAGATCCCCGCAACAGACCCGGCGCGCTCGCCGCCAATATTCCACCCTTCAGCACATCGCGCCGGGAAGAAAACCGAATCGAATCAGACATGGGACAACGCCCTCACATGTGAATGCATCTGTGGGTATTATCTCTCACGGGCGGCGTGCCGGTCGAGTTGCAGTTGCGGGAGGAAGGCGGAGCCGCGGGAGAAGGAAAATTTCCGCGGCTCCGTGGAATCTGACGGACGTCAGGCAGACTTCAGCATGGGGTGTTGCACGATGAACTTGCGGCGCTCTTCGGGAGGAGGCATCGTGGCCACCTTTGCAACGGCTGCTGGGAACGCGCCCCGCACCGTGCCGCCGAAGTATTCGTCCAGCGGGTAAAGACTGTACGGCTCGAGCTCCCGGAACACCCGCCCGAGCTTCTGCTGGATGCGATAGACCGCGTGAAAGAAGGTTCCCCGGTCAATGCCCATCTTCCGGCAGCAGAGCCGCCAATCGGCGCTTAAGAGGAAGTGAAAACGGAAAACCTTGTGCTCGAACTCGTCCAGGGTACGCTGGCTGACCAGGCAGAAATCGGCGATATACTCCTCATCCTTTCTTCCCCAGGTGTTTCTGCGGTCCCTTCCGTGGCACGCTGAGAGTGAAATCTTGCTCAGGTATTTCTCCTTGGTGACACAGTATCGAAATCGCGCGTAGCAGGCGCGAAATATTGCTCGCAGTACGCAATTGCAGGGATTGGGGCTGGATTTCCGCCCCCGCAGCCCCTCCCCCTGGCAGAAAGTGCACGATTCTTTTGCGAGCGCCAGTGTCTCTGTACTGTTCCAGTTCATACGTTGAAGTGTCCTCCCGGCGTCCCCCGATTTTCGTCGTTGAAGCGCCGAATCGTTCTGTACTCAAATGTACTGGAACATCCAAAATCGTCAAATTCAATTTGGAATAATTTACATTAAAAGAAACCAGGTTTTACAATGAAATATCATACAAATAGCTGATTTTAAGGAGTATACTAGACATAAGAATTTTTGGAGCCAGTAGAGTGGTTTCAGCGTGTAATACTGCCGGTAATATGCCTCTATTTCAACAAGAAATAGGGTAATGGGGATATGTATTTCAAGGTTCTACAGCTTCGCTTGATCGCTAAAGTACGCGAACAGGTGAAAAACGGAGAGATCACGGAGCGCAGCCTTGCCCGCTTAACTGGAATTTCACAGCCTCATATACATAATGTGCTGAAAGGCGTCCGAATTCTCTCACCGGAAACGGCGGATCAGATTCTGCACCGGCTGCGGATCACCATTCTCGACCTGATTCCAGCCGCGGAAAGCATAGATAGCAGCGCGGCCAGGCGTTACCGGGAAGTGCCGGTGCTGGAAGGCCTGCTGGGACCGGGGCACGCTTCCCCCACCATGGAGGGGGCAGTGGAGCGCTATCCTTTCTTGGCTTCCCAGGTCGCTCATCTGTCCGACCCGGTGGCGGTGCGTCTGGCCACGGATCCCCGTATGGCGGGAGTTTTGAATGCCGGAGATCTGATCCTGCTGGACCGTTCGGAGCACCTTCGAAAGGATCCCGGCCCGAACGGGCTCTATGCGGTGGTTTACCATGGGGGTTCGCGCGTGCGGCGCATCAAGCGCCGGGAGGGAGGACTGCTGCTGCTCTCCGAGGAAACGCGCAAAGATCCCGCCGCCTGGGAGTATATTTCGCTGGCCGGGAAAGATATTCTGGATATTGTATTCGGCAGACTGGTATGGCTTGGTCGAGAAATGGTGTGCAGCGGCGAATAGAAGAGGAGCGGCTGAAGAAGCTGGCCCGGCGGATTGACGCGCTTGCCGAAAAAGACGACAGGCTGATCCGGAAGACCCGCGAGATCGCGGAATTGCGCAAGGGGGCGGCCATGCAGCTCCATTCGATCTGCCGCGGCTTTGTGGAACGCGTGAACTCCCACCTCTCCCGCACGTCTCTCGATTTTTCACCGCCCGACTACTCCCCGGAATCCTTCCGTAATACCGGCGCGAATCTCCTGCAAATCAACGTGCGCGGGCGCATCCTGCAGATCGAATTTAACGCTACCGAGACCCTGGTCTCGACGGAAAACTTCCGGGTTCCATACATCGTCGAGGGCGCCGTACGGTCGTTCAATCAGGACTATCTCGACCGGGACATCGTCGAGGAGCAATTGCTGTTCTTCTGCCTGGAGCGGCGGGCGAACCTCTGGCGGTTCTTCGATGCCCGGACCTACCGTACCGGCTTGTTCGACTCCGAGTACCTGGCCGCTTTGATGGATCAGATGGTGTGAGATCCGCGCGGCGCGAGGCGGGGCACGGCGCCGACGATGTCGATATTGCGCAGGACCGCGTTTTCGATGCGCGAGCCCAGAAATACGAACTCCGCAAGCAGCCCTTTCTGCGTCTCCCTCCGGTGAAACTGATCGAATATCAGGTTCCCGAGAGAATAGCAGATCACTCCCTCGCCGTAGCGCTCTATGGGCTGGATCACATGCGGATGATGCCCGATCACCAGAGCGGCGCCCGCGTCTACCGCGGCTCGGGCGAATCTGCGCTGCTCCAGGCTGGGCTGCGAGCGATATTCGATGCCGGCGTGCATGGAGACCACAACCGCGTCGCAGCGCTCGCGCAGACTCCGCACGTCGCTCTCCATGGGAGCGATGCCGAGACCCAGCACACGCGGATCGAGATCGTGGTGATTCCCATTGGACTGGTCGTAGGTATAGGCGAGAAAGCCGAAGCGCGTGCCGTTTCGCTCGAGCACAACACCCTGGCGCGCCGCCTCCTCGGAACGTCCGGTGCCCGCGGCGGCGATTCCATGCCGCGCCAGCCAGTCCAAGGTGAACTCGACCCCGTAGCCCCGCTGGTCGCGCGAATGGTTGTTGGCCGTGGAGACGATCTGGATATTGGCCAGAACCAGGCCTTCGATCATCTCCGGTTCGGCCTTGAAGATCATGCCTTTCTCAACCGGGCGGCCGCGGTCGCTGAAGGGCGATTCCAGATTCACGAAGGCCAGGTCGGCTTCCGAGAACACAGGCGCGATCGCGTGGAAGGGCCACCAGGGGCGCCCCAGCCGGCGCGCGATGCGTCCCACATGGCGCGACAGCATCACATCGCCCCCAAAGATCAGACGGGTACGCGCGGGAAGCGCCAGAGCGAGCGAGCCGAGCAGGAAGTCCCGACGGGATTTCAAGGGGTATATGCCCCGATCTTCCATGTCTGTTAAGACTGTACTATAGCTTTCGAAGGGTACGCACGGGAGGGATTATTCGACACGCGACGCGGCCGGCTCGTCCAGGAACCACGCCACATTCCTGCCCTGACGAACGAAGAGCTGCGCGGGATACAGGCGAACGTCCGATGGCTCCCGGAGGACGTTGGCCACCGCTTGCGCCTTCCCCGCCCCAGCCGTCAGAAACGCCGTGTTCCGCGCATTGAGGAGGACACCCGGCAGTAAAGTAATCCGCCATTCCCGATCCGCCTCAGCGTAAAGCGCCGCGGCGATGCCTTCGCGGTCCGCGATCAGCGGCTCGCCGGGAAACAGGCTCGCCGTATGCGCGTCGTCTCCAATCCCCAGCTGCACGGCATCCATCTCGGGCAGTTCGCCCGGCGCCAGACGGAAGAACTCCCGGACCTCGCGCACGTAGGCGTCGGCCGCCTCGCGAGGCTCCCGTTCGGCCGGGATGCGATGCACGTTCGCCGAGGGAATCCCGGCCGGCTGTATGAGAAACTCCTCTGCCAGCCGGTAATTGCTGCGCGGGTGGCCGGGTGGAACGGAGCGCTCATCCACCCAGAAGAGGTGCAGCCGCTCCCAGGGCAGTCCAGCCTGCGCCATCTCCTGAAACAGGAACTTCGGAGTAGTTCCGCCGGAGATCGCCAGGGTTGCGTGGGGGCGTTCCTCGAGTCCGCGGCGGAGGCGAGCCAGAAGATACTCCGCGCATGCGGCGGCGGCGGAGCGCTCATCCGCCCGTATCTCGAGCTGGACGCTCATTTGGCCTTTCCAAGAGCGAGTTCCATGGCATTCGGAAGCATGCGCTCGTATACCGCATCGCTCTGTGCGATGGAAAGCTCTTCGCGGAGCAGCTCGTAGTCGGTGTGCCGCGGAAACAGAGCGCAATTCTCGAGTCCGTCCACGCGGACCCGCGCAGTGTTCCCATCGCCGCGTTCGAGTGTGACGCGAAGAGCGTCCGGTCCTTCGCCTCGCAGCTCAACCCCGGCCAGCCGGCCGTGGACGTTCGTCTCCACCGGCTCAAACCGGACTTTGGGAATGGCGAAACCGGACAGCGATTCCAGGATCCAGCCGGCCAGATAATATGCGGAGAGGGGAATTTCGGAGCCGGCGTGCGAGATGCGCACTTCGGAAACCTCGCGGAGACGGCTCAGGTATTCCGGGTTTTCAAAGATCTGGGCAATTAGTTGACGCCAGCGGGTGATGCGCGTCCATGTCAAATCGGCCACGGCGGGAGAGGTGGGCCGGCTTTTCAACTGTTCGAGCGCCTCCACGGGACTGCCCAGCTCGGTTCCGTCCACAATCATCTTACTGAGGATGGGATGGAACGGAGAGATGGCCGGGAGGGGAAAGGAAGATAGCGCCCGGCACCATAGAATCACCGGGAGATCGGGAACCGCCAGGGCCAAAATCACCGGGGGAACATCGGCCAAGGAGGCGTGCGACGCCGTGATTTCAATTTGCTCGCAGCAGATCTGACGCCGCGTGGCGAATGGCATCCAGCACTGCGCGAAGACGCGCGACTCGAGTATCCGTTCCGCGGAAGGCTTCAGCCGCACCACGATGGCCCGGCTGGGGTGCTCGCGCATGAGCGCGGCCAGGGTCTCGCCCACGATGTTGGGGTCCTCGGAGGCATCCACGATCACGATCAGGGTCATGGCGCAAGCGCGCAGTACGCCCGAGGTGTGCTCTCCGTCATGCTGCTTTCCGAGCGAGACCCAGAGCTCGGACAGGTCCCGGAGAATCGCTTCGGGGTGAATGGTCGCGCTCACGGCGTTCTCCACGCATGTCCCCTGCGAGAGAGCATTTCGTCGGCCGCTTTCGGCCCCCACGTGCCCGCCGGGTAGTTGGGAAAGCCGGGCGCCTCCGAAGCCCAGGTTCTCATGATCGGCTCAACGGTCGCCCAACTGGCTTCCACCATATCCTGCCGGTTGTAAAGCGTGGCGTCTCCGATGATGGCATCGAGCAGCAAAGTCTCGTACGCGGAAGGAGATCGCTCGCCGAAGCTCGTGCCATAGTTGAAGTCCATTGAAACCGGCCGCAACATCATCCCGGCCCCGGGCTGCTTCGAGAGAAACTTCAGGGAGATCCCTTCTTCGGGTTGAATTCTGAGGACTAACAGATTCGGCAGGGCGCCGCCGTTAAAGACGGTGTGCGGCGCGGCATGGAACTGGATCGAGATCTCAGTGACGCGCTTGGGCAGGCGCTTCCCGGTACGGACATAGAAGGGTACGCCGGCCCATCGCCAGTTCTCCACAAAAAAAGTGACCGCGGCATAGGTCTCGGTTGGCGAATCCGGATCGACGCCCTCCTCCTGGCGGAAGCCGGGGAGATCTGCGCCGCCGATCCGCGCCGGGCCGTATTGGCCCCGGACGGCGTCGCAGCGGACCTCCCCGGGCTTCATAATGCGAATGGACCGCAGCAGCTTGGCCCGCTCGTCCCGAACCGCCGTGGGATCGAAAGAGGCGCTGGGCTCCATGGCCACGGTGGCCATCACCTGGAGGAGATGATTCTGGATCATGTCCCGCAGCGCGCCCGCCTCCTGGTAGTATGCGCCCCGGCCTTCCACTCCAATCGACTCCGCCGCCGTAATCTGCACGTGCTCCACATAGCGCCGGTTCCACAGCGGCTCGAAGATGCCGTTGCCGAAACGAAAGGCCAGTATGTTCTGAACAGTTTCCTTGCCCAGATAGTGATCGATGCGATAGACCTCGTGCTCGGGGAACACTTCGTGGAGGTCGTCGCTCAGTTTCCGGGAGCTTTCGAGATCGTGGCCAAAGGGTTTCTCCACCACCAGCCGCCGCCAGCCCGGGCCTTTCGCCAAACCAGCCTCGCCGATGCCGAACGCCGTGGCCGCATATTGACTGGGCTGTGTGGCGAGATAAAAGAGAACATTTCCGCCGGTGCGGCGCATCTGCTCAATCTCCTTCAACCGGCCGGCCAGCCGGTGGAAACTATCGGAATCGTTGACATCGCCGGCAACATAGAACAGCCCCGAAGCGAACCCTTCCCAGACGTCTTCGTCGAACGGCGAGTCGTCCAGATACTTTTTGACGGACCCGCGCATCCGCTCCCGGAACTGTTCGTCGCTCAGGCGTGTCCGGGAGGAGCCGACGACGGCGAAACCGGGCGAGAGACGCCGGTCGTACGCCAGCCGGTAGAGGGCCGGCATCAGCTTGCGCCTGGTGAGGTCGCCGGTGGCGCCGAAGATGACGGCAATGCATTCGGGAACGCGGCGCTCGAACCGCAACGGGTCCTGGAAGGGGTTGGCCCCGGGCATATTCTCCAACGATATCAGTTACGGCGGAAGGTTTCGAAATTGCGATTTGCGCACAACTGCGTTTGAGTGGGGCCGGCTCTGTGGCATCTCAGCGTCCAGCCGAAAAGGAACAAAGGCGGCCCGTCCTGCAAACGCCTCAAGCCGGCTGGGGCGTCTTCTGTTTTGCTGCCTGCGCCTGCTTGTACTCGTTGTATTCGCGATCCATCTCCGCGTACTTCTTAGTGAGATGGGGAACGATACCCAACATCCGCTCGATGAGCATCAGCTGGCCGCGGTGATGCATCTCATGTTCTTTTGCGCTCAGCAGAGCTTCCAAGCGCGATTTCGTTGGCCCTCCGCCGGGTTCGGCGATCTCCTGAGCAAGAGTCTCGTCGGAAAGGCTTTCCAGGAAAGCTGCGAACTTTTCGCCTTCCTTTCGCAGCAAGTCGAGAATTTCGGACTTGGACCGCTTCTTGTTTTCCAGCGCCTCAAACTCGCTGAAGGCGGCCATATAGTCGTAGTCGTCCATATTCGTCAGCTTCTTCGCGCCGTGGATATCCTGCCACAGCGCCGTTATGGTGGCGATGTGTGCCAGGGTTTGCGCTACCGAGCGGGTTCCTTCAGCCGCCACAAATCCGTATTGTGGCTCGGGAATATCTTCGGCTACCTGAATCGTGTTCTTCCGTACGGTCCGGAAACTGTTAGCGAGATGCTTGGCTCCGTAGATGTTCATACTTTAAGCCTACGGCAGACGGAGCGGAACTGCAGCAATAAATTTGCGAAACCGCCGAGTCCGCCGATCCCATTTGGAGCTGTTCACGCCATAAACTTGCCCGGTGGCCGAGAACGAAACGCCAATGGCGGTCGGTGGCTTTCGTACCTGTACGTTGGTCCTGTAGCTTGTCCCGGCAACGCCGGAGTCGGTGAAACAGAGTCTGCCTTGATAGCACTATAGTACAGCGTGAGTTTGAATTTGGAGCTGACCGTCAGAAGCAATCGACGCCACGGTCAAAGGTAGCTTTCCATGACCCGAAAAAGGAGATGGAGCATGAGACGAGAGTACGTCATGCGCGGAAAGCGCATCGCAATTGAAGAGTTGGAAGGCATTGTCGCAGTGAAGCCCAAAGAGGTCGGAGCGGCTCGGGAGTACATCCAGCGCGCGTTCGGGGAAATCGCTGAAGCGCGCGCGGTCATGGCGGAGGAAGCGAAATGGGAAGCCTTCGCCAAGGCCGGCTGGGTTCTTGTCCGTCCGAATGCGGAGCTGTCCCGAGCGCTCGAGTCCCGAACTGTTCCGGCAGGCGCGGAGTCAGTCCAACGGATCTTCCGTCATCCGAGCGGACGCATCTACCTGGGATCGGACCGTCTCTCGGTGCGCCTGCGCGCCGGCTTGACCGAAGTGCAGGCTCGCGCCGTTCTGGATAATGCCGGTCTCGACATCATTCGCAGATTGAAGTTTGCGCCCAACCTCTACGAGATTCGTGTGCGGCCCGGGAGAGATTTTCTCGAGGCATCGGCCGCACTGTCCGGAAGTTCGGATTTCGAGTACGCCGAGCCGCTGTTCATCGAACACATTCCTGGGCGGCTGACACCGACCGATCCCGAGTATGGAGAGCAATGGCACTTGAACAACACGGGCCAGGACGGCGGCACGGCGGGCGCCGATATCAGCGCCGAGCAAGCCTGGGACATGACGCGCGGGTCCGGCGTGCGTGTAGCCATTATCGACAACGGATTCGACGTCGGCCACGATGACCTGTCCGCCGCGATAGTAGCCCAATCCGGATTCTTTGACGGAGGCGCGAACTTCGTCCAAAGCCTCGCCGGCTATCCGGACAGCGGCCATGGCACCTTTTGCGCCGGCATGGCCCTGGCGCGCGCCAATAACGGTGAAGGCGTTGCGGGTGTGGCCTATGAAGCCGAATTCCTCGCCGTTGCCTGTCTGGTAGACCAGTTGGGCGATCAGGCGACTCTGGCTCGCGCGGTTGCATACGCCGCGGATCCGAGCCAGGAAGTGGGAGGCGCCGATCCGAACGACGGCGCGGAGGTCATCGCCAGCAGTCTGGGACCCAACAACCAGCCATGGCCCATGACCCAAACATTGCAGGACGCCATCGATTTTGCGGTGACGAATGGACGCGGCGGACTTGGCACGCCGATCTTCTGGGCCACCGACAACGCAAATGTGCCCATCGCTCAGGATGAAGTTCTCTCTTATGCCAATACGATCGCCGTCGGCCGATCGACGCGCAACGACCTGGAAGACAACAGCGCCTTTGGTCCGGAGCTCGACTTCCTCGCCACCGGGGTGGATGTCCACAGCACCACGTCCGGCGGAGGTTACGGAGATAACACCGGCACTAGTTTCGCGGCTCCCACGGCTGCCGGCGTCGGTGCACTGGTGCTGGCCGTGAACCCCGATCTTACCTGGCAGCAGGTGCGACAGGTTATGCGCGACACCTGCGACAAGATCGGCGGCGTGGTCTATGACGCCGCCGGGCACAACGACGACTATGGTTTTGGCCGCGTGAATGCGGAGCGGGCGGTCTGCACAGCGGCGCTTTCTGTGGAACTGCTCACTCCAGCGGTGAATTTCAACGACGTGCCGGAAGGCGAGCTGACGGCGCGGGCGATTGTCTTCTCCGTGGTCAGTTGCGATGCGGCCACCTTTCAGATCGTCTCCGGCCCCACCGTCACCAGTGGCCCGGGCAGCTTCGGCACCCTCCCCAGCCCGAATGCCATCTTGCCCGGCGGCGTCGGCATCGCCCCGCGCCAAGCGCGCCTGTGGCTCTCCTTCACGGGAACCAATGACGGCGACATCACCGAAGGCGAGGTCACCGTGCGTCTGGCGGAGAGCGGCCAGGAGTGGGTGATTCCCATCTCCTCCAACACCATCAACCGCCCCACCGTGGCCGCCGTCATGGTGCTCGATCAGAGCGGCTCCATGACCTTCGCCTCCGGCCTGCCCGGCTTCGCCACCCGCAACGACGTGCTCAAGTTCGCCGCCCCCGTCTTCGTCAACCTGATTCAGGAAGACAACGGCATCGGCATTGTGGCTTTCGACCACGACGCCTTCGACCGCATGGCCGTGCAAACCGTCGGCCCCCCCGGACCCTTCGACCCGGTGCGCGCGACCGCCCTCGGCGTCATCGCCGCCCATGCTCCCAACCCGGCCGGCAACACCGCCATCGGCGACGGCGTCGAGAACGCCCACAACATGCTCACCGCCGCCCCGGGCTTCGACTTTCACGCCATGGTCGTTTTCACCGACGGCCACGAAACCGCCTCGAAGTACATTGCCGACGTCGCTCCGCTGATCAATGAGCGCGTCTTCGCCATCGCTCTCGGCACCGCCGACCAGATCCAGCCCGCCGCTCTCACCGCCCTGACCAACGGCACCGGAGGCTACTTGTATTTGACCGGCGCCGTTGGGCCCGACGACCTCTTCCTCCTCAGCAAGTACTACCTGCAGGTCCTGGCCGGCGTCACCAACCAAGACATCGTCCTCGATCCCCAGGGCGCCATCAAACCCGGCCAGAAGCATCGCATCGCCTTCGACCTCAACGAAGCCGACATCGGCGTGGATGGCATCCTGCTCGGCGAGACCAACCTGCCCGTGTTCCGTTTCGTCCTGGAAACCCCCGCCGGCGATGTGATCGACCCGGCGGTGGCCGCCGGTACCCCCGGAGCTTCCTACACCGCCGCCCAGGGCGTGAGCTTTTACCGAATGACACTGCCGGTGCCCATCGGCGCCGGCGCGCGCGCCGGCAAGTGGCACGCCGTGCTGACCGTGGATGAGGTCTATTACAAGCGCTACCTGGCCTCACTGGACAACTACCCCGATCTGTACCAGAAGGTGAAGGCCCACGGGGTGCGCTACAGCCTGAGCATCCACTCCTACTCGGGCATTCGCCTGCAACCGCGCTTGACGCAGACCTCGCAAGAGCCGGGCGCCACACTCACGGTGCGCGCCGTGCTTACCGAATACGGCATACCCATCGGCGGCGGCCGCGCTACCGTGCGGGCGGAGTTCGAGCGCCCGGACGGCACTTCCGGCCTGCTGTGGCTCACCGAGACCGAACCGGACTCGGGCATTTACACCGCCAGCACGGGGGCGCCGCTTTCCGGCGTCTATCCGTTCCGTGTGCTGGCCAACGGCAAGACCCTGCGCGGCCGCAACTTCTCCCGCGAGCATCTGTTGACGGGCGCAGTCTGGAAGGGAGGCGACAACCCGCCGCCCACCAGCCAGGACGATCCGAACGAGGAAAAGGAGCGTTGCTGCCGTCTGCTGAACTGCCTCTTGAACGGGAGCGTGATCCGGCCGGAGTTCGAGAAACGGCTGCAAGAACTCGGCCTCGACCTCAACGCCCTCCGCGCCTGTATCAGGGCCTGGTGCCGCCCGCAGCCGCCGGTGATTGTCCGCCCCGTCCCTGTGCAGCCTGGAACTGTTGTAGGGACCCCTCCACGCCAGCCCGGATCCGTGGCCCCGGCTGCTCCTGGCGCCGCCACAACGGCGCCAGGTCTGACGATCCCGCGTGAAGTAGCCGATTTGATTCGCCGCCTCGCAAATGAGCTGGAGAGCCAGGGATAGCCGTTGCCCGGCTTGCCGCCGCTCGCCATCGATGGTCGGGCGGCGGCATGCCCCTATTGGAGGATATATGCCAGGCCAAGTTCGAATCGTAATCCGCGCGCAAAGCCCTCAGCAAATGCGCGAAATCCTCCGCACGGAGGAACTGGACCTGAACTGCGGCGGCGCCCGCCAGACTCCGGCCGGTGAGTGGGAGGTCGAGGCCTTTACATCGCCCGAAACTGCACAACGTCTCCAAAAGGCAGGCCACCGCGTCGAGATCGACGAGAAGTTCGAGGATCGTGCGGCGGCGCGGCGCTCCGAAGTAGGACGAGGTGACCGGTTCCAGAAAGGACGCACCCGTCCTCGCGGTTTGGGAAAGAAGGAGTGAACCGCAATGCCATACCTGAATGTGGACGAGGTGGAGTCCGCGCTTATTGCCCTGGCTGGTGACTTTCCTGCTATCTGCGAGCTCATTGTCCTGCCCAACCCGAGCGTCGAGGAAAGAACGTGTCATGCCGTGCGTATCGGCAAAGCGGCGTCCACCGATCGCGATGCGGTTCTGCTTACCGGAGCTGTTCATGCCCGTGAGTGGGGCGGGTGCGAGATCTGCGTCAACGTGGCCGCGGATCTATGCGAGGCTTATACCAACTCGACCGGCCTCGGATACGGCGGCAAGTCTTTCACCCACGACGAGGTGAAGGCCATCGTCGAGGGTCTCAACCTGATCATCTTTGCCGACGTCAATCCCGACGGACGCCACTTCAGCCAGACCAGCGAGGCCCTGTGGCGAAGGAACCGCAACCCTGCCGACAGCGGAGGCAACGCGAGTTGCATCGGAGTCGATTTGAACCGGAACCAGGATTTCCTATGGGACTTCCCGGTCCACTTCGACCCCGCTTCAGACGTGAACACCTCCACCGATCCGTGCAGCCCGACTCAGAACTACCGCGGATCGGCCGCCACATCTGAGCCGGAAGCCGCCAATATCGTTTGGCTGTTGGACAACCATTCGCGCACCAGATGGTACCTGGATCTCCACAGCAGCGGAGAAACCATGCTGCATAGCTGGGGCAACGACGAAAACCAGTCGGCGGACGCTTCCATGAATTTCGCGAATCCGGCCTTCGACGGGCAGCGCGGCGTCAGCGGCGATGTGTACGGGGAGTTCATCCCGGCCGGCGACCTGACCGAGATCGTGGAACTCGCCAACGCTTTCCGCGATTCTCTCCAGGCCGTGCGGGGAATCTCGTACACGGTGGGCCCGGCCTATCTTCTCTATCCGACCTCGGGGGCGAACGACGATTATGCATATAGCCGTCACTTCACCGATGCGTTGAGCAACAAGGTCTACGCCTATACCGTGGAATGGGGCACTGAATTCCAGCCGCCGTGGGCGGAGATGGAAAACGTCGTGGCAGACGTCTCCGCCGGCATCCTGGGATTCTGTCTGGAGGCCCTCTGCCAGTCCGCATTTTCAGTGGACCTGCAGACGCTCTCTGTGAACTTCAACGACGTGCCGGAGGCGGAGACGACGGCGCGGGCGATTGTCTTCTCCGTGATCTCCTGTCAGGCGGCCACCTTCCAGATCGTATCGGGCCCAGCCGTGACCTCCGGCCCGGGCAGCTTCGGCACCCTGCCCAGCCCGAACGCCGCCTTGCCCGCCGCAGCCGCGCTCACGATTCGCGAGGCGCGCCTGTGGCTCTCCTTCACCGGCACCAACGACGGCGACATCACCGAAGGCGAGGTCACCGTGCGTCTAGCGGAGAGCGGCCAGGAGTGGGTGATTCCCATCTCCTCCAACACCATCAACCGCCCCACCGTGGCCGCCGTCATGGTGCTCGATCAGAGCGGCTCCATGACCTTCGCCTCCGGCCTGCCCGGCTTCGCCACCCGCAACGACGTGCTCAAGTTCGCCGCCCCCGTCTTCGTCAACCTGATTCAGGAAGACAACGGCATCGGCATTGTGGCTTTCGACCACGACGCCTTCGACCGCATGGCCGTGCAAACCGTCGGCCCCCCCGGACCCTTCGACCCGGTGCGCGCGACCGCCCTCGGCGTCATCGCCGCCCATGCTCCCAACCCGGCCGGCAACACCGCCATCGGCGACGGCGTCGAGAACGCCCACAACATGCTCACCGCCGCCCCGGGCTTCGACTTTCACGCCATGGTCGTTTTCACCGACGGCCACGAAACCGCCTCGAAGTACATTGCCGACGTCGCTCCGCTGATCAATGAGCGCGTCTTCGCCATCGCTCTCGGCACCGCCGACCAGATCCAGCCCGCCGCTCTCACCGCCCTGACCAACGGCACCGGAGGCTACTTGTATTTGACCGGCGCCGTTGGGCCCGACGACCTCTTCCTCCTCAGCAAGTACTACCTGCAGGTCCTGGCCGGCGTCACCAACCAAGACATCGTCCTCGATCCCCAGGGCGCCATCAAACCCGGCCAGAAGCATCGCATCGCCTTCGACCTCAACGAAGCCGACATCGGCGTGGATGGCATCCTGCTCGGCGAGACCAACCTGCCCGTGTTCCGTTTCGTCCTGGAAACCCCCGCCGGCGATGTGATCGACCCGGCGGTGGCCGCCGGTACCCCCGGAGCTTCCTACACCGCCGCCCAGGGCGTGAGCTTTTACCGAATGACACTGCCGGTGCCCATCGGCGCCGGCGCGCGCGCCGGCAAGTGGCACGCCGTGCTGACCGTGGATGAGGTCTATTACAAGCGCTACCTGGCCTCACTGGACAACTACCCCGATCTGTACCAGAAGGTGAAGGCCCACGGGGTGCGCTACAGCCTGAGCATCCACTCCTACTCGGGCATTCGCCTGCAACCGCGCTTGACGCAGACCTCGCAAGAGCCGGGCGCCACACTCACGGTGCGCGCCGTGCTTACCGAATACGGCATACCCATCGGCGGCGGCCGCGCTACCGTGCGGGCGGAGTTCGAGCGCCCGGACGGCACTTCCGGCCTGCTGTGGCTCACCGAGACCGAACCGGACTCGGGCATTTACACCGCCAGCACGGGGGCGCCGCTTTCCGGCGTCTATCCGTTCCGTGTGCTGGCCAACGGCAAGACCCTGCGCGGCCGCAACTTCTCCCGCGAGCATCTGTTGACGGGCGCAGTCTGGAAGGGAGGCGACAACCCGCCGCCCACCAGCCAGGACGATCCGAACGAGGAAAAGGAGCGTTGCTGCCGTCTGCTGAACTGCCTCTTGAACGGGAGCGTGATCCGGCCGGAGTTCGAGAAACGGCTGCAAGAACTCGGCCTCGACCTCAACGCCCTCCGCGCCTGTATCAGGGCCTGGTGCCGGGAATAGAGAGGAGTGAAGCTACTTCACTTTCATCTTGGAGAACTGCTGGTAAATTCCCGCGATGCCCGCCTGCTCCGCGTTACCCGGATGGATGACCACGCGGTACACGAAGCGCAGTGTGCCGCCGGCGGGAACGGTCAGGCCGCCATCGCGCGACTTATCGTTGTAGTAATCGTGCTCGCCGAAGACGTTGGCGGCGAAGAGGCCATAGCTGCGCGCATGCCAATAGGTCGGATGCTTGGGGTTGCTGGGGTGATCCATGATGGCGACTCCGAGCGTCTCCTCGCCCGTCTGGCCGTAATAGTCCACCCACGGCGCGCGCTTGCCCCAGATCTGGCTCTCGCCCTGCTTGCCGTCGGAGGCCACCATCTTGCCCGTGCGCTTCGGGCTGGCCAACGACCTGCGCGTTGGCTCCTCCATCCACGGCGCGAGGCGGATAGCGAACGTACCTTCCTTCGTGTCTCCAAACTTGGCCTGTTCGATGGCGGTCAGTGTGATGTCGAAATCTATGGTGCGCAAGGTGGGGTGCGCATAGAAGGTCATCTTGCGCTGCTCGGTCAAAATGGGCTTCCCGTCGGGCTGCAGCCAGTCGAAGGTCGCTTCGAGCGATCCGGATTTCTTGCCGCCCTTCAACTCGCCCACCTTCTTGACCACGACCTTGCCCTTTTTGCCCTGCGCGGACTGGGATGGTTCATTAGCCCAGAAGTCGATGCCGTTCACGTTGCCATGGGTGAACCACAGTCCTCTGTGATGCACATGGTCGTGGCTTTCGCCTTCCAGCATCTCCATTGGATACGCGCGCGTCACAACGGTGCCGGACGCGGCGCGCAACGGGTGCAGATAGGGTTTGCTGGAACCCGAGCCGATGAAAAAATCCGTGAAGGGCTTGCCGTCAATCGTGACCAAGATCCGGTCCGAGCCCTGCTTGATGCCTACCTGAGCGAAAAGAGGCGCAGCCGCCAGCACAATTAAAAGATATGCCGCTTTCATCGGAGACAGTATCTCACGATTTTCAGATGGTCATCTTGTAGCCGATCTCGGCTTCCACCTGCTCGATGGGCACCATCTCGATCGCGTCCCAGGGGCAGCCGTCAAGGAATGCGCCATCCGGACCTTTGCTGACGCACTTCTTGCAGCCGATGCACAATTCGGGATCGACCATGATGCGCCCAAATGGCGGATGGTCTTCGTCGGGGACCCAGAACATGCAGTCGGCGACCGGGCAGTACGGAACGCAGGCCGGCGATCCCGCGCAGCCCGTGCAGCACTCCGTGATGATCGCCAGCTCTTTCGGCTTCTTTTTCCGTGGAGTCGCGATGCCCTCGGACTTCGGCTCCATCTTCTCGATCAGAAGCGGCATGCTCGAATTATGTCATTTACTTGGGGAGAGCGGCAACCCGGATGTTCTTGAAATCCAGGTTCGTCGTCGGGTCGTGGGCCTGAAGACTGAACGTGCCGCCGGCGATCCGCGCTTCCTTACGTGCATTCCGGCCCTCCGGCCGCGTGTCTTCCCAATCCGCGGTGGGATGGCCGTTGGCCCAGATGGCGATGTGACGGCCGCGCGCGATCACGGTCATGGTATAGAACTCGTTGTCGTTGGTGACCACTTTGCGGCTGGGATGGTAGAAGTAGAGGCCGCCGGAGCCGATATCGATGGGCTTGGTGCGGTCGCCGTCTTTGTACTCGTTGCGGATCTGCGCTTCGTAGCCGGTCCAGTAGCCGCCCGGATCGCCGCGGAAAAACACACCGCTGTTGGGATGCTGCCCAGGATCGGCCGGGTTCGTCTTCACTTGGAGTTGCAGCACAAAATCGTCCCACGTGCCTTCCGTTTCGAGCTGGCCCGGACCCTTCTCCACGTGAATCGCGCCGCTCTGGACCGCCCACACCGGCGGGACCTTGGGCTTGGGCGCATCCACGATCTTCCAGCCCTTCAGGTCTTTACCGTTGAAGATGGACTGCATGCCGAGCGGCTTCAGTTTCAAATTGCGGAACTCAATCTTCTTATCTTTGTTGAACTGAAGACCGATGTGGCCAACGAGACTCTTGTTGTCTCGGCCCGTGAGCACCGTCTGGCCGTCCAGCTTCACGATGAAGTGGTTGCCGGTCACCTCGACCTCGTAGCTGTGCCACTGGTCCGGCGCCGGGTTGACGGGCTTGGCCTTCAAGTGGTTCACCAAACCGCCGGTGGGAAACTGCGGATGCTTGTCGAAGATCTGCAGCTCATAGCCGGTGACGTGCGGCTGGCCTTCTTTGGCCGAGCGGAGAAAGATGCCGCTATTGCCTTCCGCTCCCGTGCGATAGTCGCACTTGAGCACGTAGTCGGCGAAGGCGCTGTTGCTGCGCAGATATCCGGAGTCGCCCGACGCTGCGACGATCGCGCCACCTTCGGCGAGCCATTCGGCTTTGCCTTCCGGTGTCCAGCCAAACAAGGTCTCCCCGTCGAAGAGGAGAACGTAGCCCTCGGCGGCTTCCTTCGGCGTCAGTACGTTGTGCTGCGCGGAGAGCGCGGAGGCAAGGAACACAAGCGGGGCAATGCGTCGCATAGCCCCCATATCTTACCGCACGCGACTTTGGATCTCGCGCAAGGTGAGAGCGGCCTGCTGCTGGACTTGTGGCGGCATGTTGGCGACGCCGCGCGCGTACCGCTGCACGTCTTCAATGTCCGCGGCTTCGCCTACTAGCAGAAGAGCGCGCAGGGCCTCCCAGGCGTGGTCTTTATCGGCCGAAAGGTCCGCGAGAGGCTGCCCGATCTTGATCTCCGTTCCGTCGGCGGCGTGAAAGGCGCGAATCTCGCCGGGCAGCGGAGAGCGCACCTCCGTTTCGCCGATCCGGGCCAGCAACGTCCCGGCATTCACGTACTCGCCGGGTTGCAGGCGAAGCTTCAACAGGCCGCCGGTTGGCGAGACGACCGTGTAGGGACGCAGCATGTTCCGCAGCTCGCCACGCAGCTCCTCGCGCGATTCCTGGTGCGTGAACTTGGCCAGCCCCAGCGCCGCGTTACGGCGAACCAGCGGCTCGGGATCTCTCAGAAGCTTGTGAAGCGCCGCGCCAAACGGTGCGTGGCGGGTGTCCTGCCCCATGATCCAAGCCGTGGTCTGGCGCAGCTCCCGGTTCGGAGAATCCACCAGCGCGATGATCGCCGGATACCAGCGGGACGCATCCTCGCCGCGTCCCATCCGCTCTCCCACCTGCACCAGCGCGTGCTGTGTCTCGCGCGGCTTGCCGGTATTCGTGAGGAGATGATCGAGATCGGACGGACTTAGAGCCCGTCCGAACCAAGTCTGATACCAAAACAGGAACGGCAGCAGAACGAGCCCCAGAGCCACCAGGGATATCCATAGGTAAGCCTTCCTGCCAGGGCGTTTCGCTTCAGGCATCTTCAGGCGGGCCATCTTCGGGCGTTCCAGGCCGGCTCGCGTCGCCCGCCGGTCTCCGCCATAATCTTCCAGATGCGGTTCTGGAAATCGCTTACGAGACTCTTCAACTCGGGATCCTTGATGCGGTTAAACAGGCGGCCGCCCTCGGTCGTGGTACGGACATTGGCCATCAGGTTGTTCATTTGGTCGGGATCGCGCTGGATGTCGTAGAGCTCGTCGAGATCCCAAACACCATGGTACTGCATGAAGCTGTAGCGGTCCGTGCGCAGGCCGAGCACGGTGGGCGTTTGCGGGTAGTCCCGCTCCCAAAAATATTCGTACACGAACTCACTGCGCCAGCCACTGGTATTGCCCTGCATCAACGGCAGAAGCGAGCGGCCGTGCACCGTGGAGGGCACGGGCGCGCCCGCAGCCTCGAGCAGCGTGGGACAGATGTCGAGGTTGAGCGCCATGCCGTCTACCGAGCGCCCGCCCTGGAACAGATCGGGGCAGTGAGCCAGCATGGGCACCCGGATGGAGGCTTCGTACATGGTGCGCTTGTCGATGAGGCCATGCTCGCCGACCTGAAAGCCGTTATCGCCCATGAAAAGGATGAGCGTATCGTTGAGGAGCTTCTTCGATTCCAGTTCATCCATGAGGCGGCCGACGCTCTCGTCCACGCCCATTAGCGTGCGGCAATAGTCGCGGTAGAAATCGTCGAAGCGGACCCTCTTGTCGTACATGCCATCCACGCCGTGCCAGGAGTTGCGCTGCCGCCGCACCCATTCGGGACGACCCCGGTAATTCTCCTCCGTATTGGCCATCGACTTGGGATAGGGGACGGCGACGTCCGAGTAGAGATTGCGGTGGCGTTCGGCTGGCGTGAAGTCCCCGTGAACCGCCTTGTGCGACATGTAGAGCATGAACGGGCGCGAGGCGTTCTCGCGCACGAAGCGCACGGATTCGTCTGTAATGATGTCGGAAACGTAACCCTTCACCTCGCGGCGCTGGCCGTCGTGGTTGATGACAGGATCGACGTACCGCCCCTGACCGCGAAAGGACACCCAGCGGTCGAAGCCGGGACGCGGGTCGTCGCTGTCTCCGCCCATGTGCCACTTACCGATGAGAGCCGTCTTATAGCCGTGCTTCTGCAGCACCTGGGGAAAGGTAGTGAGACCCTGAGGGAGCGGGCTGACGTTGTCGGTGACGCCGTGGGCATGAACGTACTGGCCGGTTAGGATGGACGCGCGCGACGGGGAGCACAGCGACGTGGTGACGAAGGCGTTTCGGAAGTGGACGCCGTTGCGCATGAGGCGGTCAAGGTTGGGCGTCTTCAGGAAGGGATGGCCGAGGCCGCCGATCATGTCGAAGCGGTGATCGTCCACCAGGATGAAGACCAGGTTGCGCTTCTTTGTTTGAGCAAGAAGCGGCGCGGCGAGGGAGCCAAGAAATTGTTTGCGGGTCACGGGTTCATTTTAACCGCCGAGACGCCGAGGCGCGGAGGAACAAGCGATAATAACCGAGAACCGACTATGAAACATTGCTTGCTTTTACTTCTCCTTTTTCCCGTTCTCCTGTTCGGCCAGGAGACCTCTCGCGACAAGCTGGTGGTCTTGATCGTAGGAGCGCCGGGCAGCGGCAAGACCACCCAGGCCAACAAGCTGAAGAAGAAGTATCGCGTGCCCTCGATCTCCATGGCGGACGTGTTGAAGAAGAGCGCCGGTTGGGGAACCGCCGGAAGCAGGAAGCAGTTGAAGGCACAAGTGGAAAGCGGCGAGCTGGTCAGCGATGAAATCGCAAACCAGATGATTCGCGACCGCCTGTTCCGCGGCGACGCATCCCGGGGATTCATCCTGGATGGTTACCCCGCCAGCTCGAAGCAGGCGGAGTTTTTGGATGCTTTACTGAAGCCTCGTCGGGGAAATCTGTGGGTGACGGCGAGCGTCAGCGAGCCGTCGCGGT
>JBBDWK010000096.1:11136-77058 GCA_040902885.1 Bryobacteraceae bacterium | reverse complement strand
CCGGTTAGCGCCGTGAGCAGACTCCACACCGCGACCACCGCCGTAAGCGCCAGCCGGGGGCCCCAGCGGTCCGCCAGCCAGCCCGAAGGAATCTGAGCCAGAGCGTATCCCAGCGCGAATACGCTGAACACGGCGCCCATGGACTGATCGCTGAGCGAGAGATCCGCGCCGATAGCATCCTTGGCTGAGGAGATGGCCGCGCGGTCGATATACGTGATCAAGGACAGCACGAACAGCGCGGCGACTACCAGATAGCGGCTCACGCCTCCTCCCGGTCAAACAGACGGCGGGCGGTATTCCATAAGATGTCGCGTTTGGCTTCCGGCGGAAGGTCCATGGTCTGAATCTTTCCCATCTCCGTTTCGAGGCTTTCCGGAATGTCCGAGCCGACCATCAGCCTTGCCGGGGGAACATGCGCGATGACGTCTCGAATATGGTGCGGCATCAGCGAGGAAAGTTCCACGTAGATGTTGGGACACACTGCCGCGGCCACAATGGCTTCCAGAAAGTAGGAGCTGCCGCCCGCATGTCCCAGCACGATGGGCAGATCCGGAAACTTCCTGGCCGGCATGATGAACAGCGACGGCAGCGCGAAAGGCGCGCCCGCTCCGGTGTGGCAAACCACGGGAAGGTGGAACTCATTCGCGGCAGCAAAGAAAAAATCGCTGCGCGCGGAGACTGGATTCAGCGCCTGATACTGCGGCTGTAGCTTGATCGCCCGGAATCCCAGTTCTTCCGCGCAACGCCGCACTTCATCCCGAAACTCGGCTTCCGGGATGAAGGGGTAGATGCAGCAGGCTCCCGCGAACCGGTCCGGATGCCCGCGGACGGCGCGCGCAATCTCATCATGCGCGGCCCGGTAATCTTCCACCACGGGAAACGGAATCAACAGCGAGCGGTCCACGCCGAAGCCATCCATGCGGGCCAACATCTGATCCGCTGAAAACCTTCTTCCGCTGTGGCGCGCCGTGCCGATATGGGTGTGCGTATCGTACAGCGAGTAGCCGTCTCTCATATCTCCTCCGCGATCCGCGCCCCCATCTCCCCGGTGCTCAACGAGCCTCCCAGGTCCCTGGTGACGCAACCCGGTTCGGCGAGAACGCGCTGCACGGCGGATCGCACCAGCGCACCGCCGCGCCGCGTCTCTTCGTCCGGCAGCCAGTCCAGCATCATGGCCACGGAAAGGACCGTAGCCACGGGATTCGCGATTCCCAGCCCCGCGATATCCGGGGCCGAGCCGTGCGAAGGCTGGAAGACGGCATGCCGGTCGCCGATGTCGCCCGAAGGCGCCATGCCCATGCCGCCGATCAGCCCGGCGGCAAGGTCTGATAGGATGTCGCCGAACAGGTTCTCCGACACGATCACATCGAACCGCCGGGGATTCTGCACCAGATAGAGAGCCGAGGCGTCCACGTAAATCTTCTCGCCGGTCACCTTCGGAAACTCTTCCGCGATATGGTCGAAGACGCGCCGAAAGAACGCCATTGAGGGCAGCACGTTGGCCTTGTCGATGAGCGTCACCAGCCCGCGCCGCCGTTCGGCTTCGCGGAAGGCCGCGCGAAACAGCCGTTCCGATGCAAGGCGGGTGATGCGCAGCGTGTCGCACACTTCGTCGGCATCCGGCGGGCATGTGCCCTTGCGGGAAGCAAACATGCCTTCGGTGTTCTCGCGGAAGATCACGAAGTCGATCTCCCCGGAACCATACGACCGCAGCGGCGAATGAATTGGATTGTAGAGATAGATGGGCCTCACGCCCGCATAGAGCTCCAGGCGCTCGCGTAGATCCAGCTGCGGCGCCATCTCGGTTCCGTTCGGCCAACGGACGTCGGGCAGCCCCATCGCGCCGAGCAGAATCGCGTCGAAGCTTTTGCACTCCTCGAAGGTAGCTTCGGGCAGCGGATCGCCGCCGCGAAGATACTCGCCGGCGCCCACCGAGAATTCGCACAGGTCGAACCGCACTCCCTCCAGCCGGCGCTCCACCGCGCGCAGGACACCGACGCCTTCGCGGATCACATCCGGACCGATTCCATCTCCTGGTAGAACAGCGATGTTAAAGATTTTCATGAACTCCGAGGATTATACCGCCCTTCGCTACAATGGACTTCCGCTATGTCCGACACCGTTTCCAGACTCCGCGGCGGCATCATCGGCTGTGGTTTCTTCGCCCAATTTCATTTGGAAGCATGGAGGCGCATGCCCGATATCGAGCTGGTTGCGGCCTGCGACCTTGACCTGGACCGGGCGCGAAAGGCCGCGCCTCGAGCCTATTCCTCGCCGGAAGAAATGCTCGCCAACGAGAAGCTGGATTTTGTGGACATCGCCACCCGGCCGGCGACCCATCTGCCGCTGGTGTGCCTCGCGGTGCAGCACAAGATACCGGTCATTTGTCAAAAGCCGATGGCGCCCTCGTGGAGCGATGCGGTGCAGATGGTGGAGGCGGCGGAATCCCGCGGCGTGCCGCTCATGATTCACGAGAACTGGCGCTGGCAGCCCTGGTTTCGTACGGTCAACCGAATGATTCAGGACGGGGAAATCGGCGAGCCGCTCAGCTACTGGTTCCGGACCCGGAAGGCGGACGGCCTCGGCGAAGCCCCCTATCCCAGCCAGCCTTATTTCAGACAGATGCCGCGCCTGCTGATATACGAAACCCTTGTGCACCACATCGACACGGCGCGCTTCCTCTTCGGAGACATCGCTTCCATCTTCGCGCGCGCGCGCCGCCGCAATCCGATCATCGCGGGCGAGGATCAGGCACTACTGCTGCTGACGCACGCCCGTGGCCTAGCGGGCTGGATCGACGGTCACCGCTTCCGCGATCCCGATCCCGAGGGCGTGGCCATGGGCGAAGCATACTTTGAAGGCGACCGCGAATCGCTGCACGTTCTAGCGACCGGTGAGATCTATCGAGGTCGCGCCAGGATCTGGGAACCGCCGGTCACGGACGGCTACAAGGGAGACAGCGTCTTCGGGACGCAGCGGCATTTCATCGAGTGTTTACGCGGTGGAAAGCCGTTCGAGTCGGGCGGCCGGGAGTATCTCAAGACATTTGGCGCCGTGGAGGCTGCCTACCGGAGCTTGAGTGAGAACCTGCCGGTCAGCCCGGCTAGTTTTCCATCGTGAAGGCCAGAAAATTCGGCGGCTGCGAGCTTGGGCTGCTGGGCGTCGAGTTTTACTGCACTAATGAAAAGAACCGATTCTCGAGGCTGCGACCACTTGACGCCTGGGTGGCCTCCACCAGGCCACCATCAGCAATCAGCGCTTGCAATCGTTCCGGGCTTGATCCCCCCTGAACAAGCCAATACTCGTTGAATTCGCACAGAACTGCCTGAACGCGTCGGTCGCGCAGGAGTTTCTGGGCCCCTTCGAGAACTCTCGGTTCGTGCCCTTCCACATCGATCTTGATCAGATCGATGTGGTCAACGCCCATCTCTTCCATGACGGAATCAAGCGTTCGCACTGGCACCTCTACTGCCGTAGCATTGTCGTGCGGAACCATGGTCGGAGCGTGATTGCGAGACCCTACGCCTAAGTACAGCTTGAGGCGGCCCGCTCTATCGCTGAGGCCTGCGTGTACAACCCTTACATGGTCCAATTTGTTAATATCAATCATGCGCCGGAGCCTCTCAAAAGCATACGGGCTTGGCTCGAACGCAATGACGCGGCCTTTGGGGCCGACCAGACTTGCGGCCAGCGCTGTAAAATAGCCGACGTTCGCGCCGACATCCACGAAGGTCATACCAGAGCGCAGATGGACACGAATGATCTCGGTCTCCTTCGGCTCAAAGGTGCCGAAGTAAACGTTCCGTTGAATCTCGTCCGCCAGATCCAAGTTGAAAGTGAATCCAAAGACCTCGCACGTTTTTGTGCCCAGGTGCGGCCATATCCGATTGAGTAACCGCCCCTTGCCACGGAAGTAGAAAGGTCGACCAGCATCAATGATAGCTTCGATCATTGGAAGTTTCACGATAACAAACGAGCCCGCACTCAACATTATAGGACGGCCAACCGGGTTGAACCAGCCTGTCCAGAAGATCGGCCACTGGGGGACCATAGTCGTGGCCTAACAGCCCGTGGTGAGACTGGGAGTCAGCCGCTTCCAGTCGGACTCCAGCTACAAAGACCGCCGCCGCGGGTTAGTGTGAAGTCATGACCGCCAGAATCGCCGTTCTTGCCCTGCTGTCCGCTACTCCCGCCCTCTGCCAGGTTTCCTCCCTTCATCGGGATGCATTCGTGATGGACGGGCATATTCATGTGATGACCCGGCAACTCTTGCAGGGACTCGACATCGGCCAGCGCTATCCGGATGGCCACTTCGATCTAGTGCGAGCCCGCGCGGGTGGATTGGACGCCATGTTCTTTTCGGTCTACACGCCGGAACCTTACTATCCCGGCCGGCACGAGGTAAAGAATACGTTTCGTGTTGTGGAGCTGGCCTTGGATCAGATCGAGAAGAACAAGAACATCCTGGAACTGGCTCGGACGGCCTCGGACATCCAGCGCATCAATCGCAGCGGGAAAATGGCCGCCTTTCTGGATCTGGAAGGCGGTTTCGATCTGGATGGCGACCTAAATCTGCTGCGGGCTCTGTACCGCCTCGGATTGCGCTCACTGCAACTCACGGCACACAACCAGACCAATGCGTTCATCGATTCCTGTTGCGACAGCAGCCGTTGGGGTGGACTCAACAAGCATGGGCGAGCCGTGGTTGCCGAGATGAACCGGCTCGGCATGGTCATCAACATAGCCCACGCATCCGACCAGGCGATCCTGCAAACCGTTGAAGCCAGCCGCCACCCTCTGATCTACAGTCATGGCGGATTTCGCGGCATCGTCGCCAATCCGCGCTGCATCACCGATGAAGCGGCCAAAGCCCTGGCAGCCAAGGGCGGGGTGATCGGCATTCAATTTGGCAGTACCTTCAATAACCCGAAGTACGCCGAATGGGTCCGCTCGAAGCGTCCTGCCGTATCCAGGCCCACGGCCGAAACGCGGCCCGCTCCGCTATCCCTGCTGGAAGCCGATCAGCAGGTCGCGAACGGACTGCCCTTCGTTTATCGCGGAGTGATTCCCGATGAGTACTGGATGGGGACGGATCAACTCGCGCGGGTGATCGACTATGGCGTACGGCTGGTGGGCGAAGATCACGTCGCCCTGGGATCGGATTTTGACGGTGGACCGCCGCTGCCTCGCCAGATCCGCGACGTTAGCGATTATCCGGAGATGACCAAGGCTCTACAGCAACTTGGCTACTCGGAACAGCGAATCCGCAAGATCCTCGGCTTGAACTGGCTGCGGGTAATCCGGCAGGTCACCGAGGGGCAATCCCGATAGCGAATCGCTACCCGGCCCGATATTTCTCGACAGCCGCCATGTCCAGCGTCACACCCAACCCTGGCGCGGTTGGCACCGTGTAATAGCCGCTGTCCATGCGGAAGGGTTCCTTTACAAAGTCGTCTTCCAGGCAGTTCGTCACCGTGATGCAGTATTCGATGCCGGGATACGCCGCGGCGTGGTGCGCCTGATAAGCCTGGGAGATTCCGCTTTGGATTCCGTACTCAATCCACAGCGGAATGCCAGTGACTTCGGCCATCAAGGCGCGCTTCGCCATCGTACGCCCAATCGGGCCTCCAATGACGAAGGCCTGAAGAAGACCTTCGCGCACGAAGACCATGGGATCCTCCCCCATGTGCTCGGCGATCTTCAGAGGAGATTTCCCTTTCAATACACGGAAAGAATCCACGTTCCGGTACTGAACCGGCGATTCGACCGCAAAGTAATTGTGGTGGCGTGACAGCCCATTGATAAAGTGCAGAGCGCGGTCCGGCGAGCTCCAGTGCGCATTGGCGTCGGCCCAGATCCTGTATTCCTTCGGAACCACGGCGCACATTGCCGCCGCCTGTTCGAGCGGATCCTGCCAGGGCCGCGCTTTGACCTTATGGACGCGATAGCCCAGGCTCGCCGCGAGTTTCGCCTCGGAGGCCATCAGGTCGGGAGGGAGGCAGTGTGTCCACCAGGTATGCTCGATGCGCGCCTTCGGCGTGGGAGATAGAAGGCGGCTGATTGGTATTCCCGACGCCTGGCCGAGAATATCGTGAACGGCCATCAGAACGCCCCGAATCGAATCATCCTGCCAGAATTCGACAGGCGAGCTTCCCATCATTCGCTTCAGGATGCTCTCCGTCTGAGGAACCGCGGCGAGCGATTCGCCGGTTCCCACGAGACCTTCATCCGTGTGGAGCCGCACGAATACAGGGTTGTAGTGAGTCTGAAACGTGCCCTGGAGTTTGTAGCTCGAAATCCAGGCCTCGCGGACACGGTCCACCATCGGAATGCAGGTGGGAAAGATCTCATACTTCGTGAAGCGCATCTTGCTGGCCGCGGACAAAATCTGAGGCGCAAGCCCCGTCAAACCGGCTCCGGCGCCAAACCGTAAGAGATCGCGGCGGCTCAGTTCCCGCGTGGTGCCCGTGTTGCCGCTTTCCATTTTCACCTTTTGCCTCCTATCGCACCGCGACTACTTGCACCTGTTCCAGTTGATCCTGGATCACTTGAACGGTGGTACGCGCGGGCGGATTGTTCGGGAAGTACTCCTTGAATACCGCGTTCATGGCATCCATCTGGCCGATGTCCTTCAAATAAACGTGGGCGTCCACCACGTGTCTCATGTCCATTCCCGCCAGCTTCAAGATGCCGCGGATGCTTTCCAGCGAATCCCGCATCTGTTGCTCCACGGTCGTGCCGGAACCGGACTTGCCGGACGTGTACAGCGTATCTCCATCGAGCACGCCGCCGTTGGAAGAGGTCGGGCTTGGACCCGCCGAATCCGGGACTACGCGGCCTTTGTTCTTGCGATCGCGCGTTGCGATGAAGGTGATCTCCACGCTGATCGTTCCGGGAAGTTTCGAAACGCAAAAGCTGGCCCGGCTGGGCGCCGTGCCAAGCCGGAAGTAGTCCTTGTAGACGGAGTTGAGCTTGCCGTACGTGGGGCCTTTGTACCCGTTGGAGTCAAGGAAATAGACGTTGGTGAAGACCGTGTCCTTGTGCTCCAGGCCAGCGGCGGCGAGGATCTGGCCGATGTTTTCCATGGTCTGTTTTGTCTGGCCTTCAATCGTGGGATCGAGTCCGTTGGTCTTCGGTTGGCGGCCCCCGCTGCCGGAGACGTAAAGAGTGTCGCCGGCCCAAACACCGGGCCGATACGGGCCCATCGCCGCGGGAATCGTCCCCGCAGGCGGAGTGACATGGGCAATCTTCGACTTGTCGGCATAGGCGATGCAGGAGACTTCGATGTTCGCGCCACCGGGCAGCCCGGGGAATTCGAGCGTGGTTCGTGCCGGGTAGTGATCCGGCCCAAAGAAGCTGCCATAAACCTCGTTCATCTCCTTGTACTGGCCCATATCGGCGAGTTGAACATGGCAGGAAACGACGTTTCCATGGCTCATTCCAGCCTCGCGAAGCACGTGCCCGACGTTCGTCATCGCCATGCGCGTCTGTTCGGCGATGCCTTTGGGTTGCGCGCCGCTCCGCGGATCTTTATCGATCTGCCCCGAAATATAGAGCGTCTTCCCCACGAGCACGCCGGGACTGTAGGGCCTGCCCGCTCCGAATGCCTTTGGGTAGATAAACTTCCGGTCAACCTTGTATAAACTGCCCCCAGACTGCGCCCAACAGACGCCCGCCCAAATCGTGAGACCAGCAATCGTCAGCAGCCGCTTCCGCATGAATTTCTCCTTGCCCTTGATTATTCCCGACTAGCCTATCAGACGCCAGTCCCGAACATCGTGGAAGTGCTATGATGGCCGCGGGTTTGGGTAGCAAGTCCGGGCGAAGGAGTCTCACATCGTGAAATCGAACAAATTGAAATCCACCGCTTTCAACCGCCGTCAGGTGCTCATCGGAGGCGCTGTTGCTGGCGGCGCTAATCTGCTGGGGCCGCAGTTTGCACATGCCGCCAGGGATCTTCCCGTCCGCGCAAAAGGGCCGGAGGTGTATTCGCTCTTCGGCGTGAAGCCGTTCATCAATTGCACCTCGACGTACACCATCAATGGTGGTTCGGCGATGCTGCCCGAAGTGATCGATGCGATGAACAGCGCTGCGTTTTACCCCGTCAATCTCGACGAGCTGATGGAGGGCGCCGGCAAGAGAATCGCGGAATTGCTGCAGGTGGAAGCCGCCATGGTCAGTTCGGGCGCCGCCGGCGCCATGACCTGCGCCACACTGGCCTGCGTGGCGGGGGGCGATCCCGAAAAGATGCAGCAGCTTCCCGATACAACGGGGCTCAAGGGCGAGGTGATCGTCCCGCGCTGGTCGCGCAGCATCTACGATCATGCCGTTCGTTCCACGGGCATCAAGATGATCGAAGTCGAGACATTGAAAGATCTCGAAGATGCCTTCAGCCCGCGGACCGCCATGGTGACCGGACAGATCAATCTCGCCAATGACGGGAATCCGTTTACGCTGGAGCAATATGCCGCCGCCGCTCACAAGCGCGGCGTTCCCGTCGTGATAGATGTCGCGGACCGCCTGCCGCTGGTGCCGAATCCATATCTCTCTCGCGGAGCCGATCTGGTCGCCTACTCCGGTGGCAAGATCATCCGCGGTCCGCAAACCGCCGGCATGCTGTTGGGCCGCAAGGATCTCATCGCCGCGGCGTTTATGAACAGCGCTCCGCACCATGCCTTTGCGCGTGCCATGAAGGTGAGCAAGGAAGAAGTGGCCGGCATGGTGAAAGCCGTCGAGTTGCTGCGCACCGGCAAGCGCAATCGTGACGCCGAGGATGCCGAGTGGCGGTCCTGGTTCCGTCACATCACCGATACGGTCTCGAAGATTCCCGGTGTTTCGGGTGAAATCATCGAGCCCAAAGACAAGCAGTATTACCCAACGATGAAGGTTGTGTGGGATCCGAAGAAAGTGGGCATCACGGCGGGAGAGATCGGAAAAATGCTCCTCGACGGCGAGCCGCGCATCATGACTCACGCCGGCCTGAGCGAACGTAGCCAGGCTACCGAGATGTTGCTGCGCCCCGCGGCGATGTGGCCTGGAGAGTATAAAGTTGTGGCCGACAGGCTGCACGAGATCCTCAGCAAAGCGCCTGGCCTCCGTCCGAAACCGCAGTATGCCGCGCCGGCGGGTGACGTCGCTGGATTGTGGGAGGCTGAGTTGCAGTTCAACGTAGGCTCGGCGCGCCACACGTTCTATCTCGATCCGAAAGGGAATGACCTTAGCGGCCAATACGCCGGCAGGCTGGTAAAAGGTCCGCTCAACGGCCATATCGACGGGAACAAGGTCGAGTTCACTGGCGGTGGCCGGATCGAGGGCGCGTCGCTGCGGTATACCTACAAGGGCACTTTTGACGGCAAACAGATGTCGGGCAGCGTTGACCTCGGCGAGTACGGGACGGCGCGTTTCTCGGCTACGCGGAAAGCATAAGGCCGTCCTATCGCTGAAGAGGCTGGCGGCGGCTAGTGTGACCCTCCCCGTTGCGCCGATCCTTCGAGCCGTGCGCTGAGTGTAATCGTAGCGTTTAGCAAACGCGAAATAGGGCACCCCTCCTTCGCGTCGTTAGCTGCCTTATCAAACTTCGCCTGATCGGCGCCGGGAACGCGCGCGGCAAGATCGAGGTGACTTCCGGTCACAGTCCAGCCAGCCCCGGTCTTCTCTAGCTTTACTGTGGCGGTCACGTCTATCGTGTCCGCCGTCAGCCCCGCCTGCTCCAATTGCGCTGCAAGCGCCATGGCGAAGCAGCCCGCGTGTGAAGAAGCGATCAGCTCCTCCGGGTTCGTACCCTTGCCCTCCTCAAAGCGGGTGCCGAACGAATATTGGGCGTTTTGGAGCACTCCGCTGCCCGTCGAGAGCACGCCCTTTCCGTTCTTAAGGCCGCCTTGCCATCGTGCCGACGCCTTTCTTTCCATAATTCCCTCCTATGCAACTCGCGATCCGATCTCGCGGTGTTCATACCTCCCCATCAGCTGCGCTTCCTCCAGGATATGGCCCTGGAGCGCTTGGTCCAGTTGCTCCCGGCTCACGCCGGATGGCAGGTCAAACTTGGCATCGAGCGCGTAGAGATGAACGAAATAGCGATGTGTTCCGGTAGGCGGCCGCGGACCTCCGTAGCCCAGCTCCCCGAAGCCGTTGCGGCCCTGCAAGATATTGTTGGATAAGCTCGGCGTGGCCGGCAGATCTTCATTGAGCTCCGTACTGGTCGGGGGAATGTTGTAAACCAGCCAGTGCGCGAAGACACCGGACGGCGCGTCCGGGTCATCCATGATCAGGGCCAGACTCTTGGTTGCCTGCGGCACATCTGTCCAGGCGAGAGGCGGAGAGATGTTTCCGCCATCCTTTGAATATCTGTCTGGGATGACGCCTTCATGCTGGAAAGCGCGGCTTGCTAATTTCAGGCTCATAGCGAACTCCTGTCGATCTGAGGATACCGCCGCTCACATCACCCGGTGCGGCTCCATTTGGATGCGATTCGCGATGTGCAATTCCACCTCCACGAATCCCATCTGCAATCCTTTCCAAGATGGTAAGGCGATTGCAAGCTAATGTGCTGCGCGAACAGTTCTCGGAGGCTCGTGAAACAGTGGGTTACGGACCACTAGCTGCATACTTCGGGCTTACAGTTTTGCTCGCTGCCGGCATCCTGGGCGCGTCATACGTGCTGGGGGAGCGGCACCGGGAGCCGGCAACCCGGCACCCATATGAAGCGGGCGTTGCTTCAGCGGGATCGGCCCGTGTCCGGCTCTCCGCGAGATTCTTCTTGCTTGCGATGTTCTTCGTCATATTCGACTTGGAAGCGATCTTCCTTTTCGCCTGGGCGGTTGCCGCCCGCGAGCTTGGCTGGAGCGCGTACTGGGAAGTGGTTGTGTTCGTAGGGATCTTGGGCGCCACGCTCGCATACCTTTGGCGAGTGGGAGGTCTCGATTGGACGCCGCCGCGCGAAGACCCGAAAGGCGCCAGGAGTGCTCCGTGAACTGGTGGGTTACCGCTCCCACTCCAGTCCGTCCTCGCGAAAGCGGCGCCGAGCCGTTCGACGAGGCGGTCCGCCGGAATGTAGTTCTCACGAAGCTACAGGATCTGGTTGCCTGGGGCCGTAAGAATTCCCTATGGCCGTTCAACTTCGGCCTGTCCTGCTGCTATGTCGAGATGGCCACCAGCATCACCAGCAAGTACGACATCGCGAGGTTTGGCGCGGAGGTGATTCGCGGTACCCCTCGCGAAGCCGATGTGATGGTGGTGGCGGGCACAGTATTCATCAAGATGGCGCCGGTTATCAAGCGGCTTTACGAACAGATGATGGAGCCGCGCTGGGTGATCTCGATGGGGTCGTGCGCCAACTCGGGAGGCATGTATGACGTCTACAGCGTGGTTCAGGGCGTCGACAAGTTTCTGCCTGTGGATGTATACGTGCCGGGCTGCCCCCCGCGTCCCGATACTCTGATGGAAGGATTGTTGTTGTTGCAGGAATCGGTTGGAAACGAGCGGCGGCCGCTCAGTTGGGTAGTGGGCCAACAGGATGTTGCGCGGCCTCCCCAGCCGTCGTTCCGCGATATCAAACGACCCGAACGGCGAAGGACCACGCTGCTGCGCCCGCCGGACCGCATATGAGTATCGCCGAGGAGTTGCGGGACCGTTTCGAAGTTCTCGCTACTCAGGACGTGAGCGACGGCATACCCACATTCTGGGTGCGAAATTCAGACATCCCCGAGATGGCCCGCTTCGTGAAGACGGAGGTCCAGCAGCCATACAGGATGCTCTACGACCTGACGGCGATCGATGAGCGCGTTCGTGTGAATCGTCAGGACCAGCCCGAGAGCGACTTCACGGTGGTTTACCACTTTCTGTCCTTCGAACGGAACGCGTACCTGCGCGTTAAGACGCCTGTCAAGGAACCTGCTCTTTCCCTTCCAAGCATTACCGGTATTTGGCCGTCGGCGAATTGGTACGAGAGAGAAGTATGGGACATGTTCGGGATCCGCTTCGACGGGCATCCACACCTGGCGCGTATCCTCATGCCCAAGACTTGGGCCGGCCATCCGCTGCGTAAAGATCATCCTGCGCGCGCTACGGAGATGGAGCCGTACCAGCTTTCCGACGACCGGGAAGAGGCCGAGCAGGAGGCGATGCGGTTCCGCCCCGAGGACTGGGGCATGAAACGAAGCACCGATGGCGCGGATTTCTTGTTCCTCAACCTGGGGCCGCAGCACCCGGGCACACATGGAGTGTTGCGCATCGTGCTGCAACTCGACGGCGAGGAGATTGTGGACGCGGTCCCCGACATCGGCTATCACCACCGGGCTGCTGAAAAGATGGGTGAACGCCAGACGTGGCACACCTACATTCCCTACACCGATCGCATTGATTACCTGAGCGGAGTCGTCAATAACCTCGCGTATCTACGCTCGGTCGAGACGCTAGCGGGAATCGTTGTTCCGCCCAGGGCGATGTTTATCCGGGTGATGATGACCGAGCTGTTCCGCATCATCAATCACCTGGTATGGTATGGCACATTCGCTCAGGACCTCGGGCAGTTATCACCGGTTTTCTACACCTTCAACGACCGCGAACGCGCCTTCGGCATCGTGGAAGCAGTCTGCGGCGCGCGCATGCATCCAGGCTGGTTTCGTATTGGCGGCGTCGCCCAGGACCTGCCGGAGGGTTGGCGACGGCTGTTCCAGGATTTCGTGAATTATCTGCCGCCGCGTCTGGCTGAATACGATCGCGAGGTGCTGCAGAACAGTATCTTTAAAGGGCGCACGAAAGGCGTGGGCGCGTACACCACGGACGAAGCCATCGAGTGGGGCGTCACCGGCCCGAATCTGCGCGCCTGCGGATTCGAGTGGGATTTCCGCAAACGGCAGCCCTACTCCGGATACGAGCAATTCGAGTTCGAGATTCCCATTGGCCAGCACGGCGACTGCTACGATCGCGCCATAGTGCGCGCCGAAGAGATGCGGCAGAGCCTGCGCATCATTCAGCAGTGCATCGACAACATGCCGGAAGGCCAGTACAAATCGGACCATCCGCTGACGACGCCGCCCATCAAGGCCCGCACCATGCACGATATCGAAACCCTCATCACTCATTTTCTGAACGTGAGCTGGGGACCGGTCCTGCCGCCAGGCGAGGCGCTCGCTCCGATAGAAGCGAGCAAGGGGAACAACGGCTACTACCTGGTCAGCGATGGAAGCACATACTCCTATCGCACGCGAATCCGTTCGCCTTCCTTCCCGCACATGCAGATGTTGCCGGTCATCTGCCGGGGGCTGATGATTCCGGACCTGCTCGCCATCCTGGGCGCCATGGACTACGTGCTGGCCGACGTGGACCGCTGAGGAGAACAACATGCTGACACCCGAAGAGCGGAAGGAAATCGAATCGGAGTTCGAGCGTTATCCGACCAGGCAGGCCGTGTGTATCGATGCGATGCGGATCGTGCAGCGTCACCGAGGGTGGGTGTCCGATGAAAGTTTGCGGGATATCGCCGAGCTGGTTGGCATGACGGAATCGGAGCTGGACGGCATCGCATCTTTTTACAACCTGATTTTCCGAAAACCGGTCGGCAGGCACGTAATCATGCTCTGCGACAGCGTCAGTTGCTGGATTATGGGCTACGAGCGGCAGCGCGAGCATCTGTGCAAGCGGCTGGGAATCGAGTTCGGCCAGACAACGGCCGACCAGCGGTTTACCTTGCTGCCGATCGTCTGCCTGGGCGCGTGCGATCGCGCGCCCGCGATGACGGTGGATAACGAGCTGCACCTGGAAATCGACCCGCCGAAAGTCGATCGCATCCTGGAAACGTATCCGTAAATGGAAACGCCGCTCACAAAGAATATTCGTCCGGACGGGCAGCCGGTGGACCTGAGGACGTACGAGCGCGCGGGCGGCTATCAAGCTGTTCGCAAGGCCCTCCATATGGCCCCAAGCCAAATTACCGAGCTCGTTAAGGATTCGAAACTGCGGGGCAGAGGCGGCGCTGGCTTCCCTACGGGAATGAAGTGGTCGTTTACGCCGATGGGAGAAGGCGCGCCCCATCCCAAGTATCTGGTCGCCAACGCCGATGAGATGGAACCTGGGACCTTCAAAGACCGGGCTCTCATGGAAGGCGATCCTCACCAGCTCATTGAAGGTATGATCATCGCCTCCTACGCCGTTGAGGCGGATGTCGCGTACATCTTTCTGCGTGGTGAATACAAGGTTTCGGCGGATCGGCTTGCGCAATCCGTGTCCGAAGCATACGGGCAGGGTTACCTTGGAAATAATATTCTCGGCTCCGGATACAACCTTGAGATGCATCTCCACATCAGCGCCGGCCGTTATATGTGCGGCGAGGAGACCGGGTTGCTCAACGCGCTGGAGGGTAAACGGGCCAACCCGCGGTCCAAGCCGCCCTTCCCTCCCGTCAGCGGGTTATGGGGCAAGCCCACGATCGTCAACAACGTCGAGACCCTCTGCAATGTGCCGCACATCGTCAACAGCGGCGCGGAGTGGTTTCGTCGGCTGGGAAGGACGGGAGATAGCGGCACCAAACTCTATGGCGCAAGCGGGAAAGTGAAGCGGCCCGGCCTCTGGGAACTGCCCATGGGCACCACGGTTCGTGAGCTGCTCGAAGAGCACGCGGGAGGAATGCGCGATGGCCTCAAATTCCGCGGCTTACTCCCCGGCGGGGCGTCGACCGACTTCCTGGTCGAACAGCATCTGGATCTCCCCATGGATTTCGACAGCCTCCAGGCCGCGGGCAGCCGGCTCGGCACCGGCACCATGGTGGTTCTCGACGACCGTACCTGCCCGGTAGGCATGGTGTGGAATCTGGAGAAGTTCTTCGCGCAGGAATCCTGCGGCTGGTGCACGCCTTGCTGGAGCGGCCTCGGGTGGGTGGAGCGGCTCCTGAGAGGACTGGAAGAGGGGAACGGTTTACAGGGCGACCTCGAGAAGCTCTCGTTCCAGACCCGCTTCCTCGCGCCGGGCCATACGTTTTGCGCTCTCGCGCCCGGAGCTGTCGAGCCGCTTCAAAGCGCCCTCAAATACTTCCGCGACGATTTCGAGCTGCACGTGCGGGAGAAGCGGTGCCCGTGGAGGTAAGCCTTGGCGACCATCTACATCGACAACGCGCCGCACCCCGCTAATCCAAAAGAGAATTTGTTGCACACCTGCTTGACGCTCGGCTTCGATCTTCCTTACTTCTGCTGGCACCCGGCCATGGGATCGGTGGGCGCATGCCGGCAGTGCGCCGTCAAGCAATTCAAGGATGAACGCGACACGCACGGGAAGATTGTCATGGCGTGCATGACTCCGGCGTCCGAAGGCGCGCGCATTTCCATTCGCGATCCCGAGGCTGTGGAGTTTCGCGCCGCGGTCGTCGAAGGGCTCATGCTGCATCATCCGCATGACTGTCCCGTATGCGATGAGGGCGGGCATTGCCATCTCCAGGATATGACGGTGATGACCGGTCACGACTACCGCCGCTACACATACCACAAGCGAACGTACCGGAATCAGAATCTCGGACCGCTTGTGAATCACGAAATGAATCGGTGCATCCAGTGTTACCGGTGCGTGCGATTCTATCGGGACTACGCCGGCGGGCATGACCTGAACGTCTTTCACCTGCGAAATACAACGTACTTCGGACGCCATGCCGATGGCGTGCTGGAGAACGAGTTCAGCGGCAACCTGGTGGAGGTGTGTCCGACTGGAGTGTTCACCGACAAGACATACGCGGCGCACTACACGCGGAAGTGGGATCTGCAGTTTGCCCCCTCGGTATGCGTGCACTGCGGTCTGGGTTGCAATATCAGCCCCGGCGAGCGTTATGGAATTCTGCGCGCCATCTTTAGCCGGTTTAATCGGGAGGTCAACGGCTACTTCCTATGCGATCGCGGACGCTTCGGGTACGGGTTCGTGAACAGCCCCGCGCGCATCCGGCGGCCATTACTCAGAAGGGAGCCCGTATCGAAAGCCGTCGCGGTGGAGTACGCCGCATCCTTGTTTTTCGGCGGAAAAGTGATCGGGATCGGATCGCCGCGCGCTTCGCTTGAAGCGAACTTCGCACTGCGTGAATTAGTGGGGCCGGACCGTTTTTTCGGAGGTGACGGCTTGATATCGAAGATCCTGGAAATCCTGAGAAGCAGCCCGGCGCAGTTGCCCTCGTTATACGATGTGGAACTTTCCGACGCTGTGCTGGTCCTGGGCGAGGATCTGACGAATGTCGCGCCGCGAATGGCTCTGAGCGTACGCCAGTCCGTGCGGCAGCAGCCGCTGCAGATCGCGGAAAAGCTGAGAATTCCTTTATGGCTGGACCAGTCGGTGCGGGAAGCCGTGCACGGCGAGCTCGGCCCCTTATTCATTGCCAGCACAAGCGCAACTGCGCTTGATGACATCGCAACTCTCACATATCGAGCCGCGCCCGATGACCTGGCGCGGCTCGGATTCGCGGTGGCGCACGCACTGGACAGTGGTTCGCCCGCCGTCTCAGGACCTGTACCCGGCTCGGTGGATCGGATTGTGTCCGCGTTGCAAGCGGCGCAGCGTCCACTGGTCATCTGCGGGCCGAGCTGCGGCAGTGAACCGCTTATCAACGCGGCGGCGAACATCGCGCGATCTCTTTGCCGAAACGGACGCGTAGCCGGACTGAGCTACGTAGTGCCCGAGTGCAACAGCCTGGGGCTGGCTCTGCTCGGCGGGCGGCCTCTGGAAGAAGCGCTTCCGGAAATCCATAACGGAGCTTCGGTAATCGCGCTCGAAAACGATATTTACCGGCGGCTGCCCGCATTCCGGCCGGCGACAACTCTGATCGCACTCGATCACCTGAACAACCGCACTACCGCGGATGCCGACCTGACGCTTCCGGCAGCCACGTTCGCCGAAGGCGATGGCACGCTTATCAGTAACGAAGGCCGCGCACAGCGTTTCTTTCAGGTATTCGTTCCCGGCGATGATATCCAGGAAAGTTGGCGATGGCTGCGGGATATTCTCGTCGCCAGTGGGCGCCGGGAGTCCGGACTGTGGCCGAACCTGGACAGCATCATCTCGGCGATGTGCGCCGCTGTTCCAGCGCTGGCGGACGTCCGTGAAGCTGCTCCATCGGCTGCATTCCGCATCGCGGGGCAGAAAGTGCCGCGCGAGCCGCGCCGGTTCAGTGGACGCACTTCGATGTTCGCGAACATTGATGTGCACGAACCCGAACCCCCCGCCGATCCGGACGCGCCCCTCGCCTTTTCCATGGAGGGAGCTCCCGTGCAGCCGCCTTCTTCGCTGATCCCGTTCTTCTGGTCGCCAGGCTGGAACTCGCCACAGTCGGTCGGCAAATTTCAGTCCGAAGTCGGTGACGGACTGCGGGGCGGCGACCCCGGCGTACGGCTGATCGAGCCCTCTCGCGATGTCCCTGGCGCCTGGTTCGAGAACATCCCCGCCGCGTTCGAGCCGCGCGTTGGCGAATGGCTTTTCGTCCCACTGTTTCATCTCTTCGGATCGGAGGAGCTGAGCGTGCATTCACCGGCAATCGCCGAGCTGGCTGTAAAGCCCTACGTCGCGATCAACCCCGAAGATGCCACTCTGCTGCGAGTCTCGGCCGCGGATCGCGCCGCAATCACCGCGCAAGGCGTCACCCACGAACTGCCGATCCAGATCCGGCCGGATCTCCCAAGGGGCGTCACCGGATTGCCGCCACTCGAAGGAATCGGTTTGCCTGCCTGGGGAAAGATCCGTCGAATCTCATGACCAGCCCATATCCCATTGCGAGCGTATTGGGAATTCTGCTGGGCGTCCTGACGCTGGCAGCGGGCCTGATCTGGGTCGAGCGCAGGCTGCTTGCTCTCTGGCAGGATCGCTACGGACCGAATCGCGTGGGGCCGTTCGGATTGCTCCAGGTGCTCGCCGACACGATCAAGATCCTGATGAAGGAAGATTGGGTCCCGCCCTTCGCCGATAAGCCTGTATTCGTGATCGCGCCCGCCATCATTATGGTCACCGTGCTGCTGTCATTCGCCGTGGTGCCAGTCGCTCCGGACATCTATATAGCGGACCTCAATATCGGGCTGCTCTTCTTCCTCGCGATGTCATCACTGGGGGTGTACAGCATCGTCCTCGCGGGTTGGGCGTCGAATAACAAATTCTCGCTGCTGGGCGCGATGCGGGCTGCCGCCCAGATGCTGAGTTACGAAGTTTTTATGGGGCTTTCGCTCATGGGCGTCGTAGTGCTCGCGGGCTCTTTCAGACTGCTCGAGATCGTCGAAGCGCAGCGCGGATTGTGGTTCGTCGTGCCCCAGTTCGTTGGCTTCGTTCTCTTCCTGATCGCCGGGGTCGCCGAGACACGCCGCCTGCCGTTCGATCTTCCGGAAGCGGAAAGCGAGCTGGTTGCAGGCTTCCACGCGGAGTACTCCGGCATGAAGTTCGGTATGTTCTTCGTCGGCGAGTACATGGGCGTGGTCCTGATCTCGGCGATGATATCGGTGCTGTTCCTGGGCGGATGGCTCGGCCCGGTTCTGCCGCCAGTCGTCTGGTTCCTCATCAAGACATTCTTCTTCATCTGCTTCTTCATCCTGCTCCGCGCCTCGCTGCCGAGGCCGCGATTCGATCAGCTCATGTCTTGGGGATGGAAAGTGATGCTGCCGGTGTCACTGGCGAATCTGTTGATTACGGGCGCAGTCGCGCTCTCGTTGGGATAACTGTATGTGGAGCATCCTGCGAACCATCTGGAATGTGTTCTTACACGCGTTCCACAAGCGCGTCACCATTCAGTATCCGGAGCAGAAACCGTATCTCGCGCCTCGATATCGCGGCCGCATCATCCTGTCCCGCGATCCCGATGGCGGAGAGCGCTGCGTTGCCTGCTACCTTTGCGCGGTCGCCTGTCCCGTGGACTGCATCGCCTTGCAGGCTACGCAGGATGAAACCGGCCGGCGTTATCCCGACTTCTTCCGAATCAATTTCTCACGCTGCATTTACTGCGGCTATTGCGAGGAAGCTTGCCCGACCTACGCCATTCAATTGACGCCGGACATGGAGATGAGCGAGTACACGCGAAAAAACATGGTCTATGAAAAAGAGGACCTCCTGATCGACGGTCCGGGCAAGTACCCGGATTACAACTTCTGGCGCATCGCGGGTGTCCGGATCGGCGGAAAAGATAAAGGAGAGGCGGAGAACGAGGATCCGCCGGTAGATCTGCGCAGTCTCCTGCCGTGAGTGAAGCATGCAGTTGCCGTTCTATATTGCGGGCGCGGTGGCGATAGTCGCCACCTTCCTCGCGATCACCCGGCTAAACGCCGTTCACGCACTGCTGTATCTGATCGTTTCACTCTTGTCGGTCGCGCTCGTTTTCTTCTGCGTAGGCGCTCCATTCGTGGCCACGCTGGAGGTGATCGTCTATGCGGGCGCGATCATGGTGCTGTTCGTATTTGTCGTGATGATGATGAATCTGGGGCCGCCGGCAATCGAGATGGAACGGCAGCTCCTCACGCCCGGAATCTGGATTGGGCCGGCGATTCTGTCGGCAATCCTCATCGTGGAAATGGGCTATCTGTTTCATCGCGGCGTTCCGCCGGAGGGTCCGATGCACGTCGTCGGCCCCAAACAGGTCGGTGTCGCACTGTTCGGGCCCTACCTGATCGGTGTGGAATTGGCATCGATACTGCTTATGGCGGGACTTGTCGGGGCCTATCACCTGAGCTCGGGGCCCGGTTCACAAGTGGAGACCAGAGATGACATTCATGCCGATGCGCGACGGACTGCTGTTGGCAGGGATCTTGTTCGCGATGGGGTTGGCCGGCCTGCTGGCACGCAGGAACGTGATCTTCATGCTGATGTCCGTTGAGGTGATGCTGAACGCCGCGGGACTGGCGTTCGTCGTCGCCGGTTCGCAGTGGGGGCAGGCGGACGGACAGGTGATGTTCCTCTTCATCCTCACCATGGCGGCGGCCGAAGTATCCGTCGGACTGGCTCTGATTCTTCAGTTGTATCACCGGCACAAATCGCTCGATGCCGACGCCGCCAGTGAGATGAAAGGCTGAAATGTTCGGGCTGATCTGGCTCATTCCCGCGATCCCGCTGGCCAGCTTCGCGATTCTGGCGACGCTCGGTTCGCGGCTGCCGGCAAGAGCCGTTGCGGCTCTGGGCGTCGGCTCAATCGCCGGCTCCACTGCCATTGCGATCGCCGTAGCCTCGCAGTTCCTGCAAATGCAAACCCCGGTGACTCAGGTACTGTGGACCTGGATCCACGTGGACGGATTCCGCCCGGAAATCGCTTTCTATCTGGACGCCCTTTCCGTGCTGATGACCGTCGTGATCACGTTTGTGAGCCTCCTCATCCATATCTACTCCGTTGAATTCATGCGGGGGCTCGAGGGATACAGCCGGTTCTTTGCCTATATGAACTTGTTCGTGGCGTCGATGGTGACGTTGGTCCTCGCGAACAATCTGCTGCTGCTGTACCTGGGCTGGGAAGGCGTCGGCCTGTGCAGCTTCCTGCTCATCGGTTTCTGGTATCAAGATCCGAATAATGGCGCCGCCGCGCGAAAAGCGTTCATCGTCACCCGCGTGGGCGATACAGCAATGGCGCTCGGACTCTTTCTTATATTCAGCAGTTTGGGGACGCTTGATATTCAAGAGGCCATGCGGCGGGCAGGCGGTCAGTGGTCCGTTGGCTCCGGTATTGCAATTGCGGCTTCGGCGCTGCTGCTCGGCGGCGCGGTGGGGAAATCCGCTCAGCTTCCACTCCAGACCTGGCTTCCCGATGCCATGGCGGGTCCGACGCCGACAAGTGCTCTGATCCACGCCGCAACCATGGTGACGGCCGGCGTGTATCTCATCGCCCGCACACACATGCTGTTCCTGCTCGCGCCGCCAATCCAATCGGCGGTGGCCATCCTCGGCACAGCGACGATGCTCATGGCTGGATTCAGTGCCATGACCCAGTCAGACATCAAACGTGTCCTGGCCTACTCGACAATGAGCCAGATCGGCTACATGTTTCTCGCGCTCGGCGTCGGCGCGTGGTCGGCGGCGATTTTCCATTTCATGACCCACGCGTTCTTCAAGGCCCTCCTGTTCCTGGCGGCAGGCGTTGTGATCGAAGCGCTGCATCACGAGCACAACATCCACCGCATGGGCGGCTTGCGGAGGGCGCTACCCATCGCCTACTGGCCGTTTCTCATCGGCGGCTCGGCGCTGGCTGGGCTGCCGCTAATCACGGCCGGATTTTATAGCAAAGACCTCATTCTCGCGCAAACGCTGAATGCGTCTGCCAGGCTATGGACGGTGGGAATCCTTGGCGTTCTTCTTACCTCGTTCTATACCTATCGTTTGATCGCGCTCGTCTTCTTTGGCGATATGCGTACCCCCGTGACAAGGACATTCGGCGCGGCGATTCGAATTCCAATTCTCGTGCTGGCCCTTCTGTCCATCGTCGGCGGATTTGCGAATGTGCCGGACTTCTTGCGCACGGCGCTGCCTGTTGCGAGTGAATCCCATACCGCCGAAGTCGCGTCAGGCATGGCGGCTGCAATCGCATTTGCCGTTGGTCTCTGCTTCGCATATCTGTTTTTCATTCGCCGGCCTGATGTGGCACAGGCCATCGCTCGCAATCCGGCGGCAAACGCTCTCGGCCGGCTCTGGCATGCCGGCTGGGGGTTCGATTGGCTATATGACAGAGTATTCGTGCGCCCCGTTGTCTGGCTGGCAGACGCCGGTAAGCGGGATTTCATTGATTCCATATCTTCGGGTCTGGCCGACTTGAGTGCGGCGGCGAACCGTGCGCTCAGCGATACCCAAACTGGACAATTGCGGTGGTATGCCGCGGGCATCGCCGCGGGATCATTGGTGTTCGTCGCGATCGCATTGTTCTTATGATTTTGATCTGGCTCATCGCCATTTTATTGTTAGCAGGCCTGTTGGCCGGGATGGCCGGGCGATGGAGCTCTTTATGGCCGAAATGGATCGCCTTGACCGCAGTCTCTATCGATTTCGTTCTCGCGGTCCAAATCTGGATTCGAAACTACGGCCGCGCCGATTTAACCGGCACGATGGCCTGGATCGAGCAAGTGGATTTCTCATGGATACCCCAGGCCGGGATTCGCTTGCATCTGGCGATGGATGGGCTCAGTCTGCTGCTGGTTGTACTCACCTTCTTTCTCGGGATCATGGCCGTATTAGCCTCCTGGTCCGAGATTCGGCATCGCGTCGGATTTTTCCATTTCAATGTGTTGTGGGTGCTGGCGGGTGTCGTGAGCGTATTCGTCGCCGTCGACCTGTTTGCCTTTTACTTCGCATGGGAGCTGATGCTGGTACCCATGTATTTCCTCATCGCGATCTGGGGACACGAGCGGCGCCTTTACGCCGCCATCAAGTTCTTCCTCTATACCCAGCTCAGCGGACTGCTGATGCTGATCGCGATCCTGGCGTTGTACTTCCGGCATGGGCAAGCCACCGGCGTTTATACCTTCGACTACATGCAGTTACTCGGCGCTCCGCTTGGCCCGGGCTCGCAGATGTGGATCATGCTGGGCTTCTTCATCGCCTTCGCCGTGAAGCTGCCCGTTTTCCCGCTGCACACCTGGCTGCCCGATGCCCACACCGAAGCGCCCACCGCGGGCAGCATCATACTTGCCGGACTCCTGCTCAAAACAGGCGGATACGGCATGCTCCGCTTTGTGGTGCCCCTATTCCCCGATGCGGCGCGAGAGTTCGCGCCGGTCGCTATGACGCTCGGTGTAATCGGAATTCTGTATGGAGCCATCCTGGCGTTCGGGCAGACCGATCTGAAGCGGCTCGTCGCCTACACCAGCGTCAGCCATCTAGGCTTCGTCGTGTTGGGCATCTTCGTCTGGAACCGGCTCGCGCTGCAAGGCGCGGTTATGACAATGATTTGCCACGGCATCAGCACAGGCGCGTTGTTTTTTGTCGCCGGTGCGCTTCAAGATCGCATGCATACACGCGAACTGGACCGGATGGGCGGCCTCTGGTCCACCATCCCGGTCTTGAGCGGGGTTGGGCTTTTCTTCGCGCTCGCTTCGTTAGGCCTGCCCGGCATGGGAGATTTCGTGGGAGAGTTCCTGGTTCTATTCGGAACGTATCCGGCGAGTCGCGGACTGACAACAGCCGCCGCCATAGGCATCGTCGCCGCCACGCTTTATGCGTTGAAAATCGCGCAAGGGGCTTTCCACGGTCCAAATCGTCACCGCTGGGCGCTGCCGGATCTGAATCGCCGTGAGGCGCTCATCGCGGGCGCCATGATGGCAAGCCTGCTGTGGCTGGGACTGAATCCGCAACCCGTACTCGACACATTCAGTCCTTTCTTGCGAGGAATATAGATGATTGGCGCTGCCGATCTGATTGCGCTGTTGCCGCTGTTGTTTGTCGCCGGCGGCAGCGTGGCGGCCATGCTCGCGATAGCTATCCGGCGCAGTCATGTGCTGGTGGCCGGCTTGACGGTGGCGGCGCTCGCCGGAGCTTTCGGCTGCTTGTGGATAGCAGCGGCCGCCGCGCCGCGCCGCGTGACGGCGCTACTGATCGTCGACGGCTATGCCCTTTTCTTTATGGCGCTTCTGATAGGCGCGACGGCGGCAGTCGCGCTGCTCGGATATGGCTATCTCGAAATGCGCGCCGGACGGCGGGAAGAGTTTTACGTTCTCCTGCTCACAGGCACGCTCGGGGCCATGGTCCTGGCGGCAAGCAGCCACCTGGCTTCCTTTTTTCTCGGGCTCGAGATTCTCACCGTCTCACTTTACGCGCTGATCGCTTACCTGCCCGCACGCAGGGTTTCACTGGAAGCGGGCATCAAGTACTTGATCCTGGCCGCCTCGTCAGCCGCATTCCTGCTGTTCGGTATGGCGCTCGTTTACGCGGCCGCCGGCACAATGGATTTGACCGGAATGCTTGCCGCCGGCGCCGACGATATATTATTCGTTCCAGGATTGATCCTGATTGTCACGGGCATTGGCTTCAAGCTGGCCGTAGTGCCCTTCCACATGTGGACGCCGGATGTTTATCAAGGCGCGCCTGCTCCCATCGCCGCGTATATCGCTACGGTTTCCAAGGGCGCAATGTTCGCGCTTCTGCTGCGCTACTATTTCGCCTCCGGAGCGCGGCATGCCGGTGCGGTGTTCCTGATCTTTTCCATCATCGCGATCTCGTCCATGATCGCCGGCAATCTCCTGGCGCTTCTGCAGACCAACGTAAAGCGCATTCTGGCGTACTCGTCGATCGCGCACATGGGTTATCTGCTGGTCGCATTCCTCGCAAGCGGTGAGCTTGCCATGCAGGCTGCCATGTTCTATCTCGTCGCCTATCTCGTCAGCACGCTCGGAGCGTTCGGGATCGTTTCCGTGCTGTCGAGCGCGGAGAGCGAGGCGGAGACCCTGGAAGACTATCGCGGCCTGTTCTGGCGGCGGCCGGCGCTTGCGGGAGTCTTCACCGCGATGCTGCTCTCGCTGGCGGGTATTCCCTTGACAGCTGGATTCATCGGGAAGTTCTACGTCGTCTCGGCGGGCGCGTCGTCCACGCTTTGGGCTCTAATTGTCATCCTCGCGATCACCAGCGGCGTCGGCATCTTTTACTACCTGCGAATCGTAGCGGCAATGTGCGGCAGCGCAGCCGAGATCAGTGAGCCGCGTACGGCCATGCCGGCCGGCGTGGTTCTGACAGCCGCGACCGCATTTCTGCTCTGGTTCGGGATCTACCCGGCGCCGCTGCTGAATGCGATCCGGGCTGCGTTGTCGCAGTTGATCGCTTGACGGCAAGACGCCCCTGCATGCAAACCCCCGAATCGAATCTCGATGAATTGCTCCGAACGGCCATCGAGCACAGACGCCTGATCCGGCTTCTCTATCGAAACAAAGACCGGATTGTCGAACCGCACGATTATGGGGTCCACAACGGCACCGTCAAGCTTTTGGCGTATCAAGTGGGCGGCTCGAGCAGTGGCAGGCTTCCCAATTGGCGATGGATGGAGGCGGAGCTGATTTCCGACATCCATCTGCTGAATCAAACCTTTCCGGGCGGGCGCCCCACCCCCTCGGGCAAACATCACAAGTGGGACAAGCTTTTTATCAGAGTAAAACCGGCCGGTAAGGACCGGCACGATTCGTTCGAGTAGACCGGAAGGAACGACGAGATTATGCTGAAACTCCAGGGAAAGAACATTCTCATCACCGGCACGCCGTCCGGAATCGGGCCAGCGATTGCGGTGCGCTTTACTGCGGCGGCCTGACGCTATACCCGGAGTTCCGGGTTGCGTGGTCGTCAGCGGCTGAAGCGATCGTCACCACTCTCTGGGGATGCAACAGAGCGAAACATGAGATGAAGATCGGTATCATTCGATTCGATCGGGAAGCCTGCGGGAACTTGGATGCCAGCCTAAAGCGCGAGTGGCTGGAGACGAACGGACTGGGCGGCTTCGCGGCCTCCACCATCATCGGCCTCAACACCCGGCGTTACCACGGCTTACTCACCGCTGCCATGAAGCCGCCGGTCGGCCGCTTGCTGTTGCTTTCCAAGCTTGAAGAGACGCTCGTGGTTGGTGGACGACGATTCGATCTGTCCGCCAACCGCTACCCGGGCGTGATTCACCCGGGGGGCTACCAATATCTGAAGGAGTTCCGGCTCGATCCGTTTCCGACCTTCACGTACCAGGTAGATGGCATCGAGATCGAGAAGCGGGTGTTCATGGTTCATGGCGAGAACACGACGATAGTCGAGTATGAGCTGCGAGGCGAAGGAATCCTCGAAGTGCGCCCGCTCATCGCATGCCGCGACTATCATTCGACGACGCATCGCAACAACGCGCTGAATCCCGCGGTCGATGTGACTGCCGGCCGGGCCGTTGTCACACCGTACCGGAGCCTGCCTTCGCTTCATTTCGCTCACGACGCCTCCGAACTGGACCTTACCGGTCACTGGTACGAGAACTTCGAATACGGCGCCGAGCAGGAGCGCGGTCTCGACTATCGCGAAGACCTGTTCAATCCATTCGTCGCCCGGTTCAACGGAGGCGCCGCCACGATCATCGCGTCCACCGAGCGGCGGGATGCCGCGCAGGCCGCCGAACTTCGCCGATCGGAAGTCCAACGCCGCGCCGAGGTGGTGGCTAGATCGCCATCCGCGGAGCCGCTCGTTCAAGCCCTGGTTGCCGCCGCCGACCAATTCATCGTCAAGCGCGGAGACCTGAAAACGATCATTGCGGGCTATCACTGGTTCAGCGACTGGGGGCGCGACACGATGATCGCTATTCCAGGACTGACTCTCGTAACCGGGCGCGGGGAAGTGGCCAGGAGCATCCTGCTCGCCTTTGCCAACAGCCTCGACCGGGGAATGCTGCCGAACCGCTTCCCGGAGGCCGGCGAGACGCCGGAATACAACGCCGTAGATGCCACCCTGTGGTTCTTTGAAGCGATTCGGGCTCTTGTGGAGCATACAGGCGATGTCGCCTTCGTCAAAGACCACCTGTACGACAAGCTGAAGGAAGTCATCGACTGGCATCTGCGCGGCGCCCGCTACGGAATTCGTGTCGATAGCGATGGACTCCTGGCATCCGGCGAGTCCGGTGTTCAACTGACGTGGATGGATGCCAAAGTGGGAGACTGGGTTGTCACGCCGAGGCACGGCAAGCCCGTCGAGATTCAGGCGCTATGGTACAACGCGCTTCGGGTGATGGAAGAACTGGCGCGGGAGTTCTTTGACGCGGGACCGGAGGTCTTCTTCCGGGAACTTGCCGCCCGGGCGCGAGACAGCTTCAACGACCTGTTCTGGAACGAAGAGGCTGGTTGTCTGTACGATGTCGTGAACGGCGGCCAGCGCGACGGCTCCATCCGCCCGAACCAGGTTTTTGCCGTCAGCCTGGCTCACACAATGCTGTCGGACGACAGAGCCAGACAGGTTATCAGCGTGCTCGAACGCGAGCTTCTTACACCTCTCGGACTGCGCAGTTTGTCGCCGCGCGACCCTCGGTATCGGGCCCGGTACGAAGGCGGCGTCTGGGACCGCGATTCGAGCTATCACCAGGGAACCGTGTGGCCCTGGCTTATGGGGCCTTTCATCACGGCCTATGTGAAAGTGAGCGGCCGCTCCGACCCGGCTCGCGCACAGGCAGCGCAGTGGCTGGCCGCATTCCATGAGCATCTGCGCACGGCGGGGCTCGGCCAGGTATCCGAAATCGCCGATGCCGACGCTCCCCACGAGCCGCGAGGGTGTGTCGCCCAGGCGTGGAGCGTTGCGGAATTGCTGCGGACGGCGGTCGAGGACGTCTTCGCGACTGATCGCGTAGGCCTTCCTCGACGAGCTAACGCCTTGTCAGTCGAACGATGGCAACGATGAGTAGGATGATCAGACCGATCCCTATGATCCATCCGAAGATTCACATCCAGCACATCCCGCCCATTGGCATCTGTAACGCCAACATCGGAGTCCCTCCTTTCATGCGCCCATTCGTCAGCCGTCAAATCCGCTACGGTATTTCTGAAATGCGCCGCGGCTCGTATACGCCCTTCCAGGCCATTTCATGAGCCTGCTTCGGCAAGCGCTCTTTGAGCTCGAACGTATAGGTTTCCGCAAAGCTCGTGACGCGGAAGTGAAAAGGATCCGGATACCCGGTCGTCTCGATTTCGTCATAGCGCCAAGTTCGGGAGTCCCCTTCCTTTTCACTTGCAAACCGGACACCGTCCGGACCGATTTGGATCTCTCCATGACACCCGCCAATTCGGTGGCGGTGATATGCGGAAACTTTGAAGGGCACCTCGCTTTGTAAGGCATAAGCGCCAACTACAGGTCTATTGAGTTTGGACGTCAGAAACCACGCCAGATCCTCGCCATGTTTTCTTTGTCGCAGCCGGAAGCGGTGGACGCGCTGGCTGCCCAGGCGCGCTTTGAGTCTGTCGTAAGTTTCCAGCCTGATCACCTTCGGATCGGAAACATCCGCCTCCCGAATGTTCTTGAAGGGGAGTCGAAGCTGGGTCTTTCCGTCAGTCGAGTCGTAAGCGACTCCAGATTCATCGATCCTGATCCGCCCAGGCTCGTCTTTCCACAATCTCTCTCGGGATACTGGAAACTCGAAATCCGCTGCTTGGAGACCAAGCACGGTAAAAAAACAGGAAATGACCGCTCGATGTATCTTAGTTTTCATTCGATCATTTCTTCTCCACTTGACCGGCGTATTTTTCCGGAGACTTTTCGAACTGCTCCTTTTCCTCCCTGCTGCAGAAATAATAGGACTTGCCCTTGTAGACGGCCTTCTCGGCGGTCTTCGGGTCCACCATCATGGAGCAGACCGGGTCTTTGACCTGCCTGGCCTCGGTCTTCTTTTGGTTAGCGAGGCTTACCGATGGAGCGATGGCAGCCAGACCGCCGGCCATCACCGCGGCCGAAAAAAACAAAAGCATTCTTTTTTTGTATTTCATAGTGAGTTCTCCAAATGGATTCATATTCATAACGCTGACAGTCGTCGGATTTCCCGCCCCCTCCAGATCCGGTAAATCGCCGGATAAACCAGAAGCTCGAGAAGGAACGACGTGAAGATTCCACCGATCATGGGCGCGGCGATCCGGCGCATTACATCCGAGCCGGCACCCGTTGACCACATGATCGGTATCAGTCCCATGAACATCACCGCGACCGTCATTACCTTCGGCCGCAGGCGTTTCACCGCGCCATCCTCGATTGCTTCGTGGAGGTCGGTCATGCTGCGCATTTGTCCCCTGGCCTTGCGCTCGTCGTACGCCAAATCGAGATAGAGCAGCATGAATACGGCGGTCTCCGCATCCACTCCGAGCAGCGCAATGAGGCCGACCCACACTGCAATGCTCATGTTGTAGTCCAGGATATAGAGGAACCAGATCGCCCCGATCGCCGAGAAGGGCACTGCCAGCAGGATGATCATGGTCTTGACCATCGAGTTGGTATTCAGATACAGCAGGATGAAGACGATGAACAGCGTAATCGGCACGACAATCCAGAGCCGTTCCACAACGCGCTGCATGTACTCGTACTGCCCGCTCCAGCTCAGATGGTACCCGGGTGGCAGTTGAACCGCGCTTTCCACGGCCCGCTTGGCATCTTCCACGTACCGCCCCATGTCCCGGCCCGCCACGTCGACATACACGAACCCCGCCAGAAACCCCTCTTCGTTCTTGATCATCGATGGGCCAGTGCTAAGGGTGATGTCGGCCAGTTGGGTGATCGGTACTTGCGCTCCATTCGGTGTGGAAACCAGAACTCGCGCTAAGGCCGGCAGGCTCTGACGGAAATCGCGTGAGTAGCGGACGTTAACCGGATAGCGCTCTCTTCCCTCAACCGTTGTCGTAACCGTCGCCCCACCGATTGCCGATTCGATGATATCCTGCACGGCTCCCACGGAGAGCCCATACCGGGCCGCTTCTTCACGGCGGACCTGAAAGTCGATGTAGTAGCCTCCGGTTACGCGTTCGAAGAATGCGCTTCGGGTGCCCGCAACCTCTTGCAGGGCGCGCTCAACCTCCAGCCCAATCTTCTCGATGATCTTGAGGTCCGGTCCGAGAACTTTTATTCCCACCGGCGTGCGAATACCGGTTGTGATCATATCGATGCGGGTCCGGATCGGGAACAGCCAGGCGTTGGCAAACGACGGGATCTGGACCGCCTTGTCCATCTCCTCGATCAACTGCTCCCAACCGATCGGCTGCTCCTCCGGCCAGATCTTCCTGAGCGGCGCCTTCAGAAATTCCGGCGCCCAATCCGAATACCAGCGCTCCGTGTGGACTTGTCTCCACTCTTTCTCGGGCTTGAGGACCACCGTCGTTTCGACCATGCTCATGGGAGCCGGATCCGTTGCTGTTTCCGCCTTGCCGATCTTGCCAAATACGGTCCGAACTTCAGGAAACTGCGCCAGCAGCTTGTCCTGTATGTGCAGGTACTTGGTAGCTTCCGTCACTGAGATGCCAGGCAGCGTAATCGGCATGTAGAGGATACTGCCTTCATTCAGCGGAGGCATGAATTCCGACCCTAACCGGCTATAGACAGGAATGGTGACCAGGACGAGAGCGATCGCCACCACGATTACCAGCCAGCGGTTTGCGAGAACGAACCGTACCACCGGATGATAGATCCGCATCAGAGGCCGGCTGATCGGGTGGTTTTCCTCGCTGTGAATCTTTCCGACCAGGACTGCATTGGCGACCTTTGACAGCCACCGTGGACGAAAACCGAATTCCGCCGTCCGCATGAACAACAATCGCATCGCGGGATCGAGCGTGATGGCCAGCACCGCGGCGATTGTAATCGAGAAGTTCTTAGTGAACGCGAGCGGTTTGAAGAGCCTTCCTTCCTGGTACTGCAGCGCAAAGATCGGCATAAATGAGACCGCAATCACCAGGAGCGCGAAGAAGCTCGGTCCCGCGACCTCTTTCACGGCGTCGATCACTACACGAGTTCCGCTGCCCGGACGGCCCTCCGCTTGCCAATGCTCGAGCTTCTTGTGCGTCTGCTCCACAACCACAATGGACGCATCGACCATGGCGCCGATCGCGATGGCGATTCCTCCGAGCGACATGATGTTCGCCGTGACGCCGGAGCCATACATAGGAATAAAGGAGATAATAATCGCGATCGGGATCGTAATGATCGGAATGATGGCGCTTGGTATGTGCCACAGGAAGATCAGAATGACGCCGCTGACGATAGCCATTTCTTCGATCAGCGTAAGTGTCAGCGTGTCGATTGAACGCTGAATCAGATCGGAGCGATCGTACGTAATGACAACCTCGGCTCCCTCCGGCAGTCCGGCCTTCGTCTCATCGATCTTCTGCTTGACGCGGCCGATGACGTCCATCACGTTTTCGCCGTAACGGACCACAACGATTCCGCCGGTCACTTCTCCCTCTCCATTCAGCTCCGCGACGCCGCGCCTCATGTCCGGCCCCAGTTCGACGCGAGCCACATCGCGAACCGTAATGGGCGTGCCGTTGCCATCCGTGCCAATGGGCAGACCTTGGATGTCGTCGACGGACTGGACGTAGCCTCGTCCGCGCACCAGATATTCCTTGCCGCTGAACTCCACAACCCGGCCGCCCACCTCTTTGTTGCTGTTCCGAATCACGTCGATGATGGAGTGCATGGAGATCTTGTAGCCGAGAAGTTTGTTTGGGTCGACGTTTACCTGGTATTGCTTTACAAAACCTCCGACGACCGCTACTTCCGCGACACCAGGGACGCTCTCCAGCCAATACCGCATGTACCAGTCGTTGAAGGAACGAAGCTGCGCCAGGTTGTTGTTTCCGGTTTTGTCGACCAGAGCATACTCGAACGCCCAGCCGACGCCCGTGGCGTCCGGACCGAGTGTGGGCGACACTCCCTCGGGAAGCTTGCCGCTGAACTTGCTCATGTACTCCAGCGCGCGGCTCCGGCCCCAGTAGATGTCCGTGCCCTCGTCGAAGATAACGTAAACATAGGAGAAGCCGTAGTCCGAGATGCCTCTGACCACGCTGACATTCGGCGCTGACAGCATCGCCGAAACGATTGGGTAAGTGATCTGGTCTTCCACCAGGTTCGGACTGCGGCCCGGCCATTCGGTGTAGATGATCACCTGCGGATCCGAGAGGTCCGGAATCGCGTCGAGCGGAATGTGGAGCATCGACCAGATGCCGGCCGTCACGAGCACGGCGGTGAAGATGATCACCAAGGCGCGGTGTGTAGCACAATATTCGATAAGCCGATTGATCATCCCGATGTCCTAGCGTGCCGTGATGGTCGTCTGGAGCGAGTCCATGACCTGGCCATCCCTTCGAACAGTAATGGTCGTCGCCCACGTCCAGGCCATTTGGAAGTCGATTGTGCCCTGATACACCCCCTTCCCCGCGTGTTGCGGGGAAGCCGTTGACGTCATCGGAGGCATGCTTCCCATCTGGGGCATGAACAGCCGCACCTGGACGTCCGCGTTTTCGACAGGCTTGCCCGACGAATCCTTTACGGCCACGCGGATCCGGTTCGCCCCAACCTTCGCTGTTTTCGGCTCCAGGACTTCGATGGAAAGATTCTGCTTTGGCGCTCCAGCTTGGCCCGGAGAAACCGGCGAAGGCTTACCCATGTTTTCGAACACGCCCTTTAGCCGGCTTTCGGAATCCAAAATGAAGTTGGCTGCCGTCACGACAAGTTCGCCAACCTGTAAGCCGCTTTCGATCGCATAGTAACCGTCGGCCTCTGCCCCGAGCCGCACCGGGCGCGGCTCGAAGTAACCTTCGCCCAAGTCGACGAACACGTACTGTTCCGTGCCCGTCTGCAACACGGCATCAACCGGCACAGCCAAGTGGCGGCCGAGGTCCTTCCAAAGGCGGAAATTCACGAACATATCCGGCCGGAGCTTGAGGTTCGGATTGGGGAATTCCAGGCGCACCTCGACGGTGCGTGTTTCCGGTTTCAACGTCGGAGAAACGAAGACCACCTTGCCGGAGCGGTTCGGCATGTCCGACGTGTAAGGGAATTCAACTCGGGCGGTCTGCCCCAAGCCGACGTAAGGCAGGTCGCGTTCATAAACCTCTCCTAAGGCCCAAACTGATGAGAGATCGACGATGGCGTAGAGCTCCGTTTCCGGGGTGACGTACTTGCCGTGATGGTAGGCGGCGCGCTGCGTCACTACGCCGCTAACGGGAGAATAGATTGTGAGCGCCCGCTTCACTTCACCCGTCCGTTCGAGGCTCTCGATCTCCCGTTCGCTGATGTCCCACAACCGAAGCCGTCGCCGAGCCGCTCCCACAAGATTGCGCGCGCCCGCCGAAACGGCCTCAATCGGGCTGTCTCCGAGGATTTGGCGGGACTTCATCGCAAGCAGGTACTCTTCCTGTGTGGCAACCAGCTCGGGACTGTAAATGGTGAACAGCGGCTGGCCTCTTTTGACGGATTGGCCTATGAAGTCAACGAAGACCTCTTCGATGTAGCCCGAAAACTTCGTGTGGATGTGCGTGATCCTGGTTTCGTCGTAGCCAATCTTGCCTACCGTGCGGATCTCCTTCTGCAAGCGCCGGAGTTCCGCGGGCACGGAATTCACGCCGATCAGTTGCCGCTTCTCCGGGGCGATGTAGATGGCGTTCGCGGTGGGTGCTCCCGCGGTTTCCGTCTCCATGCCAGCCATCGGGGTCTGCCCCTCGGCGGATGTCTCCATCTTGACCAGCTTCATACTGCAGATCGGGCAGTTGCCCGGCCTGCCGGATCGCTGCTGAGGGTGCATCGGGCAGTAGTAGACATCTTGAGAGGCCTGTGTGGAAGTCTCCTCTACCCTTCCTGAGGCATTCGACTGTCTGTAAATGGCGAACCCAATAGCGACGGCGAGCAACACGGCAAGCACGAGCAGCACCCGCCTTCGTTTAGGGGACCTTTCGCTCGGCTTCGCGTTTTCCGCCACTTCTATCGAATCCTTATTTACGGGCTCCATGGCAAATCGTCCTAGAAAGTTGTGAGCTCTCTGCCGACAAGCGGCTCCAGCCGTGCAAGCGCCTGTTCGTGCCTGGCCAGCTCCTCGTAGTACTCCATCTCGAAACTCAGGAGAGTCGTCATACTGTTCAAGAGAGTTAAGAAATCGATGTTGCCGACCTCGTAGGCGGCCACGTTGGACTCGAGCGATAGGCTCGCTTGGGGTATGACGCCGGCCCGATAGAGATCCAAAACTCGTTCACTCGTCTTCGCGGTCAGATATTGGTCCTTGGCCGTAAAGACCAGGTCCTGCTGAGCCGTGCGATAGTTCGCGCGTGACTCCCGAAGCCGGGCAACTGCCTCCTCGACGCCATAGCGCTGTTTGCGCCAGAAGTAGACCGGCAGCTTCACTTCGGCAACGGCCATGTAGTAGTCGGGGAACCTGGTCCCGGTTCGTTGCCATTGGAAGCTGAAATTGAAATCCGGACGGTACTCTTTTCTTGCGCGGTTCACGCCCACTGCTCTGCTCTCGATCAGGAACTGCCTAGAGCGGAGTTCCGGCGCGCTCTCTTCGAGAGCGGAGAGAACCGATTCCAAACTCATCTCGAGAGGCGAGAGCGTGACGTCCGCCGGCCGGCCGAGCGGCTTTTCTACTGGTCTCTCGATCAGGGTCTGAATGCGGGTTTCGGCCGTGGCGAGCCTTTGCTCCAAAAGCTCCAACTGTTGCGACAAACCGGAATACTCCACTTGGGCTTTCAGTACATCTGGCAGGATTCCTTTGCCGACCGAGTATCGTGCGCGGGCAATCTTTTCAAAGCGGTCGAGAAGATCCAGGTTCTTCCGGGTAATCTCGAGGGCTTTCGACAGGTAGTACCAGTCGTAAAACGCCAGCTTCAGTTGCGCGATCTTATCCAGAACGGTAGCCTCGTACTCCGCCTCCGCGCTCTGGGCTTCCTTTCTCGCCTCTTCGGCGGCAAGTGACAGCTTCCCAGGGAACGGCACTTCTTGCGAAATGCCTAGGCCGTAATAAGCAAAGTCGCTTGCGTTCAGTCGCGATAGCGGATGCCCGACGCCCACGTTCGCGAATGTGACCTTCGGATCCGGCAGGGTCCCGGCTTGTGTCGGCCGCTTGGTGATTGCCTCATAGCGGAATCGCGCCGCGCGAATCTCGGGATTGTTCTGTAGCAATTCCCGGACAAGACCTCGAAGACCGACTGCCTCTGAACGATTCTCGGGATCGGACGCTTGTCCATAGGCTGGCTCTAAGGCAAGCCCTACAAATAAAGGCACTACGGCGACATGTCGCCACATGCAAAAACCTCCACCGATAGACTGTTAAAACTGAGAATGAGAGACGAGCCCGTGCGTGACCGCACGGAGTAGAGGAGGGGCTAGATCAGGAGAGGAAGCGGTGGGGTCCCTGAGCCTGGCGGCCCATGCACTGAAGCCAGGTCGAAAGCGAGGGAATTCAGAGTTGACAAAAACTGAGGAAAAACATCGATCGAACCATGGACGACAAGGAGCATCACTGGGGCATCGATAGAGGCCTTCGAGGCCGTTTGGAAGTATTTGCCAGCTTGCGGAGACTGCTGGCAGCACTCGTCTGCTTGGGCACTACCCGGCGAACACTGGCCTTTCGCACAGCATTCAACTGACTTCTGGTCCATCGTCAGCGGCGTAAGGCAGTCGAGGGGCCGTGTGAGAACCAGCGGCATCACCACAAGCAGCAATATTGCCCAGCGACTCTTCATGGCCTGCGTACCCAGAATACCATGCGCCGCTTAAGAGTACCGCTTGCCGTATACTACGGCCATGCTGCCGCGTCTCCTCACGCTGCTCGCCGGATTGCTTCTGGTTGCACTCGCTCTCCGCGACCGATTCCCCGGCATCTCCGCCGCCGATTCTGAAGACATCACATGGGGCGCCACCGACCCCACGTGGTCTCCCGACGGTTCCCGGCTGGCCTTCTCTATGTTCGGCAGTATCTGGCAGGTTTCGCCCGAAGGCGGTGAAGCCGTGCAGGTCACCAATTCGAGCGGCTACCACGCACATCCATCGTGGTCTCCGAAGGGCGATCTCATCGCATTCGTAAGCGGTCCTCCTCCGGCCGGACGCATTCCGAACATCTCCGGGCAACTGAAAGTTGTAGAGGTGGCGACGGGACGCGAGCGCGCTGTTGCGACTCCCTACCCCATAGCCGGAACGCTTACCTGGTCGCCGGATGGCTCCCGCCTGGCGTGCGGATTGCTGGCGCCGAACGCGGGATCGTTGTTGCATGAAATTCCGGTTGACGGCGGAACGGTCACCCCACTCCAGCAGCGGCCGCAGCGAAATCCCGTGGCGAATTGGGTGGACGCTTCATGGAATCGCACCGCGGATGAACTGTTCTTCGCGACGCAGCGCGAGAACGCGCCCCAGATCTGGTCCATCCGAACCGGACGCCCGCCCATTTCGGTGCAATTGCCGCTGACGCGATATCGGAGCGAGGATATCGTGAAGCTGCATTCGTTATCGGCTCTGCCCAGCGGCTCGGGCGTGGTCTACTCGGGAGTCGTGGTGAACGGGAAAGGGGACTACGAGTTGTATCGCCTCGGACGGCAGGGCGGCTCACCCGAAGCCATCACCAACACGACGCGCGATGAGTTCTCGCCGGCCGTTTCTCCCGATGGGCAACGGGTGGCGCACGTTTCCAACCAGTTGGGAAACATTGATATCTTCCTCATGCCGGTTTCCGGCGGCGAGAAGACGCACGTGCGCATCAGCGGTCTGAAATTTCGTTCGCCTTCGGGCCGGGTGCGTGTGAAAGTGCTCGATGAAACCGGCGCGCCGAGTCCCGCGCGGCTCTACGTGCGCGCGGCCGACGGAAAGGCCTATGGACCCTCGGGATCGCCGATGTTCTACTACGCTCTGGAGGCGGGCGCGCCGCGTGAGGGGTTCTTCATCGCCGGCGGAGACGACGAGTTTGTGGCGCCAGCAGGCACGCTGCGGCTGACCGCCCTCAAAGGTGTCGAGTACCGCATCCTGGACCGGACCGTTGACGTAGGCGCCGGGGAGACCACCACCGTCACCATCCAGATGGAGCGTTGGACCAACTGGTATCAACGCGGCTGGTACACCGGTGAAAACCATTTCCATGCCAACTACGGCGGCAGCTACTATCAGAGGCCGAAGCAATCGCTCGAATGGCTCGAGGCGGAAGACTTGAATACGGCCAATATGATCGTGGCCAATGCCGAAGGCGCCTTCATCCACGACAAAGAGTTTTTCCGCGGCGCGCCGGATCCCATCTCCAAGCCGCGCTACATCCTCTACTGGAATCAGGAGTATCGCAATAGCGATCCGCTCGGCCACATGGCTTTCTTGAATCTCAAGAAACAGGTGCCGCCGTCCTACACGAGCGTGATCGGAAGCAACTCGCCGTATGATTTTCCCTTAAATACCATGGCCGCTCTGGAAGCGCGGCGGCAGGGCGGGTTTGTGAGTTACGTCCACCCCATCGGCGGTTCCATGAACGATGTTTTCGATACGGCGCTCGGCGCCAAGGAAGCTCCGGTTACCGCCGCGCTGGGAGCGATGGACGCCATCGACGTGCTGCCTTACGGCGACCCGGCCTACCAGATCTGGTATAGCCTTCTCAACTCAGGGTTCAAGATTTTGCCGGGCGCGGGCACGGACGTTTTTACGAATTGGCGAGGGATCAACAGCATACCCGGCGGCTCCCGGCAGTACGTGGAGGTCGGAAGCACGATGAGCTGGGACCGCTGGCTGGCGAGGTATCGGGAGGGCCGCGTTTTCGTGACGAACGGCCCGCTGGTCGCCTTCACCATCAACGGGCAGCCGCCCGGGTCGGAAATTCGCGTCCCGGCAGATCAGCCATGGTCCGCGCGGCTCACCGCGGAGTTCACTTCTCAGACTTCGCTGACCGTGGCGGAAATCATCCAGAATGGCAGAGTGATCGAGCGCCGGGAAGCGGACGGGAGCGCGGGATCGCTGCGCATCGAAAAAGATGTGAGCGGGGATGGGAGTTCCTGGTTCGCGGTGAGAGCCAGCGGGAAGCCGACGCGCGGAGTCACTGGAAGCGTACCGCGCGCCCACTCCGGAGCCATCTTCGTCCGAGCCGGCGATCAGCCGGTCCTCGTGCGTGAAGACCTGGAACTCATGCTCCGTTGGATCGATCGTCTCTGGTACAGCCTGGAGCAGCGCAATAACTTTGGCCCGGGAGACAACCGGGCACGCACGCGGAAGATGTTTGACCAAGCGCTCGCACATTACCGCCAAAAGCTCGAACGTGCGAATTAGGTTATATAGTCTTTTTCTGTGGTTGATCCTGCCGTCCGTAACGTGGGCGGCGCCGCCGCGGATCGTCTCAGTCAAGAAGATCTGGGACAGCGCGGGGCACAACGCGTTCACGGATCTGATCCGTTATCGGGATCGGTGGTTCTGCACCTTCCGGGAAGCGGAAACGCACGTCCTTGGCGACGGGAAGCTTCGCGTGCTCGCTTCTGACGACGGGGAACAGTGGAAGCCTGTCGCCCTGTTGGAGGAAAAGGGGATCGACCTGCGCGACCCCAAGCTCTCAATTACACCGGATGGGAAGCTGATGATATTGGCCGGAGGCTCGGTGCGTGCGGCCACAGGCGGATATGCCAACCGCCGCCCGCGCGTCTCGTTCTCCTTGAATGGAAAGGACTGGGCGAGGCTCCAGCCGATCCTGGCAGACGGCGATTGGCTCTGGAGGGTCACTTGGCACAACGGCCGGGCTTGGGGCGTCTCGTATCTTGGCGGCGGCGGTCTGAAGACGCCGCGGGCCGGGTTCCTTTATTCCAGCCCCGACGGCGTTCATTACGACCGGGTCGTGGAGATGCAGCCCGCGGGAATTGCGGAGACGACGCTGCGTTTCACGCCGGCCGGCGAGATGATCGCGCTGGCGCGTTGCGAGTACGGCGAACGCCATGGTCAGGTCGGCGTCAGCAAGCCGCCCTATAAAGAATGGGAATGGCGTTCCATTGGCCAGCGCCTGGGCGGACCGAATTTCCTCATCCTGCACGACAACACCATTGTCGCGGGTAGCCGCAAGTACGGCGAAAAGCCGGCCACGGTGCTGGCCCGCATGTCGCGCGCGGATTACGAGCCGGTGCTGACGCTGCCGAGCGCGGGCGATAATAGCTATCCCGGCCTGGTCTGGCACGATAACCTGCTGTGGGTCAGCTACTACTCCTCCCATGAAGGAAAGACCAGCGTTTATCTTGCGAAGGTCCGTTGGAGCGAATAGGAATTCGAATCAGCCTTCGCCGAGGTGAGCGCAAGCTCGTGAACCGGCCGCTAGCGCGTCTCGGTGCGAGACAAGTGGGCTTCAAGGATGTTGGCCACGTCCCCGCCCTTGGGAAGCAGTTTCGCGCCCGCCGCCGCGAAAACGATGCCGAGTTTGTGGTTCCAATAGGTCTTGTGACCTCCCGCTCCGCTCGCATAGGCCCAGGCGCGGCTGGCTCCTGGAATCAAGTCGCCGTCGGTGTTCACCCAAGTGAGGAAGCCGTATGGCGATTCGGGAAACTCCTTCGGGTCGCGCCCGATTGTTCCGTCGTTCGGCCCCTCGTAGTTCACACGCATCCCTCGGGTCTGCTTGCTCTCAAGGGCTTCCACGAACCATCTTGGGACTAACTGTTTGCCCGCCCAGTTGCCGCGTGCCAACGCGAGAAGCCCGAGGCGGCCCATGTCCTCAAGGTCGAGCACCAGCCGCACACCGTCATTCGGACCCGAGAACCGTGAGTCTTTCTTGATCGCCGTGCTCCAGCCTCGCATCCCGATCGCATCGAAATAACCGGCCCGCAGCACATCGTCGTATGCCTCTGTGTAGTCTTTCTTCCCATAGGTTCGCGCCAAAGCCCGGCATAGGTTGATCAGATTGTAGTCGGAGTAGGTCCACATTTTCCCCGGATCAAAGTCCGGATATGCGCCGTAGGGATAGTCGAAGCCGGCGGATTGGGTCATCACGTGCCACCAGGCCGCGTCGGCGTCCTTCCCCGTCAGCTCCTTGTTCCAGTGACTTACCTTCTGGCGGACCGAAGGGATCTTTCCCTGCAGCATTGCGGCGCCGACCATCATGGCATGCCACGTCTTGCGGTTCGAGGCGACGTCGCTGGTCTGGTTGAAGTCGCCGTGAACGCGAATCAGGTGGCCGTGCCGCCAGAGCGCCCAACGCTGGGCGACGTTCGCCCTGGTCAACTCCTGAATCACTTGAGCATCAAAGCCCGCGCGCTCCGGTGTCCACCGGCTTTGCTGCTGCATAGTCTCGCCGGGCGGCGGAAAGTAAATCCCCTCAGCGAACGTCAAGGTACACGGAACACAGAGCAGTATCGCGATGAAGCAATTTCGCACGGCAGTTTCTCCATGAAGTCCCAAACCATCTTAGGCAAGTCGTGACGCTCTTGCACCTCAGTCTTCAATTGCATTAGGACCTCTCCACCTTTTATAATCGCCCGGCATGAAGCTTTGGATCTGTGTGCTGCTGCTGGCCTCCGCTCTCCCTATTACGCCGCAGGATAAAATCGACCTCACCCAGGCGGCCGTAATCTCGGACGGCAACCTCACCTCTCCCGAACAAAAAGCGATCGAGATGCTCCGCGACGAGGTGGAGCGGAGGACTGGAATCCGGTGGGAACACGCGACCCGGAAACCGGCGGGATCGGGTCCGGTCATCGTGGTGGGACAAACGGCCGCGGTGAACGCGCTGTTGCCGGCCGCAGCCGCGCCGCCCACAGCCGCCGAAAGTTTCCGCACGGGCGTCGTGGACCGGCAGGTGTACGTCAACGGACGCGATGCGCGGGGCGTCCTTTATGGCGCCGGCCACCTTCTTCGGAAGCTGGAGATGCGGCGCGGCCAGGTGCTTCTCGCAGCCAACTACGGCGTTGCGACTTCACCGGAGACAGGCTTGCGCGGCCATCAATTGGGCTACCGTCCGAAGACCAACTCCTACGACGGTTGGACATTGGCGATGTGGGAACAGTACATCCGAGACCTGGTCGTGTTCGGGATCAACGCGGTGGAGCTGATTCCGCCGCGCTCCGACGATGCCGCCGACAGTCCGCATTTCCCTAAGCCGCAGATGGAGATGATGATCGGCATGTCGCGGGTGCTCGACAGCTACGGGCTGGACGTCTGGATCTGGTACCCGGCGCTCGACGAGGATTATTCGAACCCCAAGACCGTCGAGTTCGCTCTCAACGAGTGGGGCGAGGTCTTCCGCAAGCTGTCTCGCGTGGACGCGATCCTGGTGCCCGCCGGGGATCCGGGCCACACACCGGCCAAGATCCTGATGCCGATGCTCGAAAAGCAGACCGCGAACCTGCGAAAGCATCATCCGAAAGCGCAAATGTGGCTGGCGCCGCAAGGATTCGACGCCGCCAGCATCGAGCACTTTCTCGAAATCGCCAACAGTAAACCGGCTTGGCTCAGCGGAATCGTCTATGGCCCGCAGACCCGCATCAGTCTTGAGGAGTTGCGCGAACGCCTCCACAAGGACCTGCCCATCCGCCACTATCCCGACATCACTCACACCCGAAGCAGCCAGTACCCTGTGCCCGATTGGGACGCGGCGTTCGCTTTTACCGAGGCGAGGGAGCCGGTGAATCCGCGCCCGCTCGACCAGGCCCAAATTTACCGGTTGTTGCGGCGGCATACCATCGGGTTCATCGCGTACTCGGAGGGCTGCAACGACGACGTCAATAAGGCGATCTGGAGCGCCCTCGGCTGGAAGCAGGATACTCCCGTCATCGACATTCTGCGCGACTACAGCCGCTACTTTATCGGCCCCGATCTCACCGACGATTTCGCGCAGGGCCTGCTGGCGCTCGAGCGCAACTGGCGCGGACCCGCGCTGATCAACGGCGGCATCAAAGAGACGCTTCTGCAATTCCAGGCGATGGAGCGCGCCGCGCCGCCGCCTTTGATCGCCAATTGGAGATTTCAGCAGGCACTTTACCGCGCCTATTACGACGCTTACGTGCAAAGCCGCCTGCTGTACGAAACGTCGCTCGAGGACCAGGCCAACGAGAAGCTGCGCGCCGCCGAAGAGACTGGATCGCTCGAGGCGATGCAAACGGCCGAGGCGATCCTGGACCGCGCTGTAACCGAGCGTGTGTCCGCCGGCCTTCGGGCCCGCGTCTTTGAGCTCGCCGAGGCCTTGTATCAAAGCATCCGCATGCAGCTCAGCGTCGATCGGTACAAAGCCATCTCGGTTGGACGCGGCGCGAACCTCGATACCGTCGACGCCCCGTTAAATAGCCGGGCATGGTTGCAGCAGCAGTTCGAACGCATTCGCAAGATCGGCGGGGAGTCCGAAAGGCTCAAGGAAATTGCCCGAATCGTTCAGTGGACCGATCCCGGTCCCGGCGGGTTCTACGACGACCTCGGGAATACGCGGCTCCAGAGCCATCTTGTTCCGGGCGCCGGTTTCTCCGAGGATCCCCAGTTCTTCCGGAGCCCGCTGTCTTTCTTCGACAACAGCCAGGGCGGACGCAAGTCGTGGTGGGATCACATCATCACGCTCTACGAGCAGCCGCTGCGGATGAAGTACGAAGATCTCGACCCATCGGCGCGCTACAAAGTGAGGGTCGTCTACGGAGCGGGACCGTTACGGCTGCGGGCGGACGGTTCCCACCAATTGCACGACTACATCCAGCGGCCGTATGAGGTGCTCGAATACCCGGTGCCGCAGGAAGCGACTCGCGACGGCGTTCTGATGTTGGAGTGGAACCGCACGCCGGGTGGAGGCGGCTCGGGCCGGGGTTGTCAGATCGCCGAAGTGTGGCTGATGAAGGAGCGGTAGGAAATTTAACCGCCGAGACGCGGAGGCGCCGAGAAAAAGCTTTAGAAAGGTTTCCTCAGCGCCCCAGTGGTGAAAATCGGTTCTACGATAGAAGAGGGGTCGCAGCGCTATTCACCGACTGTTCGAAATCCACCGGCTTGTCAGGGAGCGCCTGGTTCCCCATTATCCGGCGCTGGCCGCTTGCCGGTCCACGCGCGAGTTGCTTCGCAATTCTCTCTACCTGTCTCTCGAACCCGTGATCCGCAAGGTCCTGGAGACGCCCGAGGTGGGCGACTTCACCTGCCTGCCCGCGCCTCCGCGCTCCCGATACCGCATCCTCGCCTGGAACATCGAGCGCGGCGCCCAACTCGACGGGCAGCTCGAAGTTCTTCGCGGGCATCCCCACGCGAGCGATTGCGACGTTCTCCTGCTCACGGAGGCGGACGCGGGCATGGCCAGGTCCGGGAACCTCCCCATCGCTCAAACCATTGCGCGGGAATTGAACCTGCACTATGTTTTCGCGCCCTGCTACCTGAATCTGACCAAGGGCTCGGGGGTGGAATACCACGCCGAGGGCGAGAACGCCTTAGGCCTGCATGGAAACGCAGTGCTCAGCCGCTACCCGATCTCGCGCGTGCAGCCGATTCGCCTGACGAACGGCACGGACAAGATGGCGCGGCGCGAGAAGCGCATCGGCAGCCAGACGGCCGTCGCGGCGGACATCGAACTGCCCGGCCTTCCGCTCACCGCGGTGTGCGTCCACTTGGATGCCAACTCGACGCAAGGCCACCGGCGCGACCAGATGCGCCAGGTTATCGAATCGCTCGATACCAAACGGCCCATCGTCATCGGCGGCGACTGGAACACGGTCACCTACAACTCATCCCGCGCCTTCTCCGCAATCCTGGGCTTCTGGCTGCGGGTGCTCATGGGCGTGGACCACGTGATCCGCAACCATTACCGGCATCCCGACCGGCGGTTCGAGCGCGAGCTGTTCTCCATGCTGGAACTCCGCGGGTTCGATTACCGCGCCTGCAATCAGCTCGGCGAACACACCATTTCTTACGATGTGACAAACACGCAGACGCGCCAGAGCCTCGGGGAATGGGTGCCGGACTGGTGCTTCGCCTTCATCCATTGGGCGCTCCGCAACCACAATGGGAAGTGTCCGTTCAAGATCGACTGGTTCGCCACTCGCGGCCTGCGCTGCGAAAACCCGCGAGTGATTCACGATGTGCGCGAGGGCCGCGCGGTGCCGCTCTCCGATCACGACGCGATCGTGGTCGATGTGGCCGGACTCTGATCCCGCCGCTCCACCGCCAGACGCGACAGTCGCACTCCGCTCGAAATCACGCCGATATGGCTGAAGGCCTGGGGGTAGTTCCCCAGGAACTCGCCCGTGGTCGCGTCCACCTCCTCCGGCAGCAGGCCCAGCTCCCCGGCGCGCGCGCACAGCGAGTCGTACAGGTCCATCGCTTCCTGGATGCGGCCCTGCCCCGACAGATTGTCTACCAGCCAGAAACTGCACAGCAGGAAGGCGCCCTCGTGCCCGGGAAGTCCGTCGGGAGACTCCTCCGGAAGGTATCGGTACAAGAGTCCCTTCCCCGCTCCGAGCCGTTTCACGATGGCCTCCACCGTGGAGACCATGCGCGGATGCCTGGCTTCAATCACGCGCCGCAAAGGCAGGGCCAGCAGGCTTGCGTCCAGTCCGCCGCCGTCCAGGTGCTCGGCGATGGCCTTTCGGCGGGGGTTCCAGGCGCCGTTTAAGATACGCTCGCGAATCCTTGCCGCTTCCCCGCGCCAGCGTTCCACATCGCCCTTCAGGCCGAAGTGCTCCGCGAGCCGCGCGCCCCGATCGAGCGCCACATGGCACAGCGCCGCCGAGTAGGTGAAGGGCCTTCCCGCCGTGCGCACCTCCCAAATGCCCTGGTCCGGCGTGTGCCATTCGCGCGCGGCCGCCTCGACAAAGCTCTGCAGCTTCTCCCAAAGCGGCGGTTCCACGCTCCCGTGGTGTCTCGCGTACTGGTAGGCGCAATCCAGAATCTCACCGAAGACATCGTGCTGGATCTGCTCCGCCGCCGCATTGCCCCAGCGGACGGGCTTCGACCCCCGGTACCCCTCCAGCCGGTCGTCCACCTGTTCCGGCGGTGGAACTTTGCCATCCAGGTTGTACAGCACGCGCGGACGGGAGCCCGGCTCCCACCCGTGCAGCACCCAGTTCAGAAAGCTGCCGGCTTCGTGAAAGAACCCGATGCGGTGCAGCGCATAAACCGAAAACGCGGCGTCCCGTATCCACGAGTACCGGTAATCCCAGTTGCGCACCCCTCCGATGCGCTCGGGAAGGGACGAAGTCGGCGCCGCCAGAATGGCTCCGTTCTCGAAATAGTCGAGCAGCTTCAGAACCACCGCCGACCGCTCGACCAGCTTCCGCTGCGGCCCCTCGTAGCGGAAGTGCTGGAGCCAGCGCTGCCACGCGGCTTCGGTCTGGTCCAGCAATGCATCCGGAGAAAACGTCCGGTAGCGGTGCCCGGCCTGGCTCCAGCTCAACAAGAGGTGCGCCCTTTCACCCGCCCGCATGATTGGCGTCGCCCGCAGGCCCTCCAGTGGGAAGGATGCGGAAGCGTACAATTCCACATCCGTCCGGCCGTTGCACCGGATGCGAAGGCCGCCGCCGGAGCGCTCGGCTCGCGCCCCCTGAAAGGGATCGATCTCAAACACCAGATGCGCTTCGCCTTCGAGCACAGTGACCATCCGCATCAGCTCCTGCCGGCAGGCCGCGGCGTCTTCGGTCAGATCGGCGCCGGACCGGAGCAGCAGGGCGTCCGTCACACGGATGGTTGCGGAGCGGCCGCGAATTACCGTGCTGAGCACGGCGCTGTTATCGTGATAATACTGGAGGGATTCGACGGCATCGGCGAGGGTGACCGTCAGCGCGCCGCCCCGTGCGCGATCGAGAAGACGGCAGAAAATTGGCGGGGAATCGAATCGCGGCAGACACATCCAGGAAATCGCGCCGTCGCGGCCCACAAGCGCCGCGGTGGAGCCGTCGCCAATCAGACCATGGTCCCCGATTCGCAGGTAGCCGTCACGCCGCTCAATCGGGGAAAATGCCGCCACAAGTTTAGGATACAGGAGAGAAACCCATTCGCACCGGGCAGATAGGCGATCTTAAAGACCAATGGCCCGCCATGAGCCGCGAAGAGCGGCGTGAAGCGTTTCAGTCTTTGCCTCCGGACGAAGCCGGCGCTTTTTTCGAAGAGTTGAGCGCACGGGAGCAGGCCGACGTGATTCTCACGCTGCCTCCCGGCGAAGGCCGGATCTGGTTTCGCGCCCTGGCGCCCGACGATGCCGCCGATCTCTTGCAGGAAGCGCCGCCGGAAGAGCACGCGAATCTGCTGGACCTGCTCGACGAGTCCAGCCGCCGCGAGGTCAGCGCCCTGCTGGCCTATAAGGAGGACGCGGCCGGCGGTCTAATGAGCCCCCGCTTCGCGCGCGTCCGCCCCGACATGACCGCCGACGAGGCCATCAGCTACCTGCGGCGGCAGATTGGCGACGTGGAAACCATCTATTACGCCTATGCGCTCGACGCCGATCAGCGCATCCTCGGCGTGGTCACCTTCCGCGATCTGTTCGCGGCCGGCAAAGAGAAGCTCGTGCGCGACGTGATGCGCACCAGCTTCATTGCCGTCCAGGAGGAGATGGACCAGGAAGCCGTAGCCAAGTTGTTCGCCGACCACCACCTTCTCGCCATTCCCGTAGTGGACGGCGAGGGCCGCATGAAGGGCATCGTCACCCTCGACGATATCGTGGACGTGGTCCGGGAAGAGGCCAGCGAGGACATTCAGAAGATCGGCGGCAGCGAGGCCCTTGACGCTCCCTATCTCGATGTCGGCTTCCGGCAAATGATCAAGAAGCGCGGAGGGTGGCTCACTGTCCTCTTTCTGGGCGAGATGCTGACCGCCACCGCCCTGGGCTATTTCGAGGAGGAGATCGCGCGCGCGGTGGTCCTGGCGCTGTTCATTCCGCTCATCATCAGCAGCGGCGGCAATTCGGGCTCGCAGGCGGCCACCCTCGTGATCCGGGCGATGGCCATGGGAGAATTGCGGTTGCGCGACTGGTGGCGCGTGATTCGCCGCGAGCTGGCAACCGGTCTGGCGCTGGGATCCTTACTCGGGTTGATCGGATTGACCCGGATTCTGCTCTGGCAGGCCATTGGAGACATCTACGGCGAGCACGCCGTGCTCATCGCGCTCACCGTAGCCATCACTCTGCTCGGGGTTGTGCTGTTTGGAACCATTGCGGGGTCGATGTTGCCGTTTCTGTTGCGCCGGTTCGGGCTGGATCCAGCCACGGCTTCCGCGCCGTTCGTGGCCACCCTGGTGGACGTGACCGGTCTCATCATGTACTTCAGCGCGGCCAGCCTCATCTTGAGCGGCACGCTGCTGTAGCGGCCTGCTGGACACAGCCTATTGTCGCCGCGCGAGAAGGTATAGAGTCATCGGACGTGTTCCGTCCTCAAGAACCTGAAAACCCGCTTCCCGGAGGCGGGCGGTCCACCATGCTGCGCCGCGAGTCCCGCCATGCATGAGTAGCGGCCCGAAGGTGAATTTGGCCCACGGGTCGTTGGCGATCAAGATCAGCAGAAAATCACCGCCTGGTTTCACTACCCGAGCGGCTTCGGCTAGTGATTGACTGATCCCCTGCCGATTGAGGTGATCGATCGCATACGCGCTGACGGCTGCATCGAAGGCAGCGGGTTCGAATGGAAGCTTCCGCATGTCGGCGGTCTCGATAGTGGCGCGTTGCTCCACACCCGCGGCTTTCAAGTTTGCAAGCAATCTCTGCGGGGGACTCTGGCCATGTCCGAAGTGCCGTTCGAAGGAGTCAGCGAAGAGATCCAGTGCAACAAGAGTCGCTTGAGGACGAGATTCGAGGACCATAATTGACGATCTGCCCGTGCCCGCCCCTATATCGAGGACTTGGCCCTTGCCGGAACGGAGAAAGCTTTGGGTCGGCAATGAAGGTCTCCCGTTAACGTCGAAGGCGAAGCGCGTCACTAGAAATGCAGCACTGGACCAGAGAACGAGAACGCCCAATAGGAGCATCGGCCACTTGGACCACTTACGCCTATACCCGAGGAGCAATATTGAGGCAGCAGGGACCACTACGATTAAGTGGCCATAGCTAAGCCACCACGGATAGCCAAAGTTGAGGGACGTGTTTGCGAATATCAGCATCACGAAGCAAATTCTAAACTATTGCGGCTGAACCGGTCCTGAGCGGCGCGTTCATGCGTGATTTATCGAATCGTCCGGCGGACGATACCTACCGCTTGCGGGCCGGGCGCGAGTCCATTTGCAGCTTCGGCGTCGCCTTGCGGCGGACGTCCGAAGCGTCAGGCCGATGCGGTGAGAGTTCTTCTTCGAGCCAGGCGATCACCCGCGCCACGGCCACTACGGGGATCAGCAGGATGCGGGCCGGGCAGCAGGAAGTGGTAGCGATCAAAATCGATTAGCCGGACGCCGATGCGGTCCACGATGGCCCGGACGTTGGGATACCACTTGGGAAAAACGTGATAGCCGTGCTCCACCAGGCGTCCGTCCTTGATATCGGAGCCGGCCTTCCCTCCCAGGCGTTTGGAACGTTCTAGAAGAATGACCCGCCAGCGGCGAAGCGCCAGCTCGCGGGCAACAACCATGCTGGCGAGGCCTCCGCCGACAACGATGGCAGTGCCCACACCATCAATCCGCTGCCACGGCAGTGTCGAAGCCGTGCTGTTTTCTATGGTGCGGCCCGTCGAAGACCTTGGTGGATTTGAACAGCTCGTGCCGGCCGTCGGTGGCTTCGTCTTTCACCCGCGCCGCCAGCGCCTTTTTCTCGGTTGGACTCAGCGGTTTGAAGCCGCGGCAGATGGCGACGTCCTGCTTGACGTGCGCCATGCTGTTAATGCCCACCACCTGCGAGGCCACCGGGACGCTGAGCGCATAACGGAAGCACTCCTCCACCGTGAGACGCGTCTGGGACGGAATGCGTCCCTCCGGATAGCCGCCGGCCAGCCCCTTCATGCCGATCACGCCCACGTTGTTCTTCAGACACACCGGCACCACCTCGTTCTGAAAGCTGCGGTAGTGCGCGTCCATCACGTTGATGGGCATCTGGGCAGTGTCCCAGGCGTGCGGCTTGGCCAGCATCTTCAGGTGAATGCGCGGATCTTTGTGGCCCGTGAAGCCGATGTACCGCACCTTGCCGGCCTTCCGCGCTTCGAGCGCGGCCTTCAGCCCGCCTTTCTCGAATACCCAGTCCGGGTCGTTGTCGTAAACCATCTCGTGGAACTGCCAGAGGTCCAGGTAGTCCGTCCGGAGGCGCTTCAGACTTTGCTCCAGATTTTTCATGGACCCCGCGTAGTCGCGCTCGCAGTTCTTGGTCATCAGGAAGATCTTCTTGCGGCGGCCGTCCATCTCCAGGGCTTTGCCCATCACTTCCTCCGAGCCCCCGTTGTGATAGTCCCAGGCGTTGTCGAAGAAGTTGACGCCCTCGTCCTGCGCCGCGTGCATGATCCGGATGGCTTCCTGCTGGTCTTTGACCGCGCCGATGTGCCACCCTCCCAGGCAGATGATGGAAACGCGCTGGCCCGTTCTGCCGAGAACGCGGGTGGGCATTCCGCTGTCGGAGGCATCGGTCTGCGCCAGAACCTGTGCCGCGAGGACACTTACGGAGACGGCAACGGCCGTTCCGCCCACGAATTCTCGCCGTGAAGTCTTCTCTTCGCTCATAACGGGCTTGCTCCTTCGAATCCCTTTACTCTAATGGAGAGAGGCCGAGCGGGCAAGGCTACCAGATCGCGCAACGCCCGTACGTGTGTGCTACTTGTGTGTGCTACTTGGGAAATGGCGCTGCGTCCAACCCCGGAACAATACGCAGCGCGTTCTTGAAGTAGAGCTTCTTCAGAACGTCGTCCGGAAGATCCAGGCCGTACATTTTCCAGAAGGCGTGGCGTTTGCGGTAGTAGTCGAAGTACTCGTCGGCGCTCTCGAGCACGCGGAAGTAATAGTGATATTCATCGGGCGCCCACGTATCCTTACCAAACAGCACCCGATCCTGATATTTGATGAACCACTGCTTCGCGAAGCGTGGCTGGCGGCCCAGCTCCGCCAGGACGGCGCCGATCTCCGTGTACACGTTGGGAAGTTTGTCCATCTGGCGTCCCAGTTCTCCCAGGTTGCCGCCCAGCCAGCCGAGATGGGCGTTGATGAAGTTAGCTCCAGGGTGCCGCGCGAAAAGATTGCGCTGCTCAGTCATCAGCGTCTCCCAACTCGGGTAGCGCTCCGGCGGGCGCGCGCGGGAAGGGTACTGCTTCAGCTCCAGCCACCGCTCGTTGAAGCGGTCGTGCGGCTGGAAAAAGGCGGCCGGCTCTCCCGTGTGGATCAGCACCGGCACTTTGTACTTCGCGCACATCTGAAAGATCTTGTCGAAGCGCGAGTCGTCCACGTGGACGCGCTGTCCCTTACTGTCCTTCAGATCCATGCCGAAGTTTTTGAAAATCTTCAGGCCCTGGGCGCCGTTCTTCACGTCCTGCTCGAACTGGGCCGCCGCGCGCTCGCTGTATCCAGGTTCGTCGAGGCCGTTAAAGTCGATGTTCGCGAACACCGCGAATCGCTTCGGATAAGCGCCCTTCATGGTCTCGACGGCGCTTTTCAGGCGATCCCCGTAGCCCCCGCTCAGGTTGACCAGGATCTGGAGGTTGATGCCGTCCATGTCCTTGACGAGTTTGTCCAGGCGATCCCGCCCCATGTTGCGCTGGTGATTGTGCACGTCGATGAACGGGAATTTGGCGCGCGTGACCGGCTGCCCCGGCACCACGAGCGTGGACTTCGGCTCGTACTCTTCGATGGACAGGGTCTGCGCGAAGGCGGCGCAACAGAGCCCTAAAGCGGCGAGAAGTTTTCTCATTTGCTTCCAGTTTATTGCAGCGCGCCATCCACGCGTTTCCCCGCGTGGACAGCTGCCGCATGGAGGTTTACTTTATCACGGCTTCCGTAGGCCGCGTGATACAATTTGGGTGACTTTACAACCAAGGACGTTCTAATCATGGCCGATCAGGATGTATCCCGCCGGGATTTCGTCAAAACTGCCGGAGCCGTCACCGCCGTGGCCTCGGCGATCCCCAATCGAGCTCCTGCCTTTCAGAAAGCGAGAGCCGCCAACAGCCAGGTGCAGTACGGATTCATTGGCACGGGCAGCCGCGGCACGTACCTGCTCAAGCACCTGAACCAGGTGGACGGTGGGCGTTGCGTGGCCGTGTGCGACACCTATGAGCCGAACCTTCAGAAGGGCGTCGCGACGGCCGGCACCAGCCCCGCCTCGTACAGAGACTACCGCGAGCTGCTCTCGCGCCAGGACATCGACTGCGTCCTGATCGCCACCCCGCTTTACATGCACTTTCCGGTCACTCGGGACGTCCTGCTGGCGGGCAAGCACGTGTTCTGCGAGAAGAGCCTGGTCTTCAAGCCCGAGGAGGTACACGCTCTTCGCGCCATCTGCGCCGATCGCCCCAAGCAGATTCTCCAGGTCGGTTTGCAGCGCCGGTACAGCGCGTTCTATCAGGCCGCGAAAGAGATGATCGACCAGGGCATGCTGGGCAAGATCACTCATGTGCGCGCCCAGTGGCACCGCAACACAACCTGGCGGCGCAAGGTCGACGATCCGAAGCTGGAGCGCCAGATCAACTGGCGGATGTATCGCGAGTACTCGGGAGGTCTCACCGCCGAGCTTGCCTCGCACCAGATAGACGTAGCCGATTGGATGTTCGGGATGCATCCCGAGATGATTAGCGGAGTGGGCGGCATCGACTTTTATAAGGATGGCCGCGACATCTATGACAACATCCAGCTCATCTTCGCCTATCCCGGAGGCCAGAAGCTGATGTACAGCTCGATCCAGACCAATGCCCACCTGGATATGCTGCTCGCGCAACGCCAGGAGTTTGGCGAAGTGATCATGGGCACCGAAGGCACCATCCACATTACCGTCGGCTCGGACGACCAGCCGGCGACCGCGCTTTGGTTCCAGGAGCCGTCGCGGCCAAAGGTCACACCCGCCGCCGCGAAGAAGGAGAACTGGAAGGCGGGCGCGACAATGACCACGGGTGCTGCCGGCAAGCCGCTGCCGATCCTGCTTTCGCGCGACCTGCAGAACGAAGACGACTCATTCCTGCAGCAGGAATTGAAGTTTGCGAAACGCTGGCTCTACACCAAAGGCATCCTGGTTCCTGAAGAGGACCGCAACCCGGTCACGGTGTCCATGGAGGAGTTCCTGATTTCCGTGCGCGACGGCAAGCGGCCTAAGGCGGATCTCGAGGTCGGCCTGATGGATGCCACCGGCGTGATACTGGCCAACAAAGCCATGGACGAAGGCCGCCGCGTCTATTGGAACGAGATTGACAAAATGGGCCGCACGCCCGAGGCCACAAGGTCCACGAAGGGTTAGCCGGGGCCGCCGGTGGAGACGACCTTCCGCGGCCGGCGCGCCGTTACCATCCAAAACGACGTGCTGCGCGTGACCGTGCTGTGCGAGGGTGGGCATGTGGCGGAGATTGCCGATACGGCGAGCGAAGTGAATCCTCTCTGGATCCCACCCTGGCCCTCTATTGAGCCTTCCCGTTTCGATCCAAAGAAGCATCCCGAGTACGGCAGCGACGCGGAGAGCCGGCTGCTGGCCGGGATCATGGGCCATAATCTCTGCCTCGACATTTTCGGCGGACCTTCCGATGCCGAAGCGGCGGCGGGCCTCACCGTGCATGGCGAAGGTTCCGTGGCAAGCTACGAAATTCGCGACGAAGAATCGCGCTTGACTGCAAGCGCGGAGCTGCCGCTGGCGCAACTGCGCTTCGAACGGCGCATCGCACTGGTTCCCGGGTCGCGTGTCGTGCAGTTCACTGAAGTCGTCGAGAACCTGCTGTCCTTTGACCGGCCTCTCGCCTGGACCCAGCATGCGACCCTGGGGCCGCCGTTTCTGGAGAAAGGCCAAACCCAGTTTCGCTTGCCGGCCACGCGGTCCAAAGTCTATGAAACGGACTTCGCCGCGGGTAAAGGAACCATGCGCCTGGGCGCGGAGTTCGACTGGCCGCACGTGCCTGCGGCTGAGGGGCGAACCATCGACCTGCGGGTCTGTTCGGATGCGCCGGTTTCCGCCGGATATACCGCCCATCTGATGGACCCGCATCGGGAGCAGGCCTTTTTCGCGGCCTTTACGCCGCGCCTCAAAACTCTGTTCGGGTACGTCTGGCGCCGCGCCGATTTTCCATGGCTTGGCATATGGGAGGAGAATCACAGCCGGGAAGCGCCGCCCTGGAACGGCAAAGCGCTGACCCGCGGCATGGAGTTCGGCGTCTCGCCCATGCCGGAAACGCGCCGCAAGATGGTGGAGCGCGGGAGCCTCTTCGGCGCGCCCGCATATCGCTGGCTGCCCGCGAAACAACGTCTGCAAGCGAGCTACTGTGCGTACCTGCTGCCCGCCGGGTCCATTCCGGACATCGTGTCGTGGGACGGCCGCAGCCGGGTGACCGCCGGGCATTTCGACGCCCCGCCCGAAGAGTTCGCCCACTTTTAACATTCTTAACGGGCGAACCGTGGACAACTTCGATGCGGTTCCATCACAATGATCCCTGGGCATGAGAAGTCATGACACGAAGCGTATTCATTGCTCTATTGATAACCGGCTGCCTTGAGGCGGCGGACGCGCGCTTTGACGGCCGCTGGAATATCAAGGTGCTCAACGAACCGCGCGGCCGCGCCTGGTGGCTGGAGGTGGATGGCGCCAAAGGCCGCTTCGTGGGCGCGCCCGGCGGCGGCATGTACGACATTCCGCAACTCTCGGTTCAGGATGGCGAGCTGCGGTTCAGCTTCACCGGACGCCAGCAGCGCAGCCCATCGGAAGTGTATCGGGCCAGGCTGGTGAACGGCCGGATGGAAGGCGTCACGGACACCGGCAAGGAAACCTTCCGATGGGTAGGAGTGCGCGCCCCGGAGATTGCCGAAAAGGACGATGGGTCGTGGCGCGAAGGCACAGCAGTAGCGCTCTTCAACGGAAAGGACCTTTCCGGCTGGCTGCCCGTGATACCCGGCAGAGAGCTCGGCTGGGCGGTGAAGGACGGCGCCATGACCAACGTCGCCGCCGCGAACAACCTGGTTTCGGAAAAGAAATTCTGGAACTTCGCGCTGCGCGCCGAGTATCGGGTGGGCAAAGGCAGCAACAGCGGCATCGGTCTCCGGGGCCGCTACGAGGTGCAGATTCTCGAAGATTACGGAAAGCCGCCGGATTCGCACGGTAACGGCGCGTTATACAGCCGCGTGGTCCCCGCAGTGAACGCAAGCCGGCCGGCTGGCGAGTGGCAGATCTTCGACATTCGACTGGTGGGACGCCAGCTCACCGTCGTGTTGAACGGGCGGAAGATTCTGGACAAAGTTGAGGTAGAAGGCCTGACCGCGGTTGCCACGGACCCCAACGAATCCGAACCTGGCCCCATCACCCTGCAGGGAGATCACGGTCCGGTGGAGTTTCGGAAGCTGGTTTTGACGCCGCTCACCAAGCGATAACCGCCGCAGTACTAGGAGAAAACAACCAGTATGGAACTACCGCACGGTGACGAACCGCAAGAACCGACGCTATCATGGAGTTTGGGATAGTTCTCGCATGGATCTGACTCCGGGGCTTACGAGGCGCCGAAGAATACCTGGGTGGGTGGCGCCGGCCATCGGATATGCGTTCTCCGCAGCCTGCCTGATCTGGGTCTTCTGGGGCGTCGATATTGGTCAAATTCTGAACGATTTCGCGTCGCTCGACTGGCGCTACGTTACCATCGCCGTGATCTTCGATCTGGGGGTCTACGTTTGCCACGGTTGGCGTTGGTCGATCGTCCTCCAGCCAGTCGCGCGGACCTCCGTCTGGCGCTCCATACAGGCCGTTTACATCGGCCTGTTCGTCAACGAGGTTCTGCCCCTGCGGCCCGGAGAGCTGATTCGCTGTTATCTGGCCTCACACTGGAATCGCATCACGCTCTCGCTGGCCTTGGCTTCGGCCGCCATCGAGCGCCTCATGGACGGCTTCTGGCTCGTTCTGGCGTTCGTGCTCACCGCCACCCGAATGCCGGGTCTTCCCCCGTATCTCCAGGATGGCGCCCAGGTGATGGGAATCGCACTGTGCGTTCTCACGGGACTCCTCATCTACATCGTCTCCCGGCGCGCATGGCTGGAAAACGCCATACGGCAGCACCGCTGGTCCGGGCCGATCCAGCACCTGCTGGAGGGGTTGAGCGCCATGGGCAACAAGAAGACCATGATTGCCGCCGCTGGAGCGAGCTTACTCTACCTGGTGCTTCAGATCGTTCCCATATGGGCGCTCGCGGAGGGCTACGGTATCGGGCTTTCGGTATGGGCCTCGGCGGTCGTACTGGTGATCTTGCGGCTCGGCACGGTGATTCCCAACGCTCCCGGCAACGTGGGTTCCTTCCAGTTCTTCGTGGTCCTCAGCCTGGGTTTGTTCGGTGTGGACAAGACCACCGCCGCCGGCTTCTCGCTGATGATGTTCGGCGTCCTGACCCTGCCGCTGCTGATCGGCGGATTGATCGCGGTGCTGCTCAGCGGCCTGAACCTGGAAGAGGTCCGCAAGCGCGCTCATCGAACCCTGCACGGCCCGGTAGTGGCCGGTGAGAACTGACGCAAGAGCGCTATAATTGCGGTTCATGCGCAAGCTTCTCGCTATCGCCTTCATCTTTTTTTCGGCATGCATCATGGCACAGGACGGTAAGCTGCGGGTTATCGCCTTTGGGGCGCATCCCGACGATTGCGACATCAGGGCGGCCGGCACGGCTGCCAAGTTCGCGGCGCTGGGTCACGCCGTAAAGTTCGTCTCGGTGACGAATGGAGACGCGGGCCACCAGTCGGAAGGCGGCGGGGCGCTGGCCAAGCGCCGGCGCAACGAGGCCGCCGAAGCTGGACGCCGCGTGGGCATCGAGTACGACGTGCTGGACAACCACGATGGCGAGCTGCTTCCCTCGCTCGACGTGCGCCACCAGGTAATCCGAAAAATCCGCCAGTGGAACGCCGATATCGTGCTTGCGCCCCGGCCCAACGACTATCACCCGGACCACCGCTACACCGGAACCCTGGTGCAGGATGCGGCGTACATGGTGGTGGTTCCCAACGTCGCGCCGGATACGCCGCCGCTGCGCAAGAATCCCGTCTTTCTGTATTACGAAGACCGCTTTCTGCGGCCGCAGCCCTTCCGCCCCGACATCGCGATCGATATCGACGACGTCTTCCTGAAGAAGATCGACGCTCTCGACGCGCACGTTTCCCAGGTTTATGAGTGGCTCCCCTGGGTGGACGGCCGCCTGGAGGAAGTGCCCAAAGACCCTGCCGAGCGCAAGAAGTGGCTGGCGCGCACGCGTGGCCCGGCGCCGACACCGGCGGTTCGCAAGGCGCTCGAGAAGTGGTACGGTCCCGAGCGCGCCGCCAAGGTCCGACACGCGGAAGCTTTCGAGCTCTGCGAATACGGTCGGCAACCCAGCGAGGCCGAGTTGCGCAAGCTGTTCCCGATGGTGCGTTGATCTGCGCTCAGGCGCCCTGAGCCATTCGCAGTTCCACGGCGATACGCTCCAGCGCCTCAACACCGTCGATGTCGCGCTCCAGTTCGCCGATTACGCGAATTTCGCGGGCCGCTCCGCCGTATTGCGATCGAAGCTGGTTCACCGCGGCGGTCTGGGATTCGCGCACGGCGCGATACCAGTCCATCAGACGCCGCCCGATTCCTTCGCCCGAATCGTGCGCCGGCTCGTGAACCCACACGCGATTGACGTAGATTCCGCCCAAGGGGAAGTTGCGCGCCCGAAGCGCCTCGGTAAAGAACGCCGCGTCCCGCAGCGCTTTCTGCGGCGTGGTGACCACGCGGAACTCGGTGACCGACGGGTCTTTCAGAATCGCCACGGTGTTTTTGGCGCGGTCCGCGTAGCCTTCCGCGATGGAGACGAAGATCGAGTAGAAGTCGAGAATCTGGCGCACCAGATTTGCTCCCAGAACGGATTCGATGCGCGCGTACAGGTCAATCGTCCTGCGTCCCAGCGAAGCGATGCCCGTGGAGGAGACGAAACGGTAAGTCCGCCCCACCAGCTTGACCCATCCCGACCCCACCAGGTCGGCGAAGGCCACCGGTTTATCGAGAAACTCCAGCGCGTGCCGGGATGGGGCGGTATCCACCACGATGTGGCGGAAGCCTCGCCGCGAAAGCTGGTCGATGCGCTCCACGGCCATCAATTCCTGCATGCCCGCCAGCGAATCCGCAATGGTGGCGTAGATGGGGTGCGACAGAATGCGCTCTACGGAGGACGGCTTGCCATACTGCCGCACGGCTTCGTCCAGGGTGGCCCGAACATCGAGAAGCGCGGCCCAAAGCTCGCCGGCGGGAGCGGGGTCGAGCGTCACCTGCTGTTCCAGGGGGCCCTCGTTCAAACGCAGCGCCGTGCGAAGCCGCAGCGCGGGATCGATGGTGAGCACCAGCGACTTCTTACCCGCGCGAGCCTGCTGCATGGCCGTGGCCGCGGCGACCGAGGTCTTTCCCACGCCGCCCGTTCCCAGATAGACGACGATCTTCATGCCGGCGCCGCCGCTCCCAAAGCCTGTCCGATCCGGTCGAGCAGATCGAGGTCATCCTTCCAGGCACGGACGCGTTCTATGGTGACCATGCGCACACGGAGGCGGCTTGCGATGTCGGAAGCACGCGCGCGCTCCAACAGCCCGCGATCGAGCGCGAAGCGCATTCCCTCGCGCGAAGGAGCCCCAACGGCTGCCTGGAGCTTCTCGATCTCCGTCGCTTCGGCGTCCACCAGCGGCGAAGCCATGTTGAGCAGCACGGCGGAAGGCGCAAGCTGGAACTCTTTCTCGAGCGCCGCGCACATCTCCAGCGTCTCTGTGACGGCCATCTCTTCGAGAGTGGTGGTGGGCAGGGCGATGATGCGGGCCGCGTTCGAGAAGAAACGCGCCAGGTCCGCCCCCGCCGCCGCGAGCGGACCGGAAAGAAAGGTTTCGAAGTTGCGCGCGGCCCGGAGCGTGCCAAGAAAATGCCCGGTGGATGGCGCGTCCCAGAAGAGCAGGTCGAAGTCGGGAGTGCCGGAAGCCTCGGCCCTGCGCTCCGCCAACTGCTGCAGGCGGGCCAGGAAGTAGAATTCCTTCAGTCCCGGCGCCACCTCGATCAGACTTTGGTAAATCCGGTTGCTCAGGATCGAATTAACCACCCATTCCATCGGGAAGGTCTTTTGCACAACCTCAGCGATCAAATCCCTGGGCTCGAGATGGACCACGAACAGATTCGCGGCGGCGACTGGAAACCGGGTGTTGAGGCCATCCAGCGAAACCGCTACAGCCAGTTCCCTGAGGGGATGAGAGCTGACGACGACCACCTTCCGGCCCTCGTTGGCCCGCTTCAGGGCGAGAGCGAGGCTGACAGTGGTCTTGCCGACACCGCCTTTGCCGCAGAAAACGACGATTTGAGATTGGGCGGATTGGCTGGGCAGGCTCATGCGCCGCGCCGCGAAAGCCTGACTCCGGAAGGATCGAGCAGCATGCGGACGTCGTCCGCGGGCGCGATCTCTTGCGGCCCGAAGGCGACCGCCGCCGATGGCGTGAAAACGTTCAGAGTGAAGGACCCCGGCGCGAAGGCCTGGATCCTCATATCGACCGCTTCCCCGGCTGGAAAAAAGAACGCCTTCACATCGCCCGCGCGGACTTCCGCCACCAGGTTCGCGGCGCTGCCTTCCACCGGGCAACCCAGCACGGCCACCGAGAACCGGGTCATCGCCTTGAGCGTGTAGAGGCTGGAAAAGGTGTCCAGCAGCATCTGTTGGATCTCCGACTTCTTTCCGGAGCCGGGGCTCGCGCCATTGCTGGAGACCGGCACCGCCGCGGGCGGCGCCGCTTGCGGCTGGGCGCCAGCCGCGGTGGGCGGGGCCGGCGGTTTGACGTTCGGGGACGGCGGCGAAGACATCTTCTCATTAGCCACGCGAAGGCGCTCGGCCAGTACTCGCGTGAGCCGGATGGGAATCTCCGGGTACCTGTTCATCAGCTTGACGAAGCTGTCCCGCGTCAGGAGAAGACACTCACTATCCTCCGCGGCGGTCACGGTAGCCGAGCGTGGTTTGTTGTCCACGATCGACATCTCGCCGAAGAACTGCTCCGGCCCCAGCTCGGCCACCTGCATGCGCGCGCCGCCCTTCTGCTCGCGCTCAATCTTCACACGGCCCTTCGAAATCACGTACAGCCCCAGCCCCATCTCGCCCTGACGGACGATGATTTCGTTGCGCGTGAACTGGCGCATGATGCATGCGTTGGCGACCTTTCTCAGAATCTTGTCTTCCAATCCCGAAAAGAAATCGATTTTTTCGATGAGCTCTTTCATGGAAATCGTCCCGTACTCCCAGATTCAGTGCCGCGTAAGCAACCGCTCCCTCACGGTCGCGGCTCCGTAAATCCCTTCAGAGCCGCGACCGTGAGGGAGCGGTTGTTGATCGATCCGCAGACAGTACACTATCTCACCTTATAAAAGTGAGTCTTGCCCATAATCCAAATCCGGTAGCCCTCGCCCATCCGGAGAACGTGAATTACCCGTTTTCGGCGGTGCACGGGCGGACCGGCTTCCACGCCGGCCTCGACGGCGGCCACCTCGGCCACCTCGTATTTGGGAGTCGCGGGAGCCGTGGCGATGCGCTTCTTCAGCGCCTCGGCGGTCTGCGAAATCGACCTCTCCACCATGCGCGAGACCATGAACTTGGGCACCATGGCCCCGGCATCCATCTCCATCTCGCCCACTACCACCGTGCCCGCTCCGTCGGAAGCGTTCATCAACCGCCATGAGCCGAGGTACTCTTTGATGTCCTTACCGCTGTACTTACGGAAGCTGATCAACTGGGTCGGCGTCAGATCGAACTCAAGACCCATGTTGATGGTCTTGACGCTTGCCAGCGTCAGCTCCACCTGAGCGGAATTGTCGCTCTGGGAAACCACTTTGGACTCCTTACAACCCGGCATCCATTCCCGATAGCGCGGGAAGTCGGTCAAAATGCCAAACAGGCGTTCGCGGGGCGCGTCGATCTGAAAGACCGACTTAATCATGCGCGCACCTATTTGGCCTCTTCCATCGGCACAAGTTTATATCGTTTGCCAAGCAGCCAGACCTCCAGACAGTCCTCGGTTTGAACCACTTCCAGAAACTTCCGGCCGCCGGCGTCCTGAAAATCGGAGGAGAATGCGCTCACGCGGCCTTGAAGCGCGTCCAGCAGCGCGCTGTCGACGAAGTTCTGCGCCGCGCCGGGATACAGGATGCGCCAGTTTCGCAGATCCATCTCCGTGCGAAGCGTAACGCGCGTATCCGCGCCCTCCTCCTGCATGTTCCACTGCATACGGATCATCGGGAAATTGCCGCTGATCCGGCGGTGCAGCACCATCTCGTTTTTGGTGTGAATACACTCCACGGTCAGACGCGTGTTGGGAGGGCGGTCGAAACCGAACTCGGCTATCGCCAGGTCGCCCTCCTTGACCATGAGCTTGGAGTGGTTCGCCATCGGGAACCATTCCAGATAGTTGTTGTAATCGGTCAGAACCTCGTACACCGCCGCGGTCTCCGCATGGACCACCGCCGAGACGGAGCCGAGATTCGATAACCGCCGCCATTTCCACTTCATATCGATTACTCGATCCGGGCGACCATCCAGAACAGAGAGACCGCCGCCGCGCCCGCGAGGAGCGAAAATCCGGTCGACCAGGGAGGCGCCGAACTCCATGCCCACCGCACGGAAACCAGGAACACAACCACGAGCATACCAATGAAGATCCCGGAGCGAATTCTCCGCCCGGCTTGCCGGGACGCTTCCCGGGTGGATGGGAAGTCCACCCCGATCGACAGCTCGTTATCGCGAAATTCGTCGGCCAGACGGCCGAACTGCCGCAAACCTTCGAAGAACAGCAGCCCGGAGCCGACAAACCATTCGGAAACACGATCGCGGCTGGCAAGCTCTCCCAGGCGGAGGCGGAGGAGACGTCCGATTACGGGCCACTGCTCCTCGGCAAGGTAGTCGGGGCCGGACGGCCCGCCATTTTCGGCATTCCAATATCCTACCGCGATGAGATTGCGATGCATCAGGTCGAGATACAAGGGCTTTGGGACATCCGTGCGAGCCAGGGCCCGCCAGTTGCCCTCGAAGATGGCGGCGGATTTGGGAAACTGGAGATGAACTTTCAACTCCGGCTCAAGCTCGGAGAGTCTTTCGAGCAGCTCCTCCTCGAGGTTGCCGGCGGTGCGCGTTGCGGCCAGCTTGGCCAGCGCGTGCGCCGCGGCCGGAGCATTGCCGGCCAGAACGGCGGAGATGTACTTCAGCGTAGCGGCGGTGAGGGCGGGAGGTACGGCGATCATGCGGCTGGGACGCCGCAAGCCGAGCTTTCCGTCCGGCATCACGACCATGGCTTCGGGGTCGAAGTCTCCATCCACAATCCCCGCGATGCAAAGCTGTTCCAGCAGGCCTTGCGCTACCTTGCGTCCAACATCACCAAGCCCTTCAGCCAGGTGCTTGGAGACGGCCTCGCCTTCGAGCCATTCGTAACAGAGAACCGGTCCCGCCGAAAACTCTTCCAAAACTCCTGGATACCCCACTGCGAGGCGGCTGCGCATGCCATGGAGTGCGCGCTGGTAATTGCGCTGCCGCTCGAGCGAGGCACCGAGCCGGACCCACTCCTTGAACTGCGCCAGTGCCTCCGGCGCGACGGCCCGCCGCGCGTCCTCCCCGGCAAGGGACGTCACGCCCCGCTCAAATGCCCGGAACGCGGCGTCCGAATCCGGGCGCGGCTCGCGGAGCGCTTCCACCACCACCGGCCTTCCTTCAACTTGAGAGCGGTACGCGCAACGCAGAAACGTGCTCCAGCAGGAGTTGGCTTCCAGGCCCTCGGCGAGCGTGCGGGCGTTCTCCGGCAGATTGTCGAAGAGCGTCACCAGGAACCGGTCGTGCGATATGGGGCCCGGCGCCACGCGGATGGTCCGAAGCTGCCCTAGATATTCCGTGGATAGGAGATCGGCGCGCCAGCACAGGAACTGAGCAAAGACGGAATACAAGCCGCCTGCTTCGCTGAGCGCATTGCGGAATCTTGCTGACGGGGAAGACTCGGCGGCATCGCCGCGCACCCGGCGGGCGCTGGGCGGCATTAGAGGAGGTTCGCGTTTCCTAGGCGGGGGGAAACGATCACTTTCCTCCGGCCAGAGCTTCGGAGGCCTTTTGCGGCTCCGCCGAGCCGCCGGAGGTTTGCGCTCCGTCCGCCGTCTTCTTCATCATGTCCACCAGGGAGTCGGTGGTCTTGCGCATCAGGTCCGTGGTGGTCTGCACCATCTCGCGGGGATCGAGAACCTGCATGTTCATCGCCGTGAAACCGCGATCCACCAGATCGACCTGCGCGCGGAGCATGCTATCGAGAGTGGCTTTCTTGCTGTCGTCGATATGCTGTTCAACCGCATCCGAGAGCTTGTCGAGCTCCGCGCGGAAGCGGTTGATCGCGCCGGTCGTATCCGCGGCGATCCCTACCGCGTTTTGAACCTGCTGCATGCCGAAGAGAGTGACCGCCGTCGTAAAGCGCATAATCGAAGTGATCAATTCCTGCATTCCAATCCTCCTGATTCAATCTTAACGCCGCCCGGCGGGAACTCCGCGCTAGGCGGCCTGGCCGTTCACCGTCGGTCCGCCGCTTGCGGCCCGCATGGTCTCAGCGATCGTGTCCGTGGTCTTCCGCATAATATTCGCGGTGGTATCCACCATCCCGCGAAGATCCATTTGCGGAACGCTGGCGATCGAAACCAGGCTGCGATTCACCAGTTCCGATTGCACTCTGGTCACGTTGTCGACAGTGGACTTGTCGGCATCGCTCATCTCGGCCGTAACCACGTCCGTGAGCGCATCGAGCGCCGCGCCGAACTTAGCCAGCGCTTCCATGAGCCGCTGATCGGCCAACTGCGGATTCATGGCTGCCGCCATGGCATTGGGAATTTGCTGCATGCCGAATAGTGTAGCGGCCGTGGTGAAACGTATCATTGAACCAATTAGCTCCTGCATATTCCCTCTCCTTTTAGTTATCGTATTTAACTATCTGGCTGCCAGCCGCTGCAACAGCCGCAGCAACCACAAGGTCCATAGTGCCAGAAAAAGCCCCGCAATGATAGTGGGGACTTGCCGGAAATTAGCTCCCGGAAAGCCGTCTCCCAGAGTCAGTCCAAGCACGCCCGCGCACCAGACCGCGCCCGCGAAAATAGCCCGGACGCGCAGTCTGGCGTCCCGGTCGGGGCTGGACTTGACCCCGGCCCGGAGGCGCAACTGCCGCCGCTCCAGCAGGTTCATCGCATGCAGCAGACCGGCCGGCCCGGACTGCATCCAGACCGTGAGGTCCGCCAGCATGGCCAGAGCTCCGCCCAACGAAAAGATTTTCTGCCGTGCTTCCTCCTCCAGATAACCTTCCACTACCTCCCGAAGCACGTGCGCCAGGTCGAAGCCGGGCGCCAGCCGTGAAACCAAGCCGTCCGCCAAAATCGTTGAACGGATGTACTTTATCATCTCGCGATCCACCAGCACCCCATAGTTCTGGCAAATGCTGAGCAGGTCCATCATGGTCTTGGTGACGCTCACGCGGAAGCGCACCCGCCCGGCGATGGCCGGCTCGTCGTACCACTCCGAGGCCAGCTCCTGAATCCGCGTGCGCATGCCCTCCAGGTCGGCGTCCGGGCTCAACATGCAGATGCTGATGAAGCTTTCGTAAATCGCATCGGCGTTGCCGCTTGCATAGGCGAGCGTCAGCTCGATCTGTTTGCGGCGCGCTTCCGGAGTCAGCGTGGCGACAATGCCGAAATCCACGTAGCCCACCACGTTCTTGGGAAGAATTAACAAATTGGCGGGATGCAGGTCGGCGTGGAACACCCCGAAGCGGAACGCGTCGCTCAGGAAGTTGGAGATTACGTTGGAGCTGAAACGCTCGGGAATGAAGCCTCGGTCGCGCAGCGCCCGCAGACCGGCCTCGTCGTTCCGCTCCACCATGCGCAGATACGAGGCCACGCTTGGACCATCCAGAAAATCCATGGTCAGCACGCGGTGCGCCGTCAGCTCCCAGAAGACGCGGGGCACGCGTTCGGTGGGCGTCTCGACGGCGTTATCGCCCAGCAGCTTGGCGTAGGCCGCTTCCCGCCGGTAGTCGAGCTCGTCGTTGGTCCATGTGGATAGCTCGCGCACCGGATCGCGCATGAAGTACATGCTTCGGATACGGAACAGGAAGATGACGCGGATCGAGCCGCGCAACAGGAAGTTGTCGCGCTCGAAGACCATCCGGATGCCCGGCCGCTGAACCTTCACCGCCACCGGCGTGCCGTCCTTGAGCCGCGCCCGATGCACCTGGCCAATGGAAGCCGAAGCGATGGCCTTGTAGTCGAACTCCTGGTAAAGATCCTCGGGCGCCGCGCGAAACTCGTCGAGAAAGACCTGCCTGACCTGCTCGGGCGGAAACTGCGGCACGCGGTCCAGAAGCGCGAGAAGGGCATCGCAGTACTCGCGCGGCAGCGAGTCGATCTGCAAAGAGAGGATCTGTCCGAACTTGATGAAGCTGCCGCTGAGCTTCTCGAAGGCCTCGCGCACCAGCAAGGGACCTTCCGTCGGGCGCTTGCGCAGCCGCCTGTAGAGCAGCACCGCCCCCAGTTGCGCAAGAACGGCCATCAGCTCGATTACCCGCGCGAGATAGGCAAACCCCTCGAAACGCCCCTTCACGGCGAGGTTCCCAGGCCGAGCGCCTGCCGCAGATCGTGGTCCTCGCGCACCCGCCAGATGCGGGCGTCCAGATAATAATGCGTGAGCCCGAAACCGCAGAAGAAGCCGAAGGCCATGTCCGACATACGCCCGAGATGGAAGCCCGGCACGCGGTACAGAAGACTGAACAGAAGGGCGAATCCAACATAGCCTGCCAGACTCGCCGCCAGAGTAACCGGGAGACGGCCGTTGCGCGCGGCCGCCCGCTCGCCGCCGTACCGGTTCCGGTTATGAAACCAGATCAACGCGTGATACTGCAGATTATGGACGATGGTCACGGTGGGAACCGCGGCTTTCCAGCTCATCCACGCGAAGGTGGCCCAGTGCAGCGGAACTACGCCCGCCAGCAGCAGCAGCTTCGGAACGTTCAAGGGCCGGCCGGCACGCGCCTGGGCCGCCTGCCGGCCGATATAGAATGCCGCGAACGCGCCCGCGCAGGCGAGCAGCGCCGGCTCGAGGCCAGGGACCAGCGCCCCCAGCGCCATCTCCCTTGGAAGCCCGAGTTCTTCGGGGCTCCTGACAAAAAACCGGAGGAAGGGCGGCGCGATCAGCATGGCCGTCAGGAAGCCCCGGTCCAGGCGGTTATCGAGCGGAGCGAGGTCCCGATTCTTGATTTTGTAGAGCATCAGGAAGCCGTAATGCTGCCGCATCACATGGTAGTAAGCCCAGATTCCAACCAGGATCGCGAGCCAGAGCTTCCAGCCGAACCACACCATTAGCGGGCCGAGCGAAAAAAAGAAGAGCAAACTACCGAACAGGAGTAAACGCCGCTCGCTGCGCGCCTGCCGGTCGAAGAAGGTTCGCGAGGCAGTGCCGAAGATGTGCGTGCCGTCGAACCCGACGGACCAGAACCACCACAGCCAGGTAAACGGCACCTGAAGAACCAGATTCAGGAAGAGATACAGATAGCCCGCCAGCGAGCTTCCGATGACCCATACGAGGTCGGCGCGGGGCGTGATGATCCACCGCGCGGAGGCGCGCGCTGGAATAGCGGGAGCTGGGAGAGAAACGGTCGCCAACCGATCAAGTGTAGCAGCCTGCCTGATGTAAGCTCGGATGTATGGACCTGGTGTGTTATTTCCAGATGCTTGCCCGCTACAACCGCACTGCCAACGAGCGGTTTTTCGAGAAGTGCGCGGAGCTGGACGATGTGGAGTATCGGAAACAGCGCGAGGGCTCGTTCGGCAGCATTCACGGCCTGCTGAACCACATCTTGCTTGGCGACCGGATCTGGATGGCGCGATTTGAGGGAACCGGCCGCACGACGCCTGTTCTGACCACTATTCTGTTCGATGAATTTTCCGAGTTACGGTCCGCCAGACGCGAGCAGGACACGCTCATCGAACGTTTCTTCGAACGCCTGCCCGCGGACTTTCTTGGCGCGTCGATCCAGTACACGAACAGCAGTGGGATGGAGTGCGTTGAGGCCGCGCCCGTGGCGATCGGCCACCTCTTCAATCACCAGACGCACCATCGCGGCCAGGTGCATGTGATGTTGAGTCAAACTCCGGTACGGCCTCCTTCACTGGATTTGCATCGGATTCTGAATCCGGTAGGAAGGTAATTGCACCGCCGGTACCTTGGGGTTGGCGGCCTCAAGCGCCGGCAGCGGATTGCCGGGCATGCAGCATCTCCTGAACTCGGCTCAGGTTTGAGAGAGCTATGGAGTGGAAGTGCGGGGAGGTATCTTCACTAAACACTTCGAGCGCCTTGCGATAGGCCGTCATCGCTTCCCCCAGGCGCCCGGTTCCGCTCTCCCGCTCTCCCAAACTGCATAGTGCGATGCCGAGGTTGTTCTGCGTCATCGCCCAGTCTAATGGCGCCCGCTCGCGTGTTCTTTCCCGCAGTGCCTCGTGATAGGCCGCCACGGCTTCCTCCAGACGAGCGGTGC
>JBBDWK010000096.1:0-11036 GCA_040902885.1 Bryobacteraceae bacterium | reverse complement strand
CCGCTCTCCCAACCTCCATAATGCGTTGCCCAGGTTGTTCTGCGTCATCGCCCAATCCAGTGGCACGCGCTCCCGCGTTCTCTCCTGCAGCGCCTCGCGATAGGCCGCCACCGCTTGCTCCAGACGTCCGGTTCCGCTCTCCCGCTCTCCCAACCTCGTCAGCGCGTTACCCAAATTGTTCTGCGTCATCGCCCAGTCCAGTGGCACGCGCGGGCGCGTCCGTTCCAGCAGCGCCTCGCGACAGGCCGCCACAGCTTCCTCCAGACGAGCGGTGCCGCTCTCTCGCTCTCCCAAACTCCGTAGCGCATTGCCCAGGTTGTTCTGCGTCATCGCCCAGTCTAGTGGCGTCCGCTCGCGCGTCCATTCCCGCAGCGCCTCGCGATAGGCTGCCACCGCTTCCCCCAGACGAGCGGTGCCGCTCTCCCGCTCTCCCAGCCTCCCTAGTGCGTTGCCCAGGTTGTTCTGCGTCATCGCCCAATCCAGTGGCACCCGCTCGCGCGTCCATTCCCGCAACATCTCGCGGAAGGCCGCGACCGCTTCCTCCAGGCGAGCGGATTCGCCCGATTGTTCTCCGATGACGGTCTGAATCAATCCATAAGAAAAGAGCAACCTCGCGCGATCATCCTCACGCATGGAAGTGGGGATGTTCCGAATGAGCGGCGCGAGGCGCTCGGCGACAGGAACCAGGGTTCGCGCAAGGTACTTGCCCGCGTCTCGGAAGACTGGTGCGGCCAGAGCGCTGGATACGGCCGCGAGTGCTGCCCCCATCTCGGGGCCAAAGTCCGTTTCCAGCATCAGTTTGCTCGTGAAACCGAAGCGCTGGCCCTCCGAGCCGTCGTGGTTGGCAGAGACAAATCGCAACTCAACGACCGCCCTCCCCTCCATCGAGAGGAGTTGTCCCCAAATCAGTAAGTCGCCGCCCTTCTTCTTGAGGAGGGAGCGGGCTTTGTGCGCGGCGTCGTGGGCCGCTACGTCGGAACTCACGCCTTCCGTCAAACGAAGGTCGATGCCGGCAGGAAGCACCTCAACGCGCTCCTTGCCGAGTTCTCTCACAATCGAGTCGATCACATTTTTCCGCGTGGTTTCGCTTTCTTTGTCTTCGCCGAAGCGGGCGACGTACACTGAAAGCCTGTCTCCTTTGGCTCGCGCGGTCGCACGCCTGCGGCGCGTTGCTGCCCGCGAGATCAATCTCATCACAAACCAGCTTGCAAACAGGACGACCGCACCAACGATAGGAGCGACGGTGCCCTGCAGCCACTCAGGCGGGTCGTCCGGGCGGAATCGCTTCCAGCCGGCGACCACGACGGGCGCAAGGCCAGCGCCCAGTGCGGCGGAGATCAGCCCCTGAAAGATGTTGCGGAGGTCCGTCGTGATGCCTTTGTCATCCGGACCGTGCTTCGTTCCCACTCAGGCGATTCTACAGTAATGCGCCTGCACACACCCGAAACCACGTCAAGCGGCACGGCGTCCGTATACGGCAGTATGACGGTCTTGCGCCTGGTGTGCGTCTCACTTCTATCCCTCGGAGTCCTGTGCGGGCAGCCACTGGATTCCATGCTCGTTCTGGAGACGTCTCCCGGAACGGAGCACACGACGGGGTTGATACACCCGCGCGCCTTTGAGGGCGCCGGCCGCGCCGGCGTGATCGGCTTCCAGAGGACGGCTCGGGTGCTACTGCCGCTCACGGAAGACCGTGATGAACTTGCGGACGCGCTGCAGCGGGCCGGTGTTCGAGTCGGCGTTGGGATGGGCGGGGTGCAGATCAACTCGAACCTGACGGTTGACCTCGTGGCGGCGCTGAAGCAGGCCTGCGGAGAATTCGGGCGGGACGATTCGACCGAGCGGAAGCGAGCGGTCATTGTCTTCTTTGGCAGCGAGGACCCAAACCTCAGCGCCAATCTCGATACTCTCAAGGCGGCACTCAGCGGGGCCGACGCGCGGTTATACGGAATCGCGGTCCAGCGGGTTGCCGGACGGGAAACTCCGGTGGACCGGTGGACACGCACTTATCCTTTCCCTGCCATTACGGCGCGGCTCATGTCTGAACTGGCGGAGGAATCCGGCGGAAAGATATTCAAGAGCACTTGGGATCTGAGGAAGATCCTGGCGGCAGCGCGCAAGCCGTAGCCGGGCTCGAAGCGACGCGGCCCGCTGACCTCTATACTGGAAAGAGGATCTGCCATGGCCAAGGAATATGTCGCGCAACGGAACGGCGGGTACTACATCGAGGCCACCCGAGTCTCTTTGGATTCCGTGGTCTATGCCTTCCTGCGAGGGGAATCTCCCGAGGGGATCGCGGAATCCTTCCCGGCGCTGACCCTTGAACAGATCTATGGGGCACTCACCTTTTACCTGGCAAACAAGGAAGCCGTCGACCGGTATCTAGCAGAGGGCAAACAAGAGTTCGAACTGTTGCGCAAGCAGGCACAACAGAAGCATACGGGTCTTTATTCCAGGCTGAGGGAAACGCGGCAGAGAACTCGCAGCCCGCATTCATGAGGCCCCGATTTCAGGCGGATGCCGATTTCAACCAGAAAATTGTCCTAGGTCTGCGGCGGCGGGAACCAGCGGTTGACTTCCGTGACGCTCACCAAGGTGGTGTGATCGGTCTGCAAAGACCGAACCAGAAACTGCTATCATCTTCGCTTGAACGGCAAGATTTATAGCTTGACACGAAGAACACTCCTCTCGCTCCTCCCCGCGCTGCCCGCTCTTCGGGCGCAGTCGCCCAAACGCATCTTCGTCATCACGGACGCCGAGGGCGTGGCCGGCGTCTGCCGCCAGGACCAGAGCGACCCCAAGGACGCCGATATGCGGCAGTTGCTCACCGGTGAGATCAACGCCGCGGTGGACGGCTTCCTGAAGGGAGGCGCCGACGAGGTCGTCGTCTGGGACGGGCACGATGGCAGCCAGACCCTTTCCGCTCTCACCATCCATCCCAGGGCCAAACTCCTGATGGGCGGACTCGGCATCACCATGACCATGGAGCGCGGCTATTCGGCCATTGCCTTCCTCGGGCAGCACGCGCGCGCCAACGTGCGCGGCGGCATCATGGCCCACAGCTACAGCTCGCTCGGCATTCAGACCATGAAGATGAACGGCAAGCCCGTGGGCGAGATTGAAACGCGCGCCGCTTTGGCCGGCTGGTACAACATCCCGGTCATCCTGCTGACCGGCGATCAGGCGGCGGCCGACGATCTGCGAGCCATTGTGCCCGACGCCGAGTTCGCCGTGGTCAAGGAAGGCTTCTCCAACTATACGTGCCTGACTCTCTCGGCGGTTGCAGCGCGCAGCCTGATCGAAGGTTCGGCGCAGCGCGCCATGGCGAAGATCGGCAAGGTCAGACCCTACAAGCTCGAAGGACCGGTCACGTTCGAGATCGAATTCACCACGCGCAGCGCCCTGGGAATCGACGCCGGTCTGCTGCCGGGCGCGGAGATTGTCGACGCCCGCACTGTTCGCTTTAAAGGCAAGGATTTTCTCGAAGCCTGGATGCGCTACCGGGCGCGGTAGGGGTCAGTCATACTTCTCGTAAACGATGTGCCTGCGCTCGAAGCCTTTGGCTTTCAGGATCGCGCGCACATCGTCCACCATGGCTTTCAAGCCGCAGATGTAGACGTCGATATCCGCGCGTCCGCCGAGAGCTTCGTCGAGATGCTGCTGCACGCGCCCGGTTCGGCCGGTCCAGCCCGGTTCCGGGCGGGTAAGCGTGGGCCAGAAGCGGAAGTTGGCATGCTTCGCGGCCAGCTCCTCGAATTCGTCGCGGTAGAGCAGCCCGTACTCGTGGCGGACGCCGAAGAGCAGAGTGAAGCGGTGTTCGTCATCGATGGCAAGCCGCGACGCCAGCATGCCGCGAAACGGCGCGACGCCCGTCCCGGCGGCGACGAGCACGGAGTCGTTTACCGGACTACGGAATACAAAGGCTCCGTAGGGTCCCTTGGCGTCCACTGTTTCGCCGGGGTGCATCTCGAAGAGATGCGGCGAGAAGACTCCATCCTCCACACGGTTCAGGCAAAGCTCGAAGCGGTTGCCGGCAGGCGTGGAGGCGAGCGAGTAGGCGCGTGTGATCCGTCTTCCATGCAGGTCGGTGGAGAGAGAGACGAACTGCCCCGGCACGAACGGGAACTCCTCGACCTCCGGCGCTTCGAAGATGAAATGACGGATATCGGGGGCGATCTCCCGGGACTCCAGGAGAATCGCACGCGAAAAGATCACGTTAGACGACACCTGCTTCGCGCGCCCGGTCGAGAAGGATTTGCGAAAGCGCGGGATGGCCGTCGAGCGGGGGCGTCACTTGAATCTCCATATTTTTATGGATGCCGGAGAGTTCCGCCACGATTCGCGGAAGGTCGCGCTGCAGGTGCAGGCCGAGCGTCAAAAAATACGGAATGATCAGAACGCGGGAGGCGCCGCGAGCCAGCAGACGATCGACCGCCCCGCGCAGATCGGGTTGCCCCTGCTCGAGAAAGGCCGCTTCCACCAGATCCTTCGGGAACGTCTCCTTCACCACATTGCGGACAGCCTCGTTGGCTGAGCCGACGCTCGATCCGTGGGCGAAGACGACGATCCCGGTCATGAAGCGCCGCTGATATAGGCGCGCATCTGCGATAGCTCCTCGCTCTTGCGCGCCAGCTCGTAGTTCATCAGGTCGCGCATCGAAAGGAAACCCACAACCCGTCCGTCCCGCATCACGGGCAGATGGCGGCAGCCCCGGGTTTGCATACTTTCCATGGCTGCTTCCAGGGTAGCCTCTTCGTGGATGGTTGCGATGTTGGTGGTCATGACTTCCGCGACGGGCGTCCGGGCCGGCTCGCGCCCTTCCAGCACCACGCGGGTCATCAGATCGCGCTCGCTGAACACGCCGCGCAATTCGTCGCGTTCAAGAACCAGGATTGCGCCGATCTTCAGGTCCGCCATCCGGCGGGCAACCTCCGCGACCGTCTGCGCGGCCTGAACCGAAAATAGCTTACGGTCCCGGAGAATCTCTTGCACACGTGACATGCCGACACTCCTCCCCGGTCGAAAATTGACACCTGTAACATAGCATAACCCCGGTTGTCGCGATTCGGCAGGATTTCCAGGCTTTCGATTGCGACCGCAGAGATGCTGAGGCGCAGAGAAACCTAATTCGATAATGCTTTTCTCCGCGCCTCTGCGGTTAAATTCGCTGTCTGGTTATGGAACGATCAGGGAAGGCGCTTGATTGGGAGCCGGCTCCGTGGCGCCTTCAAGCTGCTGGCGCAGGAAGTCCAGGAAAGCCCGGCCGCGGCGGCGCCCATTGTTGCGGTCGATCTCCAAACGCTGCAGGAACGCCAGAACGCCCAGCACGTCGGAATCCCGCAGTCTCGACATGCCGTGGCGCTGCCGCTCGTCGATCCGCATCTGCTCGACTGCCTGCTGGACCCGCCCGAAAATGTGCGCGGCAACCGGGCCGTTGGGCCGGCTTTCGTAGTACAGCCCCGTCTGGAGGGTCTTGTAAGTCTTGACGAGCGATTCGAGCGCATCGCGGATATCGAAATCCACGGCGGAGCCGGATTCGAGCGCCGCCGCCATTACAACCGTGCCCAGGAACTGGAGCGTCTCGCCGTTCGCGCGGATGAATTCCGTCGTCACCGGGACATCGCGATTGGGAAATTTGTCCGGCTCGACCGGAGGGGTGCGCTCGTGGACGTGCGCTTCCACCAGGTATTCGCAGTCCAGAGGGCAGTCCACCGTCACTTCACGCTCCATGCCGCAGCAAAGCGAGCAGATATCCCCGCCGACGCCGGGGCAGAAGCGCCTCGGCTTCCGGGTTTCACACAGTCTGCAGGCCATTTTTTCAGTATACCTGCTGTAATACTGGAGAAATGGCCGTGAGCACGCTGTTCATCAGAGTGGAAGTGGAGCACGATCCGGAGGATACTCCCGAGGCCCTCGCAAGGGAGGTCTGCCGCCAGATTTCCAAGGTTTACGGCGTCCGGACGGCCGAACTTTCCAGCTTTGTCTCGAGCAGAGAGGAGTAGGTGCGGTCGAAGAAAGAGTCCGTCATCCCGGCGATGTAATCGCAGACGGTGCGGGGAAGGGCGGGTGTTCCCGCCGCCGAGTACGGCTCGGGCAGGCGGTTGGGATGGGCGAGGAAGAACTCGAAAAGCTCCGCAATTCGGCCGGTCGAACGGTGGCGGTCTTCGAGCAGCAGCGCGGAGGAGTAGACTTTGCGATTCAGGAATTCCTTCAGGCGGAGACTGGTGGAGCGCGCCTCGCCGGTGTAGTCCACCAGGCGGGGGGCGTGGCGGCGCACTTCCTCGATATCGCGAACGCCGGACGAACGGGCGGCTTCGAGCGTGCCTTCCATCAACCCGGACACCAGGCTGTCAATCAGCTGGCGGAGGGACTCCTGGAACCGCTCGCGCTCGGAAGCTCCCGGGAACTGCATCTCCACGGACTCATACAGTTCGGCGTAGACGGGAACCGCGTCCGCGATCTCAATTAGGGAGAACATTCCGGCCGAGAAGCCGTCGTCGAGGTCCGCCGTGTTATATGCGATCTCGTCGGCGGGGTCTATCAACTGCGCTTCCAGCGGCGGACGCAATCCGGGAAGGTACTCGTCCAGCTCCGGAAACTCTCCCGCCTCGAAGTCGCGCGAATGCTTGGCCATACCTTCGCGTACTTCGAAGGTGAGGTTCAAACCGGGGAAACGCGCGTAGCGCTGCTCGAGCCGTTCTACGATCCGCAACGCCTGAATATTGTGATCGAAGCGCTCGCCGAAGCGGCCCATCTGGCGGTTGAGCTCGTCCTCGCCGGCGTGCGCGAAAGGCGGGTGACCCACGTCGTGAGCGAGCGCCAGGGCTTCGGTAAGATCCTCGTCGAGACCCAGCAGGGACGCTGCCGTGCGCGCGATCTGCGAAACCTCTATGGTATGCGTGAGACGGTTGCGGAAATGATCCGAAAGGCCGGGTGTGAAAACCTGGGTCTTGGCTTCCAGCCGCCTGAAGGCGCGCGCGTGGATGACCCGGTCGCGGTCGCGCTGAAATGGATTGCGGTATGGATGCTCCGGTTCCGGATAGCGGCGCCCCCGGCTGCTGGCTACCGGAAACCGGAGGTGAGGAAGCATTCCCAGTGGTTTACTGATTGGCCAGTTCGCCCAGGGCGGTGACCGAAGTGCGGCTCACGGCGCTGCTCTCCGTGCGGAGCGGCTCCAGCAACTTGCGCGCTTCATCGGGCTTGGCCTTCCCAATGCCCCGGGCGAGCGCGATGGTGGCCTGCTCCTTGGAAACGAACGTGGTGGGCTCGGCTATCAGATCGCGAAGAAACTTTTCCGCTTCGGCCGTCTTCCCGGCCGAAAAGTAGATATCCGAGAGAGCCAGCTTGGCCAGGGAAGCATACTTCCTGTTGCCGGATTCGGCGACCGCTTTGAATTCCTTCTCCGCGTCCGCGATCTTGCCGGCATCGGCGGCGATTCCAGCCAGGTGGTAGCGGGCCAGCACGGCCGAATCGGAGCCCGAGTGGCGAGCGACCATCTCGTTGAAGACCTTGGCGGCTTCCCGATTTCTGGCCTCTTCGGTAGGAAAGCTGAATTGGCCGGGACCGGCGTCCTGACCGACGGGCGCGCTCATCACGCGCAATCCTTTGGCAAGCTCCACGTGCCGCGCCGCCTCCTGCCGCTGCCGGTAGTAGTAAAGACCGGCGCCGAGGAGAACCACTACGAGTGCGATCGCGCCGTAGAGCACAACCTGGCTGCGATGCGCAGCGACAAACTCCACGGTGTGGCCGACTTCAACGGCAAACTTGTCGGTCTTGAGGTCTTTTCGGCTGATACGGGCCATAAATGCGGGGAACTCTCTATCAGTTTATCATGAGGCGGGAGGAGTACATGATTCCGGAACGCTATTCGCCCGTTGCCTACGCGCTATTTCGAGCCGTCTTCGGATTGCTGTTTTTAAGTCACGGCCTACAGAAACTTTTTGGAATGTTCGGCGGTATTGACGGCCAGGGTGCAACCGTACCGCTGGCAAGCCTCCCTGGCGTCGCCGGAGCGCTGGAGCTAACGCTCGGCCTTCTGATAATGTGCGGATTGTTCACCCGCCCCGCAGCTTTTCTCGCGAGCGGCGAGATGGCCGTGGCCTATTTGATGGGTCACGCGCCGCGAGGGTTGTGGCCGCTGCAGAACGGCGGCGAGCTGGCCGTCCTCTACTGCTTCGCTTTCCTCTTCATAGCGACCCATGGAGCAGGCGCGTGGAGCATCGACGGCGTAATTCGGCCATCTTCGCGGTCGGCGAAGGCATAGGATTTAGTCCCCATAATGACCATACTTGCTGGCATACCCGGAAAGTTATTACAATAGTAATAACGCAGCAGGAGGATCGCGATGGTCGAAAAACTCAAGGTCCGCAAGTTTGGTAACTCACTGGGAGTCGTCCTGCCGAAGGAGGTCATCCACCGTCTGCGGACAAAAGACGGCGAACCGCTGTTCCTGACCGAGACTCCGGACGGCGGCTATCGGCTTTCGCCCTACGATCCCGCCTTCGAGAAAAAAATGGAGAAGGCCGAGGACATCATCAGCCGCTACCGCAATACCCTGCATGTCCTTGCCAAGTGACGGAACCGGTCTGGATCGACGAACGGGATGCTGTCACCCTGCATGATCGTCTGCTGGCCACACATGGCGGCGCCTCCGGTGTTAGGGACGAGAACTTGCTGAAATCAGCCCTCGCACGGCCCCGGCAGCATTTTGCCTACGCCGAGGCGCCCGGCATCATGGGCCTCGCAGCAGCCTGTACGACGGGCATCGTGCGCAACCATCCCTTCGTGGATGGCAACAAGCGAACAGGTTTCGTTGTGGGAATACTTCTCCTCGAACTCAATGGTTGTCGCTTCATTGCCAGTGAGGAGGCCGCGGCGCAGGCGGTGCTAAGCCTGGCCGCTGGGACGCTCGATGAAGGCGAATATGCCGCCTTTCTGCGTGCGAATGCGACGTCTGAATAGCAAAACAACGTAAGGTGGAGGCGGCGCTCCGGCCGGCGCTAGGTGGCGCCGGCCCGGGGCCGTGATTGGACTAGCTGAAGCTGCGAACGGCGGCCGCTTCGTCGTCGTGGACGTCGAATACCGTGTACAGTTTGGTGATTTGAAGAAGATCCTTCACCCGTTTGGTCAGATTCAGGAGCTTCAACTGGCCGCCCTGATTGGTGACCGTGGTGAAGCCGGAAACCAGCTCTCCGATACCGGAGCTGTCGATGTAAGAGACCTCGCCCAGGTTCAAGAGAACCTTCTTGTGTCCTTTCGAAACCAGGTCGCGCAGCGCCTCACGTAAAGCGCTGGAGCCTTCCCCCAGGGTGATGCGGCCGGCCAGATCGACCACCGTCACATCTCCCACTTGCCGCGTCGTTAAACTTACGCTCACTCTCGATGCCCTCCTGCTTGAACTTGAATATGTGCGAACCGATGGCTACTTTGCCCCGAGATACTTTACCAGAGTTACTTCCGTGCCTTCGGGGTCCAGGCGCCGGACGCGGAACTCGTCCATGAAGGCGCGGACCAGAAAGATGCCCCGTCCCGAGGTGCGAAGCAGGTTCTCCTCGGCCAGCGGGTCGGGCACATCATCCGGATTAAATCCCGAACCCTGGTCGGATATGGTTACCGTGATTCTCCCCTGCGTCTTGCTGGCGGAAAGGCGGACCTTCTTGGCGGCGCTGTAGCGGTTTCCATGGACGACGGCGTTGACGGCGCACTCCCGTACGGCCATCGCAATCTGATCCAATGCGTCTTCCTGGAATCCCGCCTGCCGCGCGATGGCCAGCACCAGGGATTCGGCGCTGTCCACGCTTTCGAGGGTCGAGTCCAAAAGCTTTTCTACGGCTGGGGCCTCTCCCCCCGTGTTCTGTTCCATACGCCCGGCGCGGTTGAATGCACAAGATAGTATATGAGCGCGGGGAAAGTCAAACTGTTACAAGGCGTTGACACCTGAACCGTGACAATGCCACCGGGAGGATCAGACGGGGATGGCTTCAATCACGCTGACCGGAGACTGTGTCGGGACGATTCTGGTCATCTGAAATCCGGCAGAGGCGAGGAGATCGCGGTACTCGTCTGCGGTGCGCTCGAGGCCACCTGTCAGGACAAGCATGCCGATGTCGAGCCACTTGCCGAAATCGGGACCGTTGCCGGGCGGGATCACTATTTCGATCAGCAGCAGTTTGCCGCGGCCCCCCATGGCCCGGTGGCAGTTCTGCAGGATCTTGGCCGCTCTCTCATCGTCCCAGTCGTGGATGATGTGCTTCATCAGGTAGGCGTCGCCGCTGGCGGGCACGGATTCGAAGAAGTTGGTGAGGACCGTATCACACCGATTGGAAAGACCAGAGGCCTGAAAGCGGCGGCCCGTGCCCTCTAGAACGCCGGGCAGGTCGGCGACGACACCCTTCATGGCCGGGTATGCGGTGAGGATCGCCTCCAGTACGACGCCATGCCCGCGGCGACGTCGACCAACGTGCTAATACCCGAGAAATCGTATGCCGCCAGGACGCTCGGGATCTGATTACTCGACGGGCTTGTCATGGCTTGGCCGAACAGCCGTTCGTGGTCCGGGTGCTGCGCGAGGTAGTTGAACAGGCCTACTCCATGGACCTTATCGAACGCCGTCCGGCCGGTTTTGACGCTATCGACGAGGCTGGCCCACGCCGCGGAATCCCAGGGTTGGCCCATCAGCAACGCCCAGGCGCGCATCGAGCCCGGAACGTGGGACCGGAGGCAGTCGGCCATGGGCGTGAGCGCAAAGCGGCCGTCCTCCTGTTCGGCGAAGATGCCGACGCTGGCGAGCGCACGGAGGAGCCGGTGCAATGACCGCGGATGCGCAACTGCGGATCGGGCCAATTCATCGATGGTCCGAGGTCCTTCCTGGAGCAGGTCGGCGATCTCGAGTTGGGCGACGGCGTAGATCCCGTGCATGATCCAGTGACCGGTGGTGAGGTGCAGGAGGGCGGCCTGCGGCGGCAGTTCTTCGGGGACGGGTGAGGAGCCTGGGACAGACATTGGCTCCCGATTATGTCATGGCGAAGGTCCGCCCG
>JBBDWK010000095.1:0-77506 GCA_040902885.1 Bryobacteraceae bacterium | reverse complement strand
GCGTGATCGGGTAGGTCGCGTGGTAACGCACCAGATCGAGGATGAACTTTTCGGCTGGAGTGCAGTCGCCTCTGTGGGCCAGCACGATATGCAGGAATTCTTCCATGCGCTTCAGTTCGGTTTCGCTCAGTTCGCGGAGTATCGGTATCGGGTCCGGGCCTCGGTCGCAGGCCGGGCAGACGTTGGGTTCGTTGCTGGTTTCCTCCCCGCTGGCCTGGATTGCGGCGGGCGGGTTGGGCTGTTGGGCTGTGCGTTTGCGTTCTGGCATGGGCTATAATCTCCATAACGGTTATAACGCCGTTATAGAACTATTGTCAATAGGGGAAATAAAGAATATGCTGGTGATAACGATGGCGACCGAAAAACCATTTCTGAGCTTTCTTGTCGAGCCCGATCTCCTGAAGCGGGTCGATGACTTCCGGTTCAAACACCGCTTCGACTCCCGCGCGGCGGCGATCAAGTGGCTCCTCAAGGCGGCGCTCGATGCGAAGCTGATGCCGAAGGGGGAGTGATCCGTGCAAACATCGTGCAAACACCACGGCGCGACATGCTGATACCAGATGCACAGCAGCGGGTTTAGGCCCCTTGAAGGCTCAACCACTTACGACTATCTGCTACCAGACACCACGGGGCTAATCGGGTTCGACTCCCGTTAGCGCTACCATATTTTCAGTAACTTAGAGTGTTTCTGCTCACACTTGCTCACACATTTGGAGCTCTGAACCTGCCTTTAGGAACGTCGGCGCTGCCTCAGGGATGTGGCCGTGGGCTATGCATCCGTTGTCACTCCGCGATCGGAAGCGCCTTGAGCAAGTCGTCGACGAGCCGCTGCCGTTTTTTGGGGTCCATCTTCGCGAGATTCTGGAGCCGCCACTGGACGGCTGGCAGCTTTTCGGCGTGCGGAATGTCCAGGAGTTTCCACTCCGGATCACCCTTCTTGAAGGAAGCCAGGAATCTGCGGTGTTCGTCGGGCATCTTGCCGACAAGGTCGGCGATGAAATCTTCGCGCGCCTGAAGCAGGTCATCGAGCTTCACGGGCGTTTCGGTCATCCCTTCAAAGCCCCGCGTGAATTCCTGCGAAATATCCATTCGGGTTGGCGCGAGGACTTCGGCCATGGGACGGTTGTGGCTGAGGATGTAGACGACGAAGGCTTTCCTCAAGCTTTCGTCGATTCCCTCGTTCGCGAGAAGATCGCGGACGTCGAACAGGTCGCGGGGATGCTGCCGGTCGAGCGCCGCGACGAGCTTGCCGGCATAAAGGTCGGCGAAGCTCACGACCTGGATTTCGGCGAAGCCGAACTGCGCTTCGACCGCGGCTGAGACCGACCGGGTTTTCGGTTCATAGACGCAGCCGCGCAGGACCGGCGTCACCTCGATCTTGATCTGGACCCCGTCGGCTTCCACGAAAAGCTTGCTGACGACGTTCTCGCCCTTGAGTTTTCCTGACGTCACCTGGGCGCCGCGAATGCCGGCACGAATGCTGTCAGCAAGGCGCTTCATGGCAGCGTCGATTTCGGCAAGAGAAGTGGCTCTGTCCGCAATCGGCAGGTAGGTGAGATCGATGTCCACCGAGAGGCGCGGCACGTCGCGTACAAAAAGATTGATTGCCGTTCCTCCCTTGAGGGCAAAGCAGGTTTCTGCGGCCACAAGGGGAATGGTGCGTACCAGCAGCGCGGCCTGGCGGCGGTATTCTTCAGAGGCGGCCATTGAGGTCCTCCGGCACCGTGATGTTGTATTTTGTATCCAGCTTTCCTCCCCGCACGAGCATCCGCTTGCCTTTGCCAAGATCGATGCCGGATCGGTCGAGCTTTTGGACCCAGGCGTGATTGTGGCGCTCCGCGAACCAGAGGAATAGCCGTTTTACCTTTATGCTCCGGCAGTCGATCAGGAGGGTCTGAAGCCGTCGCGGGCTGAGATTGCGGAGGCCCTCCATCAATACATCTGCCTGATGAAATGTCTCGCGGTTTGGAACTTCATCGAGCAATTCGAGGATGGCGCGCTCGGGCGTGGACACGGTCAGCGGCCAGTTCCAGTGCCCCCAGGGCTGTTGCGTTAGGCTGGCATTGGCCGGTGCCGGAGCCGCGGCGTCCCACTTGCTGTTGTAGGGCGGGATATCGCCGCTCCTGAAGAGTTTCCGAGCGCTGTGAAAAACGAGCTGCGTGTTTACGGGAACGTGTGACACCCATCCCGGCAGATTTTGATTGGTGTAGAGATGGGCTTCGCGCGGACCGCTCGCCGACAGGTAGTGGCCAAACCCCTGCAGTTCAAGTGCGGTTCTGGCGCCAACCGATACGGGCAGATTGAGGAGAGCGTTGAGGGAGATCACGAGCTGTTGCCAGGGCAGGGGATCGTTTTTTTCAGATGAGGCGGGCCGGCAGTAGACGCCGCGTGCATGAGAAAGCAGCCAGCCGTTCATCACGTATTTGCGCCGGAGCTGGCGCGAAACGCCGTGCCGTTCAAGCCAGCTGGCGTCAACAACCAGACCTTCCGGAAGGTTGCGCTGCAGCCAGTTTAGCTTTCCCTTGGTTTGACTACCCATGGTTTACAAAATAGACTATTTGCAAACCAATGGCAAGTTCAAAAAATCTCGCTTTTGTAAACCTATGGTTTACCTAAGCAATCTCCAGTAAACTATGGCGGACTGTCCTCTAAGCCCTTTTACCTGAGCAGCTTGGTTTTACAGGTTTGCCATTCTTCTGAAACTTCTCCCATGCCGTTGCCGCGAGATCGTCGAAAAGTTCCTCTCGGAACAGAAAACGATAGAGGATCGCAGGCAGGCCCTTATCGCCGATCTGCTGAAGCAGCGCGAAGCCGCGATTAAGGAGACTCGCACGCGGGGCATAGTTCTCCTAGCCGTGCGATGCACGTATCGCGAGCTTTTCCGGGGAATTGACCACAGCTTTTCTATAGCCGGACGTGGACCCAGATCGCGTGGTGATCGGAGAACGGGGCCGGCTCCACGCTGGCCGCCAAAGATTCCACTTCGCTCAAAAAAATCCAGTCCAGGTGGCGACGAAAAGGCGGGAAAGTGTCCAGACCGCTGGGGAATGGAGTTTCAAAATCATACTGCTTCATCGCGCTGCGGATCGCAGTGCCATGCGCCGGACCGAAGGGCACCGGCAGCACGTTCCCGAACCAGTACAAGTCATTGGTGTTGAAATCGCCGCCGATCATTCGCGGGCCGGCGTGGCGGGCAGCATCGTCAATGACCGGTTGCAGTTGGTCGAGACGTTCTTGCGAGTTGATGCGGGTGTCGAGATGCACATTCCAGATGCGCACGCCGCCCCAAGGGGTTTGCACGGTGGCGGATATAGCAAAGCGGTTCCGGGAACGGAAGCGAAGATCGCACGTCTTGAGGCGCTTGATCTGGACGTTCACGACCGGATAGCGGCTGACAATGGCGAGCCCCTGGTCATAGACGCCAGGCGCGGCGGCCGCGAATAAGGCCGAGTATCCTAGCTTGTGCGCGGCTTCGTCGGCCACGCTTGGCTTCCCCGCTTCGTGGAAGACTTCCTGGAACAGATAGACGTCCGCATCACGCAATCGCGGCGCGTCCCGAATCGCATCGACAACCTTATCGGGGTCGGTCTCTTTCGCCATGTTCAGCGAGACCGTCGAAAATGTTCGATCGGAGGCGGCCTGGGCGGGGTTGGAGGAAATTCGGTTGGAGGAAGCGACGAACCCGGCTACCGGCAGCATGGCGAAGACTCCGATCGATATTTGACGCACCAAAAGTCTGAGACGCGCCTGCATCGAGCAAGGTTGCATCATAGTGGCGCCGCGCCGGGCTCTCCGGCCGCGACCACCGCGGTTAATGTCATTTGGATTCAATCTCTTCGTGTTGATTCGCGGTGTGATCCGGCGTGGCGGAATTTTCAATTCCGGCTGCATCTTGCTTGTGCTTCCGGTGCAGTTTGTAAGCTCTGTAAAGAAGCGCGACACCCATCCACAAAGACAAAACGATCGCCGGGTAGACCAACACGGACGGGAAAAACACAAAGAGAATTGCCAATCCCAATAGCAGCGCTCCGGCCGTTGCCAGTATCCGTGCTTCGACCGGCGCCAATGCCCTGCGGTTGGTGAACGCGGCTCCGACAGCACTACCGATGCGAATGGCTCCCGCTGCCGCGCGGCCGGCGCTCCCTCCGCCGCTCGTCCGAACGGCGCGCCGACGAAGCGGCGCGCCTGGCGCAGATACCTTGTTTCTTATGTCCAAGACGATTTCCGTCGCGTTCGTCAAATCCTGAAGGTACATTTCTTCCATCTCTCCCGCGAAAGGTTCGTCTTCGACCACCAGGTCCAGCTCCCAGTTGCCGAACCAACTCGCCATATTGAGGTTCGACGATCCCACCCGCGCCCAATGCCCGTCCGCGACGGCAGTCTTGGCGTGCAGCATCGGGCCGTTCCATTCAAAGATGCGCACACCGGCTTCCAAGAGCGGCCGGTAACCCGCTCTCGACAAGGGTCTGAGTATATGAATGTCCGTCCCGTTCGGAACGAGCAACCGCACGTCCACCCCATCCATTGCCGCCGCTTTCAGAGCTTGCACAAAGGAGGCTTTCCCTGCGTAGTAGGCGTCCGTCAACCACAACCTCTTTCGCGCAAGTGCGGCGACGAGTTCGTCTACGCGACTCAGGCCAGCCGTCATGGGCACGGTCGCGATCACGCGCACGCTGGTGTCGCCAGCGGGAATCCCCTCGTCTCCACCGGTCAATTCCCGTTCAGGAATCGGCCCGCCAATGGCCGCCCAAACTTGCGCGAATGCCTGCTCGATCTCGGTGACGGCTTTCCCTCGCACTTCCACGCCGGTGTCACGCCATGGCTGGACGTTCTTGGCCGGATCGCCGACCCAGGCCACTCCGACGCAGAGGCCTGTGATGAACCCGATCTGCCCGTCAACCGCGAGCATCTTGCGATGATCCCGCGAGAGCCAGCCAAACGGACTATCCAGACGCGGCGGATTGTAACAGCGCACCTCGATGCCGGCGGCGCGCAAACGATTCCAGAAGCGTCGCGACGTTCTGCCGAAGCCACCCATCCAGTCATATACAACTCGCACACGCACGCCTTGTCCAGCTTTCGCGATGAAAGCGTCGGCGAACTCGCGTCCCGCATCGTCTTCATGAATGATGTAACTCTCGAAGTGAATGTGGTGTTCCGCGGCACGAATCGCATCCAGCCATGCCGGATAATTTTCCCGTGCGTCTTTCAGTAGCCGGACGTAATTGCCGTCAATCAGCGGCGCGCCGGCTGCCCGGGAGAACGCTTGTTCGGCAAGTGCGCGCGCGGGACGTCGGCTGCCGCGCTGGTCTCGTTTGAGTGGCACATCGGCACTCATCGGCCTGTCCTTCTCCTATGATGCCATGCCAGGAGCGTTGAATCGGGGTCGGACAGCTGGCGAGAACTCGAGCGACTTTGCTCGCCCGGCGGCTTTCCGCCGCGAACCGCTATAATGCAAGGCTTATGAAATATCGCAACCGGGTGCTGTCCATGCTTTTCCTTCTCTCGATCATTACGTATCTCGATCGGGTGTGCATTTCGGTTGCAGGGCCGCGCATGCAGGCGGACCTGGGCATCTCGCCGGAGCAGTGGGGCTGGGTGGTGGGGGTCTTCGCCATTTCGTACGCGCTTTTCGAGATTCCCACCGGCGCCATGGGGGATCGCATCGGACCGCGCAAAGTTCTGACGCGCATCGTGGTCTGGTGGAGCGTCTTCACTTCGCTGACAGGAGTGGCGTGGAACTACCTGGTTCTGCTCCCCATCCGGTTCATGTTCGGCGCGGGCGAGGCCGGGGCCTATCCCAATACCTCGGCCAGCATCGCGCGCTGGTTTCCAGCCGTGGAGCGCGCCCGCGCCCACGGACTGGTTTGGATGGCGAGCCGCATCGGCGGCGCGATCTCGCCGTTTCTTGTGGTGCCGATACAGGCCGCGTATGGCTGGCGCGCCTCGTTTTACGTGTTCGGCATCCTCGGAATTGTGTGGGCTTTTTACTGGTATCGCTGGTACAAGGATCATCCTTCCGACATGCCGGGAATTACGAAGGCGGAGATGGCGGAGATCGGCGTAACGCCCAAGACCGCGCACCATGGGCTGCCGTGGGGCAAAGCTCTCGCGAGCCGAAACCTCTGGGCCGTCATGTTCATGTACTTCACGTACTGCTATGGGGCCTTCTTCTTTCTCTCATGGCTGCACACCTATCTGGTGAGGGGCCGCGGCTTCAGCGAGGCCGATCTGCTGCTTTCGACGTTCCCGTTCATTCTGGGCGCTCTGGCCAACGGAGCCGGCGGCTACACGAGCGACGCCATGGTGCGCCGCCTGGGCCTGAAGTGGGGCCGCCGCTCAGTGGGAATCGCCGGCCTCGGCGCCGCCGCGCTGTTCACTGTCGCCACAGTCCTGGTGGAGGACAAGTACGTCGCGCTGGTCTTCCTGGCGCTCAGTTACGCTGGGAGCGATTTCATGCTGCCCACCGCCTGGGCGGTCTGTCTGGACATCGGGAAAAAGTATGCCGGATCGGTGACGGGCGCCATGAATTCCGCCGGGCAGGTCGGTTCCTTCATCTCCTCCGTGCTGTTCGGTTACTTTGTCACGGCTACCGGAAGCTACAACTTCCCGCTCATTCCGATGGCGGTAATGCTGACCATCAGCGCGGTGCTGTGGCTCAAAATCGATCCCACGCAGGAGTTGATTCCCGAGGAGACGACGGAAGCCGGCGGCCAGCGCCAGGCAGCGTGACGAGGTTTTCACCGATCAACGGCTGGTTCCGGTTCTTCGTTGGTGAACGTGCCGATCAAAGGTTACTCGCAAAGTAGCCTCGGCGGGCTCGAATTCGTACGCCTTCGAGGCCCGCTACCACGATCCGGATAGCGCGCCACGCAGGCCCGGCGTCTTGGGGTGGCTTCCAGGCAAGCAGATAGGTGTGCCGAAGATTCCGGCTGATCTCGGCAAACACCCGTGCGATCTGCTTAGGGTTTTTTAGTTGAAAGGCGAGCCCGCCGGTGTCAGCGGCCACCGCCTCCTGCGTTCTGATCAAACTCTTACTTTTGAGGGCATCGCCTTGGGCAATCGCGTAAACGGGAATCCCGGAACTGAAAGCCCGGCGCGACGCTCCCTCCGATGTCAAGGTACTGGCGTTGTCGTTGCCGTCGGTGAACAGAACCAGCGCCTTCTTCCCTTTTCGGGCTTCCAGATCGCGGGAAACTTTGGCAACCGCGTCGAACAGAGCGGTAGTGCCTTGGGCGCGCGTACGGAGGACAGCCTGCTTGACCAGCTTCTTGTCGGCAGTGAACGGCTGAACCAACTGGAACGATGTGCCGAAAGCATAAACGGCCAACTCTTCCCCGGAGCGGAATTGATCGACAAACTTCAACACCGAATTTTTAAGAACCGGGAGGAACTGATTCATGCTTCCACTAAGGTCGAGTAAGAGTGCGCAGGAAAGTCTTTCCTCCGCGCCTTCAAACACATGGAGCGGCTGAATCCGGCCGCCGTCGAAGATTTGAAAACGATCTCGGGCCAGGTTCGGAACGGGGTTTCCGCGACGATCCAGAACGCTCGCGTAGACCTCGACGAGTCGCGTCTCGACGCGGAAGACGGATGACGGCTCGTCTTGAAGCGGCTCCTTCCGCTGCGCGACGGCCAGCGTTGAAGCGATGAACAGACAAAGGGCCATTCGCGTCATAGTGCTCCGATCACCTCGTTTAACCGTGCGGCATCGAATGCTCGATAAGCATCCAAAACGGCGAGCCAATCGCCGTAGCCGGACATTTGGATGTCTTGTAACACGTGACGGGCAGCCGCTTCGGCGACAGCCGGAAGAGCGGCTGCAGGCAACGCCTGGTCGACGAGCAAGCAAGCAAGGTAGACCTTGAACTCGGCAAGACGCTCGGCCATGTAGGCTGGGAACAACTGGGTCGCGGAGTCTTCGTATGGACCGAGTTCAACAAGGGCTACACTGGGATTTCGGCGCAACAGGCGAAGCGCCGGCCCAAGCAGGTTCACATCGGATGGCGCAGCGGCAGGAAAGGATTCCCATTCCCAGATGACAGGCGAACCGGCAATGGCAGCCGCGTTCCGATCCCGGAGGCGGGCGGCAAGAAAAAAAAGATCGGTGTGGCTGAGTGAGGACCAGACCCTTTCCCACTGGCGATGGAGAAGCGCTTGCAAAAGCGTGGTGCGCCGGTTGAGCGAGATGAGGCCATAGCTCAACTCGCCAATTAAATCGTAGAGGGCTGGATGAGAAGCTGCGAGGATCAGCCAGTCGCGAGCAGCGCGAATTTGCAGTGCCGCGCTTCGAAGGCGCTCCGGCGTAAGCCTGGACCAGTCCGTTGTGCGTACGGCGCCGAACAGCGCGGAGGCTATATGGGTCGCGGATGCGTCGAGATTACGTACGGTCGTCGCGGCGCCGCCGCCGGCAACCGCGGCCATTCCGTCAAAGCCGCCAATGGCGCGGCTGCCGGCTTCCCCGCTATAGACATCAAGTGTGCCAATCGGAAAGATGTCGCGCTCCCCGCGTCCCGTTGAGAGGAACCAGTGTTTGCGGAGAAAGAAAGGATCCTCCGCGACCAGAAGGTCGTCGGGATGCAGGTATGCCGCGTATACCTGCCCGGCGAGGGCAATCGTCGTCTGGAATGCGATTGCGTCCCAGTATTCGTTCGCGAGTTTTTGGAGACGCTTGGAGTTGACCTTCTTCTTTGCTATCTCACGCTGAAACTGCCGCTGGAGCGCCGCGATCCTGACCGGCCGGTCGGACTCAAGCAACTCCCGGTCGGTGGGCTGCATGCGTACGTCCTTCGGAACCCCGAGATGGCGGAGTCCGTTTGAGGATTCCAGGAGCAGTGCGAGATTCCGGCGGAGATCGTCTTTGCCTAAAGACAGGGCGGCCAGTGCCTCTCGGATGCCCAGGAGCGCAGCCAGCGAAGGAACCTTCTGCATCTGGATCACCGAGTCGTACCTCCGGCGAAACACTTCGCCGGGGTCGAGTGTGCGATGGCCGGTTTCCGCCGGAATATCGGCCTTCGGAAGGCGGGGCAGAAGGATGTCGCGGAGGGAGTCCGGCTTCGGGTCGGCTTTCAGCATCGCAAGAAACGCGTGCAGAAAATCAATCGAAGCTTCGGCGTACTGACCGGGAGTCTCGGCTTCGTTCATTGACTTACAAAGTCCCAGCATGAGTTCGGCCCCTTGCCCAGGCTTCAGGAGGCCGGACTGTTCGGTGACGCCGAGGAAGTGCAGAGCAGCGTGAAGCCGGCCGGCCGCCGTATTGGCGGTAACCGGATCGAGAGTGCGCAGTTTGTTGATTAACCGGAAGATTTCCCGGTAATGCTCAGCCTCCAGAGCCGACATGCGAGCAAAGTAGGCATAAAGGCCTTCGTTGGCAGCGAAGTTCTCGGCCAGGAGCAGGGCGGAGGTTTGATCGACCGGCCGCGAACGTGCCGCCTCAACCCGCGCTACGGCTAAAAAGTTCTGCCAGGCTCCCAGCCGCTTGCCGCCAGACATGTACTCGATCTTTATCAGGCGGAGAAGGATCTCATCTTCGAGCTCGGGAGTGGTGACGCGCGAGAGCCGCCGCAGGCGCCCTTCCGTTCTCTCGACAGAGGACGGGGTCTGCCCCTTCGCCACCATCCAAACTTTGGGCCCGCCGGGGAAGAGGAGCCGGCCTTCCGGATCGATGGGCAGCTCACGGAACAGGTCATGGATCGGGGTGGACGCGAAGTCGCGAGTGCGCTTGCCTTCAATCTGGCTGGAGTCGCGGAAGGCCTCATAGAACCGGAAAGTGCGGGTCTGGCTGACGGTGAAGAAGCGCTGGCGGGGAAAGTCGAGCTGCGAGAGAAGGAAATAGAAGCGAACTAACCGCCCGTCATCCTTGTCGAGGAGGGAGCGCAGGAACCGTGGCGCGTCGCCTGTCTTAGCTCCGGCCAGAGCGGCCCAAATCGGCATGGCCGCCTCGCCGCCGGGAACCTGAATCCGGTTCGAATGGATTTGAAGACAGGATGAGTAGAGAGCGAGCAGTGTCCCATATTCTTCGGCGAGTCTCTTCATGCCTATTGAAGAGATGAGCGAGGCGGCCGATCCCCGGTCCATATTCGAGAGAGCGGAATATAGTGAGGACATTGGCGCGTGGCGTGCCATAGCCTCCACAAAACCGCCCGGATAACGCTTGCCGGCATAGAATTGCCGCTGCCAGACATTCTCTTCCGGAAATATCGAGACACGTTCGTCGACAATCTCCACTAGGAACTCTTCGCCGGACTGGAGGCGCTCCTGCATGGCGATGACGTCGATTCCGAGAGCGGAAGCGAGGTCCTGCCGGCGCGCCCGGCGGCCTTCAGTAGCTGGCTCAACCACGAGCTTGCCGGATTCGCGGCGGGTGCGCCAGCCGAGCAGAGTGAGGATGCGTTCAGTGAGCCGGGCGGCATTCCTGTCTTCTAGCGAGAGACGGACAACCGTCTTTTCTCCTTGATGGCGCCCCTTTGCCTTCAGCTCAGCCAGAAGGCCGAAATACTCGATCAGGCGCTCACGGTAGCTTCCCGAAACCTTCTCCTCGGCGACGTTGAGGTTCGTCATGAGCGTACGGCCGTAATCGGCGAGAAAGGCTTCCGGCGAACTGCCGGCCGGGCCACTTGCCATGAACAGGAGCGCCTGGATTCCGCCCGGGACGACAACCCCGGGCGATTCCTCTGGCGCCGCTACCGGATCGCAGAGGTTTGAATCGATGAGTCGGGCGAACCACCGGCACGCATCAGGTTGACGGTCGCGGATTGAAACACGCACCCCGAGCTCGGATAAAGGCTTCCAGACGGCTTCAGACGCGCCGCTCGCCCGCAAGGCTTCGACGAGCGACTTGTAGTACCGCGGAGATGTCGAGCCGTAGCGGTCTTCGAGACCCGCGACACGATCGAGGATTGCGCTATCGGGCACCCGTTCGGCAGCCTTCCAGAGAAACCGCCGCGCCCCATCGAGGCGGTCAAGAGCGAGCAACGCATCGGCATGGAGAGCGTGTAAGCGCGCAGAAACAGGAGCGGCTGAAATGCCGGCTTCGGAGGCGGCCAGAGCCTTGTCCCAAGCCTTCGACTGGGCATAAAGGCGGCTTACAGCATAATGCCCAGCTTCGTGCGCGGGATCAAGTTCGACGACGCGCAACCACAGGGCGATGGCGTCCATTGATTTCCCAATCTGCTCTTGGTAGGAGGCGAAGCGCGTTGTCAGGGAGATATCCGCCGGCAGAAGGGGCGCAGCCAGATCAATATGCCGGGAAGCAGCATCACGATTCCCAACTCCGAGGTAGTGATCGATAACCTGGGTGCGCCGTTCCCACAGCTTCGGCTGAAGGTTGAGTACGGCCTCCAGCGAGTGGGCCATGTCAACCGCCCGCCTCAAGCTTCTCTGGGTATCCGCTAGCTTAAGCCACAGGTCGGCGCGAGCGGGTTCCCGCTCAACGGCTTCTTCGTAATGAGGTAAGGCGGCGAGATGATCGCTCCTTCTGGACTGAATCTCGCCGAGAATGGCGGCTGACTGGGGATGGTCGGCGAGCAACTCGCGCCCACGGAGGAGGGGTCCTTCGGCATTCTCAGTGTTTGCCGACTGCCAGTTATAAAATCCAAGGCGGGACCAATATGGGCCGTTCAGGGGCTCCAATTCAAGAACCCGCACGGCGTTGCGGCCGGCCGAAGCGAAGTCTCCGGCGCGCGCAGCGGAATCGGTGGCGAGCTTTAGAGTTTGCAGGTCAGAAGGGTTTATCTTGAGCAGGGCCTCTAGCGAGCGCACAACTTCAGGCGATCGCGAGGCAGACTCCGCGGCGAGCCGGACGGATACTCTGGCACGAAGATCCCGGAACTCGTCGTATTCGGCAAGACTCGGGGTGGAAGTACCAGGAGCCTTCCAGACCCACGGAATCGGCCGGATTTCCCCAAACACCCGGATCTGAAGCGGCGCGACAAGGAAGCCTGCTTCGGGTGCGAACACGGGTGCATCAACTTCATGCCAGATGAAATTGGAGGCGTCGAGGAGAGCCGCCAAGCCTGCGCTCCCTGTCGAACCACCCAGGGCACGCAAGGCGGAAGCCCATGAAGAGTTGCTTTTCTCATCAAGCTGCCAATGGCAGAAGCGAAGGCGCCTTTCGGCCAAAAGACGGGTCAGCGTGCTGTATCCGTACTCGTGTAATCCCTCCGAAAGTGGCGGCTCCGGACCGACGAACAGAGTGTGCTTCCATTCCGAGTCCGCTGCAGTCAGGGTTTGGAGAATATTGATGAGCCGTTCAAAAGAGACGGGAGCGTATTCTGTGCGGGCCGAAGTCGAGAGCTTGCGCAAGGCCGCAACAAGCTGAGATCGCGACGACACGACGATTGGAGGAAGTGACGCCTCGGATTCGGTGAGAACGAGTTGCGAGACGCCGCCCCGGTTCAGTGCAAGCACGGCCGAGAGTCCAGTTACGAGTGTGGTTGTATGCCGGGATGCCAGGGAGGAAGAGTCGAGGATGACGAAGATCGTCTTTCCGAAGACGACTGGCCGGGTAACGGCCTTTTGAGGACCCGATGATGTCTGAAATTCCACTTCCGACACGGGTCCCGAGGAGGGAAGAAGCAGAACCTGAGAATAAAGTAGCTGAACCGATAGGAGTAGGATCAGGGAATGGAAACACAAGCTTCCGCGCTGCATCAGGATCGCCGCCCCCTATCGTAGGCGCCCATCTCGGACCGACTCAATTAGAAAAGCAGCAAAATTGTAGCATAGGAACTTGTGAGGGAGTCCCCAAAAATTTGAGAATCTTCACCAGTCGCATTGAAGTAGTAACTTGAATTACTGCCTGACTCATGGGTTTTAACCGCACCCATCCTTGCTTGACAGCAGCTCCCGGTACAGCGCCCGCTGCTTCTCGCCGAGCGCGCGCCAGCCGAAGCGCCTCTCGGCCAGTTCACGGGCGTTACGAGCCATGGTCCTCCGCAGCTCGGGGTTTTCGGCCAGATGGACCACGCCCTCGGAGAATGCTTCCGGCGTGTCCGCGATCCAGACGCTCGCGCCATGCTCCAGGCCGAGACCGGCACAGCCGCAGTCCGTTGATACCACTGCCCGCTCCATCGCCATCGCTTCCAGCACTTTCACGTTTGTCCCAGCGGAAACAGGCGTCGGGACAATGGCGATGTTGGCCGCTTCATAGAGGGGGCGCACGTCGCGTACGAAGGCATGTAACTCGATCCGGCCGCCGGAAGGAAGTTCGCGCTCACCGGTGAAGGTCCGCCAGTGCAGTAGATGATCGGCGCCGCAAACCACCGTGAGCGTCATCTCCGGAAAACGGTCGCGGAGCCGGGGCCAGACCCGCTGGTGAAAGAATCGGAACGCCTCCACGTTGGGAAAGTGCCGGAAAGAGCCCACGAAAAGCAGCCGCATGCCCGGACGCTCGGGAACGGCGTGGAAACGCTCCAGGTCAGCGCCGTTTTCAATTGTGCGCACAGCCGCGAGGCCGTGCAGAAACGCCGCGTCTTTCTCCGACATCGTCACCACGCGCCGGAATTGCCGTATGGCTTTCGTCTCGAAGCGCTTCCAGCGGTAATAGTTCCAGCGCGCGCTCCAGGTCCGCTCACGTGCGCTTACCTGCGCGTGCAAATCGAACGTTACGTCGTGCTCCACCAGAACGTCTCCCGCATATGTAGCCAGGTGCGTGTACTCCACTTGCAACAGATCGAGACTATATTCCGCGCGCAGCTTTTTGAGCGCCTCCCGCATGGCCGGCGAATCGTATTCGCAGACCTCGGGCGGCCGCAAGCTCGACCAGCGCGGCTCCCGGTAGCGCGGCAGGGGGACGACAACCACCTTGGCGCAGAACTCCAGCACGGGCGCGTACTCTTCTTCCGCCTGCTTCTCGGAGAACGCCAGGAGGAACACGTCGAACTCTCGCGACGCCTCCTTCAGCAGATGAAAGATTCGCACGGCGCCTCCGTGCGAGAGCGGATAGGGGAAGTACGGCGACAACACGCCCACGCGCTTCCGGCCGGAAGACATGGGCCGCCCGTCGAGAATGCGGCAGGCGTCGGGGTAAACGGAGCGCTCGCGCCTCCAAGGCCACAGCCAGCGCGGGCGTAGATAGATGCGGTCTAGGGGCACGCCACGAAGAAAGAGGAGCGATGCAATCCAGGTGGAAAGCTTCAGGTGATGACGCTCCAGGCGCAAGTTGTAGGCAAGAATCCGCGTGGGCGCCAGCAGGAAAGCCGCCAGACGCAGCGCATGAGGTTGCTTTGTGAACAGCACCGGAGCGAGGCCAATGCGCTTCGAGCGGAACGCGCGCCGCTGCTCGCGCCAGAGCCGCCAGACCGAGCCGCCTTCGGCGCGGACCACGTAATGCGCACGGTCCGGCACAAGCTGGCGGATCTCATCGACCATGGCTTGCGACGTGGCGTCGTCCCCGCTCCAAAAGGTGACCACAATGGCCTTCGGGTCTTTGCCCAGCAGGCCGAACCAGAGCCGCTTCAGAATCGCTCGGACCATCGCAACACTCCGCAGGCCGCTGCCGGGGTGAGCGCGGCGAGAGCGCAGACAGGCTGATAGCCATAACCATCGATGAGGTAGCCGATGCCGGGCGAGACTACGGTCTGCATCAGGCCGTAACCGGACACCAGCACGGAGACCGCGAAGGCGGCGCGCGCCGGGAATTCGTCGATGGGCATGCTGTACATGTTGACACTGAAAGCGCCCACGGAAAAAACGCTGACGCAGATGGCCGCCGCGGCCCATCCCGCGTTGGGCAGAAACGGAACGGCGGCCGTGATCAAAGCCAGTCCGGATGCCGCGAGGCACGCTGCGGTACGCGCGCGGACGGCAGGGACTCCGGCTTGCATGGCACGGAAGGAAAGCCAGCCTCCAGCCATTCCGCCCGCAGCCAAGAAAACGGGCGGAATCCAGACCAGCCATGCCGCCTCCACCAGAGTCAACCGATACCTGTCCACCAGAAATAACACCGGCCAGTTGGTCCAAAGCGAATAGATCACCATACTCAGCCCGTTGGCGAAGGCGAGCGCCGCCAGCCGGCGCGCCCGAAGCGGACCAGCCAGACGATGCGATTCTTCGATGCGTTCCTCTGCTATGGGCACAACACGTCTCACACGCCACCACAATGGAATCCAGATCAGGCCCATCAACCCCGTAGCGACGAACGCCGACCTCCATCCGTAGGAGATTGCGAGCCACGTGGCCAGCGGAGGAGCGAGAATCAAGCCGAGACTCACGGCCGCCTGGTTCAAGCTGTGGCCGAGGGCGCGCTCGCCCGGTTTCAAGTAGATCGATATCGCCTTGCCCGCGGCGGGAATGCCGCCGGCTTCGCCCAGGCCGAGCACCATACGGAACGCGAGCAGGTCTCCAAGACCGCGTACAAATCCCGTGCAGATACCGGCCGCCGACCATAGACCCACCGCCAGGCTGATGCCACGCGTGAGGCCGATCCGGTCGATCAATAACCCGGCCAGCGGCGCAGCGGCGGCGTACGTGATGGAGAACGCGGCCACCACGACACCGTAATCCGTATTCGACAGACGGAACTCCTCGAGCAGCATCGGGGCCAGCGTGGCCAGCGCCTGCCGGTCCAGGTAGTTCAACGTGGAAGAGAGGACGAAGACGCCCAAAACCACCCAGCGATTCGCGATCACTGGAATTCGATGGAAGCCACGTCGCCCGCGGTGCGCGCCTTCGGGTCCGCCTTGGGAAAGTATTCCACCGTGACGCGGCGGCCTTTCTGCGGACCGCAACCGAGAGTGGTTTCGCCGCCGCCGGAAATCGCGACTTGCGACGGGTCGCGAAGAACGAGCCGGGTGACGCTCTTGTCGTCGCCTTCAATCACCAGGCGGACCTGCCCTCGTGTGCATTCCACCTGCTTCAGCACGCCGCGCGCACGGCCGGACGCTTTCGGCCCGTCCCACCACGGCACGACTTCCGCGCCGGGGCTCGCCGGACTCTGGCCGCGATTGGCCTTCGCTTCCAGCTCCCGGATCTCGGCAATGGCGGCCTCTTTCAGCAGGCGCAGCTCGCGTTCCTCCTCGTCGGCTTTGCGCCGGCGCTCGGCGGCCTCATAGTCCAGGCGCTTGGCTTCGATGGAGAGCCGCGCCTCGCGCATGCGCGCCCTGCTATCCTTCGTGGTCGCGGCCTGCTCGGCGTCGCGAAACGCTTTGGCGGCTTCGGAGAAATTCTTCTCGGCGAGATAGGCTTCCGCCAGAGCGCTCCAATAATCCTCCCGTCGTGCCGCAATCCTGGCCGCATTCCGCAGATGCGCCAGCCGCCGATGAGGATCGGCGAGCCGCCGCGCCATCAGGAAGTGCGCTTCGGCGAAATTCGGATTTCGCTTCACTGCAACGTCGAGAGCGGCCACGGCCTTCGCATCATCCGTTTCGAGACGCGCATATTCCAGGTAGGCGCGTCCGCCGGGCGGATTGTCCTCGCCGGCCTCTCCCGCCGCAATGGCCTGGGCCAGATGCTCCCGCGCCGCGCCGGTATCGCCCGCTTGCAATGCCATCAGTCCAAGCCCCTCGTGCGCCCGCGCACGGAATTCCGGGGCTTCCAGAATATCGTGATACGCCTGGCGCGAACCGGGCTCGAGCAGCAGGTCCCCGAGAGCCAGTTGCGCCGCCTCCGGCTCCACCCGACGCTCCGGAATGTCGCGTTGCGCGTTCAGCGCGCGGCCGGAGACTGGCGTGGTTTCGAATGCCCCGGCAGAGATGTATAGGTCGAGTTCGCGCTCAATCTCCTCGGGGCCTTTTCCAAATGCGTTGCGATAGGCCGGACCCTCGTCCACTCCGTTGCGTAAATTCCCGAGCATCACCCGCGCTTTGCCTCGATACTCCGGCCTTACTGTCAGCATGTGGAGTAGGGCCCAGTCGCGGCTGCGCTCTTCGGGAGGCAGCGGTCTTCCGAGGGTGATGTGCGTGCCCTCCACTTCAAGCGTCGCGAAGAGATCGACAAGACCGCGCTCGATCGAGGCCGGCATCCGCTCGAGACTGGAGTCGAGCAGCATCCGTGCGCACGCTCGCATTACGCCGCGATCCGTCTCGCCGGAAGGGATCATGAGAAAGACGACCCGGTCGCGTCCCTTCACCATCTGGCCGGGCTTCGTTCCCGGCGGCAGGTCTTTCGCGTTGCGAAAGAGAAGAATGCGAATGGGCGGTTCGGCGGTCATCTCGTCCTTGCCCACGATGTATCCGAGCGCATGACGAAACTGCTCGAAGTGTCCGATTGCCTGACGTGCGTCGCGCTCGCGCGCGCCGGAAAATATCTCGAACGGGCCGGAGCGGAACTCCGACCATCGGTCCTGGGCAAGGCAGACGGGAGGGGCGATGACGGCTAATGCGGCGAAAACGGGAAGGAGACGAGCACGGATCATCATGCGGCCGTGGCTCTTTTTGGAAAGCCTCGCGCCCGCAGCACCTCCATAATCTGCGCATGGTGCCGCTTCTCGTGCAGCGCCAGAATGCGCAGAATCTGGAGCGCGTTATTGTCGCCCAGCAGGGGATACTGGTAACGCATGCGGCGGTAATCGAGCGTGGGGTTGGCTTCGAACAGGGCTTCCGTCTCCGCGAACGAGGAACGCAGCGCGGCGCGCAGCTCGGCGGCGGGCCTCCCTTTCCGCGGCTCGGCGATGTCCGGGTTGGTCACGGGCAGGGCGCGGAACTCGGTCATCATCTCCCGCACCATGCTGGGAACGAACATGTTGAAGATCGTGAACGGCAGGCCCAGAAACGGCAGAAACGCTTTCGGGATGAACCGCAGCGAAGTGTTGAGGTCGCGGAAGTCATGGGTGATCACGGGCCGCTTCCCCGACTTCACCAACTCGATCATTCCTGTGAACGTCCGGCGGTAATGCAGCTCCGAGAGAAGCAAATGATCCAACACCTCGCCGACCGACCACCGGCGCGCCGCAGGCGAAAAATCCAACTGGTTCTGGTCGAGTCCGTCGGCCACCTTCAACGTGTTGACGCGAACGGAGCGAAAGAGGTTGAGGTCCCCCTGGTACATGGTTCAATTATCGCAGAGCGCCGGGAACGCGGAGAGAGGCCGGGTGTCCGGCTACTTACGCCGGCGTCCGAAGCGCCGGTATGAGACCAGCAGCAGCGCGCCGCCGGCGAGCATTGCCCAGGAGCCGGGCTCAGGCACTACGGCCGCCGAGTTCGCCACTCCCAGACGGAATCCGTACTTCTCGTAGGCGGTGGTCCAGACCAGCCCTTCAGCCAGGCCGGGGAGATGGAAGGAGCTAAACTCGCCCACGCGCCTCTGCCAACTCAGTAACGTGAAGCTGTCCCCGGCATTGGGCACGAAGCCATCCAGAAGCAGCACCTCGAGCAGTCCCGACAGATTGGCTGCGCCGTCGATATTCAGCCAGTCATAGCCTCCCAGAACGCCCTGCATCAGCCCCGCCATCTCCATCTGGAGAATGCCCGCTACGGTCTGCTCAAAATCGCCGTGAATGGTTGAGGTCCCCGGTGAGTTTCCAGGGCGGAAGACGCCCGAGTTGCCAAAGCTGCCAAACAGAGATCCGCCGCCGGTGTATGTGCCTCCGGTGCTCGAAACATTGCCGGTTATCGTGCCCGAGTTATCGAAAATTCCGCCCGTGATCTGAATGATGTTGGAGCCGGAGTTGAGCGCGCCGAAGACGGTCGCGTCTCCGCCCGCATGGATCAATCCGCCGCTTCCGCCTACATCCAGTTCCGACCCCAGTTCCAGAATGAGCGTGCCGTGATTGGTCAACTGCGTGCCCGGGGACATCGCGGCGCCGGAAAGGAGCGCCAGCGAGCCATGATTCGTGGAGAGACCGGAGATAGCCGATCCTTCCACACCCTCGCGTTCGATGACTGCGCCGGTTCCGTGCAGAATCAAACTGGTTCCTTCCCCGATGCTGGAGATTGCATCGCCGGAATAGCGGAGTGTGCCGCCGACATGATACTCGCCTCCAGTCAGCACGCCGTCGGTCAGATTTGCGAAAGTCCCGCCCGAGAAGTCGGCGGTGCTGTCCTGGAACACGGCCAGCGAACCGCCATTGGTAAGTCCTCTTGCCCGGAATGTGTTTCCGCCGCCTTCGATGGCTAGGAAACCGCCGGTGTTGTTGACATACGCTTCGCCGATGTCGACCGAACTGGTTTGAGCGCCCGTCTCCAGGCTCAAAGTCCCGCTGTTGATAAGCTGATACGCAGCGGCGAAGCTGCCGCCCTGCAGGAAGACCTGGCCCGAGTTGGTGAAATTAGCGGTTTCGTTGTTGAGCGAGGCGCCGAAATCCAGCGCCAGAATACCGGCATTACCCGTCAGTTGCGAGAGCGCATTGGCCGTCCCGCCGCCGTTGACGTTCAGAACCTGATTAAATGGGCCGCGCAGCAGAAGGCTCGCGCCCGAACCGATCTGGCCGATCCCGCCTCCTCCGTAGGTCAGAGTGCCGGCAATAATATAGTTTCCCGAAGTAAGGACACCAGAGTGATTCAGACTTCCGAAGGCGCCACCGCTAAAATCGGCGCTGGTGAAGAAGCCTACTTCCAGACTGCCGTGATTCGTCAAGCCATTAGCTGTAACCGTTCCTGAAGCCAGTAACGAACCATGGTTGGTGAAATGGCCGCCTGCCTGGAAGCTGCCGTCCATCGCTTGCACGCCGCCGGAATTCAGGAAGTTTCCAGCCGTCATTGAAGCGCCGTTTTGAATTTGAATGAGGCCGGTGGATTGGTTGTGGAATGAAGGGGCGGAGGTAGAGAGGATCTGACCATTATCCAGAATCAACAAGGAGCTATTGCTCGCGAGCGAAATAACTTCCGCTGAGCTTGATCCGTACGCAACCGTCACGGCAAGCAAAGCAACACGATAACTGTATTCGAGGTTCCACACAATCAGCTACGATTCTACTATCGTTTTTTGGCGGGCAAAGAGGGATAGAGTACTGGAAGTACGGGGTAAGTGACCCGGTAATATTATGGACCGCGCCGGCGGCCTCGTCCGGCTTCGCGCTGCCGGCGGCGCAAATTGGCTTTGTTTGGCAAAATTCTCTAACGCCCTCGCGGCTAAGGCTTTATCCGCCCTTCCGTGGGCTCGGAGCGAATCCAGTTCGGTGCGTTCTTCGGGAAGTTGAATCCGTGCATACGATTCCACATTACGAAACCGGGCGGGGCTGGCGGAGGGCCGAAAGGCGGAAGCGGTTGCAGGGACGGAAGATATTTTTGGGGAGGCGCAGTCACTGCAAAAGGTTGCTTCGGCTGGCGGGGTACCAAGGTTGCGGGAAGAGGATACGGGCCGGGCCGCCGGCCGAAGCAACCGCGCGATGAACTAAACCGCCGTGTGCAGCTGACTTATGGGGATTGAATCGCCCGGGTACGACGCACAAGCTCCGAAAGCAGCTTGGGTTCCCTCGACTGGCCTGCCCGGCGGACGTTTTGGCGCTGCCAGCTCGGGCGGGAACCGTACTCTGCATCCGCGTGAGACCCGGATTGCGTGGTGGGAACGCAGTTCCGCGCGCCGTTGCCGGACTGGCAGCGCGCGAGGCCGATAGAGAGCGGAGCCTTCATGAGGTGTCCGGCGGCTCCTCCGGCCAACCATAGCCCCGCAGCGTCTCGATTCGGATCATCCGCCCGCCGCACTCCGGACAAGCAACGGTGTCCGGCAGCGCCTTCGACAGCGCCAGGCATTGGGTGGAGGGCAGCAGCTCGGCTACGCGCTACTCGTCAACTTCCGTCGGCAGCGAAGCTGGTTCTGCCGCATGCACCAGTGTTGCCGCATGCACCAGATGACTTCCATCTATCGTTGCATTAGATTGTTAGGCACCTGGCGCGCCGATGCTATGACTTCGTCATACGTCATGATTCGAATGCGTGGAAAAAGCAGGGCGTTCATCTGCTTTGGACCTCGGCTAGCGGCTGGCGCGGCACTATAGAGGATGCGACCCGGTCCAAGATCACGCCGCTGGCGGACTGGGCTCAGAGACCTGCAGCGCCGTGTCTCACCGGGGAATGGCCTCTCCTGCCGCGCTGCGATGTTCCCGCTGGCTCGTGTTCGCAGCTGCGGCCATGGGTGCTAGTGTGCTGTATCGAAATGACTTGTAATAATTGGGAAGCGGTGCTATGTTTGGCCATGGCGCATCCTGTTTCCACGGTTGAGATTACCCGGAAGAACAGTCCTAACTCCGGCGGCGCGTGGTTTCTCCGACCACCAGCCAGCGGGACCTGTGACCGCAGCAAGATGATCCGAGCGCGAAGACAGGGCCGGGGCGAGGCTGAAGTCGCCAAAACGGTCGGAACCAGCATAAACACGGTTTCCACTTGGTCCAAACGCTTTGAACAGCGAGAGCCCTGCGTCGCTTCGCTCCGATCTGATCGGCATCAGATCGGAATGACTGATCGACATCATCGGAATGCGCCTAGGCATTGGCAAGTTGTTCTTCCGGCATTTGGTTCTTCTCGGGTTTGGTCTCCTGATCGTCGTCGCCGCCGTCCTGCGATCCCTAATGATGCATAATCGGGCGGAGGTATAATGTCGTGTGACTATGCACGCTGCGAACTCACATTCTTTGTTGAGTTTGTCGCGAGATCAGACTATTGGCCATCTGAGGCAAATCTATGATCTGCATCGAACGGCCCTGTTAAACGATAAATATTATGCCTGCAGATTGGCTTCGATGAAGCGGAATAATAAGATCTTCGAGATCGTATTGGCTCTTGGTACTTCGACTTCGCTGAGCGGTTTGACGTTGGTCAAAGAACCCCCTGTTCTGTACGTCTGGTCAGCCCTGGCGTTGCTGTCGGCGGTCGCTGCGATAGTTAAGCCCGTGTTGCAGTGGTCCAACGACATCGAACGGTACAGCAAGCTCCACATGGCCTATCTGGACCTCTACCACGAATTGAATGCCGCTGTAGGCGACATCGCGGCTCAAGGTGGTTTGACGAGTCACTCACTGAGGCTATTGGACGCCGCACGCGAGCGCCATCGTAGTTTCAGCCGAGACGGGGATGAGCGGCCAGCCTCAGGGTTGCACGACCGGTGCTGGCGCGAAGTCAACAGACAACATCCGGCAGAAAGTTACTGGAGGCCTCCCAAGAATGCAGTTGGAACTAACACAGTGGCAACCTCGGATCTCTCTCGATCAGACGGCGGTTAGGTTCGGCCCAGCGAATAGGCCGACGCCCCGGGAACCGGAGAGGCCCGAACGACCAGAACGTCCCGAACGTCCAGATCCCCAGCCGAGAAGAGAACCCGATCGGAAACGCGATTATACTCACGAGACACCCCCTCGCATCGAACCAGTGCCTCCTTGGCCTCAGCCCGATTGGGAGCGCTAGCGCGATTCCTATTTTGAAGCGCTCAATGTCCACTCCTGCGGATTCTGCTTGGCAGCGTGCTGACCGAAATACAGATTCTTTCTCGCGACTCGACGGGTCTACGTTATCCTCATTCCGAGCAGGTTCGGTGTCAGCGGGAGCGAGCGATCAAGGGAATCAGCACCCACACGAGTCAGAGTCGGTCTGACTCGTTTCGTGTTCCTCGGCTCGATCAAACTCCATCTTCTGAGTTACATGATCGCGAAAGCAAACGCACATGTGCACGTTCCGATCTTCCGGAACAGCTACGCCTCTGATCCACACTTCCTGTACATTCCGAAGATCTTCGGGGAAATCGAACTCCCTGTCGTCGTTGCTGTTCCAACGTCGCCATGCCCGGTGGCTGCTCGCCTGACCACCCAAGCCGACCTCTAGATCTATTCCGCTCGCCTCTGTAAGATTCGTGCACACTCGTACGAACCAGCCATTCTTCTCCGCCATCGCGCGCTCCTTTCAACAAAGCGAACTTCAACGTGCTATTCCCAAGAACAGCTCAAGCCGAATCTACGCCAGTGTTCCACCATCTCTCTCAGCTTGGAACCTTAACTCTGAGACCATTGCAAACCTTACAAATTCCTGCTTCCTTACCAACACGGCACTCGGCACATGGATGAACTCCCTGGCCGCCGCAGTGGGGACAGGTTATTCCGCCCGTTACAGGGCTGACCACCCCGAAGCCTCGGCAAACCTTACAGATTCCAGGTAACGTTACGACTCTGCAGGAAGCACAGATGTCCATACCTCTACCACCACAGTGCGGACACCGGATTGAAGGGCTGACAGGGGTTATTTGTCCATCACCGCCACAAACCTTGCAAATTCCAGGCTCGTTGCCTTGTCTGCACGATGCACAAGAGTCCATCGTTCGTCCACCACAGTGATGGCAAGTGATCGTCGTCATTGCTTTAGCACCTGCTCTAACACAACATCCAACAGCGTGGCGGAAACTATATCATAACGATGATGGGGAATTGTGGAACTCGGCAGAGCGCCGGCCGCTCGAGCAAGACGAGCCGAGCTGTCCAATTATAGCTGTTTCAGATCTTTAGGCTACTGAGCGACTGGCCTATGACGTCTATGGTGTCTATGATCTCGGCTTCTCCCTTGCCCCAAACGGTCTGGCGGCCAACCCCTACCCACTTTGCCAGTCGCAAGTAAGGCAGAACTCCCCCAACTCTCCCTGATACTCTGCCTCGCCCACGAATCCACCCAGCGGGTGTCGCTGGCCTGTTTTTGAGGAGAGGCGATCCACCTCGGTGCGTTGCAACTTGCAGCGTATCAACCGCACTGCGGCGGCGCGCGTACCCATCGCGAGGAAATCGACTTGGAGCGGACCCGGGCCATAAAGGGACCGCAAGATACTGATCCGATCCCGCAACCTGCCGAACAGGATCCCGAACTCGGGACGCTCGGCCAACTGGTGCCCACTCTTCAGTTCAGTTAGCGTCACGAACCGCACGCACACCCGACCTACACGCACTGCCCCGGCGCTCAGATCTACGCTGCTGGGCGCGGCCAGTTCAGTCATCCGGAATCGCTCGCCATCAAAAACCCGCGCCACCGGAGCCCCGTTAAGGTCCAGTTGCTCCACGGCTGTCAATTCAGCCCGTGCCCGGCCCCAAGCCTTCGCGCGCGAGTTGCGCGAATGCCAGTACGAAATAGGCGAGAGCCGGATCCTTGACGTCGAAGAGGTGGACGTCGAAGTGGAAATCCTCAGCGGGCCGTATGGTGAGACCGTCCAGGTGGGCGGCACGAAACACGAACGGACGCGGCCAATCCGCCAAACCGCTCGGGCCCTCGCCGCGCGCTGACTGTGGCTCGAACACTTTTGCATAGGGGCAGGTCGTGCGTACCTCGCACGTCTTGGCGTCACGGCAACTTGGGACACAAACCAGTCTCCGGAAAATGCCTCCGAAAGCGCCGCGTACGATATTGCCCGACTTATAGGGTGGAAAGAAGAGCGTGCCCCCGGAGCGGAAATGAAAGCGGAGACGATAAAATTCGAACGTCAAGGCGCCAGCATTGCCGTCACGGCAAGCAAAACAACGCAATAACTGTGACCGAGGTCCCACATAGTCAGCTTCGATTCTACTATCGTTTCCTGGCTGCTGGCGAGGAATAAGGTATTGACAGTACCGCTCCCTCGCGGTCGCGGCTCAGAAAGGAGCTTCCAGCAATCAGCTTTCAGCATGTTTGACGAGGCTCCGGGCTGCGATTGATTGCTTGACAGGAGGGTGGCGCGGGGCGTGTGCCCTCAATTGGGCCGAAAGTTAGGCGGCCCCAAGGGCAGGCGGACGAGGCGTCCGCCGCGGACCGGGGGTCCGCCCCAAAGGCCAGCCCTCGACTGAAAACAGCGGTTTTTCGTCAAGTTTCGATGGGTCGCGCAACGGATCCGGCGAAAGTCCCTGAAATCCTGTAACTTAGTGGATTATGCAAACCGCCGTCCCGCTCTTCTTGTCCGTGCTTGTCCTGATGCCCGTCTCCTTCGGACAACGGCCCGAAGCGAACTACGATGAAGCCAAGGTGCCGAAGTACACGCTGCCCGATCCGTTGATGATGGCGAACGGCGAGCCCGTGACCTCGGCCGACGCCTGGCGCAAGCGGCGCAGGCCGGAGATTTTGCAGCTTTTTGAAACGCACGTCTACGGCCGCAGCCCGGGCAAGCCGAAGGCCATGTCCTCGGAGTTGACCTCCATTGAGAAGAAGGCGCTGGCTGGAACGGCAGTGCGGAAGGAAGTATCTATCTTTTTCTCCGATAAGAAGAACGGACCGAAAATGGATGTGCTCATCTACCTTCCGGCCAATGCCAAAGGTCCTGTGCCGGTATTCCTGGGCATGAACTTTGGCGGCAATCACACGGTTCATCCCGACCCCGCCATTACCGTCTCCAAGCAGTGGGTGCGGAACAACCCGGCCGCGGGCATCGCGGACAACCGCGCTAGCGAAAAGTCCCGGGGCGCGAGCGCAAGCCGATGGGCCATCGAAAAGATTCTGGCGCGCGGTTATGGCCTGGCCACAATTTATTACGGGGATGTCGATCCGGATTTCGACGACGGTTTCCAGAACGGCGTACACCCGCTCTTCTACAAGCCGGGACAAACCAAGCCCGCAGCCGATGAGTGGGGTTCCATTGCCGCTTGGGCCTGGGGACTCAGCCGGGCGATGGATTATCTGGAGACCGACAAAGACGTCGACGCCCGCCGCGTGGCTGTGATGGGGCATTCGCGACTGGGTAAGACCTCGTTGTGGGCAGGTGCGCGGGACGAGCGCTTCGCCATGGTGATCTCCAACGATTCGGGATGCGGCGGCGCCGCCCTGAGCCGGCGAAAGTTCGGCGAAACCGTACAGCGCATCAACACCTCGTTCCCACACTGGTTCTGCGACAACTTCAATCGGTACAACGATAATGAAGATGCCCTCCCGGTGGATCAGCATATGCTCATCGCGCTGATCGCTCCCCGGCCCGTCTATGTCGCAAGCGCCGAGGAAGATAAATGGGCCGATCCGCGGGGCGAGTTCCTATCGGCCCGCCACGCCGGGCCCGTCTACCGGCTGCTCGGCGAAAAGGATCTCGGCGTCGAAGAGATGCCCGGCATTCATCAGCCGGTGATGGGGACCATCGGCTACCATATCCGTTCAGGCAAGCACGACGTGACCGAATACGACTGGCAGCGCTACATGGACTTTGCCGACAGGCATTTTCGAAAAAGGTGAGCAAGATGGAACGAAGAACATTCATGGGTACGCTTTTGAGCGGCAGCGCCGCCCAGGCACAGGCTCCGCAAGAAGCTGTGGCCGGAGGAACCGGCAGCACGTCCTACAGCTTGCAAGTCACGGTGGAGCGCAAGCAATCCGGGAAGCCGCACCAGGGCAAAGTGCTGGCCGCGATCCAGCCGCACTGCGACGACATTCCCATCTTCGCGGGCGGCACGGTGCTGAAGCTTCTCGACGAGGGCTACACCGGAATTCTGATCACCCTGTCGAACGATTCCATGGCCGGGGAAGGCTCGTCGATCGGCGACATCGTTCTCAAGAACGAGCGCGACACGGTGGAGATGGCCAAACGCCTCGGTCTGAAGGAGACGTTTTTCCTGAACTATCCGAATCACAACATGGATGGCTGGCCTCTGCTGGAGATGCGCGCGCGGCTGATTTTTCTCTTCCGCATGATGAAAGTGGACACGGTCCTTGTTTACGATCCATCCGCTCTGTATGAGCGCAATCCGGATCACTACGTGACCGCGAGGGCGGTCGAATCGGCGTGCTGGATGGCCGCCTCCGAGTGGGACTATCCGGAACATTTTAAGGCCGGCCTAACGGCGCACGGGCCTAAGGAAAAATACTATTTCGCGCGCGGGCCGCAACTGGTGAACCGCGTGGTGGATATTAGCTCGTATATGGACGGGAAGGTTTACGCCAACATGGCCAATGTTACGCAGGGCCCCTCGGGGGACCTTGGCGCGCGGCTGCGGCGAAAGCTGGCTGGGGAGGGACGCAAGCTGGCCCTACTGGGCAACGACGACGAAACCGCCAACCGGCAATACACGAAGCAGTTCGCCCTGGCGCGGGACCGTACGCGCGGACAGGCCCACGGTCTCGACTACGCGGAGTACTTCCACTACATTCCGGCCGACCAGTCGGAAGTGGAGAGCTACGTCGAGAAGAACGCGGTGCCGCTTTAACCCCGCGCCGCTGAGTTACTTTCCGGAGATGCAGAACAGCGTATTCTGCCCGCGCAGGAAGATCTCTCCGTCGGCGATGGCCGGTGTGGCGATGAAGAACTGATCGGCCAGCGTGTTGGTGGCCAGAACTTCGTACTTCTCCCCCATTTTCAAAACCACTACGTCGCCGTCTTCCGCGGCCATGTAGAGTTTCCCGTTCGCGCCCACGAGCGAGGACTTGAAGGTGTATGGCTTCGGCAGCCGGACCTGGTGGTAGTAGGGCTGGCCGGTGCGCGCGTTGAAGCAACTGATCATCCCGTTATCGGTGAGGAAGTAGAGCTTGTTTTCGTGAAGCACCGGAGAGGAGCTGTAGGAGGTGGCGCGGTTGTTGCTCCAGACCACCGCGTCAGTACCGGTAAGGTCTCCTTCCCGGCCCAAGCGGATCGCCATCTGGTTGGGATTGCGAAAGCCGCTCATCACGTATACGACGCCGTCCTGGACCACCGGCGCGGGAATCACGTTCCCTCCCAATCCGCCGCATTCCCAGATCACCTTGCCGGTTTTGACATCGTAGCTGCGGACTCTGTTGGTCGCGCTGACAACCGCCTGCTTGCGCCCCGCGTGGTCCACCACCAGCGGCGCGGCCCACGCGCTGGCCTCGTCGCGGCCGGCTCTCCAAAGCTCTTTGCCCGAATTCTTGTCGAGGGCGGCGATAAACGAATCGCCCTCGTGATCGAAGGACAGAATCAGGGTGTTCTCATGCAGCACCGCCGCCGTGCCTTCCCCGAACTGCAGGCGCGTGCGCATCTGTACGCCGAGGTCTTTCTCCCAGATCAATTTGCCATCGAGGTCGTAGCAATAGATCCCGCGCGATCCGAAGAAGGCGAAGATGTGCTTTCCGTCGGTCACGGGCGAGTTGGAGGCGAAGCTGCCATAGGTTCGGTGGTAGCCCTCGTGCGGCCTGGTCGTTTTGGCGGTGCGCTGCCATAGGACCTTGCCGGTCTTCTTGTCGATGCAAATGAGTTCCAAGCGATGTTCCGGCTGCGGTCCCGTGTCTCCGCCCCCGAACCCTTTGCGGCCCCCGGCCGCCGACTGCTGCTGGGGCTTCTCCTCCGTGGGGATGGCCGTTGTGAGGAAAATTTTGTCTCCCCACAGCACTGGCGAGGAATGCCCGCGGCCGGGAATGTGAAGCTTCCACCGGATGTTCTCGGTATCGCTCCAGCGGAGCGGCGCATCGCCGAGCGCCATCCCGTCGTCGTTAGGACCGCGCCACTTCGGCCACTGGCCGGGATCGGCCGCGAGGCAGAAAGGAATGAATGCAAGCAGAGTGGAGAGTAATGGTTTCACGGTTGAAGCGATGATATCGCCATGACGCGGACGGAAGCAAGATGCGGAAACGGCGTCGTTTTGGAAGTGGTAGACTACCTACTACCAGTGCCCAAGAAAGAACCTTATCAAAACCGCATCGAGCTGCTGCAGGGCACGCTCGACATGCTGATTCTGCAAACCCTTGTGTGGGGTCCCCAGCACGGACACGGCATCGGCAAGGCCATTCGGGCGAGCTCGGGAGAACTGCTGCAAGTGGAGCACGGCTCGCTCTATCCGGCGCTGCACCGCGTGGAGCGGGAAGGGTGGATCGCCTCGGAGTGGAAGGTTTCGGAGAACAAGCAGCGGGCCAAATACTACCGGCTGACAACGGCCGGAAAAAAGCAGCTACTCGCGGAAGAATCGAAGTGGAAACTGCTGGTCAAGGCCATCCGGCGTGTGATGCGGCCCGCGTAGACTTTTCCGGCGCTTCCCTCGATATCCGCTTCCGGTTATACTCGCCTCATGCCGGAAATCGAAAAACACGCTCCGGGTTCCTTTTGCTGGTTCGAGCTTGCCACCACCGATCAAAAGGCCGCAAAGAACTTCTACACTTCCTTGTTCGGCTGGACGGTCAACGAATTCCCCATGGGGCCGGGCGAGTTCTATTCCATATTCCAGCTTCAGGGTCGCGACGCAGCCGCCGGTTATACGCTCCGGCCGGAGCAGCGGTCGCAAGGCGTGCCGCCTCACTGGATGATCTATGTCACCGTTGAGAGCGCCGATGAAAGCGCCAAGCGGGCGACGGCGGCGGGCGGCAAGGCGCTCGCGGAGCCGTTCAACGTGTTCGACATGGGACGGATGGCAGTTCTTCAGGACCCCACCGGAGTCGTCTTTTCCATCTGGCAGCCGATGAAACACCAAGGCGCTGGAGTCACCGGCTCCGAAGGTACGTTCTGCTGGGCCGATCTGAGCACTCCCGATCCCGAGCGCGCGATGCGGTTCTACACCGATTTATTCGGCTGGAAGTTCACCTCCGGCGAGGACGGCTCGGGCTACCTGCACATCGCCAACGGTGAAGACTTCATCGGCGGAGTTCCGCCCGCCGCCCATCGCGACCCCCACGCTCCGCCGCACTGGCTCTCCTACTTCGCGGTGTCCGATTGCGACGGCAAGGTCGCCAGAGCGAAGCAACTCGGCGCGGCCGTCCTCATGGCGCCCATGTCGATGGAAAATGTCGGCCGTATGTCGATCGTGGCGGATCCCCAAGGCGCGGTGTTTGCGGTCTTCCAGGAAGCGCGGCGCGGCTAAGACCCCGACGGTTCGTCGTACCCCTTCAGCCGTCTCATCCAGATATTCCGGTAGCGCACCGGGACGTCGTGATCCTGCAATCCCAGCGGCTCTTCCGGACCGTGCGGCGCATAAGTGCCTACCACCTTGTGCGCCATCCGGCCGACAATCTCCTTCCGGTGATGCACGAGCACGCCGTTGTGGAACACCGTCGCATATGCCGGCCGCGTCAGTTTATCGCCCTCAAAGTGCGGCGCTTCGAAAACGATGTCGTAAGTCTGCCACTCGCCGGGCTTGCGCGAGGCGTTCACCAGAGGCGGGTACTGCCCGTAGATCGACGCCGCCTGGCCATCCGCATAGGTGAGATTCCGATATGAATCGAGCACCTGAATCTCGTAAAGGTTCATCAGCAGCACACCGCTGTTGCCGCGCATCTGGCTGGAACCGTCGATGCCAGCCGGACTCGCCCACTCCAGATGAAGCTGGCAGTTGCCGAACTTCTCCTTGGTGAAGATGCCTCCGCTCTTAGGCGCTATCTCCATGTACCCGTTCTCGACTTTCCAACCGGCCGGCACGACCTGCCGCCGCTCTCTGCCCGGACCGTACGACGCCCACTGCGAAAGATCCTTGCCGTCGAACAGCACGATCGCGTCGGAGGGCGGCCGGCCCGGCTCCGCCCCAGGAGTAACAATGCGAGGATGCGGCCGCTTGATATCGTGGACCCGCCACTTGCCATCCGGCAGGAAGGGCGTATCGTCGTAGCCGACCGGTGTGGTCCGGTTCGACTTCTTCTTCCCCTTTTCCTGCGCGTGGGAATCCGCCGCGCAACCGGCAAGAGCTACAAAACCAGCGAGAACAGCCGCCAGGACCAGCCGCGGATCCAACATATTCGCTCCCTTTCTCCGTCTACAGCACTTCTTCCGACCAGCTCTCGAGCACCGCTTTGACCTTCGCCGTGAACTGATCGGCCAAGGCTCCGTCGATCAAGCGGTGATCGAAGCTCAGCGAGAGATACGCGACTGAGCGTATCGCGATCGCGTCGTCGATCACAACCGGCATCTTCTCCACCGCGCCTACCCCGAGGATGGCGACCTGCGGCTGGTTGATCACGGGAGTTGCGATCACGCTGCCGAAGCTGCCGAAGTTGGTGATCGAGAACGTTCCTCCCTGCACCTCATCGGGCTTCAACTGCCGCGAGCGCGAGCGGCCGGCGAGATCCACGATGGAGCGCTGCAAGCCGAGCACGTTCTTTTCGTCCGCATTGCGGATGATCGGAACAATCAGCCCGTTGTCCAGCGCAACCGCGATCCCGATATTGATCTCATTGTGGTAAACGATGTTGTTGCCTTCGATGGAAGCATTGAGCAGCGGGTAAGCGCGCAGAGCCTCTACCGTGGCGCGGACAACGAACGGCAGATACGTGAGCGACATGCCGTAGCGCGCCTGAAAGTCCGCCTTCTGCCGCTGGCGGATCTTCGCCACCCGGGTCATATCCACCTTATGAATGGTGGTCACGTGCGCAGAGGTGCGCTTGCTCATCACCATGTGCTCCGCGATCTTGGCGCGCATGTTGCTCATCGGCTCGATGCGGACCTTGGCCAGCGTCGCCGCGGGCGGCGGCATCGCCGGGGCCGCGGGTGGGGCCGGGGCAACAGGAGCGGCGGCCGCCGGCCGTGGCGGAGGCTGGGGAGCAGGGGCTGCCGGAGCGGCCGTGGAACGTGCTATATAAGCCTCCACGTCCTGCTTCGTGATCCTTCCACCCGCGCCGCTGCCCTGGATTTGAGAGAGGTCGATATTGTGCTCGCGCGCCAAGCGGCGCACCAACGGCGAAAGGGGACCGGACGGTTCGCCCGCTTCCGGCTCCGGGGCTGGCGGTTCCTCTTGCGCCTGCACAGCCGGAGAGGCGGGAGCGGGAGGGGCGGCGGGAGCGGGCGCGGCCTCGGGGCGTTTCTCGGCTGGAGGCGGCGCTCCAGCCGCTGCCCCGTCTTCGATCCTCGCGACCACGGTGTTTACTCCCACCGTGTTGCCTTCTTGCACCAGCACTTCGGCGAGCGTTCCGGCGGCGGGCGACGGGATCTCGGTGTCCACTTTGTCGGTCGAGATCTCGAAAAGCGGCTCATCCCGCTCGATTCGCTCGCCCGGCTTCTTCAGCCACTTCGTCAACGTCCCTTCCACGATGCTTTCGCCCATTTGGGGCATCACTACGTCTGTCATAATCCGCCTCCAATACTAACCGAACTTCGAGACCGAAGATGCGTCCGAAATGCTCCGTCAGGCGCGTCATCACTCGTTCGCAATCCGCGTTAGAGCCCAATTGGGCCATCGAAGTAACCGGTTTCGCCAATCCGCATGGCACAATGTACTGAAAATAAGTCAGGTCGGTGTTCACGTTGAGGGCGAAGCCGTGCGACGTCACCCAACGGCTCAGATGCACGCCGATTGCGCCGATCTTCCGCCCCTCCACCCACACGCCTGTGCACCCGGGGACGCGGCCTGAGGCAATCCCGAAATCCGCCAGCGCGTCCATTTGCACCTGCTCAAGGGCGCGCGCATACGCCGAAACGTCGCGCTTCCAGTCCCGCAAATCGAGAATTGGGTATCCAATCACCTGGCCGGGGCCGTGGTAGGTGATATCGCCGCCACGGTCGCAATGGTGAAACGCGATGCCGCCGCGCTCCAGAATCCGTTCGTGCGCGAGCAGGTTTTCAAGACGGCCGTTGCGGCCGAGCGTGATGGTGTGCGAATGCTCCAGCAGCAGAAACTGATCGGGAATCAGTCCCGCCTTGCGCCGCGCCACCAAATCCTGCTGAAGCCGGAACGCCTCGGCGTACTCCATGCGTCCCAGCCGGCGCACTTCGCAGCTACGCATTGATAGCCTGACCGTAAACGGCGTTAAACGCCTCGCCCACCGCCTCGTAAAGCGTGGGATGGGCGTGAATGGTGTGAATCAGGGTATCCACGGTCGCCTCGGCTTCCATCGCGGCGACGGCCTCCGAGATCAGCTCGTAGGCATCGTGTCCAATAATGTGCACGCCCAGTATTTCGCCCAACTTTTCGTCGGCCACCACCTTGACGAAGCCATCGTGACTGCCGACAATGCTTGCCTTGCTGTTCGCTTGAAACGGAAACTTGCCAACCTTCACGCTATAGCCCTGCGCGCGCGCCTGCGCCTCCGTCAGACCGACGCTGCCGATACCCGGATCGGTATACGTCGCGGCGGGGATTCTCTCGCGGCGGATCGGCGTCGCGGGCCTGCCCGCCATATGGGCCACGGCAACCATTCCCTGGGCGGTCGCCACGTGTGCCAGTTGCGGCATGCCGGCCACCACGTCGCCAATCGCATAGACGCCCGGCTCGGCGGTCTGCATCCACTGGTCTGTTTTGATGAAGCCGCGGTCCGTCTCCACGCGCGTGTTCTCCAGTCCGATGCCGGTTGTATTTGGCTTGCGCCCGACAGCGACGAGCAACTTTTCGGCCTCGATCTCTTCCTGTTTGCCGCTGGCCAGAGTCATCGTCACTTTCACTCCCGTCGCGGTGCGGGTGATCTGATCGGCCTTGGCGCCGGTCTCGATACGGATACCCTGTTTGCGGAAAACGCGGGCCAGTTCCTTCGAGACTTCCTCGTCTTCCGCGGGTACGATGCGCGGCAACATTTCGAGAATGGTCACCTGGGAGCCGAAACGCTGAAAGATGGAGGCGAATTCAACCCCTACCGCGCCGGCTCCGATAATAATCAGGCTCTTGGGCACAGTGGTGAGGTTGAGAATCTCGATGTTGGTGAGAATGAACTCCGGGTCGGGCTCGAGTCCCGGAAGCATGCGCGCTTCCGAGCCGGTGGCGATCATCACATTCTTCGCCTCCAGCGTCTGCGTCTTGCCCCCGTTTCGCACTTCCACGCGCCCCCGGCCCTGGAGCGTGGCGAATCCCTTGATCCACTCGACCTTGTTCTTCTTCATCAGGAATTCGACGCCCTTGGCGTGCTTGGCCACGATCTTGTTTTTGCGTTCGATGACCTTGGGATAGTTCAGGCGGGGCGCTTCCACCTGAATGCCCTCCTCTTCGGCGTGGATGATCCGTTCCCAGACCCCTGCCGTGTGCAGCAAGGCCTTGGTCGGAATGCAGCCCACGTGGAGGCAGGTTCCTCCAAGTTTGGGATCTTTTTCGATCAACGCCGTGCGCAGACCGTACTGGCTGGCGCGCACCGCCGCCGAGTAGCCGCCCGGGCCACTCCCTATAATTACTAGATCGTAGGACATTTACCCTATTCTACAAGGTAGCGCCTGTGGATTTCACCGATCCGTGACCGGAAACCCGGGAAGAGAGGGTTGCAACGGGGGGAGGTCCCCAAGCGTCGTTAGTGAGTACAAATGATCTGGCTGCTTACGCTTACTCTACTCTGCCAGTTGCCGCTTGCCGCTCAGAAAGAGGTCGCCTCGCGCTGGCCGATTCACAAGCTGACAGTTGAGGGTAACCGGCACTACCCGACCGAGGCGATTCTACAAGTCGCCGGCCTGAAAGTCGGCCAGTTGGCGGGCAAGGACGAATTTGAGGAAGCGCGCGACCGCCTGGTGGCGACCGGCCTCTTCGAGACTGTGGGCTACCGTTTCGCCCCGGATCCCAGTTCCACCGGCTTCGTGGCTGTGTTCGAGCTGGCCGAGGTGGACACGCTCTATCCCCTCCGCTTTGAGCGCCTGGATGTTGACACGGAAAAGCTCAACGCCTGGCTGCGGGAGAAGGACCCGCTGTTCACCGGGAAGATTCCCGCTACCGGACCTGTGGTCGAGCGCCTCAAAAAAGTCCTGGAAGCCCGGCTCAACCGTCCGTTGGAGGCCGATGTCGCCGTGGACGACGCGGAGGAGTTCACGGTTGTTCTCCGCCCCGCGGAAAGACTGCCCGCCGTGGCGCAAGTGAAGTTCGTGGGCAACCAGACGATTGACAACGATACGCTCCAGAACGCGTTCGCGGGAGTAGCCTACGGCGTCGAATACACGGAAGCCGGCTTCCGGCGGCTGCTGGATTCCCAGGTGCGCGCCATGTACGAGGCCAAGGGCCGCGTTCGCGTCGCCTTTACCAAAATTGAGACCGCACCGGCCGAAAACGTGGACGGCCTGCTGATCACCGTGACCGTTGAGGAAGGGCCCGTTTACGAGCTGGACGCTGTGCGCTTGCAAGGGATTGAGAGCGAAGAGCTATTGAAAGCTGGCGGGTTCAAAACCGGCGAGCCGGTCAATTTCGACGAGGTGGGCGAGGGCGTGAGCCGGATGAAGAAGGCGCTCCGGACGCAAGGCTACATGAAAAACGCGATCGATGTGGAGCGGAGCGTCGATGACAAGCGAAAGATGGTGGCGCTCACCCTGAAGGTGGAGCCTGGGCCGCGGTTCCTATTCGGCACGCTCTCGATTGAGGGCCTCGACATTCACGGCGAAGCGGCCATCAAGAAACTGTGGACGCTAAAGGCGGGCGAGCCGTTCAACGCCGACTATCCGGACTTCTTCCTGCAGCGGGTCAGGGAGGACGGAATCTTCGACAATCTCGGCAAGACGCGATCCTCGCTGAAGGTGGATGAGCAATCGCACGCAGTGGACGTCACCCTACATTTTTGATCCGATATCGCTGATGTCTCGGCAACCGCTCCCTGTGGTCGCGGCTCAGAAACGGTTTCAGAGCCGCCCCCCCACCACAGGGAGCGGTTAATCACGGCTGCCGCGGAACGCAGCCGGTGCCGGAGTGGCGCAACGAAAACCATTGTTCGATAGTCACTGGCGGCAGGCCCTCCTCACGCAGCTTCCGGTTCACGTATTCGGTGCACTGCCTCTGCAGCTCGGGATCCTTCATACCGGTACGGCCATAGTAGTCGCCGATGCGCAGTGACGGGCCGGTTGTCTTGAACTTGTGAGCGCGCCACTCGTCGGCCAGGTGAAACAACTCCGCATTCGCCACCACCGCCTCGGCAAGATGCGGCGGAACGAAGGTGAGGCCCTCGCGGTCGCCGATAACTACGTCGCCCGGCATCACGGTCACGTCGCCCACTTGGATGGGAATGTTGATGCCGGTCATCATCAGGTCGCCGAAGATGCTTGGATGCGCGCCACGATAGTAGAGGGGGAACCCATGCGGCTCAATGCCTTCCTGATCGCGGATACCTCCGTTCACGACGAAGCCGTTGCCCGTCTTGATGAAGATGCCGAGCGCCAGGTTGTCGCCGACCACCACTCCGTCGGCGACGCGGCCGCCCGCCATGTCGACCACCAGCACGTCACCCGGCTGCAGCATGTCCATCATCCGCACGTTGTGCTGGTTCTGTTTCCGGGCTGCCGCTTCGCCTTCAATCACCTGCGCCACTTCCGGGCGCCCGGGAAGGAACTGGCAGGTGAAGGCGCGGCCGGTGAGTCCGCGCTCCCGGTTCAGGATCTGGAAGCCGCCGGCCCACTGATGGTCATACTTATGGACCATCTTGAGCGGTCCCCATGCGGCCTCTTCCGAAGTGAGGCGTACCTTGCGCAGCCGCTCTATCAGAGCGTCACTAACCTTCGGCCGGCCGTCGGCGAATCGCTCGCCGTTCCACTGCGGCGTGTACTTGATGAGCTGCTCCCGTCCGAACCCGTCCATCTGCGCCATAAGTGGCAACACCATCAAACTCAAAATTCCTGCCTTCACCTATCGTCTCCTTATCACAGCCGCTTGCCGTCCGCCGACCAGCCTTTCGTGCAGTAGCACGGGCCTTCGGCCGGGCGGTATTGCACTCCCAGCTCCGGCGTCTCCAGCCGCACGTGCCCCCTTTTGCGAGATTCGAGCAAGAAGTCGAGCACGCCGCTGGTAAGCAGCGTCCGCTCCACCGGGTACGGAGGATTCCCTGTCTCAAACATTGTCTCCATGTTCTGCACGAGGCACCCGAAGTGATGCCGGACGCCGAATCGCTGCAGCTTAAACAGAACCGAAAACGGCTCGGCCTGCCCTTCGATCTCCACCGCGCCCAGCCACTCCTCAACCAAGCCGGGCATCTGGAACACCACGCCCGCCGTGCCGTCGCGATACTCGACAAGGAACGCGGCCGGCCTCTTCACGAGATCGCGCGGCGCGCCGGGTTTGCGCGATTCGCTGCGCGACAGTGCCGCGTCGAACAGCTTCCGCGCCCAGCCGTTCTCGTCGAGGAAGTTCCAGCATCCGGCGTCCTCCAGGCACTGGACCGCGGCCACGCCGGTCTCGCCTCCCGCGCGGCGCTCGATCAGCGCCTGCAATCCTTCCAGGCCGTGAAACCCGTAGCTTTCCAGGCCCCCGAACGAGATCACCACTGCGTGCTTCAGCCTGGCGCCGTATGGCACATCATGCGCGGGCACGCGATAGGCAACGGGAATCGAAGACCCTGCCATGAAGGCAAACTTCAGCTCGCGTGAGATCTCCACCATGCGGCGCGCCTGGTGCCAGTCCCACGAAAGGTGCTTGTCGGTATACACGGGCACCGACCGGCGGTTCTCGCGAAACACGTCCGTGACCTTGAGGAACATCTCGTAGCGCGGGTAAAGCTTTTGTCCCTTGTCGTTGCTTGGATAGGCGCCGTGCTCGCCGATCAGGATCACGCCGTCCACTGCCAGCTTCCCCGTGCCGAGCGTCAGGGCGCCGCGCACGGTCGGGTAAATCGGAACGTTGTATTTGCGCGCTTTGTCGCGGCTCAGGTCGTTCTGGGGCACCTGTTCGGTGAACAGCGAGACGACCTTCGAACGCGGATACGGCGGCTGGTCGTCGTGGTTATAGCCTTCCAGATATTTCCCGACAATCACGTCGGCGTGGGAGAGCTGGCGGTATTCGGTAATGACGGCCGCGAGTCTTTTGGGCGGCGCCGTTTGCACGGCGAGCAACAGTGGCGATGAGATGAACGTCCGGCGGTCCATACGCCATATTCTACGGCCTGGTAATCTTCCACAGAATCTGCCGCAACGCCCCCAGCCAGATGCGCGCGTCCATTACGGTAAGTGAGAGACGCCGCTGCATTCTGCGAATCTTGTTCTCCGTCGAGCCGGCGATCACTGGATTGACATAGCCGCTTCGCCGCAGCACCTCCAGCAGCAGGCGCGTCACCTGCTCGTTCTCTTCCGCCGACGCCAGACGCCGCGGCGCGGAAGCGCTTCGATAACCGCCTTCCCGCGCCAGCTCGTAGAGGCAGACCGCGACCGCCTGTCCCAGGTTCATGGAGAGGTCGAGACTGACGGTGGGGATTCGCAGGAGCCAGTGGCAGTGGGCCATGTCCTCATTGCTTAAGCCGAACTTTTCCGAGCCGAACAGCAGCGCGACCGGGCCGGCATGCGCCCGAATCAGCCCCGCGGCCTCTTCGAGGCGATACAGCGGATGCTCCAGCTCGCGATGTCCCACGGAAGTGGTTCCCACCACCAGCGTGCAATCGGCCGTGGATTCTGCCACATCCGGGTATTCGCACGCGGCAGCCAGGAGCGGCGCGGCGCCCACGGCCGAGCGGGCCTCGCGGAACGCAAGATCGTAAGCGTTCACGAGTCGAAGCTGGGAGACGCCGAAGTTGGACATGGCGCGCGCGGCGGCGCCGATGTTGAGCGGATTGCGTGGGGCCACCAGAACCACGCGAACGTCGGCCGGTCCGGCCATTATCGCGGCGTCCCGACGGGGATTCGAACCGGAGGACTGCTGGCGCCGCCGATGGATACGACTACTTCCTGCGAGCCTGCCGCGAGGTTCGCGGGCACTCGAACGTTGAGCTGATAGACGCCGGGAAATTCCGGAGCAAGACCGGAGAAAGGCACCGTCGCGGAGATGCCGCCGACTGTGATGGCAGGCGTAGTTGTGGTTCTCGCGAATGGTTCGGTTGCCACTGTCTGTCCCGTAGGCGGCTGCGGGCTCACAGGCCCCATTCCAGTGGCGTACAGGATGATCGTCTCGTCTGGAACAGCCGGACTCGATGAGGTAATCAATTGAAAGTTGGCGTGAAGAACCACGGCCTGCGTCCCCTCCAAGGTGAAGACGCCCGGATGGAATGCCCGCACGGTAGCATCCGCGGCGCTGGTGGCGCCGTTGTTGGTCACCACGACGCGCGCCGACGCAGGACCGGCGGCCTCGTAGGGAACCTGAAAGTTGATCTGCTCCAGACCGTTCACAAACGCGATCGCGATCACCGGCGCGGGAACGCCGTTCACAGTCACGCTGGTTCCCGCAAGCGACGCTGGCAGCGGCACGGCGGGAGCGGTCAGGATTCCACTGACGGTGCTGAGCCCCAATCCGAAGACTGTGGCCAGCGAGCCGGGGCTGATGTCCGGCGTGAAGCTGGCCGCGTTCACGATGCCGCCACTGGAAAACGAAGGAGCCGCTCCCGCGAGCTGATAGATTTCGCCAAGCCGCTCGTGCGCCGTAAGATAGATTTCGCCTTCTTCGTCCTCGCCAAATGTAGAGATCGGCAGGCCGGAATTGAGAAGAATGCGGTTGCTCCATTCGTCTCCCTGACGCCGCATGCCCCAGATCTTTCCCGTGCAGTAGTCCGCGAAGAAGTAGATCCCTCCCAGCGCGGGGTAACGGCTGCCCCGGTAAACGAAGCCGCCGGTTACAGAGCAGCCGTCGTTGCGCCCGTAGTCGGCCACCGGCAGCACAAGCCCTTGCTGGTTGCAGTTGGCCGACGTGGGGAAACAGTTCCGCGCTTCCATGATGTTCCAGCCGTAGTTCTCGCCGCCCGCACTGGCCGCCGGCTGAAAGTTCACCTCTTCGCGCGCGTTCTGTCCCACGTCGGCGATGTACAGGTCGGCGGTCTGGCGGTCAAACGAGAAGCGCCAGGGATTGCGCAACCCGAGCGCCCAGATCCGAGGCTCCCGCGAGCCCGCCTCCACATCCAGCCGCAGCATCTTGCCGAGAAGCTCTTGCGGATTCTGCGCGCGGTTATCCGGGTCGCCGCCCGAGCCGCCGTCTCCCATCCCGATGTACAGCAGGCCATCGCGCGGGCCGAACACGATCTGGCCGCCGTTATGGTTGGAGAACGGCTGCGGAACGGTGAGAAAGACCGTTTCGCTGGCGGGGTCCGCGATGTCGTCGTTCGCGGTGAGCGAGTAGCGCGCGATTACCGTGTCGCCCAAACGCCGGCCGTCGCGCGCCACCGTTGTGTAGTTGACGTAGAAGTAACGCTTCGCACGAAAATCGGGCGGGAAGGCCACCCCCAGAAGGCCGCGCTCGCCACCGGCAACCACCCGTTGGCTGATGTCCAGAAACGGCGTCTCCTGAATCACTCCGTTCCGCGCAATCCTGATCCGGCCTCTCTGTTCCAGGATGAACAACCGGCCGGAGCCGTCCCCGGCATGGGCGATGTCGACGGGCGAGCTCAGCCCGCGAAGAACCGGAATTACCCGGATTACGGGCCACTCCCCCGCAGGCTGCGCATAAAGCTGGAGATGGAATACCGCGTCCAGCAGGAACAGCGCAAGAAGCCAGCTCACTCCACCAGCAGTGCGGCGCATACTCCCACCGAATCTATGTCAACGCCCGTATTCTCTTCGTTCTTGTATGTTTGCAGGTCGCGCGACTGGCCGTCGGGAGTGTACAGGCGGGCGCGTTTGAAGTCGCCGATCAGATGTACGGCGATGGCTTCAATCGGATAACCGGAGTAATTCACCAGTTGAACCACTACGCGCTTGCCATCCTCGCTGGCCACCACGTTTGAGAGCATGCTCGAAACGTTGAAGAGTCTCGCGCCCAGGTTCTTGCGGCCGATCATTGCCTGCACGTCCCGCCAGATGTCGTTCAACCGCTCGAGTTCCTCCTTTTCGAGCGTAATCTGCTCTTCTCCGGCGGCGGTAGGCGCTTTCCATCCGGGCGGTCCCGTGAGAACGGTGTTGCCGGCTCTCGTGAAAGTCCGGAGCACTTGGCGCTCTTCGGGCCGCAGCGCTTCGTTGTCCACGTTCACCGCCATGGTCGCGCCCTTCAATGCTTCCGGCCTGAGCTTATGGCTCGGGATGGGCCGCACGGGCGTGTGTTTGGCGGCGATCATGTCGAGAATGCCGCCGGAAAGCAGCGCACCGCTCGAGACGTCCTGCACCACGGCAAGCTGGCCGTGCGGCGAGAGCGAGCGCCAGACGCGGCCTTCCTCAAAGAACTTCAAATGGCGGCAGATGGCTTCCCAGTCCTTGATTGCCTTCTCTTCGCGCGCCAGCAGACGTTGGTTGAAATCCCGGTCGAACGCGAGCACCCAGCGGGCGCCCACAATGCCCGCGTCGGCGATTGCCTGCAGGTAACGCTCGCCCGTGACCACCGTATTTTCCGGTGGCTGGTTGCCGAGCCACAGCTCGAAATTCCCATAGGCGCGTACCGAACGGATGAAGCCCGCGTTGGTGTCGATCCACGGCGACCCCGTAGGGCCGGCCTTCGCGTGGCCGTCCTCATAAATCTGAATGCCCGGCCACACGGCCTGGTACGTGCCAATGATGGGCGACGTGCCGTTCAGCTTCATTCGGCGACGGGAGGTCAGCTCGACGAGCGCCGCCTCCGAGCCGGATAGCGAGTCCTTCACCTTTTCGATGGCCGCTTCCGGAAACTCGCCTTCCAGAACCACGCCGCTCAGCTTTGCGTTGACGATCGCGCGCGCGGCCTGTGCGGCATCTGCCGCGGGGGTGACCACGCCCAGCGTGACGATGCCCTTTTCGCGCGCGGCAGCCGCGAAGGCGGCAATGGCGTCCCGATCCGCCTCTTTCCATTCGAGGAGCAGGCAGTTGACGGGGGTGCCGGCGACAATTCCAAGGGATTTCGGCTCGGCCGACTTCCAGCGGACGGGCACCCAGTCGGCCGGCAAGGCGAGCGCGAGCAGGAGAGCGAGGTACATGTTCCCTATTAGAACTAAAAACAAGAGGCGCCGGCGAAGGGGGGATTCAAGTTCAGGGAGTCCGGAAGGCGATGTTCCCCAGGTGCGAATCGAAGAATCCGCGTTCATCGGTGTTCATCAGCGGCCAATATTCATGTGCGTCCTAAACCAATACCTCTCAGTCGTATTGTGATTTGGCCACGGATCAACGCTGATGAACGCAGATCTAGCGCGAACCGCTCGGCTCGGAGCAGGATCGCGAGCGCCCGGCGCCCTTCGGCAAAGACCCTCCGGCTGTGCTACGTTGGGTTTCTTACAGTACTGGAGGAGTTTATGGAGGCCCTGGGCCTGATTGAGACGAAAGGGTTGGTAGGCGCCATTGAAGCTGCCGATGCGATGGTGAAGACTGCCAACGTCGTATTAGTGGGAAAGGAATTCATCGGCGCCGGGTACGTCACGGTGACCGTGCGCGGCGATGTGGGCGCCGTGAAAGCGGCCACCGACGCGGGGGCGGCCGCGGCGCGCCGCGTGGGTGAATTGGTCAGCGTTCACGTCATCCCGCGCCCGCACGAAGAAGTAGAGAAAATTCTGCCTGGCGCTGTCAAAGCCGCCAAAGCGATCGGCTAATCCTCCGGCGCTCGCGCTGCCCGTCTGAACCAGCATGCTGGAAGACAAAGACCTGATCTCCGTTCAAGAGGTCCGCTGCAAGGTCGCGAAAGCCTACGAAGCCTGGCAGCGCTATCGCACCTATACGCAGGACCAGGTAGACGCCATCGTGGAGCATGCGGCCGCGGCGGCGCGCCAGAACGCGTGCCGGCTCGCGGAGCTGGCCGTGGAGGAAACCGGCTACGGCAACGCCAGGGATAAGCTGGCGAAAAATCTTCTGTGTTGCGATCTCCTGCCGCGTAAGATGCGCGGGATGAAAACCGTCGGCGTCATCCGGGAGCTTCCCGAAGAGCGCATGGTGGAGATCGCCGTGCCCGTGGGCGTGGTGGCGGCCATTCTTCCCACCACGAATCCCACTTCCACGGCTATCTACAAATCGCTGATCGCGCTCAAAGCGGGCAACGCCATCGTTCTCAGCCCGCACCCCAACGCCAAGCGCTGCACCTGCGAGACGGCGGACGTGGTGTACCGCGCCGCTCTCGAAGCCGGGGCGCCCGAAGACATCGTGCAGTGCATCGCCGTGCCATCGCTCGAAGGCACCAGCGCACTGATGCGCCATGAGCGCACCGGCGTCATCCTTTCCACCGGCGGTCACGGCATCGTGAAGGCGGCGTATTCCAGCGGAAAGCCGGCCTTCGGCGTAGGCCCCGGAAACGTGCCGGTTCTCATCGATGCGAGCGCGGATATCGCGGACGCAATCGCCAAAGTGGTGGAAGGCAAGTCGTTCGATTTCGGAACGCTCTGCTCCAGCGAGCAGTCCGTTGTGGCCGAACATTCGCTGCGGGAATCGATCCTCGCGGAGCTGAAATCGCGCCAGGCTCACATCTGCGACGCCGGGCAGAAGGAAGCGCTCGCCAGGCTCCTGTTCACGCGCAACTTCACCGTGAATCCCCAATGCGTCGGGCAGCCCGCAAACAGAATCGCCGAAATGGCCGGCTTTTCCGTGCCGCCCGGCACGCCTATTCTGGCGGCGGAGATCGAGGGGGTAGGCAAGCAGTATCCGCTCTCGGCGGAGAAGCTGTCGCCCGTTCTATCCCTCCTCTTCGTGAAGGATTTCACCGCGGCCGTGGAGACTTGCCGGGGCATTCTGCGCTTCGGCGGGCTGGGCCACACGTGCGTGATCTACTCACAGGACGACGCGCGGATTCGGCACTACGCTTTGGAGATGCCTTCCATGCGCGTGCTGGTCAATACACCCGCGCCGCAGGGCTCCACCGGCATCACCACCAATGTCTTTCCCGCGATGACGCTCGGATGCGGCGCCATGGCCGGCAACATCACCAGCGATAATATAGGGCCGCAACACCTGATGAACATCAAGCGGCTGGCTTACGCGGTTCGAAAACCCGAGGAGGCATTCACGATTCCGCCGGACGCCGCCCGGACACGAACGCCGGACAAGCCGGCTGCGGTTTCGAAGGCCGATATCGGCAGCGCCGTGGCGCGATACCTCGCCAAGCGCGGCATCGGTATGGCCGGTCCGGAGATTGCGAATCCGGCTGCCCAGGCGGTGGACCGTTTCCTGGCGAAACGCACTGCCGCGCCGGCGTCCTCCCGCCCGTCCGCGGCTCCTTCCCCGCCGCCCGATCCGCCCCCGGTTCCGGTCGATTTTGTGTGCGAAAACGATGTCCGTCAGGCCATGCAGACGGCACGTAAGATTCATATCCATCGCAAGACCATCGTCACGCCCGCCGCGCGCGACCTTGCGGCGCAGTCTGATATTCTGGTTGAGCCATGAACCTGGATGGACTAAAGGATCAGATTCTCGGACACCTGGAAACGGCGGGTTTTGCCGTTTTCCATGGAAGCGCCAACGGCCTCGAGACCGCTCCTTCCGTCTCCTGGGACGTGGACCGCTACCCCGACTACCGGATGTTCTTCGACGCCGCCAAGAAGGTCGGCGCCGCAATGATCGTCTTCTCCGACCGCGAATTCGAGTCCGACGAGATCGACGAAGCGATCGAGGAGCTGAACGCGGCCGAGTTCTCCCGCGAAGAGCGCCGCTCCATCGAGCGGCGGCTGGAGGAGCTCCGCGGGTACGAAGGCTTCACCTGCTCGCTCGAGCTGGGCTTCGATTATCACGCCCGGTTCTATGTATTCGAAATGTTCTCGGAGTGGTACGAGGAATTTCTGAATCTTCTCGACGAAATTGGCGCCCATGCTCCCGACGACGAGGAGGAAACTTCCATGGGCGGATACTTCTCCAACAATTGAATCCCGCCCGCTGGCTGTTGAGCGACCTAGACGAGCGGGCAGCGCAGCTTCTTGCCTCCGAACTCAAGTTGACGGCTCCGGTTTGCCGTGTGCTCTGCGCGCGCAACCTCCATGATCCGGAAGCGGCCCGGAGCTTCCTCAGCCCGAAGCTGGAAGACCTGCACGATCCGCAAACCATGCGCGGCCTTCCCGAAGCGGCGGAACGTCTGCATCGCGCCATAGAGCGCCGCGAGAAGGTTCTCATCTATGGAGACTACGACGCGGACGGAACAACGTCCATCGTCATCTTGAAGAAGGCCATCGAGCTGGCCGGCGGCACAGCCTCCTTCCATGTGCCGCACCGTCTGCGTGAAGGCTATGGCATGCGCTCTGAAGTAGTGGAGCGCGCGGCCGCGGAGAACGTGTCGCTCATCGTCAGCGTGGATACCGGCATCCGCGCCGCGCCTGTGGTGCGCCGCGCCTGCGAGTTGGGGATCGACGTCATCATCACGGACCATCACCTGCCCGAGGCCGAGCTTCCCCCCGCGCTCGCGGTTTTGAACCCGAACCAGCCCGATTGCCCATATCCAGACAAAAACCTTTGCGGCGCCGGCGTGGCGTTCAAGCTCATCCATGGCTTATTTGCGTTGCTGAAGTGGCCGGAGGAGAGGCGCCGCAAGGTGCTGGCGTCATTCCTGAAGATCGTCGCCATCGCCACCGTGGCCGACGTGGCGCCGCTCACCGGCGAGAACCGCATCATCGTCCGGCACGGCCTGGAAGGCCTGCGTTCGGTGAGCAACACCGGCCTCCGCGCGTTGATGAAGGTGGCCGGCATCGCGGACCGGACCGCGCCTTCCGCCGGACAAGTGGCGTTCCGGATCGCTCCCAGAATAAACGCCGCCGGTCGGATGGATACGGCCGAGCAGGCCATTGAGTTGTTCCTCACCGGAGATCCCGAGCGCGCGCGCGCGCTGGCGGAGGCGCTCAACGCGCGGAATGCCGAGCGCCGGTCGGCCGAAGCGGGAATCGTCAAGGAGATTCTGGACGGGTGCGGGCCGGAAAACGCGGACGCGAGCGCACTGGTTTTCGCCTCCGAGGGCTGGCACGAAGGCGTCCTGGGAATCGTTGCGGGCCGGCTCGTGGAGCGCTTTCATAGACCGGCGTTTGTGCTCGCGTGCAACGGGGATGAGGGCATAGCCCGCGGTTCCGGCCGCGGCATCGCTGGCTTCCATCTGCTCGAAGCGCTCGAATCCATGGCCGGACTCTTCACGCGCTTTGGCGGACACAGGCAGGCGGCGGGGCTGACCATGCCGCTCGGAAACGTGGAACGCTTTCGTGAAAGCCTCAACGCATACGCGGCCAACCTGCTCGCCCCCGAAGACTTGACGCCGCGCCTGACCCTGGATGCCTGCCTCGATCTTGAAGAGATTGGCGATCGTGCGGTTAGCGACACGTTTCTGCTGGGTCCGTTCGGCTTCGGGAATCCGAGCCCTGTATTCCTCGTTCGGTGCGCCGAGCTGACCGAACCGCCGCTCGCCGGAAGCGACAATCGCCTGCGGCTGGTGGTCAATCAGCGAAATCGTAAGATGGCAATCCGCGGATGGAACCTGGCCCACCGTGCCGCGCAATTGAAGAAAGGTGCAGTCTTGGACCTCGCTCTGACCTTTAGGGAAGACCCCTACTCCGAGGCCCAAGGCGGCCCGTGCTGGACGGCGGAGTTGCGCGATTTCCGCAACTCATAAAGAGGAAAGAAGTTAGGCTTGCGCTTACATGGTGTTACAGGACAAAAATAGTTCGCAACGGTCCATTTGTACTTGTGAGTAATAGAACTTCAGTTTAAGCAGATTACATGAAACCCCGGCGGTTATTCTGGTATCTATTACGTGGAGGGGTTAAATGTTCAACTCGCTGATCAATGTTCTTTTCAAGTGCAACCACGGGAGGACGACGTTTCCAATGACCCCCGCGCGCCGGTTCACTGCTTCCCATCCCCAGGCCGCTACACGTACTTACGTTGTTTGTCTCGACTGCGGTAAGGAATTTCGGTACGACTGGCAGGAAATGCGGATCGGCGATCCTGTGCCGGTGCGCACCGCCCCCCGGCCGGCCGCCGCCCTTTCGGACACCGGAATGCTGCCGTAGTCCCGGCTTCTCTTTGCCATCGAGTAACAATCGCGAGAACGCGTGATCGCTCCGGACGGCTCAGACGGTCGCGGGAAGGCCCAGATCCTTGGCCCTGAGCGGTGACATCACAGCCTCGGGCGCGTAGCGCGCGATCATTTCGCACGCAATCGCACCGCGCCGCACGCGCTCGCGTGAGAGCGCAACCACGGTGTTCTCCATGTGCGTGCCGCTGGGGTAAACGTCCGGCGCGTTGCGCAGCCCGAACTTCAGATAGACCGGCGCGGCAACGCGAATCAGGTCGGGAATCTCGTAGTAACGCAGAAAGCCGCCAATGTTGTCGGGCGCCTCCACGTAGAAATCTATGGGCGCGTCGATGGATTCGCGAATGGCGGCGATCTGCGAAATGCTCAGGTCCGATGGAATGTTGATGGTGTCCGCGCCCAGGTCTTCCAGAATCTTTGCCGAAGCCGGATTCGCCGGGGCCATCATCACCGAGGTCTTGATAATCAATTCGCTCGGAAGTTCGCCGGCGGCGCGCATCCGGGACACGACGCTCAGTATCCCAAGGTCGCTCACCAGCACGCTGCGCAGGCCCAGCGCCACCGCGCGAGACACGTCTTCCATGGCATAGACAAGCTGGTCGGCGCCGCGCAGGCTGAGGCCGAGAGACTTGCCCGCGGCGGCGACCACCTGCGCCCCGATATCGAACGTGGCCCGCGGCCCAAGGAAGAGATTCACTTCTATGCCCGCGTCGCGGCCGATCGCGAGCATCTCGCGGATCTCGCCGTCCGTCATCAGCATGATGCCGCTGCCCTGGCTCACGCGGTGTACCGGCACGGAGCGTCTGGCCGCCTCGCTCAAGACCTCGGCGAGAGCGCGCGGACCTTCCGTGCTTGGGATCTCGATGCGGTACTGGCCGCCATCGGGAAAGCGCTTCGGCGAGACGTAGTTGGGGAGCGGGTCCGCTTTCGGAAGTCCTATTAGCTTCAGAAACTCGCGCGATTCGTTCATAGTTCGTTTAACTGGTAGCCCGAGGCCGCCACCTGTGTGAACAGCGTCTCGGCGGCGTGGCCGTGCAGCGCGAAGATCTGGCGCACCAGGTCGCACACCTCTTCGTGCCCGCGTTCGTAGAAGACCACGATGGATGGCCCCGCTCCGCTCAACGCGCAGCCGAGCAACCCCGGCGCCCTCAATTTCAGCGCCTCCTCCAGACCCGGCACCATGGGCGCGCGATAAGGCTGGTGCAGGCGGTCTTCGAGCGCCGCCGGAAATGCGCTCACCGTTCCGCTGGCCAGCGCCGCAACCAGCAGCGCCGCGCGCTGGATATTGAAGATGGCGTCTTCGCTCGTGTAGCAGTCCGGGAGCACCGACCGCGCCTTGGATGTAGGCAGAACGAAGTCCGGGACCACCACGGCGACTCCGAATCGCGGCGGCATCTCCAGGCGGACGGCGCGCGCCACGCCGCCAGAATCGATGGCGCTCGCCACGATCGAGCCGAGCACGCACGCCGCAACGTTGTCGGGGTGCCCTTCCAGCCGCGCGGCTTCGTCGAGTATGCGAAGCGGCTTCCAGCCCAGACACAGCAGCCGGTCGGCGATGACCACCCCGGCGGTCAGCGCGGCGGCGCTCGATCCCAGCCCTTTGCCGATGGGAATCTGATTGTCAATGACCAGCTCGATGGGAGAGATTTCGGCTTTGGCATCTTGGGCCACGGCCAGCGCGGTCTTCCAGACGAGATTGTCCTCTCCGGTAGAGATGGTATCTCCATCGCGGCCGATGACAGATATCGATAACCGGGAACTTCTACGGAAGCGGCACTCCAGATAAAGCCCCAGCGCGAGGCCGACGGCGTCGAATCCGGGGCCCAGGTTGGCGCTCGAAGCCGGCACCCGCACAGAAAACCAGGACATGGATCAGCTATTATAGCGGCAATTCAGTCGGCCGGATGTCCGCAGCACTTGGCCGCGAAGCCGCAAGCGCCATTTAAAACACTTCCCCTCCGGTTCGCCGGAAAAAAGGCGCGGTTTGTTACCATATGATTGTGCCGAAACCGAGTTTGACGGACCAGGGACGCTTGTTTTTCAAGCACATCGTACCTGCCTTCGTCCGTCCTATGCGCACCTTATGGAACGAAGTGATCGGCTTCGCGTTTCTGTCCTTCGCCGTAATCGCGGGTTTTAGCGGCTTCCGCAGCCTGCGTAATTTCGATGGCGCCCCGGAAAACTTCTTCAAGCTGATCCTGATCGGCGTTTTCGTCCTCATCATGGCCGTTTACGCCTTCTCTTCCTTTAGGCGCGCACGCAAAATCTCGCGGTCATGAGCTCAGGCAAACCTGGCGAATTCCCTTACACCCGGGGAATTTACAAGGATATGTACCGGGGCCGTTTCTGGACTATGCGCCAGTACGCCGGTTTCGGCACGGCCCAGGAGAGCAACCGCCGCTATCATTATCTGATCTCACAGGGGACCACGGGCCTCTCGGTTGCTTTCGACCTGCCCACGCAGATGGGCCTGGATTCCGACCATCCGCTCGCGGCCGGCGAAGTGGGCCGCGTAGGTGTGGCCATCTCTTCGCTCGCCGACATGGAGCGGCTTTTCGAGGGCATTCCTCTGGATCGGGTGTCCACGTCGATGACCATCAACTCCACAGCGGCCATCCTGCTTGCACTGTACGTACTGGTGGCCCGGCGTCAGGGCGCGGATGTAAACAAGCTCTCCGGAACGATCCAGAACGACATCCTGAAGGAGTACATCGCGCGCGGAACCTATATCTACCCGCCCCGTCCCGCCCTGCGAATCATAACCGACATCTTCGCCTGGGCGTCGGCCGAATTGCCGGAGTGGAACACCATCTCGGTCAGCGGTTACCACATTCGCGAGGCCGGCTCGACGGCGGTTCAGGAGCTGGCCTTTGCCTTTGCCAACGCCATCGCCTATATCGAGGCGGCGCTCGCCGCGGGTCTCGACATCGACGCCTTCGCCCCACGGATCTCTTTCTTCTTCAACGCCCACAGCAACTTCCTGGAAGAAATCGCCAAGTTCCGCGCGGCGCGGCGGCTCTATGCGAGGATCATGCGCGACCGTTTCGGCGCGCGAAATCCCCGTTCCCTGATGCTGCGCTTCCATTCCCAGACTGCCGGCTCCTCGCTGAGCGCGCAGCAACCGCACGTCAATATCGTCCGGACGGCGATAGAGGCCCTGTCGGCCGTGCTGGGCGGAACTCAGTCGCTGCACACCAACGCGTACGATGAGGCCCTCGCGCTTCCCACCGAAGAGTCCGCGCGTCTGGCTCTGCGCACGCAGCAGGTCGTCGCTTACGAAAGCGGCGTGACCAACACCGCCGATCCCGTTGGCGGAAGCTATTACATCGAAAGCCTGACCGATTCCATGGAACGGGAGGCCGCGGAGTATCTCGAACGGATTGACGCCATGGGAGGAACTCTCCGCGCTATCGAATGCGGTTTCCAGCAGACGGAAATTCAGAACGCCGCCTACGAGTACCAAAAGCAGATCGAGAGCCGCGAGAGAATTGTGGTGGGAGTGAATCGGTTCCAGATGGAGGAGACAGCGGCGATTCCCACTTTTCGCATCGACCCGGCCATCGAGCGGGCGCAGGTGGAAAGGCTCAGGCAAGTGCGCGCCTCCAGGAGTGCGGTGCTGGCGGAAGAAAAGCTCGCGGAACTTCAGACTGCGGCGGCCGGAGACGGGAATTTGATGCCCAGGATACTGGAAGCCGCGGAAGCTTACGCCACGGTTGGTGAAATTTCCGGCCGGCTCAAAGCCGTATTCGGCGAGTACAGCGAAACGGCGTAGTTTGGAGAACCGGCCCAGGCTCGAGTTGCGGCGCGTGTCTAAGGTCTACGAGAGCGCGGGCCAGAAGCTGGAAGCGCTGCGCGACGTTTCGCTCTGTCTCGAAGCCGGCACCGTCACCGCGCTGCTGGGGCGCAGCGGATGCGGCAAAACTACCCTGCTGAACCTGGCAGGCGCAATGGATCTGCCTTCATCCGGCGAGGTGCTGATCGATGGCCGGCCCACCTGCGGCCTGACCGACGCCGAGCTGACAGCGGTGCGGCGCAAGCGAATCGGCTTCGTCTTCCAGTTCTTTCAACTGCTGCCCACGTTGAGCGTGCTGGAGAATGTCGAGCTGCCGCTCTTGCTTGCCGGCGTGACCACTGCCGCCTCCGAGGCCCGGAACCGGTTGCGCTGGGTGGGCCTGGAGGATAAATTCCAGGCTATGCCGCACCAGCTTTCGGGCGGGCAGATGCAGCGGGTGGCGATCGCCCGCGCGCTGGTCCATTCCCCAGATATTCTGATTGCGGACGAGCCTACCGGGAATCTGGATACGGCCAGCGGCGAGCAGGTGCTGGGCCTGCTCGCGGACAGCGCGGCTCGTTTTGGGGCGGCTGTTCTGATAGCAACGCACAGCGCGGAAGCGGCCCGCATCGCCCAGGTGCGCGTGCGCATGCGCGACGGCCGGATCGAGGAGATGGAGCGTTCATGATCGCGTACGCGCGGCTGCTCCGCAGCTTCATCCTCCGTCCTTTGCGCCGCGACACCGTCCGCACTCTGCTCACCGTCCTCTCCTTGGCCCTGGGTGTGGGAGTGGTGGTGGCCATCGATCTCGCCGGCGATGCGGCCGCAGGTTCGTTTTCCTCCTCGCTCGAAACCCTTCTGGGCAAGGTCGATTTGCAGATCACGGCGACCGGCGGCGTGGACGAGCGCTGGATGGGCGAACTTTCCGGGCTGCCGCTGAACATCTCCCTGGTCCCCGTCGTCGAAACGCTAGCGACGGTTGACGGAATCGGCGAAGTCGAACTCTTCGGGCTGGATCTGGTCTCCGGTGTGGCTCGCGAAAATGGTACGGATCTCTCCGGCGATCCCGATGACGCGTTGGTCGTGTCCGCGGCGCTTGCCCGGAGGCTGGGAGTAGATAGGGGAGACCGCTTGCGACTGACAATCGGCGACACGCGGCGCGAGTTCCCGGTCGTGGCCCTGGTGAATGCCAAGGATGCCGAGTTCCTGGCCCTCGACATTGCCGCGGCGCAGAAGGCGGTGAAGCGCTTCGGCCGCATCGACCGTGTCGATGTCCTGATGACCGAGGGCGAAAATTTGACCGCGGTGGAAGCCGCAATCGGTAACCTGCTCCCCGCCTCGTACACCGTCGAGAGGCCGGGCACGCGACGCGAGGAGAACCAGCGCATGCTGCGCGCGTTCCGCACGAACCTGCGGGTGCTGAGCTTCATCTCTCTCGTGGTCGGCGCGTTTCTTATTTACAACACCATAGCGGTGAGCGTGGTGCGCAGGCGGGCGGAGATCGGCATCCTGCGGGCGCTGGGGACGGGCAGGCAAAGGATCTTGTGGCTCTTTCTCGGGGAAGCGTTGCTGCTTGGTCTGGCGGGCAGTTTGCTCGGAGTCGGACTCGGCCGCATGCTCGCGGAGGCGGCGGTAGCGTTGATCGCTCAGACCGTCAATGCGCTTTACGTCAGCAGCCGTCCGGCGCCGATCGCCCTCGACCTATACACGGCGCTTGCTGGCATCTTTGCGGGAGTCGGGGTTGCGCTCGCATCGGCATGGGCTCCGGCGCGGGAAGCCACGCAAGTCTTCCCGTCCGAGGCGATGGGCCGGGGCGCGCACGAGTCCGCCGCGCGGCTGGCCTGGAAACGTAAACTGCTGGCGGCCGTTCTGCTTGCGCTGGCCGCCGTGGCCGCCGCGCAAGCGGGTCCCATCGGCGGACGGCCGCTGTTGGGTTACGCTTCCGCGCTTCTCTCCGTCGCATCGGCAGCGCTAGCCGCGCCCGCTCTCGTTCTGGCCATTTCGCGCTTCACTAGAACTGCCGCCCGCAAACTCGCCGGCGTCGAAGGCCTTCTGGCAGTGCGCGGCTGGACGGCCTCGCTGCCTCGTACTTCAATCAATGTAGCGGCGCTGGCAACCGCCATCGCCATGATGGCGAGCGTCGCGATCATGGTTTCGAGCTTCCGCGAAACCGTGCTGGTATGGCTCGATTATCAATTGCGCGCCGACCTTTATGTAAGGCCCGCCGGCCGGAGCGGGACGCTCGCGCCGGAGGTGATCCCGCAAATCGCGTCAACACGGGGCGTCGAGGCCGTCGACGTCTTCCACGCCACCGAGTTCCGGTTCCGGGGCGAGCGGGCGACGCTCGGCGCGGGCGACCTCGAAATCGTCCGCCGCTACGGCCGCCTGCTATTCCTGGAGGGCGACCGCGATCATATCTTGTCGTCGCTCCGGGGTCAGGACCGCGCCATCATCAGCGAGCCGTTTGCGAACCGGCACGCCATTGCAACCGGCGATCGGATCACGCTCCCGCTAGGCGCTCGAAACGTGGAGGTGACGGTGGCGGGAGTCTATTACGAATACTCGAGCGAGCGGGGCTTCGTGATCCTGGACCGTTCCACGCTGCTCCGCTACCTGCCCGCACAGCCGCCCACCAACCTGGCAATCTATTTGAATCCCGAGGCCGACGCGACCGCCGTGAAGCGCGAGATCCAGCGGAAAACGGCGGGCAAGCGCATCGTAGTCGCCGAGAACCAGGCGCTCCGGAGGAACGCGGTGCGGATCTTCGACCGCACGTTCGCCATCACCTACGCTCTGGAGGGTGTCGCCATCGTGGTCGCGGTTCTCGGCGCAGCCAGCTCTCTGCTGGCTCTGGCCATCGACCGCCGGCGCGAGCTGGCGGTGCTGCGCTTCCTGGGCGCATCGGCGGAACAAATTCGCCGGATGGTGTTATTGGAGGCCGGCCTGCTCGGCCTTGCGGCCAATCTGCTGGGACTCGCCCTGGGCTTTGCGCTCTCCCTGCTGCTGATTTACGTGGTGAACAAGCAGAGCTTCGGCTGGACCATACAGTTCCACGCGCCCCCCGGCCTTTTGCTGGGCGCTTTGGGAGCAGTCTGTCTCGCGACGGTTCTCGCGGGCCTCTACCCCGCGAGAGTAGCCTCGCGCATGCCGGCCATAGAAGCGGTACACGAAGACTAAAGAGTCTGCGGGCTCGTGCCCAGCCGTACGGAAATGTTCTGCCTGCGCCCGTTTCGATAGACGGTAAGATCCAGGTTGTCCCCGCCACGTTTGCGGTTCATGGCGCGCTGCAACGCTTCTCCCGACTCTACGGGACTTCCCTCAACAGCGACGATCAAATCTCCGCCGATGCCGATGCGATAGTTCCCGACAATGGCGATTTGACGCGGCCCCTGCAAACCCGCGTCTTCGGCCGCCGACCCCCGCTGCACGCGCTGAATCAGCAAACCGCCTTCGGGAGGCAGGTTCAGCATTTCGGCCAGGTCGCCCTGCACGTGTACGACCTCGATACCTAGCGTCGGCCGTGAGATGCTCCCGCGCTCCTGCAACTCGTCCAGCATGGCCTTGGCGCGATTCACAGGCATGGCGAAGCCGATCCCGATGTTTCCCTGAGGTCCAAAGATGGCGGTGTTGATGCCGATCACGTTGCCGCCAGAGTCGAGCAAAGGCCCACCGCTGTTTCCAGGATTGATCGCCGCGTCGGTCTGGATCATGTCTTCCAGACGGCGGCCGCTTTCGTCCCCGATGGTTCTCCCCGTTGCGCTCACGACGCCTGTGGTCAAGGTTCCGTGCAGACCGAATGGGTTGCCGATAGCAAGCACCTTCCGTCCCACCTGCATCGGGTCGGAGTCGCCCAGCTTCAGAAACGGCAGCTTCTCTTTGGGGTTGATCTTGATGAGCGCCAAGTCGTTCCGCGGATCGACGCCAAGAATGCTCGCGCGATAGCGCTTTTGGTTGGCAAGCGTTACCTGAATCTGCGGAGCTTGGCCGGAGACCACGTGATAGTTCGTAAGTATGCGGCCGTCGGCGTCGATGAGAAATCCCGAGCCCTGCCCCGGCTCCGGATAAATCTCGAAGAACCAGTTCTCGCGGTAGACGATGCTGGTGATGTTCACCGTAGCCTCGTTAGCCGCGTTGTAGATCTCGATGTTATTGATCTCGTCGCTCGTCAACCCCGCCGTTCGCGCCGGCTCGGGATCGGACCACAATTGCGTGGTCCTTCGCAGCGGATCGAAGAGACGGCGAACGTTCCAGTCCGCCACCGAAGTCACATAAATGAATGCCGTAACGAGCAAAATCGCCCAGAGAATAGGACGTAATTTCATTCCGTTATGCTCCGCAGGGAACGATAAACTTCCCCTGTCTGTTCTAAAGTGCTCTCCTTGTCGCCCGACGTGTCTATGACGAAGTCGGCGAACTTCCGTTTCTCGGAGAGCGGCATCTGGCGCTTCAAGCGCGCCAGCGCTTCCTCGCGCGAAACCCCGTCGCGCTTCATGGCGCGCTGAATCTGCTGCTCTTCCGCCGCAACCACCAGAATCATCTTATCGAAGCGCTTGTAGCTTCCGGTCTCGATCAGAATGGCCGCTTCCACCACGACAATGGCATCCGGCTCCGCCGCCCGGATCTTGTCCATTATCTCGTCTTCCCGCCGGAACACGGCCGGGTGCACCAGCGCGTTCAGCTTCGCCAGCCGCTCCGGATCCCCGAAGACGATCGCGGCCAGCCGCCGCCTGTTGACGCCGCCTTCGGGCGCGAGAATTTCCGGCCCGAACTCGGCCACAACCTGCTCGTAGGCTTCGCCTCCCGGCGAGATGATCTCATGGCCCAGCCGGTCGGCCTGAATCAGGTGGCATCCCAACCGCTCCAGCGCCGCTCCGACGAAGGACTTTCCGGAAGCGAGGCCGCCTGTAAGGCCCACTTTCAACATGCGCCGAGGCGCGATTCGGCGGAGCGAATCGTGTTGACCATGAGCATGGCAATGGTCAGAGGCCCCACGCCGCCGGGAACCGGAGTATAAGCGCCGGCGCGGGAAACCGCATCGGGATGAACGTCGCCCGCCAGCACGGAACCGTTACGGTCGAATGCGGCCACCCGATCGCTCGCCTCGCCAAAAATGCGTACGGCTTCACTGCGTTCTAGAATCCGATTGATGCCCACGTCCACCACCGTGGCGCCCTCCGCGATATAGTCCGCCGTAAGCATCGCGGGGCGTCCCAACGCCGCCACCAGGATATCCGCCTGGCGCGCCACAGCCGGCAGATCGGGCGTCTTCGAGTGGCAAACGGTGACTGTCGCATCCTGGTGCAGCAGCAGAAGCGCCATTGGCTTGCCCACGATATCGCTCCGGCCCACCACCACCGCCCTGCGGCCCGCAATCGGAATTCGATAACGTTTCAAAAGTTCCAGAATGCCGGCGGGCGTGCAAGCCACCGGGCCAGGACGGCCCGTTACCAGATTGCCCAGATTGCAGGGGTGAAATCCATCCACATCCTTTGCGGGGGAAACCGCCAGCAGAACCTTCTTGGCATCCACTTGGGACGGCAGGGGCATCTGGACCAGAATGCCGTCGATTTCGGGACGCTGATTGAGATCGCCGATCAAGGACAGCAGTTGCCCGGTAGTGACGTCGCCGCTTGGCGTGTGCTTTTCGCTGTAGACCCCAAGATCGGCGCACGCCTTAACCTTGTTCCGGACGTAAATCGCCGAGGCCGGATTGTCGCCTGCCAGGATAACGGCCAAGCCTGGGGGGCGCGGCAGCGCGGCCACTCGCGGCCGGCACTCATTCAAAATCTCATCGCGAATGAGACTTCCGTTTAGAATGTTGGGCACTGGATTGAGGAAATCAGACTATCTCAACTCTTATTGTAACTTGTCCCCTTCCTTGGAGTCGCTTTTGAGGCGATCCAACAGGAATACCGCGCGTTGAAGCGAAATTCGTGTGACTTCGAACACAAGCGTGTCTTCTTTCCGGCGTCTCAGCTCTTCGGTAAATAGCGGGGTGCTCTGCTCAATCTCGAGCCGGCCCTCCTCGCCGTTGAGCCGCACCGTGCGGCGCCACCCATCGCCCTCCATCTCCAGCCGCGCGGCGCCGTTCTCATTCAACGCGCGCACGGACACGGCGCCGCTGCCTGCGAGCGCTCCGGTCGCCGGAAGGGCGTTCCACTCGCTATCCTTCCAAAGAAACTCGAGCCAGCGGCCTCCCGAGCGCGGCGAGAACACCGCGCGCACCTTCGAATTTTCGAGGATCCATTCGGGCGAGCCGTCGCCATCCAGGTCGTGCGAATAGGCGAGCGATTCCGTGCGGCGGATAGCCACCAGACGCAACGGCAATTCGCTCCCGGAAGCGCCGGAGAGCCGGATGCGCGCCTCGAAAACACCGCTTTTCGAGCGGGCGTCCGCCAGGCGGAACATGACGTCGCGCTCGGCAGTCTCTCCCACCGCAAACTCGGCTTTGGACGTCAGAAAGTTCAGGCCGTCCGATTCGACTTCCACCACGTAATTCCGGATGGCGGGGTAGTTGTTGCGGACGATGACGTGCAGCTCCCGTCCGGCTTCAGCGAGAGGAGGATCGGCGAGCACTTTGGAATCGGAGCCGAAGTGCAAGCCAACGGCATCGCGCAGGCGCATGGACACGGGACGAAACAGTTGCAGGCGCGTACGCCCCAGGCGAAGGCCGTCGGCCTCCAAGGCAAGCTCGACCCAGTCGCCGTGCGCCGCCTCGGCGGGCACCGCAACTTCATAATCGGTCTCGGTCGGCGACGTTGCGATGGCCTTGGACGTGAAGTTGCGCGGAGTGAGAAGGCGCGAGCGAAGGGCCAGCGCCTCCGAGGAAAACATGGCCTGTACACGATTCGTCTCGCCGGCGATCAATCGCCGCGGATTGACAAAAAAACCCGACGATTCGGGAGCTTCAATGGCGAAGCCGACGCGCACCTTGTGAAGCTGGCCCGAACCCGCGGGAATGGGAAGACGAGCGGTCATGGAACGGTCGTCCCATCCGAACTCCCTGGGCCGTCCGGCCGCGAGAAACGGCCCTACCGGCTTGCGCGACAGCCGAAGAAAAACTTCTCCCGGGACAGGCGCGTAGAATTCCATGGCCAGAATGCCGTTCTCGTACTCGATGCCGTGCAACTCCGCGGTTGCGTAGAGAATTCTGTCCGGCGGGGCAAAGTTGGAGCAGTCGTCGCAGAGCCCGGAGCCGGAAAGCGACACATCGAGGGGAAGCCAGCGCGTCTGGCCCGGCCCAATCTCGATCCCGCGGAGCGCGCGCTTGGATGTCTTGAGGACGCCGCGAAAGGGTACTTCTCCCTGATTCGAGATGGCAAGTGCGGAGGCCGAAGGAGAAATCAGCTCGACCGCATCGACTCCCTTCGGGAGATTGCGGAGGCGGCGCTCCACGCCCATTTCGCCCAACAGCGGTCCCCAGCGGCGCAGCAGAGAAGCGTCGCGCCGCAGCGCCGTTGTTCCGCCGGCGCGTTCCACGCCGTTAAACGATACGGCGCCCTTCAGGAACTCCGAGCTGAGGGGCACCAGGCCGTCCTCCACGTTCCGCCACAGTAGGGAACCTCGCCGGGTGGCGATGGCGGCGCGGCTTCTGATAGATGCATCCGGGTCCAGCGCCGATAGCGACACGACGGGCGCGGGCGGCGGCAGCTCCGGCTCGATAAACACGATGGGACCGCCGTGCTTCTCCAGATAGGGCGCCAGCGTGGACTCCACGCCGGCAAATCGCCGTCGCTGGTCTTCGCCATCGGCGGGCAGGCGAATCCATGCCTGCAACTCCAGGCGGCGCAGCAGCCGCAAAAAGCCGATCAGATCGCCGCGCGGGCTGGTCCGGCCTTCGAGATCGATCCTCCCGTCCAGACTGCTGTGCCATTTCCAGGGGATCGAGAAGGCGATGGTGCGAACGCCCAGGTTCTTGAGCCACACCAGTTCGCGCTCCCAGGTTGGCTTAGGATGCAGGTAATAGGAGAACTCGGCGGCATATACGAACTCGGCGGGCTTCGCCGGAAATGCATGCACGCAAGCGATCGCGAGCAGCAGCGCGCGGAACATCCGCTTCAGCGCGCCTTCCGCAGACGATAATCTTCCACCAGCGGCATGCGAACGACCCGGCACATCTCGAATAGACGCGAGCGGGCGCGCATTCCGATACGCTCGGAAAGGGAAACGCGGTACTCGACCTTTCCAGGAAGATTCGTGGACCGCTCGACGAGCGCGTCGCCGGCCTCGGGATCGGGCAGGTTGGTGGTGGCGATCAGAGGCTTGCGGTTGTTGCAGCGGTAGGTGATGATCGAGGTCACCGTGTCTTCCACCCAGTCCGAGACGCGGTGCGCGCCCAGATCGTCGAGCAGCAGCACCTCGGCGTCGAGAGCGTTGCGGTAAGCCTCGCGGTCGCTCGAGCCCGAGGCGGCGTCGAAGCCGGCGCGGATGCGGTCGAGCAGGTTCTGATAATCGAAGAAGAACCCCTGGAAGCCGCGCCCCATGAGACTTCGGAGCGCCGCGACGGCCAAATGCGTCTTGCCGCTTCCGGGATCGCCGATCAGCAGAAGACCGGGCCGCTTTTCGGTGGGGAAATCGCGCGCGAAAGAGCGAATCATCAAGAGCACGGAGGCCATGCTGCGCTGGGCGGTGGGGTTGTCCTGCGGAAGGCTGAAGTTCTCCAGGGAGGCGTTGCGATAGAGAGGCGGCACGCCGCTCGAATCTTCCAGGCGCTCGGACCGGCCTTCAAGAACGCACTCGCAGCGCTGGGCGCCCGAGACCTCCTGACGCTCCACGATCCGCCATCCGGTACCCCCGCAGCGCGGGCAGGTGGTCTGCTCCATTCTCGTCACAGAGACCGACGTTTATCTCCGCAACCGCTCCCTGACGGTCGCGGCTCTGAAGGACTTACCGAGCCGCGACCGTCAGGGAGCGGTTGCCGGGACGTCGGCGATATTCGACAGCATTCACGGCGCACTACACTAGTGTACTGCGGGAGGAACGGGACGGGTGGAAACGTTAGGACGTTCCCCGGCGAACCACGGCTCATCGGGTTCCTCCGGGAACGCATGAGCCGTCTTCTCCCAGGGCAGCGTTCCAGTCACCCGGAACCGGCCGTAGAAATAGAGCGCCCGGTACACCGCGCAGGCATTGATGATGTTGGCCCATATTAGACGGGGGACGGAAAGCGCGGCTTGCCCCCATCCGTACAGCCTGTACACCGAGCCGAAACGCCATCCGATCCGCCAGACCACGAATGCGGTATCCATCGCCAGCAGATACCAAACCATGTCTCCTTGCGGCACGAGCGAAGGAAAGCGACGGGCATCGCTTGTCAGCGACTCAGCCAGCCAGAGTCCGAATTGAGTCAGGCCTAAGACGTAACCGAGAATATTGACCTGCGAAGTAAGAAGCGTCTTGCGGTCCCTGAAGAACATGTAACGTGTCCAGAGGCCGCCGCGCCAGCCGAGATTCGACCAGCCTTGTAAGGTGATGCCCAGCACCCAGCGGGTTTTCTGCTTTACGGCCTGTCGGAAGGTCGGCGGAAAGTACCCGCGCACAGCGACGTACTCCGCCACCCTAGCGTGGTGCCTGGTGCTGCCGCGAAATGGCAAGCGCTGGCTCACAAAAATGCCTTTCAGGTTGTCGCGATGTAAGCGAAGCCCGAATTCGTAGTCCTCCGTCTGTGAATGGATATTGAACGGCCGATCGCTCGGATGCGCCGCCAGTCTCATGGCCCGCCGGCTGAAGGCGCAGCCCACTCCCGCACCGGGTATGCCCTGAGCCAGCCGCTCCCGAACCCACAGATCTTTCGAATGGCTTTCGGCGAATTCGCCGATGTAATGCCCGGAGCTCCGCTTGAGCGAATTTCCCTCCAGCGGGAATACTGGCAATTGCACCATATCTTTGCTGGGGATGAGGTAATTGAACAGCTTCAGGCACAGCGGGTGGACAACGTCCTCGCTGTCCTCCATCACAAAGATCTGGAATCGGACGTTGTGATCTCTCTCGAACCGTAGAATGGAGCGGTAAATCCAGTTCAGGCAATCCGCTTTGTTTGTAGGACCGTCTTTCAGACAGATCGTGGGATGGACATTGGGAAAGGATTGGCAAATTTCCTCCACCTCGCGCTGGGTAGCCGGATCGTTGGGATAGGCCCCAACGAAGATGTGATAGTTCGAGTACTCGACCGCTCGCACCGTGTGCTCGACCATCCTGCGAATCACGGCCGCCTCGTCCCAGGCCGGTACCATGATCGCAATGGACTGCTCAGGTACGGCCAGACGATCGCCGTATGAGAGACGCTTGTGCTTTGGGAGTACGAACAGCCGCCGGAAGAGCCGCCGGAAGATAAAGTTCAGGTCGATGAATAGCTCGTCAAGGCCCGAAAGAAAGAAGACGACCGCAACGAACCCCAGCAGGAAGCGGGCAAACGGGAGCCAGTACGAGAATAGGTCCACCAGAGGACATATCGGGTAATGGCGCTAAAAGCATTACGGGTTGCGCCGGGATTTGCCGGAAATTTCAACCGGCTCCACGCCGGAGTCCAGAAATGGCCGCGAAATCACCACCGCGAGCATCAGCTCCCGGAAACGGAAGCCCGATTCGCGGAAGACCTCGAACAGCGCGTTGAGATCGGGCTGGTCGGATTCCGTCTCGTGCCGGCCCGTGGCGTAGCGGAAAATCTGCTTAACCATGCAGCGCTGGCAGGTGGGATCGTTAGCCAGAATGTTTCCCAGCTCCTTGGCGCTTGAAAACCCCGAACTGGCGATGCCCTGAATGTAACCTTTCGTATCCAGGTCGAGCTGGAACTCCTTGGCCGGGCGCCGTTCATTGGTCACCGCGTCGCGCTGCTGCTGAATCTGCAAAGCGAACTTCTCGCGGTAACGGCCGATGTTATCGAAATTCTCAAGACCCAGGCCGATAGGGTCGATCAGGGTATGGCACGAGGCACAGCTTTGGTTACTGAGGTGAATCTCCAGCCGCTCCCGGTTGGTCATGGGCTTGTCGGTGACGGGAGGCAGGTTGGTATCCACACCGGGCGGCGGAGGGGGCACATTCTGACAAAGAAAGTGTTCTCGCACAAACAACCCCCGCGAGGTTGGAGACGTCTCCGTGGGGCTTCCCGTCAGCGTCAGGAATCCCGCATGTCCCAGAACCCCCGCGCGAACACCGCCGTCCGGATACTTCACCATGCCGAAATCCTGGGCGGGCGCCTGCATCTCGTAAAGCTGGGCCAGCCGCGGCGACAGAAAGGTATAACCGGCGCTGAACATCTCCATGAAGTTCTTGTGGTTCCAAACCAGGTCGTTGAACAGGTGCTTCGTTTCTTCGGTCATTGCCGCCAGCAGCGAAGCCCCAAAATCCGGGTAACGGCGGACGTTCCGCGCCGATCCCAGAACCCGATCGAAACGCATCCACTGGGCCAAAAAGACCTCCAAGGCACGCTTGGCCTGTGGGTTGTCCATCATCCTGGCCGCCACCTTCTTGATGTCTTCGGGCCTTGCCAATTCGCCCGCCTCGGCGGCACGCAACAGCTCGTCGCCGGGCATCGTGTCCCATAAGAAATACGAGAGCCGGCTGGCGATGCCGTACTGCCGCCATCGGCCGGCCGGACCAGCTTCCAGGTGAAACAGGAAACTCGGCGACTGCAGCATGGCCTCGACAACAACTTTCGCTCCGGCGAGAAAATCGCCCTGCCCAGCCGCCTCGCCGAATAGTTCGCCATAGCCCGCGATTTCTTTGTCGGTCAGCGGCCGGCGGAATGCTCTAAGGCCGAATGTTCGAATGAACCGGTCGCGGCACACTCGATCGTTCGCCGAGCCCGGCTTGCACGGAATCAGCTTCTGGCCGTCGCCTCGCCGGAAGGCGTTCGCCGCCAGCTTCTCGGCCGCGACCATATATGCTTCGGCCAGCAGCGGCGGAACGCTTTGTCCCTCCACCTGGTTGGTGAAGCCGTGCAGAAAGTCCTCCGGAGGAAACTGGTCGGCAGGCCGGGTGAAATCGCCTAACAGGTCGCGAACTGTGTTGTTGTATTGGCTGTGGGTCAGCCGCCGGAGTGCTCCCGGCTTGGCCGCTTCCCGCCGCCCGGGGGTGAGCCGCTCGATCGAGGCCCCGATCTGAACATCCGTCAGCGCGGCCAGATGAGTTGCCCACGAATGTACAACCGCTTCCTCCGGGCTATCTTTTGCAATGCGTTCTCCGCCCGTGTGGGGCGCCCGCAGTGTGGGTTTGTTGAGCAACAACGATTGCGGGACGTTCCCGCGATCCACCAGCGCGGAGAGTTTCAGGCCAAAAACCTGAATCGCTTCCGTCTTCGCGTCAAGCGGCGGGAACCTCAGCCGTGTCGCGGATGACACCCCATTGTCGTTGTGACACGTGCGGCATTCGGCTTTCTCGAACACCGGGTAGACCTTCTCCACGAAGAACCGCTCGTCCACCCCGGAGCCGTCCGCCGGCGTCCTCTGCTGGGCAAACAGCGTGGCGGCCAGCATCCAACATACCAGCGGCCCGACCACTCGCACGTTACGTCGCACTCTCTTGGCCTCCCGCAGCCCGTGACTATTGTATATCGGCGTTAGAGTGCCGTATGGTTCATCCGATGAAACCGCATCGTCGCCCCCTGCGCTCGCAACGCCACCGCCCCCACATAACCTGGAGCCGGGCTGAACGAGTGCAGCTCCCATTCCGCGGCTTCGCCGAATCCATCCCTGTGCCAGACAAGGCGGGCCGGCTCGTGCGGACCCAGTGACACGGTGAAGGAAGTCAGATCGCACGAAAGGCCTTCCCCGGTGGCCTTAATCAACGCCTCTTTGCGCGTCCAGCACTGAAAGAAAGCCTCCGTGCAATCGCTCGGGTCCAGCCGTTTGAGAGACTCGACCTCCATAAGGGAGAAGAAGTGGCGCGCGATCGTTTCCAGGTCGGGCATCGGGCGCACCTTCTCGATGTCGATGCCGATGCCGCAGCCCCGAGTCAAAGCGCACACAACAAGCTGCTCTGAATGGGAGACGTTGAAACTGACGTCCGGCCGCCCCTCGAGAGCGGGCTTGCCGTGAGCGCTGTACTCGAAAACGAGATCTTGCGGAGGTATGCCGGCATAAGACGAGAGAATCGTACGCAGCAGTCCGCGCGCGGCGATGAACGACGTTCGCAGGTGTGGGAACGCAAAGCGGGCTGCCCTTTCCCTTTCGTCCCGGGAAAGGGTGACCGAGAGCCGCTGTATCGCGTTTTCTTCCAGTTCGAGCGAGGCGGTCCAGATATCAACGTTCGCCACAGTGCGCTCACTGCCGGGCTTCGCTCACCACCTCGCCGTCAATCACCACGCCGATGCAGTGGCTGACGTACTCGAACGGGTCGCCGTCGAATAGGGCGAGGTCGGCGTCTTTGCCGGTTTCGAGCGACCCCACGCGCTTGTCTATGCCCAGCAGCCGCGCGGCATCGATAGTGACGCTCGCCAGCGCGTTTTCAAAGCCTAAACCGTGCGACGCGGCCAGCGCCGCCTCGAATAGAACGATGCGTGTCTTGGGCACGTAAGCCTCAAACCCGCTTTGCAGCGCGAACGGAATGCCGGCCTTGCGGAGCAGCATGGCGTTCTCGAAGCTCAGATTTTCGGTCTCGCCGCCCGCGCGGTACATCGTCGGATGGACGATTACGCTGTATCCGGACGCCTTGATTTCTTCGAGTACCTGGTGCGCTTCGGCTACGCCATCCAGGACCAGCTTCAGGTCGAACTCCTTCCCCATGCGGATGGCCGTAAGGATGTCGTGCGCGCGGTGCACGGTAACCAGCAGCGGCAGATCGCCCTGGAGCACCCGGACCAGCACTTCCATCCGCAGGTCCCGCGTCTTCTCCTTCTTGCCCGCGTACTCCCGCGCTTTAATCAGCTCGCCGCGCAGCATGGCGATAGCCTTGGCGCGCGTGCCCGGCGACTTGCCCTGCTCCGCCCGGCTGCCCGTTCCGAGCGTCGCCGCCACCATCGCCTCCGGCACAACGGATGCCTGCTCCACGTTGGTCCCGCGCGTCTTCACCACCATCGTCTGGCCGGATATGAGCGCGCCCGGCGCATGGCCCGTATGGATGGTCGTGATACCCATGTTTCTCACGAATTCCACCAGCTTCTCACGCGGATCGTACGCGTCCATGGCGCGCAGCTCTGGTTGTATCGCAGCGGCCCGATCCAGTTGGTCCTGGTCGTGCGCCTGATTCAGCAGCCCGGAAAGCCCGACAACCGTGTGCGAGTCGATCAGCCCAGGCGTTACCACTTTAGCGGTCAGGGTACGATATCCGTCCGGAATCGAGACCTGCGACGCCGTTCCCACGCGCTCAATTTTTCCGGAGCGCACCAGCACGACGCCATCGCGAATTGCCTGCCCCGTCACGGTGTGTACGGTCTCGCCCCGGATCGCCAGTTGCGCATGCACGGCGGGAACAAGCGACAAGGCAACCACAAGGAAGCGTTTCATGGTTCCTCCACATCGATGTGAAGCGAGGAGCCGTGAAGCGAGGGTCCCTGATCGTGGCTCGCGCCATACCCGCCGACGCTGTACAGCCGGTCCTTCGGATCGACGCGGTCGAACACCTTGACGCCGTCCACCCACGTCGCCAGCACGTGCGTGTAGACGCTGAGCGGATCGCCGGAAAGAACGATGAAATCGGCGTCTTTGCCGGGTTCGAGCGAGCCGATGCGCTGCTCGAAGCCCAGCATGATTGCGCCCGCCATCGTCAGCCCATACAGCGCCTTGTCGCGCGACATGCCGCCGCGCACGGCTAATCCCGCCGAGCGGAGAAACAGCCGCGAGTCCGTAATGCCGTCGTCGGTATGGAAGCCAACCAGCGCGCCCGCGCGTTCCAGCGCCGCGCCAGTGCCGTAGTTGTTGTCCTTGGCCTCGATCTTTCCCCCGGGCGAATCGATCAGGATGATCGAGCACGGGGCTTTGGCCGCGGCGATCTCTTCGGCCACCGCCCAGCCGTCGCTGACGTGCTGGAGCACGATCTTGAAACCGAACTCTTTGGATAGCCGCAGCGCGGTGAGGATGTCGTCGTGCCGGTGCGTGTGGAAGTGAACGACGCGCTTGCCCTCCAGCACTTCCACCAATCCTTCCATGCGAAGATCGCGCGCAGGCAATTTGGAAGCATCGTCGGCGCCCTGCCGTACCTTCTCGCGGTACTCCTGCGCCTTGACGAACTCCGCCCGCACCATCGCTGCCGCCTTGGCGCGCGTTCCCGGCCGCGGCGATGCGCCGCGCGAATTCGTGCCATTGGCCATCTTCATCCCTCCGGAGGGCTTGCCGGCGGCGTCCGGAATCAAAAAATCGTCGATGGTCTTTCCGTCCCGCAGCTTGAGGTAGAGAGTCTGCCCGCTCAGCAGCAGCCCGGACCCCGGCATGACGTTGACCACCGTGATGCCGCCGGCTTGCGCCTTCTGTATCCGGGCTTCGCGCACATTGATCGAGTCGAGCACCCGCACGTCCGGATGGAGCGAAGCGCTCGAATCGCCGCCGTCGATCCCGCCAATGTGGCTGTGCGTATCCACCAGCCCGGGCATGATCACTTTGCCTGCCAGGTCCTCGCGACGCGCCCCGCTGGGAAGGGCGGTCGAGCCGGCCGGACCCGCCGCCAGAATCCTGCCGCTCTGAATCACCAGCACGCCGTTGGGAATTTCGGGGCCGGAGATGGGAATAATGCGGGCGCCGGTAAATGCTATGGGCTGCGATTGGCCGAACGCAAAACCGGCAAGGGACAGATAAAGAATCGCTCGCTGCATGAAGACGAGATTGAAGTATATAAGATCCGCCGCGCCGAAAATAAAAACACCCGGTCTGGTTTCCCAGGCCGGGCGTTCCGAGTCGGGTATCGCGCACCCGATGTCAGGCGACTTGCTGAGCCCGGTAGCGGCTCAGAATCGCTTCCATCTGGTCTTTCAGGCGGAGTTTCAACTTCTTCAGGCGGATCTCCTCCATCTGTTCTTCGTCCGACAAATGAGGCCGATCCATCAGAGTGTCAAGCTGGTGAGCATAATCGGCATGCTGGCCGGCCAAACGCCGGTACTCGTCGTTCGATTCTATCAGGTGCGCTTTGATCTCTTCCTGGGTGTTCCGTTCCATAACTGGCAGTTCCTCCTGGGAGTGAGGTTGCCGCGCCGAGTCGGCGGACTGCAAATGGCTCGGTGGGTAATCTCCACTTCGCTGTCAAATAACGAGAAGTGCGGCCGGTTTTACCCGACCGTCTACTGTGACATTAGCATGAACGAATAGTGAGGACAATAGCGCTTTCCCGGGGATTGTGATAGTACTCGGGACGTCTCCCAAGCTCCGTAAAACCGAGCTTTCCGTAGAGTTTTCGCGCGCCGCTGTTGGACTCGCGGACCTCCAGAAAAAACCTCCCCGGATTGTGTTCCATCGCGTGCCGGCAGAGCGCGGATGCCACTCCCCGGCGCCGGAATTCAGGGGCCACGGCGAGACTCAGAATCTCGTTGTCTTCTCCCGGCAGCTTCCGGATAACGATGAAACCCGCCACCGCACCCTCCCACTCGGCCAACATGCACTGATAGGAGAGGTAATCGCGAACGTTCCAGGCGGACGCCGCGAAGCAAGCGGTTTCAATGCGGGCAATCGCCTCCAGATCGGTTTCCGTCGCCGCTCGCACGGTCATGTGGGCTGGAAGTCCGACTTGCGCACGGCCTGCTTCTCCGCTGCGCCGAACAGCTCGCGAACCGTCCGCCGCGTGACGGGATCGCGGAACTCGGGCGCCAGGTCGGCCAGAGGCGCCAGCACGAACCGCCGCTCGCGGAAACGGGGATGGGGCACCTCCAACCGGGCCGACCGGATGACGGCCTTGCCGAAGAACACGATGTCGATATCAATGGTCCGAGGCCCCTTGGGAACGACCCGCCGCCGCCCCATCTTCCGCTCGATGCCGAGCACGCGGTCCAAAAACTGCATGGGAAACAGAGTGGTCTCCACTTCAACCACCATGTTCAGGAACCACCGCTGTCCCGGCAGATCCACCGGCTCCGTTTCATAAACCGGGGAGATGCGGCGGAGGCGCACATCGCTGGCGGCCAGAAGATCGAGCGCCGCCTGGAGATTCTCTTCCCGCGCGCCGACGTTCGAGCCAAGCGAAAGGTACGCGATTTTAAACGCAAGCCCAGACACGTTCAGAGCACGTTTAGAACAGCGGCGATTGCCCGGCGTTGCTGGGCAGCCGACGCTTGACTCCGAAGTATTCGAAGGCCCGCTCCGTTCCGGTGCGGCCGCGCGGCGTGCGATCCAGGAATCCGAGCTGAATCAGATAGGGCTCGTATACTTCCTCAATGGTGCTCGGCTCCTCGCCGATGGAAGCCGCGATCGTGTTCAAACCTACCGGCCCGCCCGAATACTTGTCCAGCACCGTCGTCATAATCTTCTGATCGATCTCGTCCAGTCCGAAGCGGTCCACTTCCAGCAGGTCCAGTGCAATCTGGGCAATTTCCCGCGTTACGCGCCCGTCGGCCCGCACCTGGGCAAAGTCGCGCACGCGCCGCAACAGCCGGTTGGCGATGCGAGGGGTTCCCCGGCTGCGCCTGGCAATCTCCGCCGCACCTTCCTCCTCCACCTTCACGCTCAGCAGCCGCGCCGAACGGTCCACGATGTCCTTCAACTCCGGTACGTCGTAGTGGTTCAGCCGCAGCACCAGTCCGAAACGCCCCCGCAGCGGCGCGCTCACCAGACCCTGACGCGTCGTAGCGCCGATGGCCGTGAAGCGCGGAATGGGCAGCGAGTGCGTACGCGCTCCCGGTCCGGCGCCCACCAGAATGTCCACCCGAAAGTCCTCCACCGCCGCGTACAGCATCTCTTCCACGTCCGGCATCAGGCGGTGGATCTCGTCGATAAAGAAGACCTGGCGCGCGCGGATATTGCTGAGGACGCCGGTGAGGTCGAGCTTCTTCTGCAGCACGGGCCCGGAGGTCTGCTCGAAACCAACCTCTAACTCTTCGGCGATGATGCCCGCCAGAGTGGTTTTGCCCAGTCCCGGCGGGCCGTAGAGAAGCACGTGATCCATGGCTTCCCCCCGCTGGCGGGCGGCGGCGATGGCGATGGCCAGGTTCTCCTTCAGCTTGGCTTGCCCTGTGAAGTCGGTCAGACGCTTCGGACGGAGGCCCGCTTCAAACTGGGCGTCATCGCCCTCGGGTGAAGCGGAGGTGATCTTCCGGTCGGCCATTGTTCAGGTTACCGTATGTGCTCCATGGCCTTACGGAAAAGCGGCTCGAATTCGGCGGGCGCTCCGGCCGTGCGGGCTTTTCGCACCGCGGCCTCGGCCGCCGGTCTCGGACATCCGAGATTGAGCAGCGCCGAGAGCACATCCTGCTCAATTGCTCCGAACGGCGCCGGACCGGGCACACTGGGCGTTTCGTTGGAGGGTCCCGGCAGCTTGTCCCGCAACTCGAGAATCATCCGCTCCCCCGTCTTTTTGCCCACGCCCGGGATCCGTACCAGCCGCTCCAACTCGCCCTTGCGAATGGCCGTGAGCAGATCGGCGGTGGGCAGCCCGGAGAGCACGGTCACGGCCAGCTTGGGACCGATTCCCGAAACCGAAATCAGCTTCTCGAAGAGCGCCTTCTCATCCTGGGACAGGAATCCGTACAAGGACAGCGCGTCTTCCCTGACGTGCGTGTGAATCCGCAGCCGCAGCTCGCAACCCACATCGGGGAGACGCGAGTAGGTGGATACGGGGACGGTCACGTCGTAACCCACCCCTCCCGCCTCCACCACAGCCTGGTTGGGGTGCTTTTCGAGGAGGATGCCTCGTAAATGCGCGATCATGAGTTTGTGAGAATCAGTATAAACAACCCGGCGCAAACGGCGTCGAGTGCGGCGGTATGGCTCGGCGGCGGTTTTTCGTAAACGAGATCCGCGACGGCATCGCGCGGCTCTCGGGGGACGATGCGCGCCACCTCGTTCGCGTGCTGCGCGCCGAAGCCGGCATGCAGTTCGAAATCTCCGACAATCAGGCCGTTTACCTGGCCGAAGTCGCTGCCGTGGAGCGCGATGCCGTCAGCCTGCGCATTCTGGAACCGGTCGAGGCGAACCGGCCGCCTGTGTGCCTGACGCTTCTCGCCGCGCTGATCAAATTCGACCGCTTCGAGTGGATGATTGAAAAGGCGACCGAGCTGGGCGTCGAAACCGTGATTCCCGTCAACGCCGCGCGCAGCGAGAAAGGCCTGGCCGAAGCGGCCGTGAAGCGGGTGGAGCGCTGGCGCAAGATTGCGCGCGAGAGCAGCCAGCAGTCGCGCCGCGGGCGTATTCCCGAAATTCTCGCGGCCGCCAGCTTTGCCGATTCGCTCGGCCTGCCCTTCCAGTACCGTTATTTTCTGGAGGAGCGGGCTGGCGCCCCTCCCCTCCTCGCCGCTCTGCCGGATACCCGGCAAAGCCTGGACCGGGTAGCGGTGCTCTGCGGTCCCGAAGGCGGCTGGACGGACCGGGAACGTGAATTGAGCGCCGCAGCCGGTTGGCTTCCCGTAGCCCTCGGACCCCACATTTTGCGGTCCGAAACGTCCGCAATGGCGGCGCTTTCTGTGATATCGATCACGTGGTGGAATCCAGAACCGTTCCGGAAGCCGTTAGAATAACAGTACTGATGATCTCCCTCTCAACCGTGGCCGATCTTACGGTGAGTCTCTGTGTTTTGTACGCGCAGGGTCGGATGATTGGGCTCGCGCGGGGGTATGCCATGAAAGTTTCCATGCCCGGCTTCGTCGCGTGGATCCTGATTTTAGGCGCTCTCGGGTGGATGACTTCCGGTTTTCTATTGGGTTTTTCCGCCGTCGTTCGGCGCGTGCCGATTCACTCGCAGACCGCGGGCATGTGGCACGGATTGGTTTTTCTCTGGTGCGCGTGCTCCACCTCCGCGTACTTCGCCTGGCGCATCTTCCAGGGGGCGGTGAAGCCGCATCGCTTCGATGCCGGACGCCGCCGGGCGCTGGAAGCCACAGGGGGCGCTCTGGCGGCTGTGCCTTTTGGCGTCGCCGGATACGGCATTTTCCTGGAGCGCACGAACGTAGGCGTCCGGGAGGTCGATCTGCGGATTGCAGACCTGCCGCCGGATCTCGACGGCCTTCGCCTGGTTCAGTTGAGCGATATCCATCTCAGCGCCTATTTGAGCGAGAAGGAGTTCGCGGGCTTCGTGGACGCGGCCAACGAACTGCGCAGCCACGTTGCGCTGGTTACCGGCGATCTCGTGTCCCTGAGCCGCGACCCTCTGGATGCGTGTCTCCGCCAACTCGCCCGGCTTCGCACGGACGCCGGCGTGCTGGGCTGCATGGGCAATCACGAGATCTATGCCCAGGTGGAAGAGCACGCCTCTCGCGAGGGGGCGCGTCTGGGCGTCCGCTTTCTCCGCAACCAATGCGAGGAACTCCGTTTTGGCTCCGCCAAAGTGAACTTCGCCGGCGTGGACTACCAGACTTTCCGCCGTAAGGACGCGTACCTGGCCGGCGCGGAACGGCTGGTTCGTCCGGGCGCCCTGAACGTCCTTCTCTCCCACAATCCGGACGTGTTTCCGGTGGCAGCCCGCAAGGGTTTCGACATCACGCTGGCCGGCCACACGCACGGCGGCCAGATCAACTTCGAGATTTTGCAGCAGCATCTGAACGTGGCCCGCTTTGTGACGCCTTATGTCTATGGCGTCTATAATCACGAACGCGCCGGCGCTTCTCCGGCCGCGCTCTATGTTACGAGGGGCATCGGCACGGTGGGCATGCCCGTGCGTGTCGGCGCTCCTCCCGAAGTGGCGCTGCTGCGGCTCCGTCGGACGTAAACGCTTTGCTATAGTTCGAAGAAGTGCGCTATCTCATTCTGAGCGACATCCACGCCAATTGGGAGGGGCTTCAGGCCGTGCTGGGGCGCGCCGGCGGCCTGTACGAACAGATCCTCTGCTGCGGAGACCTGGTGGGTTACGGCGCCGATCCCAACGCGGTGGTGGCGTGGACGCGCGAGAACGCCGCGGGCGTGATTCGCGGCAATCACGACAAGGCGTGCGCGGGACTCGAAGATCTGGAGTGGTTCAATCCGGTGGCGCGCGCGGCCGCGATATGGACTCAGAACGAACTGACGGCCGGAAACCTCGAGTACGTTCGCGACCTCGCCAAAGGCCCGCTAGCGGTAAACGGCTTCGAGCTGGTGCACGGCTCTCCGCTCGACGAGGATGAATACGTGATCGGCACGGGCGATGCCAGCCAGGCTCTGGCCTACCTCAACTGCCCTATCACCTTCTTCGGCCATACCCATGTGCAGGGCGGCTTCTGCTGGACGCGCTCGCAAGTGGAGGTGATTGAAAAGCCCTCCTCGGCTACCGAGCACTTACAGATTCAGCTTCGGCCGGAGGACCTCTACCTGCTGAACCCCGGCTCGGTCGGGCAGCCCCGCGATGGCGATGTCCGTGCCGGCTTTGCGATCTACGAACCCGAAAATGGAACGCTCACATACCACCGGGTTCCCTACGATGTGGAGACCGCGCAGGAAAAGATCATTCGCGCGGGCCTGCCTCCACTTCTCGCGAAGCGGCTTGGTCTCGGCAGGTAAGTCCCGGACAAGAATAGTAGCGCGGGTCCCGCATAAGCGTTAACGTAAGATTCGAAAGAGCACGAGTGCGATATGACGGGCTGGCCCGGGATACTCAAGCGCGGAGCCGCCGTACAGTTCGGCAGACTTGCGCACTGGTCTATGATTGCCGTCGTGGCCGTCGCTGTCGGTTCGTATTACTGCTGGGGAGTGCGTGCGACCGGCCACAAATTCGACTGGAAGCACAGCCAAGGCGGCTACTACAACTATCTCGGTCAAGCCTTCGCACATGGCCGGCTTGAACTTCCGATCACACCCTCTCCCGAGTTACTTGCCCTTCCGAATCCGTGGGATCCCGAAGTAGATGTTTCGTATAAGATGCACGACATGGCGTTTTTCAAGGGACGTTATTACCTGTACCACGGGCCTGGTCCCGCCGTGATGCTGTTCACGCCATGGCTCCTGATCACCGGACATGATCTGCCTGAGAACTTCGCGCTGTTTCTACTCTGTTTCGGGGGCTTCGTCTTTTCGTGCGGAGCGTTGATACGATGGCTTGCCCTCGCCGGCGCGAAAATAGAGCCGCCGCTACTCGCACTGATGTTGCTCGCCCTCGGGCTTTGCCAGTCGGTGCCTTATCTTTTGAATCGAGTTTGGGTGTATGAGGTCGCGATCGGTGGAGGTTACTTCTGCATTTCCGGAGCCCTGTTCTTCCTCGCCCTCGGGATTAAATCGAGCAGGAGCAGTTATTGGCTTGGCGCCTCCGGCTTGATGTTTGGATTGGCCGTTTCCTGCCGTCCGCACCTGGGATTGGCCGGGATGATCGTGCTGATGGGACTTGCAATCTTGCTCACCAAATCGCGCAGCCTTCCCTCTGTTCTGACGTCTGCGGAACTCATCGCCTTCGCGGCTGCCTTCGCTCTCGTTGTGGCGGCCGTGGCCGCATATAACTATCAGCGCTTCGGCGATCCCTTCGAATTCGGGCTTCGATACCTGCTTGCCGGGCCCAATCAGAATCGAATCAGGCTCGCGCCCGAGAATATACTGCCGGGTCTGTATTTTTGGCTGGCGTGCCCTCCTGACCTCAGTCCGGTGTTCCCCTGGGCACGGCTGGCCTTCCGATATCCATTCAACTCGCCGGACTATCCCTTCCCGCCGGAGTACTTCATTGAAACCACGGTTGGAGCGTTGTATCTGGCGCCGTTCGTTGCCGGGGCGTTGTTTGTCCCATTCGTACAGCGTCACGCGACTGGCGGCGCGCCGGCCGGTTTGGGCGGCGTTCGGGTTCTCCTCTGGACGGTTTTCGCCTCCTCGGCCGCAGTCCTGCTGTTCCTCGCGGCAACCGGCTTCACCACCCAGCGGTACCAAGTCGACTTCCTCCCGGCCGCGGTTCTGGTCGCCGTTGCCAACATCGGCATCCACATCAGCCGAGGCAAAGGGCTCAGGCGCGCGGCTCTCACCACCGTTCTTGCCCTTTCGATTGCGTGTGGATCCATAATGAACTTGGCTCTGGCAATCTCCGGACCTTACAACGAAGTACTGAAGAACCGTCCAGCAAGCTACGTGCGTATCGCGCGATGGTTCAGTCCGGTTGAGCAATTCCGGCCGATGATGAACCCTGCGGTCAGCGTCGCTTTCACGGCGGAGTTTACGTCCCAGCCGGAGCACTTTCGTGAGCCTCTCCTTACCATGGGACGCCAAGCCTACCGATATTTACTTTACGCGGAGCATTCCGCCGGCAAGCTGCGACTTATCTCCCAGTCTGAGAACTCAACGATGATGCATGACGTGGAACACCGCGGCGACAGACGCGCTGAGATTCGAGTGACGTACGTTCCCGAGTCTGGCAAACTAGCAACTACCGTGAACGGGCGGGAGGTTCTGGTGCATGATATTGGAACTCTTGTAACCTCTCCGACGGATGTCACGATTGGCGAGAGTCACGTCGAGTCCAGCCCGGCCGCTGCGCGGTTCACTGGCCGCATCTATGATGTCGTCAAGACGGTGGGGGCCACTCGGTCCGTAACGAAGCCCTGATCTAAGTTGAGACGCCGAAGTTCAGGACCGGCCTCCCCTGGTGTCATGCTCTCTTAACTTGTACACTGATGCTGGGATAGAGTCCCAAACCGGAATACGTCATGACACGAGCTTCTTGGATCGCTCTTCTGGCAACCGTCGTTCTGTCGCGCTTCGCGGGCGCGGCGGAGAACGGCGGCAAGGTATGGTGGCCCCAGTTTAGAGGACCGAATTCCTCGGGAGTCGGTGAAGGCAGACCGCCCGTTCACTTTGGCCCCAACCAAAAGGTTCTCTGGAAAATTGCCGTGGGGTCTGGACTGTCGTCGCCCAGCGTTTGGGCGGGACGTATTTTCCTGACGGAGTTTGATCGGACGAACAAGCAACTCGCCACCGTGTGCATCGATCGACGCACGGGCAAGGTTCTTTGGCGGCGTACCGTTGCGGCGGGAGAAATCGAAAAGGTCCACGAAATCGGTAGTCCCGCCACTCCCACGCCTGCCACCGACGGAGAGCGGGTCTATGTCTACTTCGGGTCTTACGGGTTAGTGTGCTACGACCTGGATGGAAATCAGCAGTGGGAAAAGCGGCTCCCTTTACCGGAAAACCCCTATGGTGCCGTCGCGTCACCGATTGTCGCTGGTGAACTGGTGGTGCTCAACCATCAAGGGAAAGACTCCTACCTGCTCGGCGTCAATCGCCGCGACGGCCGGACAATCTGGAAGACGGACCGCTCGTCGTTTCAGTACGGATGGTCGACTCCTGTGCATTGGCGTCACGGCGGGATCGACGAGATTGTCGTGCTGGGAGGCGACTTTAAGCCAAACCAGCGTCTTATGGCATACAATCTTGCGGACGGAGCGGAACGATGGTGGGTAGGAGGACTGCCGCCTTGCGGGAAAAGTACGCCTGTCATCGGTGGCGGTTTGCTGTTTCTGGCCGCGCCGGACATTATTTTGGAGCCAGCGGCTGAAAGAAGGAACCCCGACCGTGCCGCTCAGTTTTACGCCAACAACGCGGCTCGCGTATTGGCTGTTCGCCCGGGTACTAGGGGTGATGTGAGCCAAACGAATATCGCCTGGTCGGAGAGCAGGGGTGTACCCGGCGTTCCCTCGCCTTTGTACTACAACGGACGCCTCTATTCTTTCAGGAACGGCGGCATCGTTTTCTGTCGAGTTGCAAAGACGGGCAAGCTGGTGTACAGCGGGCGGCTGGAAGCATTGGGCGAATACTACTCCTCGCCGGTGGCTGCCGACCATAAGGTCTACATCGCATCCGCCGAGGGTGTCGTGGTTGTGCTGGATGCGCGGGAGGAGTTGAAAGTATTGGCCAGAAACAAGCTCGACGGTGCGATCCTGGCCACACCGGCGTTAGTCGACGGGAAGATCTACGTGAGGACCGAAAGTCACCTGTATGCTTTTGGAAATTGAGAATGCTCCCCATGGATGCCCTTCAGGTGGCCGGCAAGCTGGGCGAGGGCTGACACTGCGTTACATCCCCTTGCAGGGAGGAGTGGGCGTGCCGTCCTGCGACCGGTCGTCGCCGGTCAGCGTGCGGAGCCGGTCCAGTTCTTTGCTCAGCACGGCAGCCTGCTGGCTGTGAGCCGGATCGTCGTAGAGATTCCGCCGCTCTTCCGGATCGCTCGCCAGATCGAACATCTCGCGACCCTGAGGCGACTGGATGTAGTGGATGTACTTCCACCGTTTCGTGCGAACCCCGCGCATCCTGCCGGCGCAGTGAGGGCCAGGATACTCGAAGTACTCGTACATCCACGAATCCCGCCACTGCGCCTCACGCCCTTCGAGTACCGGCCGCCAGCTCATGCCGTGATGGCGCGTCGCTTCCGGCAGCCGCACGCCGCAGTAGTCGGCGACTGTGTGGGCTACATCGTTGTTCAGCACCATGTGCTCGCGGTTGACCTGCCCCGCCTTCACCGCCGCGGGGTATCGCACCAGCATGGGCACGCGGATGGAAGGCTCGTACATCAGGCGTTTGTCGAACATGCCGTACTCGCCCAGAAAGAACCCGTTGTCTCCGGTGTAGACCACCAGCGTATTTTCCGCCAGCCCTTCCTGGTCGAGATAATCCAGCACGCGGCCCAGGTTCTCGTCCACCCCGAGCAAGGTGCGGTAGTAATTCTTCATGAAGGTCTGATAGTTGAGGCGGCGGCGCTCCTCGCGCGGCAGATCGGCCGGCACGCCGCGCTGGCGAAAGTCCGGCATGTCGGCAATCTGCATGTCGGTGTTGCGCACCGCCGCCGGCCGCGCGCTCAGATCCGTGTGGAACGTAGACGGCTCGGGAATGGTGACGTCGTCGTACACGCGCTGGAAACGCTCCGCCGGCAGCCAGGCGCGATGCGGCGCTTTGAACTGGTAGAGCAGGCAGAACGGTTTGTCCTTGGGCCGGCTGCGCAAAGTCTGTAATGCCTGGTCGCCCACTACGTCCTCCACGTGCCCGCGAAACTGCACCCGCGCGCCGTTCGCGATCATCACCGGATCGTGATAAGCGCCCTGGCCCGGCAGGATGCATGAGTGATCGAAACCTTGCGGCGCGGTGGCGATGTGCCATTTTCCAACCACGGATGTGTAGTATCCGGCCTTCTGCAGCAGCATCGGAAAGGTGACCTGACCTGGGCGGAAATGGTGCCCCGCTCCGCTGTTGGTGGTGACGCCGTGGGCGTGCGTGTAGAGACCGGTGAGGATGGTGCCGCGGCTGGGAGAGCACAGCGCGTTGGTCACGAAAGCCTCGGTGAAGCGAACGCCTCCCTCGGCGAGGCGGTCCATGTTGGGCGTTTTGAGAATCCTGTTCCCGGCGCAGCTCATGGCGTCGTTGCGCTGGTCGTCGGTCATGACGAAAAGCACGTTGGGACGCCGGTTCTGGCCTCGCAGGAGCGCCGGAAAGCCGCCGGCCGTGGAGGCGCCGATGGCGCGCAGTGCGGATCGTCTGGTCATCCTACGGATTATACAGATGCTTGCCTGGGAAGCTACAATCGTAAGTACGATGACCTATCGGCGAAGGATCGTACCGCTTCTGGTCGCTACGCTGGCGCTGGCCATTCCCAACCACGGCGACGAGAAGAAGAACGAAAAGAAGAAATCCTCCACTCCGCCCGTCCCGGCTCATTTCAAATCCGCGGAGGAGGCCAAGCCGTTCCCGCGCACGCTGGGGCCTGAGAACTTCCGGCACCCGGCTCAGCAGAAAGCCTACCAAGTGGCGCGCGAGATTCCGGAAGTGCTGGTGCAGCAGCCCTGCTACTGCTACTGCGACAAGATGGGCCACGGCAGCCTGTTGCACTGCCACGTGGACGCGCACTCCGCCGGTTGACTGATCTGCATCAAGGAGGTTCTCCTTGCGGATCGTTTGAAAAAACAGGGAAAAAGCCCGGGCGAAATCCGCGAGGCGATGATCGGGCGCGAATGGGAGAAGGCGAAGTTCCCGGAGCTCCCGAATAATTAGCCGCTCATTGAAGCGAGGAACTCGGCGTTGCTGCGGGTCTTGCCCAGCTTGTCCAGCAGCAGTTCCATGGTCTCGACCGGCGAGAGCGGGTTGAGCACCTTGCGCAGGATCCACACGCGGTTGAGTTCTTCCTTCGGCAGCAGCAGCTCTTCCTTGCGGGTGCCGCTCTTGTTGATATCGATGGCGGGAAACACACGCTTGTCCACCAGCTTGCGTTCCAGGTGGATTTCCATGTTGCCGGTGCCCTTGAACTCTTCGAAAATCACGTCGTCCATGCGGCTGCCGGTGTCGATGAGCGCGGTGGCGATGATGGTCAGCGAGCCGCCTTCCTCGATGTTGCGCGCCGCGCCGAAGAAGCGC
>JBBDWK010000094.1:0-81046 GCA_040902885.1 Bryobacteraceae bacterium | reverse complement strand
ATAGCAGAATCAAATGTTTATCTGGTCAATAATTTATGGTTGCGGAATCGCTGCAGCGGGATCAGGTACCGGCTTATCGGAAAACGATTGATGAAGTAGTGGCCGCGTTCGCCACGGATGGGCGCCGCGGCTTGAGCGACCGAGAGGCACGGGCGCGGTTTCAACGCTACGGCTCCAACGAGTTGACGGGGGAGAAGCCCGTGCCCGCCTGGAGGAAGTTCCTCGCGCAGTTTCAAAATCCGCTTGTCCTCCTGCTGCTGATCGCCACGGCGATCTCAACGGTACTGTGGCTGTATGAGCGCGAATCGGCGTTGCCGTACGAAGCCATTGCCATATTCGCCGTCGTCCTGCTCAACGCGGTCATGGGCTACATTCAGGAGTCGCGAGCGGAATCCGCGGTGGCGGCGTTGCGCCAGATGACAACGGCACACGCGCACGTGATACGCAATGGGGAGCGGCAGCGTATTCCCTCTGTGGGGGTTGTACCTGGCGATATCATCCTGATCGAGGAAGGTGATATCGTTCCCGCCGATGCGCGTCTGATTCAGTCCACGGCTTTGCACACGGCGGAGGCGGCCCTGACGGGCGAGAGTTTGCCTGTGTCGAAGGACACCGAACCGATCGCGGAAGAGGCCGGGCTTGGCGACCGCCGCAACATGATCTTCAGCGGCACGACGGCGACTTATGGGCGTGGCCACGCGGTGGTCGTCGCTACGGGGATGGGAACCGAGATGGGGCGCATCGCCGCGATGCTGCAGGAAACTCCGGAGGAGACCACGCCCCTGCAAAAGGAACTTCACAAGATCGGCAAAATCCTGGGACTAATTGTCATTGTCATCGCCGCGGTGATGATTGCGACGATCATCCTCGTTGAAAATGTGAGGGGTTTCTCCGCTATTTTTGAGGTGCTTATTTTGGGGGTCGCGCTTGCGGTGGCGGCGGTTCCCGAAGGTCTTCCTGCGATCGTAACGGCCGTCCTCTCTCTAGGCGTGCAGCGAATGGCAGGGAGAAACGCCATCGTACGCCATCTCGCGGCAGTCGAGACGCTGGGCTCGGCTAACATCATCGCGTCCGACAAGACCGGCACTTTGACGAAGAACGAAATGACCGTTCGTGAGGTCGTCACGGCGAGCGGGCGCGTAAGTTTTGGCGGCACGGGATACGCCCCGGAGGGCGAGGTGCGTCAGGACGGAAAAAGCGTAGTCGACGGCGCGTTACAACTGGAGCTGGAGCGCGGGCTCGCTGTCGCCGACCGCGCCAGTAATGCGGTGGTGCAGGAGAGCAACGGGCGTTGGACTGTGCAGGGTGACCCGACCGAAGGCGCGCTTATCGTGGCAGCGCGAAAAGCGGGGCTGCAATCTGAAGCGCTCAGAGCACGCTTCGAGCGCGTCGGGGAAGTTCCTTTTTCATCCGAGCGCAAATTGATGAGTACGCTTCACACTGACGCGGAAAGGCAGGAACGCATACTCGTCTTCACGAAAGGCGCGCCAGATGTGCTGCTCATGCGCTGCTCGCAGGAGCTTTCGGGAAAAGAACCAAGACCACTGAGCGACGAGCGGCGCAAGGAGATCCTGGAGGTGAACGGGGAACTCGCAGGCCGTGGGCTGCGCACGCTTGGTGTTGCCTTCCGTGCGTTGCCCGCCGGCTCGCTGGAAGCGGAGGAATTTGACGAGCGCCACGAGCGTGACCTCGCGTTTGCTGGATTGATCGGCATAATTGACCCACCGCGTGAGGAGGCGAGGGAAGCAGTTGCGCGAGCTAAAGGCGCAGGGATACGCCCGATAATGATAACGGGCGATCATCCGAAGACCGCCGCGGTTATCGCTCGTGAACTTGGAATCGTGGACAAAGGGCGAACCGTCAGTGGCGCTGAGCTTGAGAAGATGTCTGAGGACTCGCTGGTTCAAACCATCAAAGAAGTGTCGGTCTATGCACGAGTCAACCCCGAACACAAGCTGCGGATCGTGAAGGCGCTGCAGAGGGGGGGCGCGGTCGTGGCCATGACTGGAGACGGGGTGAACGATGCGCCCGCGTTAAAGACCGCGGACATCGGCGTCGCTATGGGCATCACCGGAACCGATGTTTCCAAAGAAGCGGCCGACATGGTGCTGGCGGACGACAACTTCGCAACCATCGTCGCGGCAGTGGAAGAAGGGCGTTCTATCTTCGCCAATATCAGGAAGTTTCTGCGCTACCTGCTCTCATCGAACATAGGCGAAGTGATGACCATGTTTTTCGGCGTACTGCTCGGAACTGTTATCGGCCTCGAGGCGGAAGAAGACGCGGTCGTGCTGCCGCTTGTAGCGACTCAGCTTCTCTGGATCAATTTGGTGACGGACGGCGCACCTGCACTCGCGCTCGGCGTCGACCCGGCCGATGCGGGGGTGATGAATCAGCCACCGCGACCGGTGGGCGAAGGGGTGATCACGCGAAGTATGTGGTTCGGTATTGTTTTCGCAGGTGCGGTGATGGCGATGGGAACGCTCTTCGTCCTGGACGCTTCCCTTCCGGAAGGGCTTGTAGAAGGTTCGGGCAGTCTGCGGTACGCGCAGACGATGGCCTTTACCACGCTAACGATGTTTCAGCTCTTCAACGTTTTCAACACGCGTTCGGAGGAGCGAAGCGCCTTCGATGGACTCTTTGAGAATCGTTGGCTTTGGGCAGCGGTTGGACTATCGCTCGCGCTTCAGGTGGCGGTTATATACATACCATTTCTGCAGCAAGCCTTCTCTACCGTGAGTCTCAGCTTCGGCGATTGGCTGCGCTGTGCCGCGGTCGCGAGTTCTGTGCTGTGGCTGCGCGAGGCGAGTAAGGCAATTACGCGCGCGGGGGCTCGATGACGCGAACAGGACGGACGCACGAGACATCGCTGCGTTCCTATATAGTTTGCGGTAGCAACAGAGTAATTTCTAGGAGAGCAGATGATTACACTTGAGGATGCAAGACGGGTAATAGCAGCAGCCGAGAAGGAAGCAACGTCGATCGGGCAGCCCATGAACATCGCCGTTGCCGATGAAGGCGGAAACCTGATCGCGCATGTCCGCATGGATGGCGCGTGGCTTGGGAGTGTCGACATTTCGATCAAAAAAGCCTGGACCGCGAGGGCCTTCGATATCGAGACGAAGGATCTTGCCGACAACAGCCAACCGGGCAAACAGTTCTACGGCATTCACGCGAGCAACAACGGCCGGGTCATGATATTCGCCGGAGGAATTCCGTTGAAGCGCAATGGGAAAGTCGTCGGCGGCATCGGGGTCAGCGGGGGAAGCGGCAAGCAGGACCAGGCCGTGGCCGAGGCCGGCGCGGCGGCGTTTCGATAGAAACGGGCGATATTCCTGCTATCCTCTGCGGTCTCCGCAGCAGTACCTCGGCTCAGGAAATGATCTTCTTGCGCACCGCGTAGAGCACGATCTCGGCAGTGTTGTGCAGATTGAGCTTCTGCATCATGCGCGTGCGGTGGGTCTCCACCGTGTACGGGCTCAGATTCAAGAGCGTCGCCACTTCTTTGTTGGACTTGCCCTCGGCGAGCAGTTGCAGCACTTCTTTCTCCCGGTCCGTCAGAAGGTCGTATGAGTCCGTGAGATTCTTCTGCTGCAGGTAGCGCATGTAATCGTCGAGAACCGTCTGCGTGATGGCCGGGCTGAGAAATGGGCGGCCTTCCGCCACGGCCTGCACGGCGCGAACCAGGTCGGACTCCGCCGAGTCCTTCAACAGATATCCCTTCGCGCCGTTGCTGAGCGCCCGCAGGAGGTAGGTTTCGTCGGAGTGCATGCTTAAGATGATCACGCCGATTTTGGGATCGCGCTTCACCACCTGCGCCGTGGCCTCAATGCCGTTCAGGTGCGGCATGGCGATGTCCATCACCACCACGGTTGGCTTCAGCTCTTCGCACAAACGCACCGCTTCCCGCCCGTCCGAGGCTTCGCCCACCACCTCCATGTTGGACTGCCGCTCCAGAAGGAACCGCAGGCCTTTGCGCACCACACCGTGATCGTCGGCCAGTAATATTTTGATGACGCTCATGCCACGGCGGCGCCCCTTTCCACGGGAATCCTGACCGACAGCAGGACGCCCTTTTGCTCCTGCGAGTAAATATGCACCGCGCCGCCCAGCTCGCGCACTCGTTCCTCGATGCCGATCAACCCCAGTCCCCGCGGCTTCGTCCGGGAGGTATCGAAACCGATGCCATTGTCCTGGATGGTCATAAAGAGCCAATCGTTATGGCCGTGCAGTGTGATGCGGATGTCCTTCGCCTTGGAATGCCGCGCGCAGTTGGTCAAGGCCTCCTGCAGAACGCGAAAGACGCAGGTACGATGGTTTTCCGGCAGCCCTTCAATAACGCCCTCAATGTCCACCGATACGGGAACGCCGCATCGCCTCCCGAACTCGCGCGCCTGCCACTGTAGCGCCGCGCCCAGCCCGAGATCGTCCAGCATGGATGGCCGCAGACCCATGGCCAGATCGCGCACGGTGCGAAGAGCCTGCTCGGAGAGATGCTTGGTGTCCTTCAGCATGACCTCAAACTCTTCCTTCGCGCCGTCGCGGAGCTGGCCCAGGTTGCTCAGCTCCATGCGTAAAGCGGTCAACAGCTGGCCCACCTGGTCGTGCAGCTCCCGCGAGATGGATTTCCGCTCCTCCTCCTGCGCCTGAACAAGCTGTTGTGAGAGCCGGCGCAGCTCGCTTTCGGCAGTCTCCGCCCGCCGTTTCTCCCTTTCCGATCTTCCTTCGAGACGAGTGATCCGGAAGATGCTGATGCCTGCCACCGCCAGGCCCAGCGCGATGGTCATTGCCAGCATCCTGGTAACGTACTTGGGCACCTGGCGTTGCATCTGATCGATCTTCTCCTGCTGGCGCTGCAGATTCAGCCTGTTCAGCTCCTGAAACTCTTGAGCGACGTCCAGCACCGCGGTTCGGTGTGGCAGAACGACCCTGCGCAGAAAGAGGTGGCTCAGCGCCATCTGCTGGCGCGGCGTCCACTCGAAGAGCGGATCCAGGGAATCCCAGTACTTGTCCAACTCCTTATGCCACCGCTCCAGCTTGGGAAGGTCCTCCGGCGCGATGAGGTTCCGCAGATCGTCCAGCTCGCGCGTCATCGAGGATCGTATGGCCAGCAACTGTTCCTTATAAAGCCCGCCGGTGATATGCGAGGGATCGAGCAGGTAATCCCGCACCAGGACTCCCGAGAGATGGATCTCCGACCGAACCTCGTTGAGGATGCGCTCGCGCCGCCGGTAGTCGTCGTGCAGCGTCGAAATTTCCCCGTAAACCTCTCCCGCTTGCCGCATCGTGCTCCCGCCAAGAATGGCGATCAGCGCGATGAGGCTGCCGAAGGCAACGGCCAGAATCGGCCATGTGCGCAACTTCATATTCTTCTTTAAGCGTAATGCATAACAGCCTTCAAAATACAGGATGCGGCGGAAGGCGGCGGGACGAGAAGTGCTGTACGCTTTGATGGATGCTGGTTATTTTCACGGATTTGGACGGCACGCTGCTCGACCATCGCAGTTATGCGTCGGAAGCGGCCGGCGAGGCGCTCGAACAGATCCGGAACGCGGGCATCCCCCTGGTATTTACGACCAGCAAGACCCGCGCGGAAGTGGAATTCTGGCGCGAAAAGCTTGGCAACGCCGATCCGTACATCGTCGAGAACGGCGGAGCGGCGATCGTGCCACGCGGCTACTTTCCGGTCGCGGTTCCCGAAGTTACGCAGTTCGGCGACGACTATGCTTCCCTGGTTCGCGCGCTGGCCTTCGCGAGCAGGGAGAGCGGCGTGGCTGTGCGCGGCTTTCATGAGATGACCACGGAGGAGGTGGCGGCCGCCTGCGATCTGCCGCTGGACCAGGCGCGGCTGGCCAAACAGCGCGAATACGACGAGCCGTTCGTGGTGCGCGGCGAGGGCGATCCGCACCGGCTCACACAGTCGATTGAAGCGCGCGGGAAGCTATGGACGCGAGGCGGCAGGTTCTACCACATCATGGGGAACAACGATAAGGCCGCCGCGGTGAAATATCTCACCGGGCATTACCGGCGGACATACGGCGGGGTGAGAACCATTGGCGCGGGCGATGGCTGGAACGACGTGAGTTTCCTGCACGTGGTGGATTTCCCGGTTCTGATCTGCCCTGCGTCGGACCGGCGCCTGCGTTCCAGCGTGCCGGGAGCGCGCGTGCCGCGCAGCCTGGGACCGGCGGGCTGGAATGAAGCTGTTTTGGAATTGCTCGCGGAACTCACCTCACTAATGAGAACGGAACGACAATTTCCGTGACGACTTCAACCGGGTTGCCATTCAAAAAGGTGGGCTGATATGACCATTGTTTCACTGCCTCAAGAGCCGCGGGGAGCAGGAGAGGATGGCCGCTGAGGGGCGTTAAAGACGCAATCGAACCATCGCGGCCGATTACCGCTTCCAGCCGGACATTGCCCTGAAGCCTGGCCTGCCTGGCTAGCTCGGGATACACCGGCTGCGTTTGCCGGATCAGCTTCGCCTTCAGCACCTCTGCGCCGATGCGGACTCTAGATGGATCGCTCGGCGCTGCAACGGCTTCCGGTGGCGACGCTTCCTGCCGGCCGTTCGTCGCCTCCTGGAAATACTCGATCAATGGCATCGGGCCGCGGAACGCGTCATCCGCCGGCTCCATCTCGCGGGCTCTGGTCATCAGTCTGGAGGAAAGCTGAAATAACTCAGGGTCGACCGGACGACCCATGGTCGCCCGCATTGCAAGGTTCGGAATCGCTGTGGCGGCGGCGGCGAGAACAGCGGCGTTCGAGGCAACTTCGAGTGCGCCTCGTGCGCGTTGCGCCAACGCGGCGCGGGCGGCGGGTGATTCGGATGGGGCGGCGATGCCTCTAAAACTGTCCAGCCCGAGGATCTCCAGCGCATACAGGAACCCGAGGTTCGCGGCGATTGCACGTTCGTTGGGCGCAACGGCCAGGGCGCGCTTGAGCAGTTCTTCGGCCTGGTCCTTATTTTCAACGAAGAGGAACCGGACCGCATGCAGCAACACGGGGAGATCGCCGGGCTTCGCCTCCACCGCGCGCAGCCAGTAACCCCGCACCAGCTCGTGGTCGTTGGGATCGGCGTAAGGACCGCCCGCCCGGAAAACATACGTCAGTTCGAGGTCCGCGGCGCTGGGATTGTGCTCCACGAGGTAGACAACATGACTCAGACGGGCGGCCCGGCGGGCAGCGTTGTCGTAGGGAGGAACAGGCGCGAAATCGCGATAATGAACCAGCAACCGAAGGCGGGCGGCGATGTCCTCGGGGTTGGCTTGTAGGTTCGCCTCCAGGCTCGCCAGATCCACTGGAGAGAGCGGGGGATGAGAGGTGATCCGCCCGACCGCAACCTGAGCGTGCAGCGGAAGCACAATGCAGAACACACCGGCCAAAGCCGCAACATGCATGTTCGCAGCTTAGCTTACAAATGGTTCCAAAGCGACTTTTCTTCCATTTCTTCGGCCCGCGGACGCTCTTCTTCGAGACGCCTTTTAATCGCGTAGTGCGTGCTCATTCCGAGAGCGATGCTGAGCGATACGACCGCTCCGCCCATCAGCAGGACGAACGCCGCAAGGAACACGCCGCGCGCGAAGTCGAGGTGGTCGGCCGCCACCACGATGGACACGAAGATAATGCCCGTCCGCACCACTGCCGCGAGTTTGCGCGGCCAGGGCATCTCTTCATTGTGCGCCCACACCAGCATGCTGCGGCCGAGATACTTGCCCAGCCAAACGCCGGCCACCAGGATGAGAGCCGCGGTGACCAGTTTGGGCAGCAGCAGCACGACCGACGAGATGATCCGCGTGGTGAGCTCCGTGTTGAAGGCGTTGAGCGCGGTCAGCACGCCAATCAGAATCACCATCCAATAGGCCGTCTGAGCGACGAGTTGCGCGGCGTGCAGGCGGCCCGAGCGGTCCAGCATGGATGAGATGCCGCTTTGCAGAAGGAATCGGTCCACGCCCGACGCCTTGATCATCCGGTTGAACATCCACCGCACCATTCTAGCGATCAGATACGCGACGAGTAGAATTACCAGGCCGGCGAGCAGCGGGGGCAGGTACGTCATGGACGTATCGGCCAGGCGTTCCACCGCCCGTTCCAGGATTTGCTGTAGTGTTCGAATCATTGTTTTCTTACGCCTCCAGTTTTACGTGCTCCGGGGCTTTCTCCGTGGAGGGCACTCCTTGCTCCAAATTCACGGCCTCATTCTTCCAGCGAGAGATGAGGTACGGTTTGGCGTCCTCGAAGGCTTTGCAGAGATCCTCGATCTTCTCTTCCACCTGGGAGGACACCGACGTCTCGGTTTCAATTACGAACGACGCTACGCGGCCAATATACAAGGGGGTCAGCGACCGGAGCAGATGTCCCCGCTCAATGGGGGTGTGCCGGTACGCGCAGGCGAAATCGGCGACGATGCGCGCCCAAAGGGCATCCGGGATATTAAAGTTCTTCGCCCCGCTCTCCAGTTCCCGAGCCAGCCGTTGTATGGCTTCCAAATTTTCCGGCAGCAGCGCCAGCGACCAGATTTCCGCCAGTTCATGACAGCCGCGCCGGAAGGTATTCAGCATCCGGTCCAGGTTCACTTCAATCGGGCTCAATCCCACGTCGAAGCGGAATCCGAAGAGATCCACCGGACTGCTGCCGGACCGGCTCCGCCATACCGGCTCGTACTCGCCCATGAGCTGGTAGACGCTGCCTACCACCTGGTGCAGCATCGCGCTCAAATCCGCGCCGGGGTCTTTGGCGTCGTGCAGCTTCGCTCCCAGGAAGCTTTGGCAGACGCGGAACCCTTCGGCGATGGCGATGGAGGTCATCCAGATATCGATGCCGTAGCGCGCGACGTCGGTCTCCCAGTCGTTGCGCTGGAGGTAGCGCGCGACGAGGGCCCCCGACATCCCGAAATCGCCGCCGATGGGCTGGCGCACGCGCAGCCCGTAAAGCGACCGGGTCATCGGGTACACAATGCTGTTGGTGATGGTGCCGTCGTACTTGTGGCGGTAATAGTATGGCGCCACGAAGTCGTAGCCCGTGTACAGCACGGGCCGCAGCAGCAGGTCGATCCATTCGGGGGTGATGGAGCGCAGATCGGAGTCCACCACGCAACAGGCTTTAGCGCCGAGCTGCTGCGCGATGGCGAAAATCATCCGGAACGCGCTTCCCTTGCCGGGTATGCCGTGGTAGGGGAACGACAGCCGGTGGACGGGGAGCATCGGCGTCGAGAGCATCAACAGATGCGCGTCTTCAATTTGCGAGGAAAGAACGGTTTCGCGCGTTCCATCGCTCGAACCGCCGTCCGAATTGACGATGACCGAGGAGAATTGCGGGAAGTACTTGGCGAGGCCGCCTTGCGCCGCTCTCACGACGTGGCCAATGGTTTTTACGTTGTTGTAGCTCGGAATGCCGATGACAATATCGGCTTGCCGAAGCTCGGCTACGGCGTGAGAGGCGGCATCGGGCAATACTTGCTGGGCCATGTCACCCGTCATTATGCCGCAAAGGTGCCGGCGTGGCGGGCTTCCTCCTCTACCGCTCCGAGTAACATATCGAAGAATTCCGGCACCGCCGAGATCACCCGGTTCCAGTTGGGAATCTGGGGCATCCCGAGAGGATCCACCGTGAACTCCTCGGCCGCTTGCCGCAGGCTTCTCGCAAACGTAGCTACCGCCAGCTCCTCAGCATGACGATCGAAGGCGAGGCCGTTCAGCATCGCGTCGGCATAATACCGGTTGATGGTGTCCTCCGCGATGCGCACGTAGCGCACTTCCAGGCTGCGGAAGTGGTCTTTCGTCAAGACCAGCCCCTCGCCGGCCATGGTGCGGAACAGCGACTTGGCAATATCCACGGTCATGCGGCGCAGGCCCTTGCTGGCGTCGTCCGCGGACAGCTCCTGATGCTTGTGTTCGTAATTGTCGGTGAGATCCACCTGGCAGATCCGCGCCGGCGCGCAATTCCGGAACACCTCGGCGAGCACGCCGACTTCGAGCCCCCAATCGCCCGGTATCCGGTTCACGCGGGCCAGGTGGGCCTTCATGGCAAACTCGCCGGCCAAAGAGTACCGGAAGCTGTCCACGAAGTCCAGGAACGGAGCGTTCGGCGCCATGCACTGCATGGCCCGGATGAGCGGCGTGACAAACAGCCGGGTAACGCGCCCGTGCATCCGGTCCGAAACCCGGGCATAGTAGCCTTTGCAGAATTCGAAGCCGAGGTTCGGGTTGGCGACGGGATAGACCAGCCGCGCCAGCAGGCGGCGGTCGTAGTTCTGAATGTCGCAATCGTGCAGTGCGATGACATCGCAATCGCCGGTGGCCAAAAGGTAACCGTATGCCAGCCAGCAGGAGCGGCCCTTCCCGTCCATCCCCGTGGCCAGGCCGCGTTCGTCGAGAATGCGCATCAGGCCCTGAACGCGCTCGCTTTCCATCCAAAGAATGGTGACGGGATTCGGGAAGTCGCGGAAGAATTCGCGGGTGGCCAGGTACTGGTCGTAATTGGCGTGCCCGAGCACAACCACGATGTGCCGCAGATAGCGGACTTTGGCGAGCTCGTCGACGATCCGGCGCATGGCCGGGTTCTCGAATTCCGTGTAGAGCGCGGGCAGCACTAGGCCGATGGGCACGTCCCTGGAGAATCTCTCCAACTCGCTCTCCAGCCGTGCCAACCCGTTCGGGCTAAGCCGGTGCAGAGTCGTTACACCACCTGTTTGATAGAAATCGGCCATGAAAGCGTCATTGCCTCCTTTACCCAGAGTAGTGAGTCGCCATACGCGCGACCATCCCGGATTTCGGGTATTCGTGCCCCATTTTGGCTGTAGTGAGCCGCGCCGGGGACACTTGGGTGAGGTGGCTGTCTAAGTTACACGTTCTGCTATGCTTTTGGCCTGCAGGAACAACAGAAGGTAGTCCGGGCCGCCGGCTTTGGAGTCCGTACCCGACATGTTGAATCCCCCAAAGGGGTGAGCGCCGACCATGGCGCCGGTGCACTTCCGGTTCACATAGAGATTGCCTACGAAAAAGCCTTCTTTGGCCTTACGCACGTGGTCTTCGTTGTTGGAAAAGACCGCGCCGGTGAGGCCGTACTGCGAGTTGTTGGCAAGTTCGAGGGCGTGATCGAAGTCCCGCGCCCTGGTCACCGCCAGAACCGGACCGAAGATCTCCTCCTGGAAAATGGTCGCGTCGGGTTTGACGTTGGCGATGATCGTGGGCCGGATGAAGTAGCCTTCGCCGTCCGCTTTGGCGCCGCCAGTGACCAGGCTGCCCTCGCGCCGTCCGGTCTCGATGTAGTTCAGGATCGACTTCATCGCGCGCTCGCTGATCACCGGACCCATGTAATGAGCGGGATCGTCGGCCGGGCCGATCGTCAAGGCCGAGGCTTTCTCCCGCAGCCGCTGAAGAAATTCATCGTAAATCTTTTCATCCACAATGGCGCGCGAGCAGGCCGAACACTTCTGGCCCTGGTATCCGAAGGCCGAGTGTAAAACGCCTTCAACAGCCCGGTCCAGGTCGCTATCCGAATCCACGACGATGGCGTCCTTGCCACCCATCTCCGCGATCACGCGCTTGATCCAGATCTGGCCGGGCTGATGCTTCGCCGCCAGCTCGTTCACGCGCAGACCCACGGCCTTCGATCCGGTGAAGGCGATGAAGCGGGTGCGCGGGTGCTGGACGAGAACATCTCCGATCACGGAGCCGTCGCCGGTAAGCAGGTTGATGGCCTTGCCGGGGAAGCCGGCTTCGACCAGAACCTCGACGAACTTGGCGGCTATGGTGGGGGTTTCGCTTGAAGGCTTGATGATCACCGTGTTGCCGGTGACCAGTGCCGCGATCGACATCCCTACCAGGATCGCCAGCGGGAAGTTCCAGGGCGGTATGATGACGCCGGCGCCAAGGGGCAGGTAGCGGAGCTGATCGCGCTCACCGGGCAGTTGCACGGGCGCGGGCGTCTCGCTGAGGCGCAGCATCTCGCGCCCGTAATACTCGCAGAAGTCGATGGCCTCGGAGACGTCGGCTTCCGCCTCCGCCCAGGATTTGCCCGACTCGTAAACCAGCCAGGCATCAAACTCCATCTTGCGCTGACGGAAACGCTCGGCCACAGCCAACGTGAGGCGCACGCGCTCTTCGGCGTGCGTGCGGCTCCACTCCGGGAAGAACGCGTGGGCGGATTCGACGGCCGCCGCCGCCATGGAGGAGGATGCCATCTGATGGACGCCTACCACCTCGGAGGGCCGCGACGGATTCACCGACCGGAGCTTTTCTTCGGTACGAAGCCTGCTGCCGTCAATCGTCAGGTCATACTCACGCCCCAATTGCGAGCGCACCAGGGCGAGCGCGGACTCCATCGCGCGCCGGTTCTCCGGTTGCGCGAAGTCCGTGTAAGTTTCGTTGCGGAATGGGGGTAAAGAACCCACTTAGAACCTTTCTAAGAGGCGAAAAGTAGTCCTGAGTTGACGATTCATAGTGCGTTGTTCGCTGACGCCATTTTATCAAGCCGCGCGCGTGCATTTACTCACTGCCGCTCAAGAGCAAGCGCGTGCCGCGGTGGTATGCTTTTGCCAGGGGTAGGCAATGCCGCCAGTCCGGCTCGCCGGAGCATCGCCGGCTGCGCGAGGCCGGCATTGACACTGCCAGGACCGGGGCGAGCGGCCAGTTGGAGGTAAAGGTTTGGGAAGAAGCGTATCTCCGCGGAGGCCACTTCGACCAGAACGCGATGCTGCGTTTGATAGAAGACGTTCTCATTGCCGGAAAAACGCAGGGATATCCGCTCACTCGCCTCTTCGCGCAGATGGAATGGGCGATCGAGGATCGCCCGGGTGTACACGACCTCGTCGAGTACGAAACCAGGCTGAACTTCTTTCTGCCCAAATATGACGATCCAGTCATATGAACGTACAATCTCGCCAAGTTTGGCGGGGAGACAGTGCTGGATGTACTCCGGACACACCCCATGGTGATTGTAGGCGGAATGCTGCAAGTGAACCCATTCTTCGTTCCACCGGAGCAGTTCTTGCTGGAATTGAGGCAACGCGCCGCGCAGCCAGCCCCGGCTGCGCGTAAGAAGGCATGAGTGTAACCGGGGATCAGGCCGAGGATCTGCTGCATCTTCGTCAGTGCGTTCGCGACCTGATCGGAGTCAGTACCCTTGCAGCCGTTTGGACGGGAAAGCAGCCCCCCGAAGTAGCAGCCGCGCTCGCCGACATACTCAGCGCCACTCTGGACGCGGCATTGGTCTGCGTACGCTTGCGGGAGCGTCCGGAAAACCCTGCCCTGGAGATTGTGCGTACACCCGGCGGCGGCGCCGTTCCCGCCGGCGATTTAATGGGCGTTCTAAAACGCTTGCCTGAATTCGATCCGCATTCCTCCATTCCGAATCCGGCAGGCGATGGGGACGTCCGGCTTCTGTCCAAACAAATAGGGCCGGATGGGCAGTGGGGCTTAGCCATAGTCGCCTCAACACAGCCTAATTTTCCAACCGATTACGACCAGGCCCTGCTCAGTGTCGCGGTCAACCAAGCCGTCATGGTCTTGCAGGCGATCGCTCTGCACGCGAGCCTGCAACAGGCAAACCGGCTCAAGGACCAGTTGCTGGCGGACGAGCAACTGAGCCGCTCGGAAGCCCAGACCCTCAACCAGATCGGCCGGCTTCTGGCCGCCGAGCTGGACACCGAGAAGCTCATCCAGGGGGTTACGGACGCGGCCACGGCACTGTCGCACGCACGCTTCGGCTCATTCTTCTATAACGTTTTGGATGAGCATGGCGCCTCATACATGCTTTACACGCTCTCCGGCGTCCCCAGGGAGCATTTTGCCCATTTCCCCATGCCCCGCGCAACCGACCTGTTCGGGCCCACATTCCGCGGCGAGGCCGCCATCCGCATTGCGAACGTGAAGGGCGATCCGAGGTACGGGAGGAACTCTCCCTACTTCGGTATGCCGCCCGGGCATCTGCCTGTGACCAGCTATCTCGCCGTGCCGGTCGTCTCTCGCGGCGGCGACGTCATAGGCGGCCTGTTCTTCGGCCACCCCGATGAGGGCGTGTTTAGCGAGCACGAGGAGCGAGTGGTGACGGGCTTGGCGGCGCACGCGGCCGTGGCCATCGACAACGCCCGGCTGTTCCAAGCGGTCCGGCGCGAACGCGCGCGCGCCGAGAGCAGCGAGGAACGTCTGCGGCTGGCGATCGAGGCCACCGGGCTCGGCACTTGGGACCTTAATCCGGTTACCGGCGCCGTTGCACGATCCGATCGCTGCAAGGCGATCTTCGGCCTCGCGCCCGATGCTCCGGACAAGTACGAGCTGTTCCTGGATCGTCTGCATCCGGAGGATCGGGACCGGGTGGATGCCGCGAACCGCCAGGCCCTGGACCCGAACGGAACGGGCGAGTACGAGAGCGAATTCCGCATCATCGGCCCGGGCGGCGTAGTGCGCTGGATTCGGGACAAAGGGAAGGCGTTCTTCGCCGATGTCGAGGGCGAACGCAGACCTGTCCGTTTCGTCGGAACTGCCATGGATGTTACCGAGCGCAAGCAGCTCGACGAACGTCTGCAGCAAGCCGCGAAACTCGAAAGCCTGGGCCTGCTGGCGGGAGGCGTCGCGCACGATTTCAATAATCTGCTCGTCGGCATTCTGGGGAACGCCAGCCTGGCTTTTGAGACCATTCCCTCCAGCAACCCCGCCCGCGCCATGCTGCGCGACGCGATCGACGCCAGCGAGAGGGCGTCTCACCTCACCCGCCAGATGCTCGCGTACGCGGGAAAAGGCCGGTTCTTGATTGAACCGGTAGACCTCTCGGCCCTGGTGCGGGATATCAGCAAACTGGTTCAGACCAGCATTCCCAAATCCGTGCAACTGCGTCTGGAACTGCAGGACGCATTGCCGTGTATTGAGGCCGACGCAAGCCAGCTCCAGCAGCTGATCATGAACCTCGTGATCAATGGGGCGGAAGCGATCGGCGAGAATAACACAGGTACAGTGCTTGTAACGACGGCCGAGCACGAGATCGACAAGGCCTACATTCTCACCACGCAGATCGCCAGCGAAGTCGGGCCGGGCACTTACGTCGTTCTCGAAGTTCACGACACCGGATGCGGCATGGACCAAGCCACGGTGAGCAAGATCTTCGACCCGTTTTTTACGACGAAGTTCACGGGCCGGGGCCTGGGGCTTGCGGCCGCTCAAGGCATCGTCCGCGGCCACAAGGGCGCCATCAAGGTATACAGCACACCCGGGAAGGGGACCAGCTTCAAAGTGTTGTTCCCCGCGACGGCTGACACACCCAACAAGCGGCCGCGGCCCGGCGCCATTGCGCTCACGGGCAGCGGGACAATCTTAGTCGTCGACGACGAGCCGATGGTGCGGAACGCCGTCAAATCCATGCTGGAACGGTACGGCTACGAGGCTGTGCTTGCGGAGAACGGGCAGGAGGCCGTGGACCTCTTTCGTGTTCTGGCGGAGAAGATCTCGGTCGTCCTCCTGGACATGACTATGCCGGTGATGGGCGGCGAGGAGGCCTTGCGTCAACTGAAGCTCATCCGGCCGGATGTGCCGGTGATCCTCTCCAGCGGCTACAACGAAGTGGAAACGATCCGGCGATTCACGGGCAAGGGGCTGGCCGGCTTCATTCAAAAGCCTTATAGCGCCACCACCCTGGCCGAGAAGATCAAGACGGTGCTGGATCGAGTGGAAGCGCGGTAAATTTCCCGTTCTCCGTGATGATGAGCGCGAATGCCGCGCCGAAGAGATCCGCACCCTCGCATATTTCAGCGCCCGATTCGCGGCGGGGGTATAATGGCCCCGAACCGGAAGGGGAGTCCCCCTTCCGCCACAGGAGACAGAAACCATGCGAAAGTCGATCGGGCTTGCACTCGCCGCACTCTCGTTAGCCGGAGCGCTGGTTGCACAGGAGACTCGGGGCAGGATTCTTGGCCGCGTCGTCGACGCCAGCGGCGCTGTGATCCCGGGCGTGACCGTTCGAGCCACCAACACGGCCACAAACGTCACCGTCTCGATGCAATCCAATGCCGAAGGCAACTACGAGCTACCCTTCCTACTGCCCGGGAACTACCAACTGACCGCGGAACAGACCGGGTTCAAGACATTCGTCAGGGAAGGCATTGAAGTGCGCATCGCAGACCGCATTACCATTGCTATCGCAATGGATGTCGGACAGGTGAACGATCGCGTCACCGTTACCGCCGACACTCCGCTGTTGGAATCCGCAAGCGCGAGCTTGGGGCAAGTCGTCGATCAGCGCCGGGTGGCCGAACTGCCCATCGCGCATGGTAACCCCTACCTGCTCATTTCGTTGAGTCCGGGTGTGGCGCACACGCAGAACGCAGGTCTGGACCAGCCGTACGCCCCGACGCATATCGTGGGGTATGCGATGGATGGCGTGCGGGCGAACCGGAGCGAAATCACGCTCGACGGGGCTCCGAACACAGCGCTCAACCACCGCTGGGGCGCCGGGGATCTGATGGCGGGGTACACGCCGCCAGCGGACGTGGTTCAGGAATTCAAGGTGCAGACCGCTACCTTCGATGCCGCGGTAGGCCATTCGCAGGGCGGGGTCACGAGCATCACGCTCAAGACCGGCGGGAACGACCTGCACGGGACAGCCTATTACGCTTTGCAGGATCCACGGTTGAACTCGAACCTCTTTTTCGCCAACCGCAGCGGACAACCTAAGGCGCCATACGATTACAACCGGTGGGGCGGAAGCGCTACCGGCCCCGTGTGGCTCCCTGGGTTGTACAACGGCAAGGACCGCACGTTCTTCAGCTATGGCTACGAAGGCATCGAGCTGGGCGAACCCGTCGGGGCCACGTATGGCCAAGGGGTGCTCACGGTGCCCACGATGAAAGAGCGCAGCGGGGATTTCTCCGATCTCCTGCGGCTTGGGCCCAACTACCAGATCTACGACCCCTCAACGCGCGCGGCATCCGCCGGCGGCCGGTACACAATTCAGCCGTTCCCGGGCAACATCATTCCCGCGAGCCGCATCAGTCCGATCGCAAAGAATATCTTGAGCTACTACTCCGAGCCCAACGCGCCCGGCACGCCGGATGGGCTCAATAACCTCATCCGGGTGAACGATCTCGAGATGCTTGACTATTACAACCACGTCGGGCGCATCGACCATAGCTTCAGCGATAAGCATCGCATGTACGGCCGGTACAACACCTATCACCGGTTCAGCAACCGAAGCGAGAGCGGCTGGTTTCGCAACATGGTCCAGGGCGGGGACTCGAATTGGCTCCAGCAGTCCTTCGCGTTCGACGACGTTTACAACTTCAGCGCGACGACATTCCTCAACGTGCGGTACAGCTTCTACCGCCTGGAGATCGAGCAGACGCCCAATCCGGCAAGCATCGGGTTCGACCTGACGACGCTGGGCTTTCCAAAAAGCTATGCGGACGCGATCCCGCCGGACGTTCGGTCGTTCCCAACCATAACCTCGACGGACTTCGTCGGCACGCCGAACAACTGGTGGCGCTACCCCACGCATAACCAGACGCTGGAGGCGAATGTTGCCACGGTTCGCGGGCGGCATACGTGGCGTTTCGGCGGTGATGCGCGCCAATACCGCAACTTCCAGTACGAGCCGCACAACGCCTCGACGGGGCTTTTCGAATTCGGGACTACCTGGACGAGGGGCCCGTTTGACAACTCCCCAGCGTCGCCCAAGGGACAGGGCACAGCCTCTCTGCTCCTGGGGCTGCCGACCGGCGGCCGGGTGGATCGCAAAACCAGCTTCGCCTCGCAATCCACGGTGTATTCGCTCTACGTCCATGACGACTGGCGCGTCACTCCCAACCTGACTCTCAATCTCGGCCTGCGCTACGAACTGGAAGGACCTGTCACCGAACGCTTCAACCGGTCCGTGAGAGGCTACGACTTCGCTACCGCCAGCCCGCTGGAAGCGGCGGTCAGAGCCAATTACGCCCGCGACCCGATTGCGGAGCTATCCCCCGAGCAGTTCCGATTGCTAGGCGGACTGACGTTTGCAGGCGTTAATGGGCAGCCCCGCACGCTCTTCCAGCGAGACATGAACAATTTCATGCCGCGTTTCGGGTTTGCATATTCACTGGGCTCCAAAACGGTCCTCCGCGGCGGATATGGTCTCTTCTATGGACCGCTCGGAAACCAGCGTCGCGACGTGATCCAACTCGGTTTCAGCCAAAGCACCTCGCTGGTGCCGTCGCTGGATAACGGGCTCAGTTTTCGTGCCCCGCTCGACAATCCGTTCCCGGATGGAATTCTGGAACCGGCGGGCTCGTCCGAGGGGCTATCGACGTTCGCCGGGCGCTCCATTGAATTCTTTAATGAAAGCCCTCGTGCTCCGCTGCAGCAGCGCTGGCAGTTCGGCATCCAGCGCGAGCTGCCGCAGCGGGTCTTGCTCGAACTCTCGTATGTAGGCAACTACGGTAGCGCAATGGAGACGACGCGGGACTTCCGGCCGCTTCCGACGGAACACCTGAGCCGCTCGGCCGTCCGCGACCTTCCCGTAATCAATAACCTGACCGCGAACGTCCCGAATCCCTTCTCCGGCTTGCTGCCGGGAACCGGCCTCGCCGGCCAGACGGTATCGCGCGCCTACTTGCTCTCCGGTCCGGAGTACGCGCACTTCACCGGTATGACGAGCACGGACTATCAGGGCTACTCCACGTACCACGCATTGCAGGCGAAGATGGAACGGCGCTTCGCCGCTGGCTGGACGCTCAACGCCGCTTACACCTGGTCGAAGGCGATGCAGGCTGTAAGCCAGCTGAACGGCTACCTCTCGCCGCTGGAGTACGTCATCTCGGATCAGGACCGGGCGCACCGCGTCGTGGTCAGTGCCATTTGGGAGTTGCCCTTCGGGCGCGGCAAGCGCTGGCTCACCACGAGCGGTGTGGTGGACAAGTTTGTCGGTGGCTGGCAACTGCAAGGTGTGTACACGGGCCAGGGCGGCGCGCCCATTAACTTCGGCAATGTGCTCTTCACCGGGGACGTGCACGACATCACGCTGCCAGAAAGCCAGCGTACCGTCGGGCAATGGTTCAACACTGCCCAGTTCGAACGCAGTACCGCCAATCAGCTCCAGTTCAACTATCGGACGTTCCCGAGCCGGTTGAACGATGTGCGGGCGGACGGCACGAATCTATGGGATCTCTCGGTATTGAAGAACACGCGGATCCGCGAACGGTACAATCTCCAGTTCCGCGCCGAGTTCCTCAACGCCTGGAACCACCCGAACTTCGCGCCGCCGAACAGCAGCCCGACGAGCAGCGTCTTCGGCCAGGTGACGGCGCAGCGGGGTTTTCCGAGGCGTATCCAGATCACGACGAAGTTCCTGTTCTAATGTGACTAGGCGCGAGTTCCAACTCTTCATGGCAGCGGCGGGCGCACCCGCGAGCGATGCGCAGGTTGCGGGCAATCCCTCCGGGTCCCACATCGGCAACCTCTATCCCTTCGCGCAGCAGCAGGCGGACCGCGCGCCGGTCGAACTGTCGTTTCTGCGCGCCGAATTCCGGGACTTGCGGCAATGGCAGAAGCGGGCGCGCGCCAAGGTGCTCGAGCACCTTTTGTATGACGCGCCGCACGAGTTCAACGCGGAGATGCAGGCCGAAGCCTGGCAGTGGCTGCACAGATGGCTTTCATTCAAATCGATGGACCGGGTGGAAGCGCGGTAAATCTCCCGTTCTCCCCCGCGATGCGCGCGAACGCCGCGCCGGCATCATGCCCGAAGCCGCAAATCCAGTTCTCGCGCGCCGCCGTGGTGAACCACTGTATCTTCCGGTCGATGGCTTCGAGCGGGAACAGATCGAAGGCCGCCACCCAGGTAGGCGTGACGTGCGCGAGCGTAGGCACCAGATCCGAAAAGAAGCAGAATGTTTTCCCGCCCGAATTCGCCGTTACAACCATCATGTCGCGGTTATGTCCCGGCGCCAGATGGGTCCGCACGCCGGGCACGATCTCGCGGTCTTCGTCCATCAGGCACATCCGTCCCGAATCCACCAGCGGATCGTAGTTGGCGTCGATATAGCTGACGCTGTCCCGCGGATGGCGTTCGTGCGCGTGCTCCCATTCCTTGCGCCGCGTATAGTAGGTGGCTTGCGGGAAGGAAGGGCGGGGAATTCCATCCCGCAGAACGGTATTCCAGCCGCAATGGTCCCAGTGGAGGTGGGTGTTGATCACCACGTCGATCCGCTCAGGGTCGAATCCGGCGGCAGCCAGGGTTTCGGTAAATGGACGCGCCACCGGAGAGAGCTTCATGCGCTCTCGCGCGCGTGCGTCCATCTTGTCCCCGCCGCCGGTTTCGACCAGAACCGTGTGCCCGCCAGTTTCGATGAGGTAACAGTTGAAAGCCAGGGCGACGCGGTTCTGCTCGTCGCTTGGCAGCTTACGGGACCAGAGCGTCTTCGGCACCACGCCAAAAAGAGCGCCGCCGTCCCAGTGATAGACGCCTTCCCGAATGAGGGTGATCCGGAAATCGCCAAGCGCGATGGAGGACGGCTGCTCCTGCTCCGGCACGAGTCGCTAACCCTTAACGAGTTTCTTGCCCCGCTCGAACAGGTCCGCTGCCTCGTCCGCCATCTGGCGGCTCTTACTGTAAATCTCGCGCCCGCGGTCGTAAAGCTCTTTGCCCGCTTCCGATAGGGATTCGCGCCCGGACTCGCCCTTTTCCACCAGGTACCGCCGGGTTTCGTTGCCGGACTTTGGGGCGTAGAGAAGAGCAACTGCGGCGCCTACAGCCACTCCCGCAACAAACCAGACTACATTTCCACCACGATCTTCATCAGCCACGTGTTTCTTCCTCTCAGATTGATTGTAGCCCGGCCTGAAAATCTGTGTTCATCAGCGTTAATCGGCGGCCAAAATACTGTTTGAATGGCCGCTGATGAACGCCGATCAACGCCGATTCGTGGATGCCCCATTTATGGCAGCGTGGTTTCGCCCATCAGGTACTGATCGACGCCGCGCGCCGCCTTGCGCCCTTCGGCAATGGCCCACACCACCAGCGACTGGCCGCGCCGCATGTCGCCCGCCGCGAATACGCCCGGCACGGAGGTCATGTAGTTCTCGTCCGCCAGCACGTTGCCGCGCGGATCGAGCTTGACGCCCAACTGGTCGATCATGCCGCTGCGAACCGGACCGAGGAAGCCCATCGCCAGCAGCACCAGGTCGGCATCCATGGTGAACTCGGTTCCGGGCATCGGCTCGAATCTCGGCGGCGGCCCCACCTTGATGCCGTGGAGCTGCTTGACGTTGCCGTCCCCGTCGCCGGTGAACTTCGTCGTCGCCACGCTCCAGTGACGCTCGCCGCCTTCTTCGTGCGAGCTTTCCGTACGCAGCTTCATCGGCCACAGCGGCCAGGGCGTGCCGGCCGCGCGCTGATCGGGGGGTTTGGGCATCAGCTCGAACTGCTGCACCGACAGAGCTCTCTGGCGGTGCGATGTGCCCAGGCAGTCCGCGCCCGTATCGCCGCCGCCGATGATGATCACGCGCCTGCCCGTGGCCAGGATCTGGTTCGGCACCTGGTCGCCTTCACAGCGCTTGTTGGATTGCGGCAGAAACTCCATCGCGAAATGAATGCCGTTCAGCTCGCGGCCGGGCGCCTTCAGGTCGCGCGGCCACTCCGCGCCGCCGGAGAGAAGAATCGCGTCGAACTCGCGCCGCAGGTCTTCGACCGGAACGTTGCCGCCTACGTGCGCGTTGACGCGGAAGCACGTGCCTTCCTGGCGCATCTGATCGAGCCGCCGGTCGATCAGGTGCTTCTCCATCTTGAAGTTCGGGATGCCATAGCGCAGCAGGCCGCCGATCCGGTCGCTCTTCTCGAACACGGTGACCAGGTGCCCGGCGCGCGTCAATTGCTGCGCGGCCGCCAGGCCCGCCGGACCGGAGCCCACCACCGCCACTTTCCGCCCGGTGCGGATCTCGGGCGGCTCGGGAACGATCCAGCCCTCGGCGAAGGCGTGCTCGACAATGCTCTTTTCAATCTGCTTAATAGTGACCGGCGGCTCGTTGATGCCGAGCACGCAGGCTTCCTCGCAGGGCGCCGGGCAGATGCGGCCCGTGAATTCGGGGAAGTTGTTCGTCGAATGGAGGACGCGGATCGCCTCCTTCCACCGCCCGCGGTACACGAGATCGTTCCAGTCCGGAATGATGTTGGTAAGCGGGCAGCCGGTATGGCAGAAGGGCACGCCGCAATCCATGCACCGGGCCCCCTGGGTCTGAAGCTTGTCGTTGGGGAAGGGAAGATAGATTTCGAGCCAGTCGCCGATGCGCTCGGATGGCGGACGTTTCTGGGGCGCCTCGCGCGTGTGCTCCATGAACCCGGTGGCCTTACCCATGCATCACCTGCCCGGTCTCGATTTTGCTGCCCGCGAGCAAAGCTTCCGCCGCCGGCCGAGGCTTCCGGGCGATGCCCAGTACGCGCTTGTACTCGTGCGGGAATATCTTCGTGAACTTCGGAAGCATCGTCGCCCAGTTATCCAGAATCCATCGCGCGCGCGGGCTCGCGGTCAACTCGGCATGGCGCGCAATCAGATCCTGCAACAAGCCGACGTCGGTTTCGTCAACCACCGGCTCCAGATCGACGGAGGCGCGGTTGCAGCGCTTCTGCGCGAAATCGCCCTTCTCGTCGAGCACGTAGGCGATGCCGCCGCTCATGCCCGCCGCGAAGTTGCGTCCCGAGCGCCCCAGGACGATCACCAGTCCCTTGGTCATATACTCGCAACCGTGGTCGCCAAGGCCTTCGACCACCGCTGTCGCGCCCGAATTGCGCACGGCGAACCGCTCCCCGGCCATTCCATTGAAGAAGGCCTCGCCGCCGGTGGCGCCATACAGCGCCACGTTGCCGATCAGGATGTTCTCTTCGGGAAGGAAGCCCGAGTTGCGCGGCGGATAGACGATCAGCCGCCCGCCGGAGAGGCCTTTGCCGACGTAATCGTTGGCGTCCCCTTCCAGGCGCAGGGTCACGCCCTTGGCCAGGAACGCCCCAAAACTCTGGCCCGCCGAGCCAGTGAACTCGCACTGGATGGTGTCCTCCGGAATGCCCGCGGAACCGTGTTTGCGCGCAATCTGGCCGCTCAGCATCGCGCCCACGGTGCGGTGAATGTTGCGGATGGGCAGCTTGATCTCCACCGGCGCGCCGCTCTCGATGGCATCCTCTGCGAGCTCGATCAGCTTGTAGTCGAGCGCCTGCTCCAATCCGTGGTTCTGCTTCTGTGTGCAGTGCCGCCCCACCTTGGCCGGCATGGGCGGGTTGTAAAGGATGGAAGAAAAGTCGAGGCCCTTGGCCTTCCAGTGATCGACCGCGGCGCGCATCTCCAGCATGTCCACGCGTCCCACCATCTCCTTTACGGAGCGGAAGCCCATTTGCGCCATCAGCTCGCGCATCTGCTCCGCAATGAAGAAGAAAAAGTTGATGGCGTGCTCGGGCGCGCCCTGAAACTTGGCACGAAGCGCCGGGTCCTGCGTCGCGATGCCGACCGGACAGGTGTTGAGATGGCACTTGCGCATCATGATGCAGCCCATCGAAATCAGCGGAGCTGTGGAGAATCCGAACTCTTCGGCGCCGAGCAGGGCCGCGATGGTCACGTCGCGCCCGGTTTGCAGCTTGCCGTCGGTCTGCACGATGATGCGGCTGCGCAGATCGTTCATCACCAGCACCTGCTGCGTCTCCGCCAGGCCCAATTCCCAGGGGATGCCCGCATGTTTCAAGGATGAGATGGGAGAAGCGCCCGTGCCGCCGTCGTGGCCGCTTATGAGCACCACGTCGGCATGCGCCTTGGAGACTCCCGCCGCCACCGTGCCAACGCCGACCTCGGCCACCAGCTTCACGGAAATCCGCGCCGAGGGGTTGGCGTTCTTCAAGTCGTAGATGAGCTGTGCGAGGTCTTCGATGGAGTAGATGTCGTGATGCGGCGGCGGCGAGATCAGGCCCACACCGGGGATGGAGTGACGCACGCGCGCAATCGTTTCGTCGACCTTGTGGCCGGGAAGCTGGCCGCCCTCGCCGGGCTTGGCGCCCTGCGCCATCTTGATCTGCAGCTCGTCGGCATTGACCAGGTAATTGGTGGTGACGCCGAAACGCGCGCTCGCTACTTGTTTGATCGCGCTGCGCCGAGAATCCCCGTTGGCATCGCGCTGGAACCGCGCCTCGTCTTCGCCGCCTTCGCCGGTGTTGGACCTTCCGCCAATCCGGTTCATGGCGATGGCCAGAGTCTCGTGCGCCTCCTTCGATATGGAGCCATAGCTCATGGCGCCCGTCGCGAAGCGCTTCACGATCTCGCTCGCCGGCTCCACTTCCTCGATCGGAACCGGCTTGCTCGATTTCTTAATTTCGATCAAGCCGCGCAAAGTGCAAAGCTGTTTGTTCTGCTTGTCGATCAGGTCCGTATATTCCTGAAAGGTCTGATAACTCTCCTGCCGGACCGCATGCTGCAGCTTGCTCACGGTCAGCGGATTGAACAGGTGATACTCGCCGCGCACTCGGTACTGGTAGTTGCCGCCCACGGTCAGCTCCGTGTCCGAGTCCGTCAGCGGGCGGAACGCATGCTCGTGCTTCATGAGGGCTTCTTTGGCGAGCACGTCCAGCCCGACCCCCTCGATGCGCGACGCCGTTCCGGTGAAATACTTCTCGATGAGCGCCTTGTTGAGCCCGATGGCCTCGAAGACTTGTGCGCCGCGATAGCTCTGCAGCGTGGATATGCCCATCTTCGAGAAGACCTTCAGCAGTCCCTTGTTGATGGATTTGACGAAGTTGTAAAGGGCCGTGTCGAAGGAGATGCCTTCCGGCAGATAGCCGCGTAGCGCCAGATCCTCCAGCGACTCGATCGCCAGATACGGGTTCACGGCGCTCGCTCCATAGCCGATCAGCAGCGCGAAGTGCATTACCTCGCGAGGCTCCCCCGATTCCACGATGAGAGCCACGCGCGTGCGGCTCTTCTCGCGCACCAGGTGGTTGTGCACCGCTGAAAGCGCCAGCAGGGAGGGAATGGGCGCGTAGTCTTTATCCGTTCCGCGGTCGGAGAGGATCAGCAGCGTATAGCCGGATTCAACGGCCATGGAAGCGCGCCGGCACATGCCGTCGAGCGCGCGTTCCAGACCTTTCTCACCCTCGTTCACCAGGAAGGTCATGTAGAGCGTGGTGGCAAGAAAGTCGCCTTGCGACACGCGGCGCAGCTTCTCGAGATCGCGGTTCGTAAGGATGGGTTGCGCCAGCTTCAGCGTGTGACAGTGCTCCGGCGTCTCGTCCAGGATATTGCGCTCGCTGCCGATGTAGCTGATGAGCGACATCACCATCTCCTCCCGTATGGGATCGATGGGGGGGTTGGTGACCTGCGCGAAGAGCTGCTTGAAATAGTTGAACAGCGGCTGCGGGCGGTCGGAAAGGCAGGCCAGCGGCGTATCGATGCCCATGGAGCCGACGGGCTCTTCTCCGTTCTGAGCCATGGGCGTGAGGATGATCCTCAGATCCTCATCGGTGTAGCCGAACGCGCGCTGCCGCCGCAGAATGGTTTCGTGATCCGAGCCGTGCACGCGATAGGGTTCGGGCAACTGCTGGAGCGCGATCTGCTTCTCTTCGAGCCACCTCGCGTACGGCTTGCGGGTGTAAAGCCGCTCCTTGATCTCGCGGTCCGACACGATGCGGCCCTCCACGGTATCGACCAGAAACATTTTCCCCGGCTGCAGGCGGCCCTTCATGCGCACGTCTTCGGTCTTCACGGGCAGGACGCCGGTTTCGGAGGCCATGATCACCATGTCGTCCTTGGTGACCAGATAGCGTGCCGGACGCAGGCCGTTGCGGTCCAGCGTTGCGCCGATCACGCGCCCGTCCGTGAAGGCGATCGCCGCCGGCCCGTCCCAGGGCTCCATGAGCGAGGCGTGATATTCGTAGAACGCCTTCTTGTCCGGGTTCATGTGCGGGTTCGACGCCCAGGCTTCCGGAATCAGCATGGCCATGGCGTGCTGCATCGGACGGCCGGCCATGAACAGAAGCTCCACCGCGTTGTCGAACGCCGCCGAATCGCTGCCGCCCGGCGAGACGATGGGAAACAGCTTCTCTATGTCCTCGTTGAACAGAGGCGAGCGCAGCACGCTTTGCCGCGCGTTCATCCAGTTGATGTTCCCCTTCAGCGTGTTGATCTCGCCGTTGTGCGCGACGTAGCGGAACGGGTGCGCGAGCTGCCAGGTGGGAAACGTGTTGGTGGAAAAGCGCTGGTGCACCAGGCACAGGGCGCTCATCACATCCGGATCGGAGAGTTCCTTATAAAAGTGGGCAATCTGCGGCGCAAGCAGCAAACCTTTGTAGACGATGGTCCGCGCGGAGAGCGAAGGGATGTAAAAGTCGCCCTTGTCCTCCATCTTCGATCTCTCGATTTCGGCTTCGGCCCGCTTGCGGATCACGTAGAGCTTGCGCTCGAGCGCGTCTTCGCTCATGCCCGCCGCGCCGCGGATGAAGATCTGCTCGATATAGGGCTGTGAAGCGCGCGCCACGCGGCCGATGGCCGTTCCGTTGATGGGCGTATCGCGCCAGCCCAGCACCGTGAGGCCTTCCTCCCCGGCGATGCGCTCCAGAATGCCTTCGCACGCCAGACGCTGCTGCTTTTCCACGGGCAGAAATACCATGCCCACGCCGTACTCGCCGGCCGGCGGCAGCGTGAATCCCAGGCTCGCGCACTCGCGCGCGAAAAACCGGTGAGGAACCTGAATCAGCACGCCCGCGCCGTCGCCCGTTTCCGGGTCGCAGCCGCAGGCCCCCCGATGCGTCAGGTTGATCAGAACCTGGATGCCCTTGAGGATGATGTCGTGCGACTTCTGCCCTTTGATGCTCGCCACAAAACCGATCCCGCAGGCATCGCGCTCATTGCGCGGATCGTACAGCCCCTGGGCGCTGGGTAAACCACGGGGTGTGTTAGAGTCGCTCATGCCGGATTCCTTTTTCATCTGCTGGGTGGTGTTCACGTAATATAGCAACATTCTTAATATAAGGCAACAGAAAATTATACCGTCTTGAATATTAGAATTCCTTATGTTAACCTGGGGGCCTGATGCTCTTCGACTCCAGCCGTCTCTTCCGGGATATCGTAGTGTTTCGAAGCATTAGCAGGGGGGCGGCTGAGAACGGTATCAGCCAGTCGGCCGCCAGCCAGCAGGTTCACGACCTCGAAAGGCGTCTGGGAGTGGCGCTTCTGGACCGCGGAACCCGGCCCTTCACTCTAACTCCAGCCGGCGAGCTTTACCACGCTCTCTGCCGGGACGTGATCCGGCGCGAAGAGGAGTTTCAGGCCGCTCTCGACAGCCTGAAATCGGTCGTTCAGGGCGATGTCCGCGTAGCTTCCATCTACTCGATCGGCTTATCGGAGATGACGCGGCTGCAGGCCGAGTTCATCCGCCGGTTCCCGAACGCCGAATTGCACGTCGACTACCTCCGCCCCGACAAAGTTTACGAGGCGGTGATTACAGGCCGCGCCGATCTCGGCCTGGTAAGCTACCCCGAGCCGACCAAGGAGCTTGCCGTCATCCCATGGCGCGAAGAGGAGATGGCCGTGGCGCTACCGCCGGGACACCCTCTGGCCAGGAAGCCGGTTCTGCGGCCTGCGGATCTGGAAGATCAGCAGTTCGTGGGATTCGACCAGGACCTGACCATCCGGCGCGAACTGGACCGCTTCTTCCGAGAGGAGGACGTGAGCATTCACTTCACGATGCAGTTCGACAATATCGAGATGATCAAGGAGGCGGTGGCCCTTGGGTCGGGCATCAGCATTCTGCCGGCCCGCACCATGCAGCCGGAGCTGGCGCAGGGCCGGTTGGTTTCGGTGCCGCTGCACGCGCCGGATCTGGTCCGTCCGGTGGGGATTATCCACCGCAAGCGCAAGCGGTTCAGCCGGGCGGCGCAATCGTTTTTGGACCTGCTGCAGGAGGTTCCGGTGGAAGCGGAGGCGGTGGTCTCAAGGGCGGAGTAGACCTGGACCACCGGGGCGGCGGGAAACGAGTCAGTTGCGCGGCGGGGCGGGGAGCTTCGCCAGGATCTTCTCGAACCGGGCACGCGCAGCCAGCACCTCGGGCGCGCTCGAGGTGGTCACTTCCTTGTAGCCTTCGCCGTTCCGGCTCTTGCCGCAGTCATAGAGTTTTCCGTCGCCTTCGAGCAGCCATCGCTCGTCGCGGAGCATGCGCTCATAGGCGAGATAGCTGAAAATCCATTCGCGTGGGTTGCCTCTCTTACCCATGAGCTGCGGCGCGAAGCTCCGGCCGTCGATCGTCGCGCCGCAGGGCAGCGGCGTACCCGAAAGCGCAGTCAGAGTCGGCAGCACATCGGAAAAATCGATCAGATCGCGGCTCACCACACCCTGCTGAATCGTGCCGGGACAACTCACGATCATCGGCACCCGCACGCCTTTCTCGGTCACCGTCGCTTTGCCGTTCTTGCCGGTGCCGTTGTCTCCCGTGAAGATGACAACCGTGTTCTCGCGCAGGCCGAGATCGTCGAGCGCGCGCACCAACTTGCCCACCACGTGATCCATGTACTCGACGTTTGCCTGCAATCCGCCGGCGGTTTTCTTGCCCGGCTGGCCTGGAACCGGCGTCGGGTCCCATGGTTCGTGGGTCAGGCACATCGGGTAGTACGCCAGGAATGGCCGTTCGCGGTTGCGCTTCATGAAGTCCGCGATCCAGCCGCTGTACAAATCGGGCCCGTAGTGGTGCGGTTGCGTCTGGACGTGCCTGCCGTTTTCGACGATCGCCGGATGCCAGTAGCGGTTGCGCTCGTGGCCTTCAAACGGCGAGCCCTTGGGAAGCCCGCCTGTGTTCCACGCCCAGGAAAAGTACTCGTCGAAACCCGAATCGTGGATCATCGTGGGATGTTTGCTCACGAGGCCGAGCTGCCACTTGCCCGCCAGGCCGGTGCGGTAGCCGCGCTCCTTCAACACGTCGGCGAAGGTGATTTCGTCCGCGGACAGCCGATCCTTTCGCGTGGTGATGCGGCCAATGAAGTTATACCAGCCGGTGCGGTACGCATAGCGCCCGGTCATCAGCAGCACGCGCGAGGGCGAGCACAACGGCGTGGCGTAGCAGGTCTCGAAGCGCACGCCCGAACCCGCCAACGCGTCCAGATTCGGCGTTCGATGTTTCGTATTGCCGTAGCAGCCCAACTCACCCGCGCCCAGGTCGTCGGCGAGGATGAGAAGGAAGTTGAGGCGGCTACGCTGCTGACCTCGAGCGGCCAGCGGCGTCCCCGCGAGAAACGCGCGTCGTGAAATCATAGCTCAAAATCGGATCTTCAAGCCGAACTGTAGGTTCCGCGGCCTGGAAGCCTCCGTGATGCGGCCGAAGTTAATGTTAAGCAGTTGGGAGTTCGGGGGGCCAAATTGTGGCGTGTTGAGGAAATTGAACACCTCGAACCGGAACTGGGCGTCCACCCGCTCCGTGAACTGGAACTGCTTGAAGGCGGCAAAATCGAAGTTCACGGAACCCGGCTGTTCGAGTATGTTGCGTCCGGCATTGCCATATGTGAACGGCGCGTTCGGGACGAACGCGGCCGTATTGAAGAACCGGTCGAGGGTGCGTTGGTCGTGGCTCAGCTTGGGATCGCCCACGACGTTCGGACGATTCGGGTCACCGGTGTTGGCGGGATTACCCTGCACCGTGACGCCCTGCGGCTGCCCCGAAGCGAGGGTCGTGATTCCACCCAGAGACCAGCCGCCAAGCACCCCGTCGACGGCGCGATTCCATCCTCCGCCGAAGCGGCGGGCCCGTCCGAACGGAAGCTCATAAAGGTAGCTGGCGACGAAGCGATGCTTCTGATGCTGGTCGTCCACCGACTTTTCCAGCCGGCGGTTGAGGGGATTCTGGAAACCTTGCGGCGAGCCCGGAGGCGTGCCGGCGGCCGAGAAGCCCGACGTATCGCCGATCGAGCGGGAGAATGTGTAGAACCCGGTGATCGTGAACCCTCCCGAGAACCGCCGCTCCAGCCGCGTTTGCAGGGAATGGAACTGCGAATTTCCGAAGTAGTCGTGACGGTCCACAATTGCCAGCGGGCTCACCACGACGTTCGTTTCCGGATACACGACCGAGGTGAACCGCCGCCGCGCGTTGACATTACCCGCGCCCGGCAACGCGTAGTTGCCGTTCCAGCGCACCGGGAGGTGAACGCCTTTCGCTCCGTAGTAGCCGGCCTCCCAAACCGTGTTGGTCCACACTTCGCGCTGCACGTTCAGATTCCACTGTTGCGCGCTCGGCCAATCGGGATTGGCGACGAACGACGTCAGGCGCAAGTTCGAGAGGTTGCGCGGGTCGAGTGTTCCCGCCGGCACGCCATCCTGGAGCAGAAACGCCGGAGTGATGTTGTCCGTGGTGATGATCACGCTGATGGTGTTAGGCGGGTTGCCCAGCAGGTGCCGGCCGCCTCCGGTCCCTTCGTAATTGCCGAAGAAGATGCCGTAGCCGCCGCGCAGGACGGTCTTCGGCGCCATCGTATAGGCGAAGCCGAATCGTGGCGCCCAGTTGTTCTTGTCGGTGCGCAGCAGGGCGCGGCTGTCGCGGCTGCCGGCCCGTGCCAGCACAATGCCCGGCAGCGTCCCGGCCGCCAGCCCGGCGTCGATGTCGTAGTTCGACTGCTGGTTTCGCGTCTCGAGAAAGTTGCCGTTCCGCTCGTACCGCAGGCCCAGGTTCAGCGTCAATCGGGCGGTGACGCGCCATTCGTCATGGACGTAAAACTGATGGAGCGGAGCGCGGAGATTCGCATAGACGTCGCGCGCGACGCTGGTCTGGAAGGGAATTCCAAGCAGGAAATCGGCGAACGGCTGCCCACCGCTGTTGTTCGATGGATTCCGCGTGAAATTGCCGTTGAAATCGAAGACGCCGAGGCCTTCCTTCGGGTTGGTGATGAACGCCTGGGTCCACATGAAGTTGATCCCGAACTTCAGCGTGTGCCCGCCGCGTATCCAGTTCGTGTCGCTGATCAACTGGCGGGTTTGCGAGTCGTTCAGATTCGGCAGGTTCGGGCCAATTCCCAGGGCCTGATAGTTCGAGATGGCGAACCGCGGCGAGCCCGGCGTCGTCTGATTGACGCCTCGCATCCCGATCTCGGCGTTGGCGTTTTTGTCCGCCGCCGGCTCTTCGTTCGTGAAGAGCTGGTTCCAGCCGATGCGGCTGGTGGTGACCAGCGACGGAGAAAAGACGTGGCTCCAGACCAGTGCGGTATTTCGGCCGTCGTTCGTTGTGTCCGTGCTCGCCGAGGAATAGGCGGTCGCCGGAAGATTCGGCGAGGCCGGCGTGAAGTTGTTTTGATAACTGAACCGGAAATAGACCAGGTCCTTCTCGCTGAAGTTATGATCGACGCGAAGGTCCCACTTGTCGACGTTGTCGCTGTCAGGCGGATTGAATAGGAAGTTCTGCGTCAGGTTGTCGTTCTGCGGAGTTGGGTACCAGTTGGCCGCTTGAGCGGCGACGCGATCGATGCGGTTCGTTGGAATGGTGTTGTTCGGGAACGGCTGGCGTGTGCGCGACGCGGCGTTGTAGGTGTTCGGATCGTAGATCGCCGCGAACCGCCGGAAGTCGCCGCTGCGCTGCGCCAGTGTGGGTATGGTGTTGTTCACCGTGCGCGATTCGCGGATCTTCGTCCATTCGTAATCGCCGAAGAAGAACGTCTTGTTGCGCCAGATGGGACCACCCACGGAAAAGCCATACTGGTTGCGCTTAAAGGACGGCTTCGGTTCATCCGGATCGTCGAAGAAGTTCTTGGCGTCGAGTTTCTCGTTGCGAAGGAACTCGAACATGGTTCCGTGAAAATCGTTGCTGCCGGACTTGATCGTGGCATTCACCACGCCGCCCATGGCGCGCCCGTACTCGGCCGAATACGAGTTCGTGGAGATTTTGAACTCCTGGATGGCGTCGACCGAAGGTTTCACCGCTTCGGCACGCTCACCCTGCGCGGCAAGCTGTACATTGTTGTTGTCGATTCCGTCGAGGAGATAGTTGTTCTGCGCGGTTCGCTGGCCGGCTGCCGAAAACCCTTGAAACCGCCCTCCGAGGTGAGCCGTCGTCCCGGCCGAAAGCAAAGCGAGCTGAATGTAGTCGCGGCCGTTGAGCGGCATGTCGACGATCCGCCGGTTGTCGATTACCTGCCCTTGCGAGCCTTCGGCGGTTGAAAGCAGGGGTGCACTGGCGGTCACGTCCACGCTCTCACTGGTGGCGCCGAGATCGAGTGCGAAGTTGAGCGCCGCCGTTTCCTGGATCTGCACGGTGACGCCGCTTCGAACCGCGCGCTTGAATCCTAGCGCTTCGACTTCGATGCGGTATTCACCGATGCGGAGGGGCAGCGACAGGTAACGCCCCTGCGCGTCCGTGGTCAGAGTGGAGGTCGTGCCCGTGGCAAGATGCTGCAGCGAGACACGCGCATTGGGAACCACCGCGCCGGTCGGATCAGTGATGAGTCCCGTGATGCGCGCCGTTTCGACCTGGGCCAGCAACGCGCATGAAAGCGTAGCGAGAGCGAGAAAGCACCGAAGTGCATTTCCCAACCCAAGTGTATTCCCCATATGTGGACTATACTGAACTTCGTCGCCAAGTATACACCCTGGCCAAGTTTATCCTCGGCCTCTCCGGTAAGCCTCCAGTTCTTCGGCTATCACCCGCGCCAGTTCGCGCTGCGCAGCCAGCGCGTCGTTGAAGTTTCTGGTGTAGTCCGCCGACCACATCTTCCGGTCCGAAGCGGCCTCCACTAGATGCAGCGTAACGCGGACCTCGTCTCCAAAGCTCTCGACCGATACTACAAGGACAAGGGCGGCGCGCAGTTCCTCAGCTACCTCGCGGAGCGGCCTCCGGGCGTTTCGATAGTGCAGCATGGACGGCCACGAGATCACTTGCAAGCTTGGGCGGTGGGCCAATTCCGCGGTTACCGCCTCAACCAGGCTTTCTTCAAAGGCGCTGGGCTCCACGGAGTTCCACCCGAGCCAATGCGCTGGCGCGACAGCAACTCTGTAACCGGACGGCTCGCGCGAGAGATAAGAGAGACCGCCCGAAGCAGCAACCAGAAACAGTGCCGCGGCGGCTACCCGGCGGGGAGTGCGGGTCGAGGGACTGCCTGGCCTTTCGGGCTCGGCCACTGCCGGTTCGATGACTGGGACATAGCTTCCCTTCCGGAATCCGATGCGCAGGGCGTCTTCCCGGCCCGGACCCGCGTAGTACTCGTCCAGCTTCGCCCGCAGCCGGCGGGCCTCCACTCGGACGATGGGGTCCAGCCGGGGGTCGTAGTTGTCGCCACGGTCAAAGACCTCACGGCCAACGACATACTCCTTGATCTGGTCCTCTTCGCCGCGAAGCTTGGCCTCCACGGCGAAGCGCAGGAATCGGCTCAGGCGGTCGGAATTGGCGAAGCCTTCGCTCGCCAGAATGCGGTCAAGCTGGCTGCGCACCGCTTCTGGCGTCAGTCCCCGGCCGTCAGGCTCTAAGTTCGGCATCTTTCCGACTGTCCCACGAGGCCCGCATGATTTCAATGGCTTAAGGCATCGCGCTTACGGTAAGGCACCGTTACACCACTGCTCCTTACTGCCTGGAAGATCCGCACGGGCGGCAATCTGGAGTTGAAAGGACCCCAACTATGAAGAAAAGCACGCTGTTTCCCGTCATGCTGGCCGGCGCCGGCCTGGTATTCGGTCTTCCCGCATGGGCCGGACCTCCGGCCATCTGTCACGCGATCGAAATCGGACAAGCCAAATCGCTGCCTTGGCGCACCGGTTCGGACTTCAATCTCGCCGACCCGGCTTACGATCTCTCGCGGCTCACCACGGATACGCTCGCGCTGCTGGCCCCGGCGACCCCCATCAGGGTTCGCATGGAGACCCTGCGCCGCGCCGCAATCTACTCGGCAAGGGACACCCGTCTGTCCTTCGATCTTGCCACGCGATTGATGGCGCGGGCGCTGGACTCCGAATCAGCCGGAAAGCCGGAGGCGATGGCGTGGTTCGATGCCGGCTACTTTGTCGAGACCCTCAAGCAGGCAGCGCTGGTCTACAAGTGGAACATGCTGTCACCTTCGCAGAAACAAGCATGGACGCTCCGCGAGGAGATTGCGGGGATCGACGGGTTCCGCTGGGTGCTGAAGGCGATGCGGACAGGCGGCGAGAGCGAGGACTTCCGCTATGCTCTCTCGCTGATCGACTTTGAACGCGAGAGGAAGCAGACCCGCGCCGCGCGTTAGCAGCGCAGTGGATCGCCAGTGTTTCGACTATAGTGTAATTTTGCCCCAGGGAGATTTCTCATGAAGGCACTGGCGCTCCTGCTCGCGGCAAGCGCATTTCAACCGCAGATACCAAAGACGTGGACGGATGCGGCCGTCGCCGCGCTCGAAGTGCCCCTCGCGAATCCGGCGTACTCGCCCGTCCACGTTTCCGAGGAGGTCTACTACCGGATTCCCCCGCGCACCGTTTACCGGAGCTATCCGGTCTACCATCCGAGCCGCGAGCCGGCCGGCTATATGGAGTGGCTCAAATCGCGGGAACCCGAGATCGCCTTCGACCCCTCCAAGCTCAAAACGCGCGAGGACTGGATCAAGGCCGGCGAGCTCGTCTTCAATGCTCCCACCTCCTACGGCCCCGTCTTCTTCGGCGCCGCGAATGTCCGCGATGCCTCGTTCTACGAGAAGACCGGGATGCCCGTCGCGAAGGACGGCACGGTTCCATTCGCGCGCTGGGTGATCCGCCGAAAGGGCGAGATCGAGATGGGCTCCATGGGCTGCAGCACCTGCCACATCCGAGTGATGGCGGACGGAACGGTGGTTCCCGGCGCGCAAGGCAACAACCCGGGCGATCGTCAGGGCGCTTGGATGCTCCGCCGGGCCGCCCAGGCAGGCGATCCGGCCAAAGTGCTGGAGAGAATCCGGGGCTTCGCCCGCCAGTTTGAAATGCCCTGGTTGCGAGACGATCCCAACCGGCGCCCGCAAACCATGTCGCTGGACGACTTGATCGCGGCCGGCGAAGCGATTCCACCGGGCGTGACCGCGCGCAGCAATACCAGCCTGCTCGTGCCGCCCCAGATTCCCGACCTGATTGGAGTCGAGGAGCGCCGGTATCTCGACCACACCGGTCTCGTGCGCCATGAGGGGATTGGCGATCTGATGCGCTATTCCTCGCTCGTGCAGGATATGGTTGCGCTCGATCGCTACGGCGATGCGCCGCCGCCGCGGCCCATGGCCGGCCATGGCACACGCTACAGCGATGAGCAGTTATACGCGCTCTCGCTTTACCTTTATTCGCTGAAGCCGCCGCCCAATCCGAACCGGTTCGACGCCGTGGCAGCGCGCGGGAAAAAGATTTTCGAGCGTGAGGGTTGCGCCGGCTGTCACGCTCCGCCGTTCTACACCAACAACAAGCTTGTTCCGGTGGATGGTTTCGAGCCTCCGGCGGACCACAAGCGGCGGTTCGATATTCTCGAAAAGCGCGTTGGCACCGACCCGCGCTATGCCCTGGAAACACACAAGGGCACGGGGTACTACAAAGTTCCGTCGCTGAAAGGGGTCTGGTATCGGGGACCGTTCGAGCACAACGGCTCGGTGGCCACGCTCGAAGACTGGTTCGATCCGGCTCGCCTCCGCGAGGACTACGTTCCCACGGGCTTTAAGGGCTATGACGGCCGGACCCGCTCCGTGAAGGGACACCGTTTCGGGTTGAAGCTCTCGCCGGAGGAGAAGAAAGCCCTCATCGCATTTCTGAACACGCTTTAAGACTAGATCGCCGCAGGATAAAGCACACCCACTCAACTATATGCAAGGAATTTTTCATCTAGTTCTTTAAGCAACCGGAGGCCAGTCCGGAAACACGATATCGATGGCGCCGTCGAGCCAGTGCTTGTAGAAGCCCTCGTCGCAACGCGGATAGATCCTTCCATATGTCTTCTCGAAGTGCCTGACCCAATTCGGTTGACCTCCGTCCACGTCGGTGAAGCCGTACTCGGCCGCGATGTCCCCGGAAGAAAACACTCTGCCGGATTTCGCTTTCACGGTCGGATCGGCCGCGAGAGCGGCAACCGCTCGCCCAACGTAGAAGGGGGTTTCGGAGGCGGTGAAGTTGGGGTCCTTCTTCGCGCCATCCTGCCAGTTTGCCTCCGTCACTCCAAAATGGTCCAAGACTGCTTCCGAGCGAAGGAACCCCGGTGTGATCGCCACGACGGTATGAGGATAGCGGCGAAGTTCCCAAGCCATCGAAAATGCGAGCCGAATCGCAGAGATTTTCGCGAGGTCGTAGAACAGGTTGCCTCGATACCCGAAGAAATCTCCATCCGTCACCTCTACGATGAGACCCCGATTTCCCTCTAACAAAAGAGGCGTTCCGTAGCGGCTGGTCACGATGTGGGCATGCACGGCCCGCTTCAACATCAGAGCGCCTTTTTCGATGTCGAGGTTCCAGAACGGCGTGCCGAATTCCGTGAGGTCGTCCCTACCCCAGACGTCGTTCACCAGAATGTCGAGGCGGCCTTGTTCCTGGCACACTCGATCAAACAAGGTTTTGACCGGGCCCTCTTCCGTGTGATCAACCTGGACGGAGATGCCTGTGCCACCGCGTTCATTAACCATCTCCGCGGTCTCTTCAATTGTCTCCGGCCGGTTTCCGGTCGCCGGCCGGCCACGGATGCTGCGGCCGGTGCAGTAGACCGTCGCGCCTTGTTCGCCAAGCATGCAGGCGATTCCTCGTCCGGCCCCCCGAGTGGCGCCCGCCACAACGGCCACGCGATCCGTTAAGGTTCTCATGGTCTTTACTCCTCTTTGGCTCCCGCCAGATCGAGCAGGAACGCATACTGGAGGGCCGTCTCCTCGTACCTCTTATAGCGGGCGGATGCGCCACCGTGCCCCGCAACCATGTTCGTGTACATCAGCAGGCGATTGTTGTCTTTCTTGACCGCGCGCAGCCGGGCGACCCACTTCGCCGGCTCCCAATATTGAACCTGCGAATCGTGGAGACCGGCGGTGACCAGAAGATTCGGGTACGCCTTGGCTTCCACCTGATCGTAAGGCGAGTACGAATGCATGTATTCGTAGTAGGTCTGCTCGCTGGGGTTGCCCCACTCGTCGTACTCGAAGGTCGTCAGCGGGATGGTATCGTCCAGCATGGTGGTCACAACGTCGACGAATGGAACGGCCGCGACGATCCCGTGATACAGGTCCGGCCGCATGTTCATGACGGCGCCCATCAGCAGGCCGCCCGCGCTGCCCCCAAGCGCATAGACGCGCTTCGGGTCGGCGTACTTCTCGCGCACCAGGTACTCGGTGCAGGCGATGAAGTCCTTGAACGTGTTCTTCTTTTTCAGGAGCTTGCCGTCGTCATACCACTGGCGTCCGAGGTCCTCCCCGCCGCGGATATGCGCCAGGGCGTACACGAAGCCGCGGTCGAGCAGGCTGACGACGAACGGATTGAAGTTCGCGTCAAGAGAGTGACCGTAGGAACCATAGGCATACTGCAGCAGCGGGTGCGTTCCGGTCTTCTTCAGACCTTTGCGATACACGAGCGAAATGGGAACCCTCGTCCCATCGTGCGACGGCGCAAGCAGGCGCTCGGTCAGGTAATTTTCCGGATCGAAACCGCCCAGGACCTCGTCGCGCTTCAGCAGATTCGCGGTACGCGATTTCATGTTGTAGTCGTAGGCGGAGTTCGGCGTCGTCAATGAGCTGTAGCGGTATCGGACGGTATCCGTATCGAAGTCGTAGTTGGCCGTGGGACCGGCGGCGTACGCAGGCTCCCCGAAATCGATGTAGTGCTCGCCTTCCCCCGCCCACGGGCGCACCCGCAACTGGATCAGCCCGCCCTTCCGCTCGACGACGACCAGGTACTCGCGAAAGATTTCGACCGATTCGAGCAGCGTATCGGGCCGGTGCGGGATCACCTCCCGCCAGTTTGCCATGCCGGTCCGCTCCACCGGCGTCTGCATCAGCCGGTAGTTTTTGGCATCCAGATTGGTCCTTACGTAAAAGTGCCCGGCGTAGTGGTCGACGTCGTACTCGTGATCCCGCCGGCGCGGTTCGAATACCTGAAACTCCCCATCCGGCCGGTCCGCCTCCAGGTACCGGTATTCGGTGCTCAACGTCTGGGCCGAGCCGAGGAGGATGTATTTTTTGGATTTGGTCTTGCCGACGAAGGTCCGGAAGGTGACGTCCTTTTCCTCGTAGATCAGCCGATCCTCCGCGGGCTTCGTGCCGAGAGTATGACGATAGACCTGGTATGAGCGCAGTGTTTGGGGGTCCTGCCTGACGTAGAAGAAGGTCTTGTTGTCGTTGGCCCATGCAAGCGACGGCGTGACGTCGTTGATGACATCGGGAAGTTCCTCGCCTGTGACCAGGTTGCGGAAGCGGATGTCGTAGAAGCGCCGGCCCACGGTATCGACGGCGTAGGCCAGAATATCGTTGCCTTCGCTGACGTCCAGCTTGCCGACCGAGAAGAATGCATGGCCTTCCGCGGCCTTATTCCCGTCGAGCAGGATCTCTTCGGGCGCTTCGAGCGAGCCTTTTTTTCGGCAGTAGATGGGATAGTTCTTGCCGCTCACCATCCGCGTGTAGTAGTAGTAGCCGTCCTTCCGGTAAGGCACGGATTCGTCGGTCTGTTTGATGCGCGTCTTGAATTCGTCGAAGAGCTTCTGCTGGAGCGGCTTGACGGACGCCATGCTGGCATCCAGATACTTGTTCTCCGCTTCCAGGTACTGGATGACTTCCGGGTTCTCCCGCTCGCGCAGCCAATAATAATTGTCGATGCGGGTGTGTCCGTGAGTCTTCAATTCATGAGGGCGAACTTTGGCTACTGGCGCTGGATGCATCTCGTCTTCTGATTTCCGCTTGGAGTCCGGGGCGCAGGCCAAGGCGCAGCTCAGAGCGATTACGGCGGCGGCGCCAGTTCTCATCTGTGTCTCCTTGGAACCAAGATTGCCCTGGCCGATCCCGCTGTTGCGGAATCAGCCATTGTACCGAAACACCTATGCAGGCAGTTTGCAAGTTCTGGTAACCTAGCCGCGTGGCGGTGCGCCACTACGCTCTTTAGGGAGGTGCTTCCGGATGATCGCCAAAGATCAGGCTCTTGAAACCCTGGTGAAGTTCCGCGGCGCCGGTCTGTTGACTGACGCCGAGTTCAACGAAGTGAATACGGCTTTTATGTCCTGCTTCGCGTTCGCGGATGCGGTTCAACTCGCCGATTCGCTCCACGTCAATATCAAGGTGGATGACATCAACGTTGTGCCGCCCGAACTGGTTGCCGATGCGTGCCCTGAGAATCCGAAGGAAGGCTATATCAAGTATGCCTTTCCCAACGGCATGAATGTGATCTTCTCGGCAATCGACATCTCCCAGGACGATCTGATCGAGGCAAAGACCAACGGGAAGCGGCCGCGTCCATTCCTCGATCATCTCGGCATCGATCTTCGGCAGGAGACCACCGACGTCCAGAACCTGTTCGCCGCCATTCCGTACCTGGCGACGAAGGCGGGTTGGCCAAGCGTCCCGCAAGGCGGCAACGGAAAAGCGGTATTCTGCTGCCATGTGCAGGTAAACGCCAAGCATTGGGTTTTCCCGCGCAAGAGCCGCACCATCCCGCTCGAGTTCGCCTACGGGCCTTTGGTCATCAACGAAAAGATGAGCGGCTGCGACCTCCGCCCGGCCGATCTGCAAACGACGCCGGCGGAACTCCTGGCATCCACTAGTTGCGGACACTGATTCCGCGGAGACAACTCATCGCGTGACGCAGCCTAACGGCCGGACAATTCTGTTATTCACGCGCGCGCCGGAAGCGGAGGCGCGGGCAAAGCGTTTGCCCATCGCCGAAGGGACGCGTCTGTTCGTCGGCTTTTTGAAATGCTGGCGGCAACGGGCCGCCGAGGCCGGCGCGGAGCTGCTCGTTGTCACTCCGGTTTCGTCCGAAAACTCGTTGGCGAGGCTTCTCCCGGATGCCTGCATCGCGACGCAGGCGGAAGGGTCTTTTGCGGAACGTGTCGAGTCGGCTTTTGCGTCGGCGTTTTGCCGGGGAGCGAAGGCCGTCCTCATGGTGGGCGGCGATGGCCCGCCGCTCGAAATCGCCGATATTCGGGACGCGTTTGCGCACCTTGAATCTCGCGACCCCGCTTTAGTCCTCGCACCCGGCAGTGACGGCGGGGTCAACGCGATCGGATTCAATGCCCGCGCGAAACGGCCTCTCGCCGCGATCGCCTGGCAAAGTTCGGACGTCTGCCGCCAACTTCAGTTGGAGGCCGTCCGGTTCAATCTCGCGCTGCTGCTCACGTCGCCGGGCCACGATCTCGATTGCGCCGGCAACATTGCCGCTCTTTACCGGCTCAGCCGCGGAGAGTCCGGCTGGAGCGCATTTCGCTGGCTTCTTCTGCCCCTCCTTTTGGTCTGTCGTGCAATCTCGGCTCCGGTGGCGCATGCCATTAGCCGTTTAGCCGGTGACGCGCGCGTTACGCGCGGGCCGCCCCTCTCCTTGCCTGCCTAAGACAACGCTAAAAGCTTACAACCGGGGTGCGCTCACCCCGCGTGTTTTTGCGAATGGTAAGGAGAGGAGTAAACCGGAATGTACCGTCTGTATTTTTCCATCTACACGTTGCCGATCTACACGTTAATAGTCACGCTCGTCCTGGTCACGGGGGCCGCGGCGCAAGGTCCAACGGCCGTCCTGGTGGGCACCGTAACCGATTCCAGCGGAGGCGTCATTGCCGGAGCGACCGTGCGTGCGCGGCACGTAGAAACCGGCTTGGAGCAAGTGACCACGACCAACCCCGCCGGTGCATACCGAATTGTGGGATTGCAGGCGGGAACACACGAGCTGACGGTTTCCGCGCCGCAGTTCTCCTCACAACGCCAGACCGGCATTGTTCTCCGGGTGGGCGAGGAGCTTCGGTCCGATTTCTCGCTGAAGCCCGGCGCGGTGGAGCAGACTCTGGAGGTAACGGCGTCGGTGGCAAGCACTGCCACCGAAACCGCAACCGTAGCGACCGTCGTGGACACCCGCAACGTGCAAGAGCTTCCGTTGAATGGCCGCCAGTTGCAAAACCTCGCGCTACTGGCGCCGGGCATCGCCGCCGGCTGGAACTGGAGCACTGCCGCGAACCGCTATGGAAAGGCAAGGGAGAACACCGAGGGCGCGTTCGTTGTCAACGGCATGCGAGGCCGGTCGAACGACTTTGTTCTGGACGGCATGCCCATGAATGTCCGGCAGTATGGCGTGATCAACTTCGAACCTTCGAACGAAGCCGTACGCGAGTTCGAGCTGAAGGCGAGCGCGCCGCAAGCGGAGTTCGGTGGAACGCTTGGAGCAACGGTGAACATTGTCACGCGAATGGGCACGAACCAGTTCCACGGCTCCTTGTACGAGTTCTTCCGCAACGACGTGCTCGACGCCAACAGCACGTTCAGCACGCGCGCCGGCCTGCCTCGCGGGAAGTTGCGGCAGAACCAGTTCGGCGGCTCGGTGGGAGGTCCGATTTTCTCGAACAACCACTTCTTTTTCGGTAATTTTGAGCAGCTCCGAATCCTGGAGGGCGTCGAGACGCGCCTGGTAAGCGTTCCGAGTCCGGACGAACGCAACGGATTGATTCGCTATCGCGACGCGAGCGGCGCACAGCAGACGCTGAACCTCGGGGGACGAATCAATCCGATTAGCCAGGGCCTGCTCGGCTTCTATCCCCAGCCGAACACGAGCACGGCAGGGCCGTTGAACTACAACTCCGCGCTTACAATCGGCCTGGTGGATACGCAATTTCACATCCGGACCGATCACCATTTGACTGAGCGCGACATGGTCACCGTGCGCATTTCGCGGAACAACAACAATCAGGAGTACATCATCAACCGCTTCGGAGGTCCGTACATTCCCGGCTTCTCGCTTCCGAATCCGGAAAAGACCATCAACGGCACGATCGGATATCTGCGGACGTTCAGTTCGCGAGTAGTGAATGAATTCCGGGTCGGCGTCAACCGGTACTCCAACGATCTGGCCAACGGCGATCAAACTCCGCCCTCCGAGGTCGGACTGCCCAACGGTAACGAGATAGCCAACGGCATGCCATCCATCGCCTTCGCGGGGAGCGCCATCGAACCGCTGGGCGGTTTGACGTGGTTTAACCGCGAGCAAAACGAACTCACAACCATGATCTCCGACTCGGTGAACTACCTTGCCGGCCAGCATAGCTTCAAGTTCGGCGGCGAGATCACGCGAATGCAGTTCAACACGCGCGGCGCATCCAGCCAGCGCGGCACGATTTCTTTCGACGGCTCCCGGAACGGTCTGATTCCACGGATACCCGGCAACGAGCGCGCTGGAGCGCTCGCCGATTTCCTGATCGGCCAGCCGTTCGAAGCCTCGATCGTCGTCGGCCAGTTCGGGCGCGGCTACCGTCAGTCGCACTATGCATTCTTCGCGCAGGATAGCTGGCGGGCTACGCCGAAGCTGACCGTCAACCTGGGATTGCGCTACGACTATTCCGCTCCGTGGACTGAGGTGAACGGCAAGCTCTCGAACTTGGCTCCAAATGGATCGCTGCTGGAGGTTGGATCTTCCGGCCTGGACCGCTTCTACCTCGCCGATCGCAACAACTTCGCGCCGCGGGTCGGCCTCGCCTACGATGTCTCCGAAACGGGACGGACCGTGATCCGCGCCGGCTTCTCTATCCTGTACGAGTCGTTACTCCAGGCCAATTCGGTTCAGCAGGTGGAGAACAACCCGCCTTACTCGGCCTTCGCGGTTACGCGCACTCCCACTCCGTTTCCGCCCAACGGCCCGGCGGCTACGCTTCTCGACCTGCGTGCGCTCGCGCAACCTTCGCGCGCAATCGCCGCTGTGGACTATCACGACTTCCGCAACCCCTATTCGATGCAATTCAACATTGGCTTGCAGCACCGGCTGGGCCAAGGCTGGCTCGTCGAACTCGCATACATCGGGTCGCGCGGGCTGGGTCTGCCGTTCTTCTTCGACGCCAACCAGGTGCCGATCCGGTCGCTCTCGACCGATCAACGCACCCGCATCGCGCAGGCGGTGGCCGCCGGGCAGGATACCACTCCGATCCTGAGCACTCTGCGTCCGTATCCCGCGTTCGACGCCGTCACGCGCAGCCGCAACGCCGCGACTTCCACGTACCACAGCGGTCAGATCAAGATAGAGAGACGGTTCGCAAAAGGCTTGAGCCTCCTGGCTTCTTACACGTTCTCGAAATCAATCGACAATGCGAGCGACTATGGGTCGGCAGACGCGTCCGAGCGGGTTCTCGACTCCGCGAATCTCTCGCTCCAGCGCGGAGTGTCCAGTTTTGATGTACCGCATCGTTTCAGCTCTGCTTTTACCTATGAGCTTCCTTTCCATCCGGGGTCTGGCCTGGTCAAGACGCTCGCCGGCGGCTGGCAGGTGAACGCCATCGTGACTCTTCAGTCCGGCCAGCCGTTTACGCCGTCCACCAGCAATTTCGATCCGTACCGCAACGAGGCGTTCAACCGGCCCGACGTGATTGGAGATCCGCACTCCGACGTTCCGGCCGGATTGGCCTTCAACCCGGCGGCGTTCCGCATTCCGGTGAACGGTACATTCGGCAATGCGGGCCGCAACATTGTCCGCGGCGACGGCTTTCATAGCGTCGACTTGTCGCTGTTCAAGAACTTTGCGATCACCGAGCGCTGGAAGCTGCAGTTCCGCGCGGAGGCGGTGAACGCCTTCAACCATGTGAACTACCAGGGGCCTGTGGTGAATCTCAACACGACACCCGGAGCGTTCATCGCCGCGGCTCCGCCCCGCATCATCCAGTTCGGGCTGAAGCTCAGTTACTAGACAGCGCGTTGTAGTAGCTGACGTATGATGACGTGAGGCTGGGACAATCTCCCATGGCAACCATTTTCATCAGCTACCGGCGCGAAGATTCGGCTGGCTATACGGGGCGCTTATGCGACCGCCTGAACGGCATTTTCGGGAAAGACCGCGTCTTCATGGACGTTGAGGACATCCGCCCCGGTCAGAACTTTGCCCAGACCATCGAGGAGCGGATCGCGGCCTGCGACGCGATGGTCGTAGTGATTGGCCCGCTGTGGATGGCGCACATGCAGCGCCGTCTCGACGATGGGGAGGACTTCGTGCGGCAAGAGGTCGAAGCAGCCCTGAAGCGCGGGATCACCGTCGTCCCGGTGCTAGTGGGCGGCGCGCCGATGCCGCAAGTTGCGGATCTGCCAAACAGCCTCGCGGCCTTGAGCCGGCATCAGGTGCTGGAACTCGCCGACGCGCGGTTCGACGAAGACGTTGCCCGGTTATCGAAAGCTTTGGGAAGGGAGGAGCGCTGGAAACTATGGAAGATTCTGGTTCCAGCGCTGGCGGCTTTCCTCGCACTCGCCGTCTTCCTGCTCACCCGCACGGCCGGCGTGGACATTAACGGCAGGTGGCTCGCGGAGATGCAAAAGGAAAGACAACCTCCGTACCGTATCCGTCTCACGTTTGAAGTGATGGGAGATAGGGTGACCGGCAGCGTCGTTTATCCCACAGGCGAGGGGGGCATCCACGAGGGGAAGATCGCAGGCGGCAGACTCTCGTTCTATACGAGACACGTTCCCCAGTTTGCCTCCGAGCCGGCCACAATACGGTTTGAAGGCGAAATCCGCAACAAGGAGATCCATTTGACTTCTACCGACGACTTTGGCTTCGCAAAGGGCGTCGCCAAAAGGGCTGGGCCTTGAGTCAGATCTTCAGCGTGTCCCGGCAGTATTGAATGCTGGCTTCCAGGTCTTCCCGCTCACGCTGCGCCTGCATTTCCTTGGGCGCTGGGGGCAGCCCCTGGAACGGGTGGCCCTTCTCCGCTAGCGACAGGAATCTGGCAAACTCCCACGCGGGCGTGTTGCGGTAGGCCTCCCAAAACTTCGCTTCCTGCCATGCGAACGGCCGCGGCTGGGTCACAATGATCTCCAGCGAAAACGGGCGGCCGGGACAGAATTGCCGGAACTTGCGCGCGTATTCCTGAATCCCGATATTGCCTTGTCCCATGCGCACCCACTGCACGGCGATGGCGTCCTTCTCCTTCCAGACGGCGGTGTCGCGAACGTGGCTGGTCAGGACATAGGGCGCGAGCGTCTCCAGCGTGAGGTGCGGATCCTCGATGGCCCAGAGCGGGTTGCCCGAGTCGAGACACGCGCCCACGAAGTCCTTGCCCGCACCCTCAATCAGCGACTTCAATTCGCGCGCCTGCATGTCCCCGGCATGGTTCTCGATGGCGATCTTCACGCCGGCATCCTGCACGCGCGAGCGTACGCCGCGCAACACCTTTACCGTGTCTTCGATACGCGCGTCGATGCCGCCCGGGCCTGTCCGGTCCGCCATGGTTCCGAGAAACGCGCGCACGATGGGCGATCCCGCCACCCGCGCGGCATGCACCATGCGCAGGATCTGCTCTTCGGCCGAGCCCCGCGCCGGATCGAACGCCTTCGACGTTGGGCAGATCGACCGCATGCCGATTTCGAGCGAAACCCCCAGCTTCGTGGCATATTCGCGCACCTTCCTCAGGTGCGGCTCCTCCAGGCTGCCAATGAAGCGGATCTCGGAGAAGTGGACTATCCTGGCGCCCCACTTGGCGCAATAGTCGAGATACTCGAAGGGCGTCCAGCCCGAACTACGGATGCTGAAGAGGTCGATACCGAACTTCACGTCGGATTGTGCTTGCATAGCGACCGGCGCCGCAGCGGCAGCCAGAAACGTTCGTCGGCGCATTGCTGCATTATAGACCGGGCCTACAGCGTGAGACTCTTGAGATATTCCCGGAACGGCCCGCCCAGGTCGTGGCGCCGAAGCGCGAACTCGACGGTCGCCTTCAGGAATCCGAGCTTGTCGCCCGCATCGTAGCGCGTGCCGTCGAAGCGGAGGGCGTAGATGGGCCGGCTGCGCAACTGGTGCTTCAACCCGTCGGTCAACTGGATCTCGGAGCCGGTTCCGGGTTCTATGGAGGCCAGCGATTCGAAGATCTCCGGCGTCAGGATATAACGGCCGATAATCGCCAGGTTGGAAGGCGCGTCGCCCGGTTTGGGCTTTTCGACCAGGTCGCGGATGCGGAACACGCGATCCTTTTTGCCGTTGTGCGAGATCGGTTCGGCGTCCACCACGCCGTATGCGGAGATCTTTTCCGGCGGCACTTCCATCACCGCCAGCACGGAAGCGTGGAAGAATTCGTAGACATCGAGCAGTTGGCGCAGGCAGGGCGTTTCGGCGTCGATCACGTCGTCGGCCAGCACCACGGCGAAGGGTTCGTGACCCACCAGCTCCCGGGCGCGCAGCACGGCGTGACCCAGCCCCAGCGCTTCCTTCTGCCGGATGTAGGCCACGTTGATCATGTCGGAAACATCGCGCACGATCTTCAGCAGCGGCTTTTGGTCGCGCGCTTCAAGCATGTTCTCCAGCTCGAAGCTGACGTCGAAGTGGTCTTCGATGGCGGACTTGCCTCGCCCGGTGACGATGATGATGTTCTGAATTCCGGAATGGATCGCCTCCTCTACGCCGTACTGAATAATGGGCTTATCCACTAGCGGCAGCATCTCTTTCGGCTGCGCTTTCGTGGCCGGAAGGAACCTGGTGCCCAGTCCGGCGGCAGGGAAGACGGCTTTTCGTACCTTAGCGGGCATATGCATCAGTTTCCAATGGGATACGTAGGAATGGCAACCACTAGCCGGCTGCTGGAGCAAAGTCGCTCACCGGAAGTTTTCGACTACCATGAGATCGCTGTCATAGTGATCCAGTTGGGTATACAGCACGGAGCGTCCATCCGGAGACGCCGCCAGCCCGTGTGTGACTTGCTTGTCCAAAGTGTGCACGACGCGCACAGTCTGCGTGGCGAGATGTAAGAAGCGAAGCGTGTCCCGCTCTCCCTCACGCGCTTCTGGAATGAAGTAAATTCCGCCATTTACGACTGCATAGTTCATCGGATAGCTCAAGGAGGGCAGCACCCGCTGTTCCGCTCCGTCCGGAAGAGGCGTCCGCCACAGAGCGTTCTGCTTCACATAGTACAGAAACTTTCCGTCCGGAGATTCCATCGCATGCTGCCCGTTGGCTTTCATCACCGGAATCTCGGGCGCTTGGTTGTCCGCCGGTTGGGCTGGAACCCGCCAGGTTTGAAATTCACTTCCTTGCCGGCGGCTGAAGTAGATCCACCGGCCGTCTCGCGACCAGTTAGGAGCCATGGCGCCTCTCGAGTTGACCACTGTTTGTGCCGGTCCGCCCTGGCCGCCGATGGTGAGTGCCTCCGCTTCCTCCCCGTTGTTCACTTGGAAGAGAATTCGCTTGCCGTCCGGCGACCAGCGCAACCCTAGCGCTTCCCGGTCGACGAGAAACGTGAGCCGAACTGGATTCGAGCCATCTGCGTTGACGGCCCAGATCTCCTGCGAGCCGGTTCGGGTCGAGATGAATGCCACTCGCTCGCCGCCTGGAGAGAAGTCCGGCATGTGATCCACGTGGGTCGAGGCATTAAATTTGGTTGCTTGCCCTTTCTTGCCGTGCAGCGGGGACGCCTCGAACTTCCAAATGTTTACATCCAGAATGAATCGCGAATAGACCAATCGCGACCCGGCGATCGCCGGTTGGTAAGCAAGATATCCGGCCTCGTGAATTTGGCGCGGCGGCTCCGATCCGGAGGCCCGCATTCGCCACAGGCTGGGACTATGAACGCTACCCGCCGAGAAGATAATAACTAGGCTATCCGAGGTCCAGGCTGGGTCATGGCATGACCATTTCGAGGATGTAAGCCTCAGGGGATCGGATTTTGGCGCCAGATTCGCATCGAGTTCCAACACATGGATCTGACTTCCGATTCCAGGCGGACCCCGGACAAAGGCGATCCTGCTTCCATCGGGCGACACGGCGGGATCTCGGTCTCCCCCTGACTCCAGGGGCGGCGAGGTCAACCTCCGCTTCTCGCCTGTACGCACCGAGAGCAGGAACAAGGCGCTGGCTTCCTTTTCGTTGGGAGTCTCCCGAACAACGAGCCACTCGCCATTCGGCGTCCAGGAGATGCGGTGCCGTTTGTGTGTATCGGCAGCGGCCGGCCGTGTGTGCGCATCGACCATGCCCGGATGCCGAATCTCGCCCACTTTCCTCTCGGCGCCCCCTAACGGCGAGATCAGCATGACATCGAGCGTCTCGGGAAGTTGAACCCTCAAGAACGCAATCGAGGCTGCGTCCGGCGACCACACCGGGTTCGTTTCCATGGCAGGCTGGTTCGTCAGCCGCAGCGCCCGCTCGGTACCCAGCAGCTTGACATAGATGTCGTAATTGTTCTGATGCTCGCCATTCCAGACAAACGCCACCTGCCGGCCATCGGGGCTGAGACTGGGAAGGCTTTCGCGACCCGGGTCGCTGGTGAGCGGAGAGACTTTCGGAGAAATGAAGGACGATCGAGTATAGACGGCCACAGAGGCTATGGCGGCCGCCGCCAACCCGGCGACCAGCAGGGGCCATTTGATGCGGGCCGTTAGAACCGGGCCGGCCGGCTGTTTCCGTGAATCGGCGCCCTCTATCTCCGGGTGTGCGGCGGCCTGCTGGACACTTTCCACGGGGGCTATGAAGCGATAGCCGCGGCGCGGCACGGTCTCGACATAGCGGGGGTTTGACGCGGAGTCGGCCAGCGTTTCCCGCAGCTTGTTCACCGCCGAATTCATCCCGTGATCGAAATCGACAAAAGTCTCGTCCGGCCACAGAACATTCCGCAGCTCTTCGCGGGTAACCACCTGACCGGCCCGCTCCAGTAGAACCGTGAGAATCCGGAAGGGTTGGTCGTGAAGGCGTACCCGGACTCCGCTCTTGCGCAACTCTGCCTTACTCAGGTCAAGCTCGAAAACGCCGAATCGGAATATTGCCGACGGGCCCATGAGATCGCCTTCCGGTTGTGGTTCGAATATCTTACCAGTTCGATGCGCGGGCTTGACCGCTTCGGCTCAATGATGTTGGCGCCTAAGCGCTATTGACGCCGCCAGTTTAGCGAGTGAGGATCATTTGTCCTCCGGGTGATGCAGTCTGACCTTCCAGGCATCGAAGTCCCGGCGCGGTTCGCCCATAGTCGAGCCATGGGCAAGCACGGTGGTTCTTGGTTGGCGATACTGCTGACGCTGTCGCTTCTGCAATTGGCAGCGAAGGACGGCGGATGGCAGCAGCAGGTTAACGCCGCGAATCAACTTCGGCTCCAGGGCCGCTATGAGGAAGCAGAGCGACTGTACCAGGCCGCTCTGCAACAAGCGGAACGCTCGCCGGCTGCGATTCCCGAGCTCGTGGGCATCTGGAATAATCTCAGCCTCCTCTATCATAACCAGGGGCGCTACGCAGAGGCCCAGGCACTCACCGAAAAGGCACTGGCCGTGTGGGGGAAGACGAGTACTTCGGCGGATCGGACCACGGCGATCATTCTAATCAACCTGGGGTCGGTGCTGCTGACCCGAGGGAAGTACGAGGAGGCCGGCCGCGTCTTACGCCAGGCGCTGTCAGCCGCACGGAAAGTACTTGGGTCCGAACATCGGGAGACCTTGTCCGTCCTGCATCACCTGGCTGTGCTCGCCTATCACGAGAAGCAGTATACGAAAGCCGAGCGGCTCTTTAGAGAGGTGCTCGCAGTTAGCGAGAGAACGCTGGGGCCCGAGCATCGGGAAGTGGCCGCGGCTCTGAGCAATCTCGCATGGCTCTACATCGAGGTGAAGCGGTATGACGAAGCGGAAGCCCTGGCCCGCCGCGCGCTAGCCATTCGGCAGCGAGTACTTGGGCCCGCCCATCCTACTGTGGCAATATCTCTCAACAATCTCGCCGAGGTGTGTGCCGAGCGAGGCCAGTGGGCGGAAGCCGAACGGCACTACAGGCAGGCTCTGGCCATCAGTGAGCAGACGGGCGGTCCGGATCATCCCGACGTGGCCATGGGGCTGAACAACCTGGCCCTGCTCTATTCCGACCGAGGGCGGTACAACGATGCCGAACTCCTTTACCGGCGTTCCCTGAGCATCGTTGAACGGAGCTTGGGAACGAAACATCCCCGGGTCGCGATCACGCTCGGTAACTACGCTTATCTCTTACGTAAAACGGGCCGGCGCAGCGACGCAGCCGATCTCGAGAAGCGGGCGAAGGCAATCTGGGCGGGCCGCCCGGAACAAAATCGAGGGTTCGTGGATGTCCAGGCGCTTCGTGCAACAAAGAGGAGCCGTCAAAAGTAGCGGACGGCGGCGTGAAATCCACTCCATCACCGGTGAAGGTCGCGGTAGGACTCCGGCCCCGAGGCGCTTGCCAGATAGTTGCCATGGAACCCGAACGGGATGTGGTGCGGCGCCTCGGCGCGCGCAAGCTCGGTCAGGTTCCCTGCATCCAGAACGAGCAGGAAAGATCGCTGCCTGTTCCCATCGAGAACAACGGACAGTAGGACGCCTTCGTCCTCCACGTTTGCATCCGGCGATGCGACAAACACGGGTTCGCCGGGATAACATCCGTCCTCAAACCAGGTGACAAACGCTCCAGTCTGTACGTCGATTCTCACAATGTTGTCGATGAAGTCTCCCGACCGCTGATTGCCCGCTCCGTACACGATTCGATACGGCCGGCCGGCACGGCGGCGATAGTCGATGCGAGGCAGTTCGATCGGGACGTCCGAGATCACGCGGCTCCGGACTTCATTGCTGCCGCTGAGATGCACGCGAAAGCGGGTCAGTTTGGCGGTGGCGTTTACGGGTTGGTCGGACCGCAGGCGGCTGAGATACAACTGATCGATAACTCGTGCGTCCGAATAGGCCGCAAGATCAACCACCACCTGGCCGTCTTCCTCGAACGCGTTGACATGGTGGAACGAAAAGAATGGTTCGCTCTCAGGGCGCGCGATCACCCGTCCGGAGTCCTTCTCCACGATGTGGAAACGCACACCGCGATTTTTCTGCCAGCCATAATTCTGAATGAACGGCTTGCCGCTGAACTTCAGGCGAAGCGGGTCGACGACCAGAGGAAATTCGGCCACGATCAGGTAGCGCTCCGTCATGCCAATGGAGTGCATGTATGCGGGCTTATCGACAGGAATCGCGCAGATGACGTTCTGACGATCCACATCCCATGCCGTACGGAAAACGCGGTACTCGCTGCGCCGGCCGAACTTGAGCACGTAACTGTAGCTGCACCTCCGCCGAAAGTCGAGGTGAGGATGAGCAATAGAGATCTGGCCGCGCACCTCGCTCTGGTACTCGATCACACCGAGCGTCTCGAGCGTCGATGGATCGAAGCGAATCGGCAGAGGGGTCTCGGTCAGCGCTACTACTTCGTCGCCGATCTTGTTGATGCTGACGTTGGCGTTATCCGTTAATCGCGGTCTGAAGAAAGCGGCTACCCGCCCAAAGAGGCTGCGGCACGGGTCGGTGGCAAACTCGCTCCGGCTGATCCGGCCGGCTCCAATGGCCTCCTCGTAAGAGCGGCTCCTGAGGAACCGGTTTGTGTAGAAGACACGCCCTTCGGAAAAGCCGAAGCGGTGCAGCATGGCGAGGCCGTCAAACCAGTGGTTATAGTTATTGCGGCCGACTTCGAACTTCGCCGGTCCGGTTCGTACCAGCGTGCCTACAAGCCACAATGGCACGTTACCGCGAACAGGCAACTCGTTCACGCTGGTCTCGCGATCCAGGGACGTGAAGCCAAGCTGGTATTTCGACTGGCTCATTTCTCACTGAGGGTCGCCGCCCTACCTGATGCTAGTGGCCGATGCCTCCTGAACTGACGGAGGCTCACGCCGAATGGTTTCGGGTGATATTCCGGTCGCGTCAAAAGTAGCCAACGGCGGCGTGAAATATAATGGGTTGCAAGGCTTTTCTTCTTTATGGCAAAGAGACTCGTGCTCTTGATGGTTGGCTTGGCGGTGCTGGGCCTCGCGCAACGGAAAGCGCCCGAGCGGCCGGCACGCCATCCCGTGCGTGGTATGCGCGGAGCCATCGCTGCCGGGACGGACCAGGCCGCGGAAGCGGGCATGCGGCTTTATCATAAAGGCGGAAACGCCGTGGACGCAGGAGTGGCCGCCATGTTCGCCGCGGCCGTAGCGGAGTACTCGCATTTCGGCTTCGGCGGCGAAGCACCCATTCTGATTCGCACGGCAGACGGAAAAGTCTACTCAATCGCCGGCGTCGGCACCATGCCAAAAATGGCGACGGCGGAATTTTTCCGGCAGCGGCGGATGGTGCACGGCGAGATTCTCTCGCCGCCCGAGCAGATGGGCCTCAAGGGGATGGTTCCGGTTGCGGGGCTGATGCCTGCGCTGGTTCCCGGCATGGTGGACGCGGGCCTGCTGGCGCTGCGCGAGTTCGGCGTCAAGTCTTTCGCGGAAATCATCATGCCCGCGATCGAGCTGGCCGATGGAGCGCCCATCGACGAGACGCGCGCCAACGGAATTGAGCGGGGCCGCCGCTTCTTCGATCTTTGGCCCAGTTCGCGGCGCGTCTTCATGCCCGAGGGCCGCGCGCCCTATCCAGGCGAGATTTTCCGCCAGCCCGACCTTGCGCGCACCATGCGCTCCATGATGGAAGCGGAGAGGAAGGCGCTGGCAGCGGGCGCCGAGCGCAAAGCTGCGATTGACGCGGTCCGGGATTACTTCTACCGCGGCGAGATCGCACGCAAGATCGATGTCTTCAGCCGCGACAACCGGGGCCTGCTGCGCTACGAAGACATGGCCGCTTTCCGGCTGGAACTGGAAGAGCCGGTGTCCACGGTGTATCGCGGCTATGAAGTTTACAAACCGGGTTTCTGGAGCCAGGGTCCGGCATTGCTCGAAGCGCTCAACCTTCTGGAGAGCTACCGGCTCGGTCCGATGCGCCTCAACTCGTCCGACTATATACACACGCTGGTGGAAGCGCTGAAGCTGGCGTATGCGGATCGCGACACGTATTACGCGGACCCGAAGTTCGCAAAGGTTCCGGCGGAGCGCCTGCTTTCCAAGGAGTACGCGGCCGAGCGCCGTGAGTTGATCTCGGCCGTTGCTTCGCTCGATTTCCGTCCCGGAGAGATTGGACCAAACCCTCCCCAGCATCCTTCGGAGGCCGAGGGGCGGCTTCGCGTACGGATCGATGCGGCGCTGATGGCGCGGGATACGACGTGCGTGGACGCAGTCGACCGCAATGGTGTGATGTTCGCCGCGACGCCATCGGGCGCGTGGCTGCCTTCGGTGATCGCGGGCGATACGGGAATTCCGCTGACGCAGAGAGCGCAAAGTTTCCTGCTGGTTCCCGGACATCCCAACGAGCTGGAGGGCGGCAAGCGGCCGCGCGTGACATTGAGCCCTACGCTGGTGACTCACGGGGGACGTCCGGCGCTCGCACTCTCGACGCCCGGCGGAGACAATCAGGAACAGTCGCAGTTGCAACTCCTGTTGAACGCCATCGAGTTCTCCATGAATCCGCAGCAGGCCATCGAAGCGCCGCGCTTCCAGACGCGCCATCTGGTATCGAGCTTCGACAACCATGCCATGAATCCCGGGGATCTGCTTCTGGACGAGCGTGTACCGGCAGCCGTGGCTACGGACCTGGCCGCGCGGCGGCATCGCGTGGGAACGCGCTCGCGATGGTCGAGCGGCTCCGCCCCGGTGATGATCCGTTTGCTGCCGAACGGTGTGATCGAAGCCGGGGCAGATCCTTACGGCTATCGCACCGCGCAGGCTTGGTAAGAGCACTTCCCAGTCTGTTGCTGACGCGCGCGGTTCCGTGCTGCTACGGGTCCACCGAACCGCGACCGTGAGGGAGCCGGCGGCCCGGGCCAACCCAAGCGCTTCGAGCCTCTGCTAATCTAGCCAAAAAGCATGCGAAAACACATTCTTAAAACGGCCCTCCTGGTTTGCGCCGCCTGCATGGCATTGCACGCGCAATCGCGCGAAGAGCGTGTCGCCAGCTCGGCCCAGTCGCTTTACGATTCTCTGGTGAAGCAGCGCCGCGATTTTCATATGTACCCGGAGTTGTCAAACCGGGAGGTGCGCACGTCGCGTGTGATTGCCGAAAAGCTGAAGGCTCTTGGCTTCGACGATATCCGGACCGGGGTCAGCCAGCACGGCGTGGTCGCTCTTCTGAAAGGCGCGAAGCCCGGGCCAGTCGTAGCCATTCGGGCGGATATGGACGCCCTTCCCATAGAAGAAACGCTCGATGTGCCGTACAAATCGAAGAACAAGGGCGTCAAGCACGCCTGCGGGCACGATGTCCACATGACCGTGGCCCTTGGCACCGCCGAGATCCTGAGCAAGATGCGCGGCGAGATCGCCGGAAGCGTCAAGTTTATCTTTCAGCCCGCCGAGGAGGGCGCACCCGAGGGCGAAGATTCGGGCGCCGTCCGCATGATTCGCGAGAAAGTTCTCGAAAATCCCCGCCCGCGCGCAATCTTCGCCCTGCACACCACTCCCATGCTTGCCGCGGGCAAGATCGGATACGCGCCGGGCGCCGTGCTGGCCTCATCCGACTCCGTCACCATCCGCATCATCGGCAAAAAAGTACACGCCGCATGGCCGCATCAGGGCATCGATCCGGTGGTTGTTGCGGCCGAGTCCATCGCTGCGCTTCAGACCATTCGCAGCCGGCGCATCGACCCGGTCGAACCCATGGTCCTTACCATCGGCTCCATCCACGGCGGGAACCGGCATAACATCATCGCCGACGAAGTCCTGATGGAGGGCACGCTGCGGACCCACAGCGAGCAGGTGCGCGAGCGGGCCATCTCGCTGGTCAGGGAGATTGTCGGCGGCGTGGCGGCTTCTCATGGGGCGAAAGCCGAGGTGACGTGGTCGCCGCGCTCCAACCCCCCAACAATCAACGACACGGCGCTGGTCGAAGCCACGCTTCCGGCGATGCGCCGGACCCTGGGCGCGGAGAATGTCGTTCTGGTGCCGCCCGTAATGGGCGCCGAAGACTTCTCCTATTTTCAGAAAGAGATTCCCGGCTTCATCTATTGGCTCGGGGTAGGCAATCCCGGCAAGGGCATCACGGCCATGTTGCACACCGCCGATTACGACGCCGACGAGGCCAGCCTGCTCGTGGGGGTGAAGGCGATGACCAATATCGTCCTCGATCACCTCGACCGGAACCGGTAGGAGCTCACAACCGAGATAGAATGGCGAAGGGATCAGGAGAGCTTTTTGCAAATGGAAAATAGCGACATCGGACTCATTGGTCTGGCTGTAATGGGCCAGAATCTCGTATTGAATATGGACGACCACGGTTATCGCGTCGCCGTCTTTAATCGGACCGTTTCCAAGGTAGACGACTTCATCCGGGACGAAGCCGCCGGGACGAAGGTGACCGGCGCCCACTCGATCCCCGAACTCGTGCAGGCGCTGAAAAAGCCCCGGCGCGTCATGCTGATGGTCAAGGCCGGCGAGACCGTCGACCAGGTGATCGAGAGCCTGCTGCCGCATCTCGAGGAGGGCGACATTGTCATTGACGGTGGCAACTCGCACTATCCGGACACGAACCGCCGGACGAAAGCTCTGGCGGAGAAGGGAATTCTGTTCGTAGGGACCGGGGTCTCGGGAGGCGAGGAAGGAGCTCGCTTCGGCCCGTCCATCATGCCCGGGGGAAATCCTGCCGCCTGGCCTCACGTGAAAGAGATCTTTCAAGCGATCGCGGCCAAAGTCGAGGACGGCTCGCCCTGCTGCGACTGGGTGGGCGAGAATGGCGCCGGACATTACGTCAAGATGGTCCACAATGGCATCGAATACGGCGACATGCAGCTCATCTGCGAGGCCTACCACCTGCTGCGGGAAGGACTCGGGCTGAACGCCAGCGAACTGCATGACGTGTTTGCGGAGTGGAACAAGGGCGAGCTGGACAGTTACCTGATCGAGATCACCAGCGAGATCTTTACCAAGAAGGACGAGGACGGCACGCCGCTCATTGACAAGATTCTGGACACCGCCGGCCAGAAAGGAACCGGAAAGTGGACAGGCATCAGCGCCCTGGAACTGGGTACTCCGGTCACTTTGATTGGCGAGGCCGTGTTTGCGCGGTGTCTTTCCGCCTTGAAAGAAGAGCGGGTGGCCGCCTCTGGAATATTGACGGGACCGAAATATCTGGCGGCCCAGGATCGCAAGGATTTCATCGAAGATGTGCGGCGGGCGTTGTACTGCTCCAAGATGATCTCTTATGCCCAGGGGTACATGCTGCTGCGCGAGGCGGGTAAGGAGCAGGGGTGGAATCTGAATTTCGGCGGGATCGCCCTGATGTGGCGGGGCGGCTGCATCATCCGCAGCCGCTTTCTGGGAAAGATCAAAGAGGCTTACGACACGAATCCGCGGCTTACGAATCTGCTTGTCGACAGTTTCTTCAGCAAGGTATTGAACGACTACCAGGCATCCTGGCGGCGCGCCATCGTTCGCGCGATAGAATACGGCGTGCCGACGCCCGCTTTCTCCACGGCCCTTTCTTTCTTCGACGGATTCCGTACGGCCCGTCTGCCCGCGAACCTGCTGCAAGCCCAAAGGGACTTCTTCGGCGCGCACACCTACGAGCGCATCGATAAGCCTCGGGGCGAGTTTTTCCATACGAACTGGACCGGACGCGGCGGCAGGATCGCTTCAGGGACGTACAACGTCTGACCGGACGTCACAGGGAGAAATCGAATGAAGTACGGCCTGAATATTCGCCAGGATGGCGCGCTGGATTTTCTGTCTCTCGGCGCCATCGTCCACCGGCTGGACCCGGGGATCATCCCCTTTCGCAAGGCGCACCAGTGCCAGATACACGTGAGCGGCGGCGAGTTCAACGTCGCCGCCAACCTGGCCGACTGCTTCCGCATGCAGACCGGCGTCGTCTCCGCGATGGTGGATTATCCGATTGGCGATCTCATCGCCGAGCGCGTGAAGGCGATGGGCGTCAAGCCCTTCTACAAGCGGTTCGAGCATGACGGCGTCACCGGCCCGAACATGGCCACCGTCTATAGCGACCGCGGGCAGGGCGTGCGCGCGCCCGTGGTCTTCTACAACCGCTGCAACGAGGCGGCGGCGAGGCTGAAGCCGGGCGACTTCGACTGGAACGCCATCTTCGCTTCCGGCGTGCGCTGGTTCCACAGCGGAGGAATTTTCGCGGCCCTTTCCCCGACGACGGCGGAAGTGATCGTCGAGGGCATGCAGGCGGCCAAGGCTGCCGGCGCAATCGTCTCCTTCGACCTGAACTTTCGCGAGAAGCTGTGGAAGATCTCCGGCGGACAGGATCGGGCAGTGGCGGTGATCGACCGCATCGTGAAGAACGTGGACGTCCTGGTCGGAAACGAGGAGGACCTGCAGAAGGGGCTGGGCATTTCCGGCCCGGAGGTGGCCGCCAAGTCCAAGCTCGATCCGACGGCCTTCTTTGGCATGATCGATTGCGTAGTGGAGAAGTATCCGCAAATCAAGGTCATCGCGACGACCCTCAGGGAGGTACACTCGACCAACCGGCACAGTTGGAGCGCGGTCGCCTGGATCGACGGCCAGACTCACGTCGCTCCCACCTGCGAGCTCGATGTTCTCGATCGCGTCGGCGGCGGAGACGGGTTCGCGTCCGGGCTGTTTTACGGCCTCATGGCCGGTGAGCCGGCGGAGGAGGCGGTCAAGCTGGGATGGGCGCACGGCGCGCTTCTGACCACATTTCCGGGAGACACGACCATGGCCACCGTGGAGCAGGTGCGAAGCTTCGCAAAAGGCGGCTCGGCGCGAATTCAACGCTAGCCGACCCCCAGAGCTTCACCCAGAGTTCATAGCCTTGTAACGGCTTTGTAACGCAGTCTGCGTTACGCTCAAACTCAGCCGTATGAAGAAAATCGTCCTGATCGAAGATGATTCCGACTTGTATGCCCTAATCCAGTACAACCTCGAGAAGGAAGGTTTCCTTCTTGAAGGGTCGCAGACGGGTAAGGGCGCGATCGAGTTGTGCCGGCAGGTTCGGCCCGACCTCATTCTTCTCGATATCATGCTCCCGGATTCGGACGGCCTCGATATCTGCAAAGGGATTCGGAATCATGCCGAGCTGGCGCATATCCCGGTGATCTTTTTGACCGCGCGCGCATCGGAAACCGACCGCATCGTGGGTCTGGAGATCGGGGCCAACGATTATATCGTGAAGCCGTTCTTCGTGCGTGAGTTGATCGCCCGCATCCGGCTTCAGTTCCGCACCCAGGCCGCGCCGGCAAAGATGCTGAAGGCCGGCGGAATCGAGTTGGACCGCGCCAGTTGCCAGGTGCGGTACCACGGCAATCCGGTCGCGTTGACAGCCACCGAGTTCCGCTTGCTGGAGTTTCTGATGTCGCATGCAGGCCAGGTGTTCAGCCGCGAGCAGGTATTGAATGCCGTCTGGGGCCACGACCGCGCCATCACGGATCGCACTGTCGATGTGTACATCCTGCGGCTGCGGCAAAAGGTGGAAAAGGATCCGGCTAACCCGGCGCTGATCCACTCCGTCCGCGGCTTCGGCTACAGCTTTGACGCGCGCGAGGAGCCGGTGAAAACGCTCGCGTAGCCGTCACTTCGCCGGCGCGTCCCCGCCGCCTTCCCGCACAATTTTCCCGAACATCTGCCCGCCATGATCCTTTCCGCTCCATGTGCCCGCGTAATGGTCGCGGAAGAACATCACGCGGGCGGTGAATGTGCCCAGGCCCGGAATCGGCATGTCGGTCAGCGTGATCACCGGAGTGTCGCCCGCCCATTTCACGGTCAGGGGCAGCGGAATGGGCAGGTCGCGCCCGCCGTATTGAATGCGCGACTGGAACAGCCAAATGTCCCCCTGCACTTTGGACACCTTTTCAATCACATAGCGATCGTCGGAGATTCTGCCGCTGTCGCTGGTGAACTTGCCCACCAGCGCCGCTCCGGTTAGCGATTTTCGAAATTGCTCTTCGAGCGCCGCGCGTTCGGACGAGTCCGCCTGACGCGAGCAGGACGCCAGCAGGGATATGGATAAGACCAGCAGGAGCGACTTCATTGCGCCCGTTATTATATAGCCTCCAAAGGACGGCGTTCCCCGGTACAATTGCGGTTTATGAGAAGTTTGCTGTTTTTTCTGCTGGCGATTCTTACAGGCTGCGCCAACTCGGGCGGAGATTCCTCCAGCGCGCGCCGGTTTCTGAACATGTACAACGACCTGGACCAGAAGGTTTCCACGGTAGCCGCGGAGGCAAGCTGGAAGGCGTCCACGGACGTCAGCGAACAGCATACCGGCGAGCGCATGGGCGCCACCGGTGCGCTCGCCGCATTCCGGGGCAGCCGCTACATCATCGACAACACCAAACAGTTTCTCGGGAAGGGGCGGTTGAGCGAGTTGGACACCCGTCAGCTGGACAAAATTCTCCTCGCCGCGGCCGAATTCCCCGGTACGATCCCGGATGTCGTCCAGGCGCGCGTGGCGGCCGAAGCGCGGGCCGGCGCGATTCTCGACGGCTTCACCTTCTGCATGGAGCGCCAGGGTGAAAAGTGCGTCAAGACCACGACCCCGAACCAGATCGACGACACGCTCGACCGTTCCCGGCAGTTGGCGGAACGGCGCAAGGTCTGGGAGGTATCGAAGCAGACCGGCCCGGCGCTGAAGCAGAGCCTCGCCGAACTGCGGGATCTGCGCAATCGCGTTGCCGCCGAACTGGGTTACTCCTCCTTCTTCCACTTGCAGGTTGCCGATTACGGCATGAGCGTCGCGGAGATGGTGGGACTCATGGACGGGATACTGAAGGAGACCCGGCCGCTCTACGACCAGTTACACCGGTACGCCCGGCACAAGCTGGCGACCCGGTACGGACAGCCCGTGCCCGAGAAAATTCCCGCGCACTGGCTGGGCAATCGCTGGGGGCAGGAGTGGCCCGGGCTGGTGGAAGCGGTCGATCTGGACGACCTGATGCGCGGCAAGTCACCGGAGTGGATCGTGCAGCAGGCGGAGCGCTTTTATACCTCGCTCGGCATGCCGGCTTTGCCGAAGTCGTTCTGGGAAAAGTCGGATCTTTACGAGCTTCCCCCCGGCTCGAAACGCAAGAAAAATACGCATGCCTCCGCCTGGCACATCGACACCGGCAAGGACGTGCGCTCGCTGATGAGCGTGACCCCCAATTTCCGCTGGTTTGAGACTACCCATCACGAGCTGGGGCATGTCTACTACTACATGGCCTACTCGAATCCGAACGTGCCCTACGTGCTGCGCGGCGGCGCGAACCGGGCATTTCACGAGGCGGTCGGCGATCTGATTGGCATCGCCTCGCGCCAGTTGCCATATCTGCGGGAGGTAGGGCTGTTGAGCCAGGACCGAAAAGTCGATCAGACCCAGTGGCTGCTGAGCGAAGCGCTGGATTCGGCGGGTGTGTTCCTGCCGTGGTCGGCGGGTGTAATGACGCACTTCGAGCACGATCTCTACGAAAAGAAGCTGCCGGTGGACCAGTTTAACCGGCGCTGGTGGGAGCTGGTTGGGCAGCATCAGGGGATTGAGCCGCCGGCGCCGCGCGGCGAGGAATTTTGCGATGGCTGCACGAAGACCCATGTCATAGACGACCCCGCGCAATATTACGACTATGCCCTGGCGTATGTCATCAAATATCAGCTTCACGATCACATCGCCAAAAAAATCCTGAAGCAGGACCCGCACAACTGCAATTACTACGGCAATAAAGATGTAGGCAAGTGGCTCTGGGAGCTGCTCAGTCTGGGGGCGACGCAGGACTGGAGGAAGGTGATCCGCGAGAAGACGGGGGAAGACATCAGCGCACGCGCCATGCTCGAGTATTTCCGGCCGGTCGGCGAATATCTTGCCGCGCAAAAACCATAGCAATAAAAGGGGAATGACTTTTCTTCTACTGCTGTTCTCATTCACCGGCCTGCTGTGTGCCACGCAGCCTTCGCCGCCCGATACCCGTGCGTTTGACGCCGTGCTGAAGGAGTACGCTCTTGAAGACGGGACGGTGCGTTACGCCGAACTGCGTGACAACATCGCGCCGCTCTCCGCCTTCGTAGAGCGGATCGCCGCGGTCAGCCCCCACAGCCACCCGAAGCTTTTCCCCACGCGCGAGCACGCGTTGGCCTACTGGCTGAACACATACAACGCGCTGGTGCTCTGGTCTTTCGCAAAGGACTATCCGAAGGGAAAGGACCGGTTGCGCGGCCTTGTGGGCCGGGGTCTGTTCTTCTTCCGCACCAAGTTCCCGGTGGGCGGCGTGCGGCGTTCCCTCGACGACATCGAGCACAAGACAATTCGTGACGAGTTCAAGGATCCGCGCATCCACTTCGCCATCGTTTGTGCGTCTTCGAGTTGTCCCAAGCTCCCGCGCGACGTCTTCACGGCGGAGAACGTTAACGGGAACCTCGACCGCGCCGCCCGCGAGTTCCTTAACGACGGCCGCAACGTGAAAGTGACCGGGAACAAGAGGGAGATTTCGGTATCCAAGATTTTCGACTGGTTCCAGGATGATTTCGGCCCGGACAAGCAAGCCGTGGTCCGCTACATCGCGAAGTATAGGCCGCAGGATGCTGCGGCGCTCCGTGAAGGTATCTGGAAGGTGCGCTATTTTTCGTACGACTGGGGCCTTAACGACGCGTCGCGGCGCAGCCAGAGGTAGACCGCCAGCGGGATCGCGAATTCCATCGCGACCAGGAGCGGCAGTTCCCGGAACTCCAGATAGGCATGGTAGGAGAGGAAGATGGTCGCGGAGAGCGCCAGCCAGAACCATGCCCGCCGGATCGCGGCAAAAGGAATGATCCACGTGAGGTACCACGGGCCGAACATCGGCGTGACGAGCAGGAACGCGCCAATCAGCCAGACCGCTTGCCGCGTAAGCATCTCCTCCGAGCGGTCGTCCCGCCGGAACCACCAGGCGGTCAGCAGGGCCAGCGCGACCCCTCCGATGATCATCGCCGCATCGCGCTCCACCGGCAGCAGACGGAACAACGCGGCGTTGAACGTCCAGTGCCGCGCGTAGTCCCGCATTCCGGTGGGCATCGCAAACAGGATCGCGGCGGCGGCTCCAATGGGCGCTATCAGGGCCTTGATCCCGCCGCGCTTGAAGAATGCCGGCGCCAGCAGCAGCGGAACTGGTTTGACCAGTGCGGCCAGAGCCAGCCAGATGCTCCCCAGCGAGCGCGCGTGCAGTACGGCGGCCACCAGAAGAAAAACGAGCACGGCGTCGATGTGGCCCGACCCCGCGAATTCCTTGACCACCAGCGGATTCCATGTCCACGCGAGCACCACGAAGCCGTCCCGCGTCAGAAGCCACAACAGCCACGCGACGCCCAGATCGAAGGCGATCATGAGCAGCTTGAAAACAGGAATGCTTCCGGGATCGAGCAGGTGCGCGAGACGGAACACGGCCTGCGCCATAGGCGGGTACGGCGAAGCAATCTCCCGGTAACCAATGTTGTCGTAGTTTTCGCTCCACTGCCGGTCCGCGAACAGAGCGCGATGAAGGGCGGGATCGCGCAACTCCAGATCGTACTCTTCGAGCTCCGCGGGCGGCACCTGCATGGGATTCACGCCGGCCGACCAAACGTGGCCTTCCCAGAGATAGCGCCATATATCGTCGTCGTAGAGCAGAAGGCGTTGATACTGCCCGGTTTCGAACGACATGCCCGCTGGAATCAGAATCAGGCGGAAGAGGAGACCCCAGGCGAAAAGTTGGGTGAGCCCGGGGGGAGACCGGCGCGCCAGGGAAAGGGCTATGCCCCAAAGCGCCGCGAGGAGGAAAAAGATGGTGAAGAAACGCAAGAAATCCGCAGTGGTGTTGTCACTGCGGACGAGGCGTACCGCGCAGGCGTATCCGGCCGCCGAAGCAGCCGCGAGGATCTGATAGGCGAAGGCTATCGAGATATTGTACGCGCCCGGTGCTAGGCTACTTCTTTACCTTGATCTCGACGACGCTCTCGTCCTGTCTGCAGTAGATGATCTTGGCCTCCGCCTGCGGCATGATCTTGAGCATGGGCCCGTTCTTGATCTCCTCTTTGGTTGCGCCAGGAATCCGATAGACCGTGTTCTCGGACACCTTGAAGGTTTTCTTGCCATGCTTTTTCGAATCGAGCGACACTTGCCCGTTTTCGGCATCGACGTCCAGAATGCGCCCGTCCATCGACGAAGTGGCGCAGCGGTTACTGCCTGGGCGCCCTCCCGGAGTGATGGTGCCGGATGCGAGAGCCATGCTCACCGAGGCGAAGAAGATGATTAAAGTTTTCATATTCGTCTAGAACTAGAACCAGCGCGACAAGCCGATTGTCCAGTCGCGCTGATATGCATTATTATTACGCGTCGCAAGGTACTCGTGGTTAATGAACTCCACGTTCCAGTTGCGGATGATGCGGAAGCCGGCCCCAAAGCCGATGCGGTGCATGGCGCCTTGATTGAACGTGAAGTAGTGGTCCGGCTGGGCGGCGAGGGAAATGTTGCCGAAGCGGTCCTTCGGCCCTCGCGGGCTGTCGTTGCGAAGACTGAAGTTTCCATTAAAGACGGTCTTCACGTAAACATCGCGGAGGCGGTGAGAGAACGGCGGCCGGTAACCGGTATCCACGGAGTACGGCAGTTCGTCGGAGAATGCGCCTTCGCGCCACTTGTATCCAAACTTCGGCGCCACCCACCAGTTCGTGCCCGCCTTTACGGTGAAAAGCGAAAGCCAGATATCGTGCCGTAGTTCGCCTAGCCAGCGGTCCGCGTGACGGGTGGCTTCGGGGAACTTGAACTCGGCGGAAAAACCCAGGGGGAGCACGGAATTGTAGAGAAGCTGCTTGCGCACCGTGACCCAGATATCGTTCAGCCCAACGTGGGTGAAGTTTCCGTTGGGGTTGTCAAGGAAGAATTCCTTGCCCCAGAGGTACGGCACCAGCGCGGACACTTCAAAGCCCTTCGGAAGGCCATAGGCCATGTAAGCGGTGAGGAAGCGGAAGTCGTGATTCCGGCCGTTCCCGGCGCGGAAGGGCCGCCCCTCGCTGTCGTGACGATTCTGGCCCAGCTTCCAGTCGAACAGCGTGGCGACGTAACCTTCGCCCGAACCGAGCGTGATGGAGTTCGGTTCGCGCGTGCGGGCTTCGGACTCCGTCGGGGCTTGCACGATCTCGTTGTTGCGAATGAACTCGCGGCGCTCCAGGGGACGCGAAGCGGTCAGCGTCCATTCCTTGAATCCGAGACCATTCTGCCACTTGAGCCACCGGGCGTAGGACAACTCCAGGTTCCATTCGAGAACGTTCACGCCGGCCGCCCATGTAACGCGGTGCCCTTCAAAATCGTTGTAGCTGAAAAAGTGCCCGGGCACGATCTCGCTTCGGCTGGCAAACCGGTCCTTCGGGCCGGTCGGCTGTCCGGCGCCGTGCGCGAACAGGCCATCGAACTTCATCCTCAGGTAGAAATTCCGGTAGCGCCGCTCCGCCGATGGACGCCAGCCCACGTCGACGGCATAGGTGACGGAGTCCGCGAAAGCTCCGCCGGTCCACATGTGCCCGATCTTGGGGCTCAGCCAAAACTTTCGATTGTGCAGGAAGGTCCATGCCGAAAGCTGGAAGTCGTGAGTCCGGGTGCCCATCATCGGGTTTCCGTGCCGGTAGATTTCCGGGAACTTGAAATCGCCCTGCAGAACGAAAGGCACGCGCCTCAGGCCGAAAGGCTGCCACTTCATGGACGCCCAGGAATCCGTGAGGCCGGTGCAGCCTTCGAATTGCGCGCCAGTATCGCATTGAGTGTTGCCCCGGTGCGAATACAGGCCGTTGGCCGACGGAAAGAAATCGGTCGCCCAGGTGTACGGTAAGGTGAAGTTGAACTCCAGATTCTTCCCCAGCCCGAAGCCCATATTGAGAATGGCGTACCGAAATTTTGGCATCCGGTTGTCGGGCCAATGGAAGGATGTCCCGTTTTCGTCGCGCCGGTCGTCACCCATTTTCTGCTGCGCGCCAAACGTGATCTGCGTCAGGCCCTTCGGCAGCACCAGATAGGTTGTGCCTTCGCTGGAACTGCCCAGAATCAGCGTTGGATCCGGCAGATGCATTGGGCCGGGATGCTGGGCCGAAGCGGCTAGGGCGACACCCAGGGCCAGAAGAGGGGTTTGTGCGGGGAATTTCATAGCGATTGACTTAGCCTACCGGCCACGGGTTAAAAATCACAATAATGTAAAGCTATTAGCGGGATGTTGACGATTAGTCCGAATCGATGCTCTTGCCTTCGGTCACCACGTACCGCGCGCCCGTGCGGAGCTTGGTGTATTCTTCGACGCGCCCGCTCGGCCAGCGAATCACGGCACGGTCAATCGTCTCGCGCCGTCCAGCGCCGAAGGTCACCGGAAGCTCCGACTGGGACAGATAACTCGATCCGCTGCGGACCATGCGGGAACTGGCTTCCTCGCCGAGAAAGATCTTTACGGAAGCGCCGATGCCGTCGCGGTTGCTCTTCGTGCCCACAAGCCGGAAGCGGATGCTTCGGTTTCCGGTCAACTGGTCGTTGCGGTAAAGATACGCCGGTCCGTTGTTGGTGGTGATGAGAACGTCCAGATCGCCGTCGTTATCGAAGTCCCCAAAGGCCGCGCCGCGGCCCACCTTGGGTCGAGCGAAATCCTTGCCCAGCTCGGGGGCCACATCGCGGAAGCCTCCCGAGCCCGTGTTCAAAAACAGATTCGGCGGTTGCGCATAGCTCACGTCGCGGCTCAGTCTCGCCACGATGTCGTCAATGTGGCCGTTGACCACCAGCAGGTCGAGTTTACCGTCCAGATCCGCGTCGAAGAAGAAGCATCCGAAGCCGAGATTGCGCCGCGTAATCCTCCCCAGCTCCGACCGCGGCGCCTGGTCGATGTACAGTCCTTCTCCGCTGCTCCGGTAAAGTCCCAGCATCTCGCCGTCGAAGTTGGTCACTACCAGACTGGGGATTCCCGAGTTGTCGTAGTCTGCCGCGTCCACGCCCATTCCCGCGCGCGCTTTGCCGTCTTCGCTGAAGGCCACTCCCGCGCGCACGCCCGCTTCCTCGAACTTCCCGTTGCGCGTGTTCCGGTAGAGCTTGTTGGGCTGGGTGTCGTTGGCGACGAACAGATCCGGCCAGCCGTCCTGATCGTAGTCCAGCATGGTCACGCCCAGCGACTTCGAGCTGCTGTCGAAAATCCCGGCCTGCGCCGTTACATCCTCGAAAGTGCCGTCGCCGCGATTGCGGAACAGCCAGCAGGTAGTGCCGCGATAAGCCTCCGGCGTGCAGTACGACTTCTGCTTGCCGTCCAGGCTGCAGAAGACGTCCTGGTCGCGCGACCACTTCACGTAGTTGCAGACGAACAGGTCGAGATGGCCGTCGCGGTCGTAGTCGATCCAAAGCGCGGAGCTGCTGAAGGCTTCGCGCTTGCCCAGGCCGCAATGCCCGGTGACGTCCACGAAGGCGCCTTTGCCGGTATTGCGGAAGAGGCGGCTCTGCCCCAGGCAGGAGACGAAGATATCCGGCCAGCCGTCGTTGTCGTAGTCGCCGATCGCGGCGCCCATGCCGTACATCTCCACGTCCAGCCCGGCGCTTTTCGTAACGTCGGTGAAGGTGCCGTCCCGATTGTTGCGGTAGAGCTTGAGCGTGCCGCGCGGCGGCGTACGGCGCGGATCTCCCGGCCAGCTCGTTCCGTTGACCAGCAGGATGTCCTGCCAGCCGTCGTTGTCGTAATCCAGAAAGGCGCATCCCGCGCCCAGCGTCTCCGGAAGGTATTTTTCCCCGAACGCGCCGCTGTTGTGGCGGAAATCAATTCCCGCGCCCGCGGTCACGTCCACCAGCCGGAAGCCCGGCGCTTCGGCCGCTCGCGCCAGACTTCCCAGCCCCAAAAGAAATTGTCTCCGCTTCATCGGCTAGGGGAGATTCACCATGCCCTTGCGGATGGCATAGAGCACCAGTTCGGCCGTCCGGTGAAGGTTGAGCGCGTCCATCAGGTTGGCCCGGTGTACGGAAATGGTATTCACGCTCAGGGTGAGCAGCGCGGCGATCTCCTTGTTCGACTTGCCTTGCGCGATGAGCTGCAGCACCTGCTTCTCGCGCGCCGTGAGCCGCTCGTAGCCGTCTTCCGACCGCTCGCGCTCCATCGGCGGCCTGGCCATACCCGGGGCCTTGTACTTGCGGCCCGAGGCGACCACCTTCACCGCCGAAACCAGATCGACTTCGATCGCGTTCTTGAGAAGGTAACCCGAAGCGCCCGCTTCGAATGCGTTCCGCACGTAGTTCTCATCGGAATACATGCTGAGAACCAGCACCGCCGTGCCCGGCACTTTTCTCAAAATTTCCGCGGTAGCCTGGACGCCGTCCAGTTCCGGCATCGCCATGTCCATCACGATCACGCGCGGGCGCAGTTTCACGGCCTCCTGTATGGCCTCCACGCCGTCGCCCGCCTCGCCCACGACGCGAATCTCGGGATCGTCGTCAAGGATGCGCCGGAATCCGGTACGAACCAGGCGATGGTCATCGACCAGCAGAACTGTGATCTCCGGCTTCATGTTAACGGTACGTCCAGCTTCACCAGCGTTCCCCCTTCCAACTTCCGCCGCAGTTCCAGCGTGCCCTGCAGAATCTCCGCGCGCTCGCGCATGGCAACCAATCCCAAACCTCCGTTCGGGCGCGCCGGAAGCCCGATGCCCTTGTCGCCGACCTCCATCAGAAGGCGGTCCGCTTCGAACCGCACCTGAACGGAGGCTGTCGACGAATGGGAGTGGCGCGCCACGTTATTCAGAGCCTCCTGCAGAATGCGATAGACGTGGATGGCTATCTCGTCGTCGATCCGGCGGCCGGTTCCCTGTTTCTCATATCGTATAACGATGCCGGTTTGCTTTTCGAACTGGTTTACGTACCATTCGAGCGTCTTCTCCAAACCGTAATCGTCGAGGATGGTCGGGCGCAGCACTTGAGAGAGGCTCCGCATCTTCTCCAGCGTGGACTGCGCCACCTCTCGCACCTCGGCCAGTTCCGTCCGGAAAGGCGAATCCGGCGGAAGTCCCTGCTTCTCCGCGCGGCTTAGCATTGCGCCCACCGCGGTCAGAATCTGGCCGAACTCGTCATGCAGCTCCCTGGACACGGAATGCAGAATCTCCTCCTGCACGCTGATCAGCTTTCGTGCCAGCACGCGCCGCTGATCGGAGAGCGCCTGAAGGTCCGTGAAAATCCGCCGATTGGCCTGAATCAGATACAGGCTGGTTCCCAGGATAGCCAGCAGCATGGCGGCGACAAAGTAGTAGGTGTTGCGCTCCACGCCGTCGTAGATTTTTTGAATCTCCAGCACCGCCCGCTCTTCCGCCTCGTTATTGAGCACCAGCAGACGCGCGACCGTCGCGGTAAGCGCCGCCTGTTGCGGCTCGAGCGTGTGCCGGATCATCTCCCGCGCCTCCTTCTCGCGGCCCACCCGGGCATGGTCGAACATCCGCCCGGTGGAGTTCCAGAACTGCGAGAGCGACATCTCGAGATGGAGCTGCTGCTCCGGGCTGCGCGAGGCCGGCGTCAGCTCGCTCTCAATTCGCAGCGCATCTTCCAGATCGAAGCGGATGCGGTCGAACTGCGCCTTCCAGGCCTGCAGCGGGTAGGGCTCCGTGCCCTCGATCATGTCCCGCATGGCGAGCGCGAGCGAGTGCAGATTGTTCTGGATCCGCAGGAGTTGCAAAGAGTCTTTGCGGCTGGCGTCCACGGTGTCGGTTTGCAGGCTGCGCAAGCCCTCGACCTGGCGCAGCGAATACCATGCGAATATGGCCACGGCCGCCAGCGTAACCGCCAGTCCGATCAGCAAGGGCCGTGTGGGCGATGAGGCCGCCATTCCTCTCTATGGTACTGTCCCTCACGTCAAATAGAATAGGAGGCTGTGTCCAAACACATTCTCGCGATACACGCTCACCCTGACGATGTGGAAATTCTGGCCGGTGGAACGCTCGCCCATCTGGCCGGCGCCGGGCATGCCATCACCATCGTGACCATGACGCCGGGCGACTGCGGCTCAGCGGATCTGCCGCCCGACGAGATTGCCGCCGTGCGCCGTGCCGAGGCCGCACGCGCCGCCGCCCACATCGGGGCCAGTTACAGATGCGCCGAGTTCCGCGACCTCTCCGTCTTCAGCGACGACGCCTCGCGCCGGCGGATCGTGGAATTGCTGCGCGAAATCCGGCCGGAGCTGGTGCTCACGTCGGCGCCCGTGGATTACATGGCCGACCATGAGGCCACCAGCGCCCTGGTAAGAGATGCGCTCTTCGCGGCCCCGGCCCGCAACTATGCGACGGGAGCCGCGAACCCGGCCGGTCGTTTGAATTTCATCCCGCATCTGTACTTCATGGACCCCATTGGCGGGCGCGACCGCGATAACCGGCCGGTGCCGGCGGATTTTTACGTTGACGTCGGCCGCACCCTGGAGACCAAGCTGCGCATGTTGGCGGAGCATCGCAGCCAGCGCGAGTGGCTGTTCAAGCACCACGGCATGGACGACTACCTCCAGACGACCGAGCAGTGGACGCGCGAAATCGGCTCGCGCGCCGGCGTGGAATTCGCCGAAGGATTCCGGCGGTATAAGGGGCACCCGTACCCTCAGACGCCGCTATTGGAAGAGCTGGTGGGGGAGTTCGTTCTGGCGCGTTGACCGATGTTCGCAATAGTGAGAACATAAAGGAGATGGCTTGGCAGCGGAGCTCGTTTACTATCAGGAGGACGCCGAGACCGTGCCGATGGTTCAGTGGCTCGAAGAGCTTTCGGCAAAGGCTCTTCAAAAGTGCTTGGTCCGGCTCGAACGACTGGAACAGCTCGGGCACGAGCTTCGGAGACCGGAAGCCGATTACCTCCGCGACGACATTTACGAGCTGAGGGCCAGCTACCAGGGAGTTCACTACCGGATGCTTTACTTTTTTCATAGGCGGTCGGCTGTGGTGGTCTCCCACGGGTTAACGAAGGAACGGGTGGTGCCACCGCGGGAGATTGACCTGGCGATCAAGCGAAAGCAGGCGTTCGAGGCCAGCCCGGAGCAACACACGTTCAAGCCGAGAGGATGAAAGGGCATGGCAATAAAAAAGCGGAAATTCAAATCGGCTGCGCTCCAGTGGACCTACGACCGCTACATTGGCAAGGACCAGAAGCGCGTCGAGGAATACGAACAGGAACTGCTCCACGCGGAGATTGCGCGGAAGATTTATGACCTTCGCACGAAGGCGGGCCTGAGTCAGCGGGAGCTTGCCAGGAAGGTGGGAACCACCGCGTCGACCATCTGCCGTCTCGAAGACGCCGATTATGACGGCCACTCCCTCTATATGCTGAAGCGGATTGCGGAAGCTCTGGAAAAACGCGTTGAGATTCGTTTCGTGCCGGCAAAGCGCCAACCGGCATGAGAAGAGCAATGGCCTCAAACTCCTGGCCCCAGCGCTCAACTACCCATGGTGTATGATGGGCTCAAATTCCATAAGGTGTTTTGGAGCGTATACAAGGGATGAAATCGTTTTGCCTGTTTCTGGGGATGGCAGTCGCGCTGGCCGGGGCCGAGCGCCGCGTCGTGGTTCCGGCCAACGCGCCGAAGCCGGTTGGGCCCTATAGTGCCGGCATCATGGCCGGGGACTACCTATATGTCTCGGGGCAAGGCGCCCGCGATGCGAGCGGAAAGATCTCCGCTAACTTCGAGGACGCCGCGCGGCAGTGCATGGAGAACGTCAAGGCGATCGTCGAAGCGGCCGGGTTGACCATGGAGCACGTGGTCTACACCCAGATCTACTTCGAGGACATCGACAACTACCCCGCCATGAACAAGGTGCTGGAGCGGTACTATCCGAAAAATCCTCCAGCCCGCGCCACCCTCGGCGTTTACAAAATGCCGACCGGCACGCCGATTGAGGTCAATGTGGTTGCGGTTCGCGATCTCTCGAAAAAGAAGATCGTCGTGCCTCCCGGCTATCAATCCGTGGGCGCCATCTCGCCTGGAGTGATGGTGGGCGATCGCCTTTACATCTCCGGTTTCCTGGGCCGCGATCCCGCCACCGGCACGATTCCGTCCGATCCGGCGGCGCAGGTGCAACTGGCGCTGGACCGCATGAAGACCGTCCTCTCGGCGGCGGGCATGGACTTCCGCCACATGGTCTTCGTCAACCCCTACCTGACGAAAGCCATGCCGATGTCCGTGATGAACAAGGTGTACGCGAAGCACTTCGAGTTCGGCAACACGCCCGCCCGCGCCACCATTCCGGTGAACGCGCTTCCGCTGGGCGCGAACATCGAGTTCACCGGCGTCGCCATCAAGGACCTCTCGAAGCGGCGCGCCGTGCGCCCCAAGAACATGGCGCCCAGCGCCACGGCAAGTCCGTGCGTCTTCGCCGAGGACACGTTCTTCTGTTCCGCAAAGGCCGGTTTTATCCCCGGGCCGAACGGCGGCATCTACGCGGAGACGGTCGAGAATCAGGTGCGGCAGACTATGCGCAATCTGCTCGACGGCCTGGAGGAAGCGGGCCTGAACTTTTCGAACGTAGTCGCGAGCAATGTCTATGTGGATAACCTCGACGAGTTCTCGAAGATGAACGCCGTATATGGATCGTACTTCTCGAGCGCCCCGCCGACGCGCACCACGGTACAGCCGCTGCCCCCGATCGAGCGAAAACCGAACGACTCGGGGAGGTGGCCGAAGCTGGAAGAGGTCTCTGTTATCGCCGTGCAGTAACCGGAGGACGTTATGAGCATCACTCGCCGCGGCCTTCTCCGCACTATAGGTTCCGGCTTTGGAATGGTCGGCCTCGCCGATACGCTCGGCGCCAACCGTTCCTCGTCGCCGTTAGCCGTCAAGCCGCCGCACTTCGCCCCCAAAGCCAAGCGGGTGATCTTCCTGTTCCTGAACGGTGGGCCATCGCAGGTGGATTCCTTCGACCCCAAGCCCGAGCTCACTAAGCACCACGGCAAGCCCATCCCCAGCGGCAATCTCAAGACCGAGCGCCGCACGGGAAATCTCCTGCGCTCGCCGTTCCAGTTCCACAAGCACGGGCAGAGCGGCATAGAGATCAGCGAGATCTTCCCGCACCTGGGCAAGGTCATCGACGACGTTTGCGTGATCCGTTCGATGTACACGGACCGGCCCAACCACGAGCCTTCGCTGCTGATGTTGAACTGCGGCGAACGCCTCCCCGGACGCCCGTCCATGGGTTCCTGGATCACGTATGGCCTTGGCACGGAAAACCAGAACCTTCCGGGTTACGTCGTGTTGTGCCCGGGCCTTCCCGTAATCGGGCCGCAATTGTGGACCTCCAGCTTCCTCCCCGGGGTCTATCAGGGCACGCACATTCCGAACAACGAGAAGGACCCGCGGAAGCTGATTCAGTACATCCGGAACCAGGAGGTCGGCGCGCCGCAACAGCGCCGCCAGCTCGACCTGCTGGCGAAACTGAACCGGCTGCACATGGCGGAAGAAGGCGGCGACCCGCAGCTCGAGACCAGCATCCAGTCCATGGAGATCGCATACCGGATGCAGGCCGAAGCCCCGGAAGTCTTCGACATCACCAAGGAAAGCGATCCGGTGCGCGCCCGCTACGGGGAAGGCGATTTCGGGCGCGGCTGCCTGATGGCGCTGCGGCTCATCGAGCGGGGCGTGCGCGTGGTGCAGGTGTATTACGGCAATGGGCAGCCCTGGGACACGCACGAAGACATCGAGTTGATGCGCAAACTGGCCTTTGACGTGGACGGCCCTATCGCGGCCCTCATCGAGGATCTGAAGTCGCGCGGCCTGTTCGACGAAACGATCGTGCTCATCGGCGGCGAGTTCGGGCGCACGCCGTCAGTCGAAACCAGCGGTTTGGTGAAGCTGCAGAACGGGCGCGACCACAACAGCCATGGGTTCTCCATGCTGGTGGCGGGCGGCGGCTTCAAGCCCGGCATCGCTTACGGCAACACGGACGAGTTTGGTTTCAAAGCGGTTGAAAAGCGGATGCACCCGCACGACCTGCACGCGACCATCCTGCACCAGCTAGGCTTCGATCACACGCGCCTGACTTACCGCCACAGCGGACGCGATTTTCGTCTCACGGACGTCCACGGCGAGGTAATCAAAGACATCCTGTCTTAACTGCTTTCAAATCGATTCATGACGGGTCAGTGTACTGCTTTTTGGCTACTCGTTCATCCCAAGCGGAGGGAATAATTAAAAATTCCATACCCGAATAGCTCTTTGGGGCTAACGGATTCATGTGAGTCCGACGATCACTGGTCAGAGTGCAAGAGACCACGGACAAGACGACGCCGGATGCGCTCGACAGGGGGTTGCACGACGTTGGGTCGCGTCCGGATCTCCGGTTGTTTTTCCGGCATATTGTCGACCTGACGCTTCTGGCTTCAGAGGAAGACGCTCAGCAGAGCTGGGTCAATCTCTCGCTCAACCTGAATCTGGCATCGAGAGTGCTCCGTGCCGCCAACTCCCGTTTCAGCGGCCAAGGGAGCCCGCCCGTCCAGGCGCTCCCGCAGGCGATGCTTCTGCTCAGCCTGAAGACGGTACGTGAGATCGCCGTCGATGCTCTGCTCTCGGACTATCTCCGGAACAAGACCCCGCTGGTCCACGACCTCTTTGCACAGGCGCTGCTCACGGGCAGCCACGCACGCCAGTTGGCCCATAAGTCTGGCCACGTTCTGGTGGAACAGGCATTCGCGTGCGGTCTGCTGCGGAACCTGGGCGAGCTTCTGGTGGCCAGCTACTGGCCGGACGAGTACGGACAAATCCTGGAGAGCGTGAAGCGCGACTCCCTCGAAGAGCAGCAGGCTTGCCGGACGTATCTGGGATTCTCATGGGACGATCTGGCACGGGCCGTGATCCGGCATTGGCGCCTGCCGGAGAAGGTCCTGGCCACGTTCGATGCCTGCGAAAATTCCGAAGATTACGCCGTCGCCGCCGCCGTTTCCTTTGCCCATGACGTCTCCAAGGCCGTCTTCACGGGAGATCCGGCAGGAAGCACTGGCAGACTTCGGACGGTGCTGGAGAACTACCGCAATGTGACCGGCGCCGAGGAGCCTGAAACCCGCGCGCAGCTCACGATCGCTCTGCGGGAGGTCTGGGAAATCTTCTCAACGGCACGGCTGCCCGTGGACCTCAATCGTTTCTACCTGAGGCTGGGAGACACCTCCCACCAGAATGAACGGGACGGCAACATGCCGGGGACGGGAAACGCCCGAAGCATGGACCCGCCTGCCCCTCCAGGCCGGCCCAGAGGCGGAACCACGGTGGTGATGCCGTCCAGAGGCGATCCCGGGTTGAAGCGCCTTCTGATGCGCACCTTGTCCTCCATGCGAGAGGCGGCGCATTGCGACCGAATCGCTTTCTGCGCTCCAAACAAACCCCGCACGCACGTTCTCGGTTGTTTCGGTATCGGGAAAGGCATCCAGCCGCTGATCCAGCAGCTCCGGTTCCCGCTCTCCGCGCGCAACAGCCCCTTCCTCACGGCGCTGATGGAACAGAGCAATGTGTTTGTGGAGGATACGCGGGAATCCCACTACCGCCTCTCCTACTTCAGTACGCTGATCCGGCCGACGGGGTTCTGCATCCTTCCCGTAATCGTCGAACAGACGGCCGTCGCGTGCTTCTATCTGGATCGTCTTTCCTCGAAGTTGATTCTGGACGCTCAGAAGAAGCAGCGGCTTCTGGCGTCGCGTGAGAGCGTGGCAGAGGCGCTCGCCCGCACAGGATTGGGGCAGATGCCTGCCTAACGCCTACGGATTCAGCTTATAGTAGTCCTGAAAAATCCCCAGATCCGGATAGTATTTCAGCGCCCGGATCAGCTCCGAAATCTGGCGGATGTGCCCCAGGTCGTGGCAGGCCCACTCGTAAATGAGCTGGTCCAGGGTGAAAGACCCGAATCCGGGAAAGGTTCCGGTGCGCGACCCGCTGCCCGGCGGCAAATTACGCAGAAATTCCAGATTGTCTTCGCGCTGCTCTTCGAAGTGGTCGAAGGAATCCTCCGCGTCTCTCCCCGAGTATTGGCCCGCCGCGTAGAATGCGTTCTGGTCGTATTGCTCCATCTCCGGGTTGTCCTCGGAGATCATCCGCTCGATCCGCAGCCGGTAGGCGTGCGCCTCCACGTGCGAGAGATGCTCCAGCACTTCGGCGATCGAAAACCGGCCGGGCGCGGGCTTCCATTGCGTATCGGCGCCGGTGACAGTAGCTAACAGCTCGCGCAGGATAGCCGGGGTAGCCTCAAGCTGCTTGTTCATTTCAGAAAAAGCGTGACATAGCCCTTCGGAGCCGTCAACCGTCTTGGCTAAAATAGAAGGCTCATGGAAAACTCCGACCGCAAGTTTGGATTCGCGACCAACGCGCTCCACGCCGGCCAGAAGCCCGATCCCGCCACCAATGCCCGGGCCGTGCCGATCTATCAGACCACTTCCTACGTGTTCAACGACACGGATCATGCCGCCGAGCTCTTTGCCCTCAAGCAATTTGGGAATGTCTACACGCGCCTCATGAATCCCACCACGGGCGTGTTCGAAGAGCGCATGGCGATGCTCGAAGGCGGCGTGGCCGCGCTGGGAGTGGCCAGCGGCCAGTCGGCGCAGTTTCTCGCCCTCTCGAGCCTGCTTGGGCCGGGCGACGAGATCGTCGCCGCCAGCACGCTCTATGGCGGCACCTATACCCAGTTCGACATCAGCTTCCGCCGCCTGGGCTACCAGACTACCTTTGTCGAGCCCGACGATCCGGAGAATTTCCGCCGCGCCATCACGCCCCGCACGCGAGTTCTTTACGGCGAGACCATAGCCAACCCGCGCATGAACGTGCTGGATATCGAGGCGGTGGCGAAGATTGCCCACGAGGCCAACGTGCCCCTGATGATCGACAACACGTTCGCCTCGCCCTATCTCTGCCGCCCGATCGAGCACGGCGCGGATATCGTGGTGCATTCCACAACCAAGTTCATCGGCGGCCACGGAACTTCCATTGGCGGGGTGATCGTGGACAGCGGGCGCTTCCCGTGGGACAAGGGGGACTTTCCGCACATCACCGAGCCCAGCCCCGGCTATCACGGCCTTAAATTTTACGAGACCTTCGGGAACCTGGCCTACATCATCAAAGCGCGGGTGGAAGGACTGCGCGACTTCGGACCGTGTCTCAGCCCCTTCAACTCCTTTCTCTTTCTGCAAGGCCTGGAAACGCTCAAGCTGCGTATGGAGTGCCACGTGCAAAACACGGATGCCGTGGCCCAGTATCTGTGCAGCCATCCCGCCGTGACCTGGGTCAACTATCCCTCGCTGCCCTCCAGTCCCTATCGGGAGCTGGCGAAGAAGTATCTGCCTCGCGGGGCCGGCGCCGTGCTCACTTTCGGAATCCGCGGCGGTCTGGACCCCGGACGCAAGTTCATCAATTCGGTGAAGCTGTTCTCGCATCTGGCCAACGTCGGCGATGCCAAGAGTCTGGTGATTCATCCCGCTTCCACCACCCACAGCCAGTTGAGCTCGAAGGAGCGCCTGGAGTGCGGCATTTCAGACGACACGGTGCGGCTCTCGGTGGGGATCGAGGACATCGACGACATTCTGTGGGACCTCGGCCAGGCGCTGGAAGCTTCGCAGGCGAATTAGATTCCGGCCGGTCGCTTGCCGGGCGTGCTTTATGCTGATCCTCGCGTTTCTGGCGGCCTCGCAGCTTTGCATCAACTGCCATCCAAAGCAGGTGGAGGGCTATGCGCGCACCGGCATGGGAAGGTCGCTGGGCCGCCCGGTCCCGCAGCCGGATGGACAGTTTCAGCACCGCTTCTCGGGCACGCGCTTCGGAGCGCGCTTCGCGGACGGCCGCCTGCTGCACCGCCTGGAGCGAAACGGCCGCCGCGCCGAATATCCCATCGACTATTTCATCGGCTCCGGCAATGAAGGCCGCAGCTACCTCATCAGGATCGGGGACGCCTTGTTCCAGTCTCCCGTCTCCTGGTATTCGCGGCGCGGCATCTGGGACGTTTCACCCGGCTACGAGCGCGATCCGGCGCCGGACTTCACGCGTCCCGTGACGGCGGAATGCCTTTTCTGCCATGCCGGACGCGCCGCACCCGTGCCGGGCACTCTGAACCGTTACGCGGACCCGCCGTTTCTCGCCGAAGCCATTACCTGCGAGCGGTGCCACGGCCCGTCCGAGCGGCACCTCGCCCGGCCTTCCAGAGAAACCATCGTCAACCCGGTGAGGCTGCCGCCGCGCGTGCGGGACAGCGTCTGTGAGCAGTGCCATTTGAGCGGCGAATCGCGCATCGCGAATCCCGGCCTGAAGATCGCGGACTTCGAGCCGGGGCGCGAGCTGGAAGAGGTTTTCTCGGTGTACCGGTTTGACAGCCCGCCGGGCCAGCCGCTCAAAGTAGTGAGCCACTCGGAGCAGTTCGCGCGCAGCGTCTGCGAACGCGAATCCGGCGAGCGCATGTGGTGCGGCTCGTGCCACGATCCCCATAACAAGCCCGCGGACGCTCAAGTGTTCTACCGGGAGCGCTGTCTGAATTGCCATGGCGCGGACGTCATGGCCAAGCACCCTGAGCCCAAGGAGGACTGCATCGGATGCCACATGCCCCGGCGCAGCGTATCGGATGGCGGCCACACCGCGTTCACCGACCATGAGATTCTCCGCCGGCCGCGGAAGCAGGTGGAGGAGTCCCGATCGCAGCGGCTCGCGGCGTGGCGGCCGCCTCCGGAGAAGTTTGCGAAGCGCAACCTGGGACTGGCCTACATGGGCGTCGGCGAGCGCGACCAGTCCGCGGCGATGCTGAATGAAGGCTTCCGGCTTCTGCTGGAGGTGCAGCCGCAATTCCCCAACGACACGGATGTGCTGACCACGCTCGGCCTGGTGCTGATGCGCAAGAACCAGCCCGCCATGGCGGCGCGGTATGTCGAGCGCGCCCGGAGCCTCGAGCCGGACCATGCCGGTCATTACGTCAATCTGGCGGCTGCGCTGGATGCCAAGGGCGAGGCGGCCCAAGCAATTGCCGCGCTCGATCGAGCCATCGAGCTCGATTCATCCCTGGAACATCCGTATTTGATGCTGGCCGAAATTTACCAGCGGGAAGGCGAAACCGCCAAGCGCCGCGAGACGCTCGACCGCTACCTGCGGTTCATGCCGCAGCACATGCGGGCGCGCGAAGCCCGGAAACGGTGAAGATCAGGCGGAGGTCACCTTGTTGCGCAAGATGCCGACGCCATCCAGCTCAATCTCAACCACGTCGCCCGGCTTCATCCGGGATGTCGAGCCGGGAGTGCCGGTAAAGATCGCATCGCCCGGGGTGAGCGTGACGAACTGGCTCACGAAGCTGACGATGGCCGGGCAATCGAACAGCAGATCGGAGGTGACCTGCTTCTGCATCACCTTCCCGTTCACGCGCGCCTGCAGCAGCAGCTTGCCGTAGTCGATGCCGCGCGCAATGGCCGGCCCCATGGGACCGAACGTGTCGGCGCCCTTCGCGCGCCACCATTGCAGGTCCTTCTTCGGCCCGTTCTGCCAGTCGCGCTCGCTGACGTCGTTGCCGCAGGTCACTCCGAAGATGGCGTCTCTGGCCTGCGCGGGCGTGCCCCGGCTCAGTTGCTTACCCATGATGACCACCAGCTCGGCCTCGAAATGCACGTTCTCCGCGCCCTTCGGGATTACGATGGCGTCTTCCGGATTTTGCAGGCACGTGACCGGCTTGTAAAAAATCTCGGGTTGCGTGGGCGCGGGACGGTTGCCGATGTGGCTCTTGTAGTTGAGGCCCACCGCCAGCACCTTGGGAGGGGTACACGGATAGAGCAGTTTCACCTCGCTCAACGCCGTTTTGGCGCCGGTCTCGGCATGCTTACCGAAGAGGCTGCCCTTCAGTTCTCGAATGGTGTCGCCATCCAGGATGCCGTAGGACGTCGCGGCGCCCTTCCGGTACCTCACATACTTGGTCACGCCTGATTGCGCCTGCGCGGCCGCTGCCGCGGCGGAAGCTGCCAGAAACGTTCGTCGCTCCATGTTCGACCTCCATAGTAAAGTAGATTTACAAATCTTATGAGGATTCCGCTCCTGTGTCTAGTTGCCGTTCTGTCCGCGCGGGCCGAGTTCCGAAGCATTGAGATGGGTGTTTCCGGCCTGGACTGCGCGTCGTGCGCCGGGTCCGTCGAGCGGGTTCTGCGCAAGATCCGCGGTGTGGAGTCGGCCAGCTTCGACAACGAGAAGCGCGTCGCCAGGCTCGAACTGGCCGCGGGCAATCGAGCCCGTCTCCAGGATATCCGCGACGCTCTCAAGCAGATTGGCTACACCCCGGTTGAAGCGCGGGGAATCGCGATTGGTTCCGTGGCATCGGAGGGCGGCCGGTGGAGGCTGGATCTTGGCGGCGGGCGCTTCTGCCTGCTGGAAGGCGGAGACGCCGCCCGCTGGTCCGGGAAGACCGTCCGCGTGGAGGGCGCGATCCCTCCGCCCGCCGCACCCGGCGAGCCCGACGTCCTCCGTATCGGGACGATTCAAGCCGAATAGGAGCTTGTTGTGAAAGAAACGGAAAACTTGCAAGCAGCACGATGATGAAATGTTACCGAGCCGCGACCGCGAGGGAGCGGTTGCCGTGTCGGCGATCTCCGACAGCACTTGCGCCCGCTACACTAAAGACAGAACGCTGTGCGCGATATCCTGCTTTACCTCTCGCGGCAGAAACAGTTGCGCAATTGGATGGAAACATCCCCGGCCGGTCGCCGCCTGGCTTCCCGCTTCGTTGCCGCCGACACGCTGGAGGACACTCTCCACGTCTGCCGCCGCATGAACCGGGACGGCATGATGGTCACCTTGGACCGTCTGGGCGAGAACGTCTCCTGTCCGGAAGAAGCCGCCGCCGCCCGCGACGTCTATCTCCGCGCGCTCGACGAGATCCACCACGCCGGCATCGACGGAAACGTTTCCATTAAGCTCACCCAGTTCGGCATGGATCTCTCCGCGGACCTTTGCCGCGCCAACGTGGAAGCTCTGGCCCGGCGCGCGGCTGAAACCGCTAACTTCGTGCGCGTGGATATGGAGTCTTCGGCTTACACCGATCGCACTCTCGCAGTGGTTGCCGGCCTTCACGAAAAATATGGCAGCGTCGGTGCGGTGATTCAGGCTTATCTGCATCGAAGCCGGAAGGACGTGGAGATGCTTTGCGAGAAAGGCATTCGGGTACGCCTGTGTAAAGGCGCATACCTGGAACCCGCCTCTATCGCCTTCCCCGAGAAGAAGGACGTCGACGCCAACTTCGTCGGCTTGATGCAGATTCTGCTGGAGCGCGGCGTATATCCGGCCATCGCGACCCACGATGAAGCCATGATCGAGCAGACGAGGGACTTCGCGGCGGAGCGCGGCATCCCGCGCGAACGCTTCGAATTTCAGATGCTCTATGGTATCCGCAGGGACATTCAGAAGCGATTGGTGTCCAGCGGCTACCGGCTGCGGATTTATGTTCCCTTCGGCCGCGCCTGGTATTCCTACTTCATGCGGCGCCTCGCGGAACGGCCCGCCAACGTCCTGTTTCTTGCCAAAAATCTCCTGCGCAGTTAGAGAACCGCCCAACTCGGGGGATAATAAGGATGGCAGGAACCTACGGTTGGAGTGAGGAGTCCAACAGTTATGCCGTACTGGGGCTTGTTTGTAGGAAAGCTTGCCGCGATCGGAGCGGTCGCGTGGGGAATCCTGATTGGCCTTATGACGTTCTGGCCGCGGGAACAAGCGGTATTCTATTCCGGGCCGCCTCGATTCGCGGCCGATTTCGGCTTTACCATGGCCGTCGGCGCATGGTTTCTGGTGGTCTGCGGGCTGCTCTATCTGGCGGTCTGGGACCAGCGGTACCGATGCCGCGTCTGCGTGCGCCGGTTGCGTATGCCCATTGAAACCGGGTCCTGGAGCCGGATGTTGCAGTTGGGCCGGCCCCGTATTGAATATATCTGTACGTATGGCCATGGAAAGCTGAACGTGGAGGAAGTGCAGATTCTGGGCGTCGAAAGTCCCGAGTGGACGCCGCAGCAAGGCGATCTGTGGGAGGAGCTCTGCGCTTCCGGCAAGGGCGACGGATCGCCGCATTCGGACCACTGACATGCGCGTTTCGTGGTGGCGCATCTTACTCGGCACGGCGGTACTGGCTCTGCTTGGATTTTTCGCCGTCCACCTTGTGCCGTTTTATTGGAACAATCTGAAATTGCAGCGTTTCGTGGAGGAAGCCGCTTCGCACCCGGAAAACCGGGAGAAGGGCGAAGAATTCCTGAAAGTAGCCGTGCTCGAGAAAGCCGAATCGCTCGGCCTTCCCGTCCGGTGGGA
>JBBDWK010000093.1:0-15610 GCA_040902885.1 Bryobacteraceae bacterium | reverse complement strand
ATGGGCGTTATGCGTCAAATGCCGCAGGCTCAGCTTCCAATGGTCGTCAACTAGAACTCGGCCGACGAGAATTGATACTCTATCGTAAAACTCATGCCCAGGCGAAACAAGGACCTGATTGACAGGAAATTCCACGCGCTTATTGGCGAGGTTGTTGTCAGATTCGGACAAATCGAAGACTCTCTGCGTCATCGCGTTTCCCAATACATGAGTCCAGCGCTGGATGACTGGACGGGGGCGAGTTTGCTTTCTCGGATCCGGTTCACGGAACTCATTGAAATGTATGACCTCCTGATTGGTCATGCCTTGAGCGAGGTCGAGACAAACGAGGAGTTGCCTCCCGAACGTCACGCTGCTGTTCGGGAAGAACTAAAAGGTTTATGTAAGGAGCTTTCGAATGTTAATGAGAGAAGGAACGCGGTGGTCCACTCTGCCTACTTCGAGGAAGTATTCGTAAGCGATGGTCGCGTTCTGGGGCGCGCCCTCTCTGCTTTCAAGCCAAACCGTCGAGCACTAGATCTAAAGGAATTCATGAATCCGTTCCAAGACGTGCACGAAGAAATTGAGCGCTTACGCAAGGATCTGGACCATGCACACGTTCGCCTGATCAAACTTGATAATTCGATCGTGCCGCACATGAATGCCCTCTGGCTAGCATTCGCTCTCCGCGTCGTTGAACTACAGAAGGCAGGTAAACTCGAACATCCAGAGTTTCGCTTGCGGTTCCCTGGATTACGCATCGGTTAGTGCCGTTGCAGGTACAGCCTCGAAACAAGCGTTGCAGCTCTAGCGTGATCGTTTAAAGCAGTACTTATCCCTTACGCGAAATAGATTGGGGCGCCCTCAAGGCGATCCACGTGGATGTATAGTCGCCAAACCGTGGAATGACAGTGCACCTCGTTTGGGCGGCGCCAGAAAGAAGCGTAGGGCGTTTTCGTCGGAATGCCGTCGGCGATGCGGATCACCGGAACGAAACCATTTGTGCCGTCCGCGCCCGGCGGAGAATGGAGTATGGCCAGCATCGCCAGACCTCCTTGCGACGAGGCCGCGATTCTCGCCGGTTCGTGCGAGCGGCCGGCTACAACGAACGGCCCCTGGATTCTAGCCGCGACCATCCTCGGTTCGAGCCTGGCGTTTATTGACGGCACGGTCGTGAACGTGGCGCTCCCGGCGCTGCAATCGGACCTTGGCGCGACCATAGCGGACGTTCAATGGGTTGTGGAATCGTACGCGCTTTTCCTGGCGGCGCTGCTCCTCATGGGCGGGGTTTTGGGAGACCTGTATGGCCGCCGCAAGATCTTCGCCGCCGGCGTCGTGCTCTTCTCCGTAGCCTCGGCCTGGTGCGGACTTGCGCCCAACATCCGGCAGCTTATTGTTGCCAGGGGCCTCCAGGGAATAGGCGGGGCGCTGCTTGTCCCCGGCAGCCTGGCTCTCATCAGCGTTAATTTCTCCCAGGAGCAGCGCGGCCGCGCCATCGGGACGTGGTCTGGCTTCACGACGATCACCGCCGCCATCGGTCCTGTGCTGGGTGGATGGTTCGTCGAGCACGGTTCGTGGAGATGGGTATTTTTCATCAATCTCCCGCTGGGGCTGATCGTCCTGTTGTTAGCCCTGTGGAAAGTCCCGGAAAGCAGGGCCGGCGCTCAAGGCCGGCAACTCGACTGGCTGGGCGGCCTGTTGGCCGCGCTCGGCTTCGGCGGCATCGTCTTTGCTCTGATCGAATCGGCGCCGGCAACGGGCGCAGTTGGCGCCATCGCCCTGATCGCGCTGTTGTATTGGGAAGCGCGTGCGCCATCGCCGATGATTCCGCTCCCCTTATTCCGCTCCAGGAACTTCGCTGGAGCCAACCTGCTGACCCTCTTTCTCTACTCCGCCTTGAGCGGCGTTCTCTTCTTTTTCCCACTCAATTTGATACAGGTGCAAGGCTACTCGCCGACGGAAGCGGGGGCCGCCCTGCTCCCTTTCATTTTGTTGATGTTCTTGCTGTCGCGCTGGTCTGGAGGGCTTCTCGATCGATATGGCGCCAAGGCGCCGCTGGTGGTCGGTCCCCTGATCGCAGCCGCCGGATTCGCGCTATTTACGAGGTCCGGTATTGGCGGTTCGTACTGGACGACATTCTTCCCCGCGGTTCTCGTGCTGGGGCTCGGCATGGCGATCAGCGTCGCCCCGCTGACCACGACTGTGATGAACGCTGTGGAGCAACGCTACGCGGGAACGGCCTCGGGGATCAACAACGCCGTCTCACGCATCGCCGGTTTGCTGGCAGTGGCAGTTTTCGGAGCTTTGCTGAATGGGGTTTTCCAGAGCTCTCTGGACGGGCGCCTGGACAGTCTCGCCCTTGCGCCGGAGGTGCGTGCTCACATCGATTCCCAGCGATCCAAGCTGGCCGCCGCCGAAACAGAGGACGCGCGCGTGCGCCAAGCCATCAAGGAAGCATTTGTCGCCGGCTATCGCACGGTATTGTGGGTGGCGGTGGGGCTCGCGTTGGCTAGCTCTCTAAGCGCGGCAACGCTCATAGAAACCGAAAAGCGATCGGAACATGGCTAGCTGCGGGGAGAGCCCGCCCTACCGGTCGATCCTGACCAAACTGCGGTCGATGGAGGCGAGGTTCGGGCGGCCCGACAAGCCCATCGCCAGAGCCAACTCCGACTGCAACAGCTCGAGCACGCGCTGCACACCGGGCTGTCCGAATGCGCCCAGCCCCCACAGCGGAGGCCGGCCGACCAGTACGGCCTTGGCCCCCAGCGCCAGGGCCTTCAAAATGTCCGTGCCACGGCGGAATCCCCCATCGATGAGCACCGGAATTTTTCCATCGACCGCCTCAATGACCTCGGGCAGCACTTCGATCGTCGAGGGGCAATACTCCAGGTAGCGCCCGCCGTGGTTGGAAACCACAATACCCGCCGCTCCATGCTCGACAGCCAGCAGGGCGTCTTCGCGTGTCAGGATACCTTTAATCAGAATCGGCACGGGCGCATAGGACTTCAGCTCGCTCAGAAACTTCCACGTAAGCTGCGCCGTGAACTGCGGACGGAGTCGGTAGGGGTGCGGAGGCTGCTCGGCGCGCCGCGTTCGGGCACGGCCGGATTGGGGCGAAGGCACGCCCGGAGGGATGTCGCCCGCCACGCGATGCCGCAGAAGACGCTCCCGGTGCGAGTTGTACTGGGCGTCCACCGTCAGGCAGATCGCCTTCGCGCCTGCCCCGAGCGCCCGTTCGACGCGCTCCCTGGTGCCTTCCAGGTCCGGACCGGCGTAAAGCTGGAACCAGAAGGGTCCCGTGGCGGTCTCGCCGATTTTCTCGATGGGATAGCTCGAGTTGGTGCTCACCGCCATGATGGTCTTCGCCGCCCCGGCGGCACGCACGGTCGCCAACTCGCCATCGGGATGCGCCAGTTGATGTCCCGCCGTCGGCGCTACCAGGATAGGCATCTCGATTCGCGTGCCGAACAGGTCGAGGGAAAGATCGAGCTGGCTGACGTCCACCAGGAATCGCGGGCGGAACGTGATCTTCTGGAATCCCTCCCGGTTGCGGCGCACCGTCCACTCGTTGTCCACGCCGCCGGCGATGAAATCGTACGCGGTCCTCGGAATCTTCTGTTTGGCCACCGGCTCGAACTCGAAGACGTTCACCAGGTGGTCGATGGCCGGCATGCGCTCGGGCACGTATGGGATCTCTTGTTCCTGTCCGTGAAGCAGCGGCGATCCGGCAAACAGGGCCAGGAACTGCCGCGCGGCGTCGCGTCTCGTCATGGGATGCTCCCGTTCTGGGAGATTATCCTCCCTCAGCGCTGCTCGTGACAATAGTCGCAAGCCAGAGAGGCGGACCGCGCGCGGTGGCAGTCCATGCAGGCGGCCATGGAGGTGATGTCTTTTTCGCGGCCGAGCACGTCCCGGCGCTGAACCGGTCCGTGGCAGGTTTCGCAGGTCGCTTTGGCGCGCGCGAGGTGTTCTTTATGGCTGAAGTAGACGTAGTCGGCGATGCGATTGACGCGCGCCCAGGGCACTTCTCCCTTGGCGTTGTGATACTCCGCCAGCCTTTGAATGGCAGGGCTGTCTTTTTTTATGGCGGTGTGGCACGACATGCAAACGCCGGTTGGCGGCAGTCCGGCGAACTCCCCGGGATCGGCCATCTGGTGGCAGTTTTTGCATTCCAGCTTCAGCGTCAAATGAGCGCGATGGCTGAACGGAATCGGCTGCTTGGGCGGAGGGCGCAGAAAGCGGGGGGTCTCCTGCGCGGAGAGCGCGAGTGCCAGAAGAACGGCTGCCGCGCGAGGAGAAATCGTGGCCATTCAGCCCGACTATACCGCTTAATCCTGGCGATTGTAGTAGTAGGTGTATTTGTAGTAGAGCTCGCCGGCGCGCGCTCCGTTGGCGACCACTCCCAGCACGTTGTTGTTGCAGAGTGCCTGCATGGCCCGTGTGACCGAGTCGATGGTGGTCGCGCCGATGCGCACCACCAGAACAGTGCCGTCCGCCAGAGTTGAGAGCAGGTTGGCGTCGGCCGAGAATAGGATGGGAGGAGTATCGAAGATGGCCCAATTGAAAATTTGAGGCAACTGCTCGAAGAGCGTCTTCACGTCGCGCAGATTCAGCAATTCCAGGGGGTTCTTCACGGGAGATCCCGCGGGCATCAAGTAGAGGTTGGTGCCGGCCACCCGCTTGAGCACCTGACCCAGGCTGGCGTTGCCCAGCAGATAGTCGGAGAAGCCGGGCGCCTGATTGATCTGAAAGAGCTGGTGCATCACGGGCCTGCGCAGATCCAGGTCCGCCAGCAAAGTCAGGTTCTCCGCCAGGTGCGCTTGAGCAAGCGCGAGATTGGCGGCCGTGAAAGATTTTCCCTCGGCGGGCGCCGGGCTGGTCACCAGGATGTTGTGAATCGGCTGCAGCGTCTGGAGGTGGTTCAGTTTGGTCCGCAGCGCACGGAACTCCTCGCTGGGCGTTACTTGCGGATGGTCCAGATTGATGAGGTGCGATTCGGCGGCCGGATTGAATGGAACCTCTTCGACCTGATCGAGGATCGAAAGCGAGATGCGGGGAAGGCTAACAGAGCCCCCTCGCGCCGCGACCGTCGCCGGTTCATCCCCGCCTGGGGGCACGGCTCCACGGGGCAAAACCAGGGAGCCGGTCGAGGGAACCGGGTCCGCCTGCTTTACGGCCAGTTGCTCGGCCCGTCTCAACGCATCGTGTACGCGACTCATGGTTGCTCTTAGTTCTCGCCGAAGTAGTAGAAGTAGAGAACGCCGGACATGGCCATAACGCCCAACATCACCACAGCCGACCAGACCACCCAGACAATGCGCCGCTTGCGCCGCACCACCAGGGCGTTCTCGAGCAGCGGGATGCTGCTGAGGACGTTCAGATTGGAGTACGCCCGGACGTCCTTCAAATTCTTCAGCGTGCTGTCCTTGACCTCGTGCGCCCCCGCCAGGAAAAGACCCAGAGTCAGGCCCATGCAAATTCCCAGGGCGATGATGACCACGCGGTTCGGACTTGTCGGTTCGATGGGATATGAGGCGGGGTCCAGCAATTCCAGGTTCTCGCCCGCGCTGCGCTCCTCCACCTTGTTGGCCATCTCCGACTGGCCCTTCTGCATGGTCAATCGGTCGTACTCCGCTTTCGCCAGGGCGTAATCGCGGGTCAGCTTCACGTACTGATTCTCGTTCGCGGGACGCGCCATCAGGCGGGCCTGGTACTGTTGGAGTTGCTCCGCCAGGCGGGTCTGCGCCTTCGAGCGCTCTTCCAGTTCCAGATCCTTGACCTGCAGCTGGCTCTCGACGGTGTTGATGGAGGACTGAATCTCTCCGAGCATTCGCACCGCATTCGGATCGGTCACGCTACGCGCCTTCCCCTCGTCCTGTTTCGGCTCGGCCGCCACCATGCGGTCGCGCTCGCGCTTCACCACTTCGATGCGCGCCTTCGCCGCCCGCACGTCGGGGTGCTGCTCGCGATAGTTCTCGCGCATCGCCGCCAACTGCGTCTCCAGGTCCACCACCAGACGGCTCATCTGCGCGAGCCGGTCGTTTTGCTCGGGCCTCGCCGCTACTTCCGAGGTCGTAACCACCGCGGACGCCTGACGCTTCAGATTCTGGAGCTGCGTGTGAAGCATCAGCTTGTCCTGCTGGACCCTGCCAATGCCGTCGTTCACCGACGCCATCTGAACCTGCAGCGAATGAACGGCCTGGACATTGTTTTGCGTCTCCTCCGGAAGACGCCCGATGTTCCGCGTTTTAAACTCCGTCAGCTCGGCTTCGATCCGGTCCAGAGTCTCCTTCGATTCTTTCAGCTCATCGCCCAGGAAGTTCGTGGTCAGACGCGACTGCTGGCGGCGCATCTTCAGGTTCTCGTCCATGAACGTGCTGACCAGTTCGTTCACCACGTTCCGTGCGTGCCGGCGATCGTGGTAGGCAAAGGAAACGTGGAAGGCCGAGCCCACCATTTTCTGATTCCCTCTTCCGGTGGTGGCGATGTTGATGTCGATCTTGTTGCGCATCTCCTCCACCACGTCTTCCATGGGGCGTTTCTTCAACTCCGACGCGTAGAGGTTGTGCTTCTGAATGATGGCAATGAGACTTTCCCTGCTGGTGACGTCCTGGCGGAGGGAGTTCAGCCGCTCAGCCATCTGCGAGTTGAAGTTGCTGGCCACGATGCGCTCGGGAATCTGCGCGGGCGTGATCCGCATGACGGCGTAGGAAACATACGTGTTCGGCCACAGAAAGGCCACTACCACGGCAATCACCAGACTGGCGAAAGCCGGCCCGGCGATCCAACCCCAGTGGCGGCGCGCGATGTCGATATAGTCTTCGACGTCCAGAGGCCGCCGGCTAACGCCAATATAATTTGAAGGTTCCATCGGGCGTCTTACGGGACCACGATGTGGTCGCCATTTTCGAGCTGGATGTTCTGCTCCATCTTTTTCCCCTTGATCACATCCTTGTAATTGAACTTGAACCGCTCGCTTCCCCGCAGAACGACAATCTTCTTGGTGTTGGCGAAATCCCGGAACCCGCCCGCGTTCGTCAGCGCCTGCAGAATCGTGGTGCGATTCAGCAGGGGGAACACTCCAGGACGGTTCACTTCACCGCTGATATAGAACTTTTTGCTGTTCACCGTCAGCACGGCTACGCTGACCTCGGGCCGCGTCATGTACTTCGACAGGCCTTCCGCGATCGTCCCCGAAAGCTTCTCCGGGGTCAGCCCCGCTGCCTGGATCTCATTCACCAGTTGCAGCGAGATCTTCCCATCGGGGCGCACGGGGAACTGTCCCGACAACTCCGGCTCGCGCCACACGCGAACCGCCAGAATGTCCTCGGGGCCAATTACGTAGGACTTCGGGTCTACCGCACTCGCCGGAGCCACACTCTCGGCTGCCGGAGTTTCGCCCGGCGGCGGGTCGGTTTGTTTCTCCTGGCCCGCCAGCGCTGCCGCCGCCAGACAGAGACAGATGCCAATTCGTAACCGGGAAATAACGAGTGTCATGAGCTCATTCCGTACAGTTGGCTTAAAACTCCCTTATGACTCAACCGGAATCGGGGGTGCTCGAACTCATATTGTACTGTACGGATCTTGGCGAAACCAAAGGAAAAAGCCACTAGGACAGTACCGGAAATCCACTGCCGGCAGGGATAACTAAAGTACTAGATGAATTGTTATGCCCTTAACCTTCAGCCACTTGCATTTTCACCCCCGCTGGCACCATGATAGAAACTGTCCGATTTCGCCCATGCGATACTTTTTAGCCAAGACCGAGCCGGGAACCTATTCCATAGACGACCTGGAAAGGGACGGCGAGACCGTCTGGGACGGCGTCACCAATCCGCAAGCGGTCAACGCCATCCGCGAGATGCGGCCCGGCGACCGCGTGTTCCTTTACCACAGCGGCGGCCAGTCGCAAATCGTCGGCCTGGCGCGCGTGACTGGCGAGCCCCGTCCGGACCCCAAGCAGCCCCGCTCGGCGGTGGTCGATCTGCGCTTCGTCAGCCGTATCGAGCCTCCCGTGACTTTACGGGAGATCAAGGAGACCGGACAGTTCGGAGATTGGGTGCTGGTCAGGCAGGGACGCCTGTCTACAATGTCCGTGCCGGACTCTTTCGTCGCCTGGATGCGCGAGCGCTACCCGAAAATCTGAAGCGAGTCTGGATTATGATGATGGAGTTTGAGCTATGAGCCTGGACATCCAACGCGACGAACGGGAAGGCATTGTCATTCTGTCTCTGAAAGGGCGCATTGTGGCGGGAGAGGGCGCCGGTCGTCTCCGCGAGGCGGCGCACGAAGTTGCCGCGGCGGGCGGACAGCGTCTCATTCTGGACCTGAAGCAGGTTGACTATATCGACAGCACGGGCCTCGGCGCGCTGGTCATGTGCCACACCAGCATGCGCAAAGCGGGCGGCGTCGCCAAGCTGCTGAATCTGAACAAGCGCACCATCGAGCTGCTGGTGATGACCAAGCTCGCCACCGTTTTCGAGATCTTCAACGACGATCAGGACGCGGTCAACAGCTTCTTCCCCGATCGCGAGATCAAACGCTTCGACATTCTCAGTTTCATCCAGAGCCAGAAGGATTAGCCGAAGAGTAGGGCGTCCCCTCTTAATCTTTCGCCATTGCGGGACGATGCTCATCGGGTGTGCGCAAGCGTCCCGATGCCGAATTGGAAGTGGTGCCGATGGCACGGCATCGATAGCGAGCTTTCTGCAATTCGCGCTTTAAAGCGCATACAACGACGAGGGTAATTGAGATGATTACGATAGGCTCCTGAATCGGCTCTTTAGAAAGGAGTCTGTCTATGATTGCGTTTCTGGAGCTGCCCACAGTCGCGACCCTCGGATATCTGTGCGCCGCCGCTGGATTCCTCGTCATTGTCGCTTCCGTCGTGTTCATCGGCAAAGGGAAAGCGGTCCTCAGCGAATCCGGCGCTCCGAACGAGATCGCGTGGGGGAAGATGAGGGCGACGCTCACCTCAGCCGTTGCACTGTTCGTCCTCGGCGCCGCGATGATCGCACTGCCGTTCTGGCGCTTCCAGGAGGCGGAAGCCCGGCAGCAGGAGGCAAGAGCCCAGCAGCCCACCACTGCCCTTCTCACGGGTAAGATCACAGGACCCGGCGGAAGGAATGTGCGGCTGCTTCTCGTTGTGAAACCCGACTATGATCAGACCTATAGCGGCGACATCGTGTGGGAATTTCCTCTCGTCGCCCAGAGAGCATCCTACTCGGTATTCTATGTTGACGGTGACACCATCATCGGTCAACGGTCCTTTTCCGTCGAAGGCGCTAACGCCGGTTCTCCTCTCCAAAAGGTTGCTCTACCTGTGTTGGATTTACAGACCGGGAACCCCAAAGCCGCCGCCGCCCAGGAGATCACCCCGAAACGGGAGGTAAGCGATGCAGAACTCAAAGAGCTTGGCATTTATTAGCGGCCTGCTGCTGACCGCCGCGCTAGCCACTGCCGCCGACCTCTCCGGCCGGGTGACAGCCGGACGCTCGCCGCTTGCGGGCGCCGTTGTCACGGCGAACTTGGTCGGTGCGCGGAGGCCGGCTTCCGTCACCGTCACCCGCACAGGTAAGGGCGGCGAGTACGTTCTGCGCGGTCTCCGCAACGGTAACTACATCCTGCTCGTAGACATGGGCGGCCGTCGAATTTATCAGGGCCGAGTTGTTCTCACGGGTTCAACTCTCGTAAAAAACATCGAACTGCGGTAGAAGCAGGCTTAAAGCTTTCGCCCCATTGGACCGAGTATTCTTAATAACGGTTCAATGCGCGGATTTCCGACTCTCTTCGCCGCTGTCCTAAGCGCGCTCCCCATAACGGGGCAGACCGTCTCTTCGGTCTTCATAGAATCCGTGGCCGGCGTCACCGTTTTCGATAACCGGCCTCCGCGGGAAACCCCTCTGATACAGCCGCAGTCGGTATGGGTACACCCCTCGGGCGATCTCTACATCGCCGACGGCAACTTCTACATTCGCCGCGTGCGGGGCAATGTCGCCACCATCGTTGCGGGCGGAGGGACCGTGGTGGACGACTCCGTCCCGGTTTCTGCCACGCGCGCCAAGCTCGACTATCCCGGCGCTTTGGCGGGCACCCCAGCAGGCGAGATCTACCTGAGCGATGTGCGTCACCATCGCGTCCGCAAGCTCAGTCCGGACGGAACCATCACTACTGTCGCGGGGCGGGGAACACCTGGCTATACGGGCGACGGAGGTCCCGGGATCTTCGCGGAGCTCAATACGCCCACCGCGCTCGCGCTGCGTGGCGATGACTTATTCATAGCCGATACGGGCAATCAAGTCATTCGCAAGCTGAATATCGGCTCGGGAGTCCTGACCACCGTGGCCGGCACGGGCGAGGCAGGCTCCGAGGGCGATGGCGGTCCGGCTCTCGACGCCACTCTCGGCGTGATTCGCGGTCTTGCAGTGGACGCCGCCGGCAATCTCTATCTCGCCGATACGCAGAACTACGTGGTGCGGCGGATCTCGACGGCGGGGATCATCTCCACCTACGCCGGCAATGGCGACAACGCCTCCAGCGGCGACGGAGGCCCGGCCACCGCCGCCTCCATCGGCGCATCGTTCGGGCTTGCCATGGACTCGGCCGGCAATCTCTACATTGCGGAAACGGGAAATTCGCGGGTACGAAGGGTTTCCTCTTCAGGGATCATCACCACCTACGCCGGGCCCGGCGCTTCGCGCCTTCAGGGCGTCGATGATGTCCCCGCCATAGCTTCGTTCCTGCACGGGCCGGGCGGCATCGCGCTCGACGCCACAGGCAATCTCTATGTACCCGAGACCGACTCGAACCTCATCCGGCGGGTGGATGCGGCGACGGGTGTCGTCACCACCGTGGCCGGCACGCTCAATCCCTTCGACCATACGGCCGGAATCTCCGCGCCTCTGATCCGGCCCACGGATGTGGCCGCGGATGCCCGGGGCAACGTTTATGTGGCGGACAACGGCCATTACCGCGTGCGGCGCATCGACCGGCTCAGCGGCCTGATCACCACCGTGGCCGGCAACGGCAGGGAGGGACAGCCGGGGCAAGGGCAGGGCCAGGAGGCTCAGGCTACCACCGTCGCACTGGGTGGAGAGCTCTCGATTTCCATCGATCCTCTGGGCCGTCTGCTGATCGCCGACCGCGCCGTGCGAGTGGTCCGGCGCGTGGATCTGGCCACCGGGAAGATGGTGACTCTCGTGGATTTCTCCTCCCGAAGCGGAAGGCCCGCGGCCGCGGCAGGCGACGCGCTCGGGAACGTATACATCTCGGATTGGTTCAACGACCAGATCTTCCGCTGGTCGTCGGGCGTCCTCTCGCCGATCGCCGGAACCGGGAGAACAGGCTTCAGCGGGGACGGGGGACCCGCGCTGGAGGCGGAACTGAACTCGCCGGAAGGGATAACGCTTGACGGGCGCGGCGGCCTGCTGGTTTGCGACTTCCAGAACCACGTGGTGCGCCGCATCGACCTCGCTACGGGCACGATTACGCGCTTCGCGGGGGACGGGCTGAACGGCTACGACTATGACGGCCGCCAGGCCGTTGAAGCCAGTCTCTCCGGTCCCGTCGCCGCCACCGTGGACGCGGCCGGAAACGTCTACATCGCCGACAGCGGAGTACACGTCGTGCGCGTGGTCGCTCCTTCGGGCATCATCAGTACGTTCGCGGGCAGCGGAAGCCCCGGCTTCGGCGGCGACGGCGGACCGGCGCTTCTGGCCAAATTCGATGGGCCTCTCGGCATTTCCGCATTCGGCAGCGACATTTACGTCTGCGACTCCACGAATTACCGCATCCGGCGCTTGTTCCGCCGCTCGGTTGAGAACTCGCTTCTGGTGGAGCCGCGGCGCTTCAGCTTCCGCGCGGTGGAGAACGGGGAGTTGCCCACCGATCAGTTGATGGTGCTGCGAAGCGCCGCCCTGGGCCTTCGCACTACATGGTCGCTCGGCGGAGGAACCGATTCGGGCGGGGTCTGGCTTTATGCGACGGAACTCGAAGGCGCGACGCCGGCGGCCAACTTCATCTCCGTCGATCCCACCGGTTTGCCGCCGGGAACGTACACCGGCGCTATCATCGTCTCCTCACCCGGACTGGCCGATCAGCGTGTGCCGGTGGACTTGGAGATTGCTCCGGCTACCGGCGAGCGAAGAGTTCAGCTTGCGCCGAACCTGCTGCAATTCCCGCTGTCCCGGGAGGCCCAGGCCGTGCAGCAACTCTCCGTCGCCAGTTCCGGCCGCGCCGCGCTCGCCTGGAGCATTCGGCGCGTCAACTCGAGTCCCTGGCTCTCGTTCGGCGCGGAAAGTGGAATTACTCCATCTAACCTGACAGTGCGGGCCGCATCGGAGGGCCTCGAGCCGGGAACGTATACCGCGCTGGTCAATCTGGTGGTGGAGGACGGTGCAACTTCTCTGCTGATCGTCACCATGACAGTGAGCGAGCCCCAGGCGGTCCTTCAAGTGGACCGCAAGAGCGTCGTCTTCCGTGTAGTGGAAGGAAGCACGAACCTTGCGGCTGCGCCGGTTTTCATTTTCAATCACGGCTCGGCGCCCCTCAATTGGGAGATTGTGCTGCCTTCGGGCGGGCCGTGGCTGCGTGTCTCGCCGGCAGGCGGAACGATCAAGCCCGGGGCGCCGCCTTCCGAATTAAGCGTTACCGCGAACGCCGCCGGTTTGCGGGCGGGCGATTACGCCGCCTCGCTCCGGATTCGAAGCCCCGAAGCAGCCGGTTCGCCTTTCGATGTTCCCGTCCGGCTTCGCGTCTTCCAATCCGGCACTCCGGCCCAGCCGGTCTTCAGTCCGGCGGCCCTGGTCTTTGTAGCAGGCGGCTCCACGCCGGGCGAGCAAAGCATCGAGCTGAGCAGCACCGGCGGAGAGCCGCTATCTTACACGACGTCCATCCGCACTTCCGCCGGCGGGCAATGGTTGAATGTCACGCCCGCAACCGGCACCGTACTGTCTTCTTCCGATAAGGCTGTCTTGCGAGTGCAGGTGAGAATCGGCGATCTGACGGAGGAGACTTACTCGGGCGCCATCTCCTTCTCCTTCTCGGATGGAACGGTGCGCGAGATCTCCGTGCTGTTGATCAACCCGGCGCGAAGCGCGGCCGCGCGGACTCCCCAATCGGCCCGGCAGCGGCACGCAGTGGACGGCTGCGCGCCCGGCCGCCAGCTCATTGTGGCGCCGACGCTGCCCAATAATTTCGCCGCGGTAGTCGGCTGGCCGGTTCCTCTACAGGCGCGGGTGCTCGATAACTGCGGCGCGCCGTCCGCGTCCAGCACGGTCAACGTCAGCTTCAGCAATGGAGACCCGCCCATGGTTCTGGCGAATCTGCGCAACGGGCGCTACACCGGCACCTGGACTCCGGCGGGGAACGTCTCATCCGTAACCATATCGATGCAGGCCATCCACCCCAGCCTCGCGTCGCAGGACCTCCGCCTCAGCGGACGCCTGTCGCGCGAGAATTCGCCTCCCCCTGTCTTGTTTCCAGGCGGCGTGGTGAACGCAGCGAGCCTGCGGAAGGCGTCCATTATCTCGCCCGGCGGTCTGGTGCTCTTAAGCGGAGCGAATTTCCAGCCCGGCGCAACGGCGGTGATCGGTGGAATCGAGGTTGGTCCGGTCTCCGTGGCGGAGGACGGCATCCGGCTGCAGGTTCCCGCGCAGCTTGCCGGCCAGCGCAACGTAAGCGTGGCGGTGGTGTCGGGCGGTTACGCGACCGCCGCCGAGAGCGTCGATCTGGTTCCCTTCGACCCCGGCCTCTTTCCACTGCCCGACGGACTGGAGCCGCGGCCCAGCGAAGTGCTGCTTGTGAAAGCTACGGGTCTTGGTCCGCTGAACGAGGAGGGAGGCCTGCGAACGCCCGTGACGGCCAAGCTCGGAGAGGTTGAGATTCCGGTGGAATCGGTTGTGGCCGCGCCCGATGCGCCCGGAGTGTTCGACATCGCGGTTCGCATTCCCGCCGAAGCTTCCGGCTTGCAGGCGCTGGTGATACTGCAGAACGAAGCGGTGAGCAACGCGCTCACTGTGAATCTTCCGTAAAAAAACCGCTTGCTGGCGCGCGCGGCTCGGTGACAGCGACCGCAAGCTGAGCCGCGACCGTCAGGGAGTGCCGCATGGGCCTGCGGCCCACCAAAGGTGATGAAAATGGACGCCAGCGACGGTAGCATGTCACATAGCGAGGAATGGGAGAGGTCGTCACCGCTCTGGAGATGTTGAGGCCGTCAGGGAGTCTGATCCGGAATGCGCGTTTTGAACCAATCTTTGTGACGTTGTCCTTCCGTCGAGGAAGGGCGATGAGCACGTAACGGTGCGTATTTTTCCGTCGCGCGTTCTGCCACTTCCTCGCCGGAAGGAAGGCATGTCCTACAAAGTAGCAGGAATCGACATTCACAAGAAGGTGCTGATGGTGGTGGTGGCCACCATGGCGGACGAGGTAGCGGATGCAGCCGGGGAAGCGATCGAGTTTGAGTGCCGGCGATTCGGAGCCGGCGCCAGCGAGCGGAATCATCTGGTGAGTTGGCTGCGGGAACGGTGTGTCATCGAAGTGGTGATGGAATCGACGGCCCAGTACTGGAAGCCGGTCTGGCAGGATCTGGAACCGCATTTTGGGAAGCTGCATCTGGCGCAGGCCCACTCCAATCGAGCGCCCAAGGGCCGCAAGAACGACTTTCGGGACGCCAAGCGGCTGGCGCGGAGGTTGCTGGCCGACGAGCTGATCTTGAGCTTCGTGCCGGACGCCGAGCAACGGATGTGGAGAACCCTGACCAGAAGCAAACATCAACTGGTGCGAGACCGCGTACGGTTGCAGAACCAACTGGAAGCATTATTGGAGGAGGCACGGATCAAGTTGTCCGGTGTGATCAGCGATTTGCTGGGGGCCAGTGGGCGGCGCATTCTAGCGGCTCTGGCGAAAGGAGAAACCGATCCCGTCAAATTGGCAGAGTTGGGTGACGACCGATTGAAATGCAGTAAACAGGAATTGGCCGACGCGCTCCAAGGCTCGCCCGAACCGATTCACTTGGAAGTACTGAAACTGCATCTGAAACGTCTGGCGTTGCTGGACGAACAGATCGAGGCACTCGACGTCCTGGTGGCAAAGGCGCTGAAGAAGCACGAAGAGGCGGTGATCCGGGTCAGTGGGATGCCCGGATTTGGGGTCGATTCGGCGCAACAGATCATTGCCGAAGTGGGAGTGGATGCCGGGTCGTTTCCCTCTGCCAGCCATTTCAGTTCGTGGGTCGGGACGTGTCCGGGAACCGAGGAGAGTGCCGAGCAGAACCACAGCTCCCGGTCCCCCAAGGGGAATCGCTTTGTCCGGCGGATCCTAACCCAGGCGGCGCAAGCGGCGGTGAAGAAGCACGGCAGCCACTTCCAATCCGTATTCCGCAGGCTGATGTCCAAGCTCGGATACAAAGGGGCCATCTGGGCCATCGCCCATCGGCTTGGCCGCTTGGTCTGGAAGATTCTCCACGATGGCGTCAGCTACGTTGAACAAGGCGCCGAAACCAACCCTAAAGCCAAGAAGCGCCGGGCCCAGAAACTGGCTCATGCGCTGCGGAAATTGGGATATCAGGTTACGCTCACCCCAATCAACCCCCAAGCCGTTGCGGGGGGTCAGGGGTAATTTTCAACGGAGCGGT
>JBBDWK010000092.1:11777-81954 GCA_040902885.1 Bryobacteraceae bacterium | reverse complement strand
TTTTCATTTGACCCAACGAGGGGTCTTTCGGTGACATTTTAGACGACCCAATTCGATCGATTGACACTCTATTCATCCGTTGGTATGATGTCTTGACCTTTAAACAGGAGGCGGTCCATGACGCTCGCTTTTTTCTTATGGCGGCTCGCTGTTCCGTTCGCGCTCGCGGCCGGGGTCCTCTGTGCCCAGGTGGAACGGGGCACGCTGAGCGGAACGGTTCGCGACAGCAGCGCGGCCATCGTTCCGGCAGCCGCGGTCGAAGTCCGAAACGTGAATACAGGGTTCACCCTGAAGACGCGGACCAATCCGCATGGCGAATACGTGGCTCCGAATCTTGTTCCCGGCGAATACTCCGTCACCGTCCAGCAAACTGGATTCAATACGGTCACCCGGTCTGGCATTGTCCTTCATGTGAATGAACGTCTGGCGGTCGATCTCGATCTGGCGGTGGGCGAGGTCAGCCAGACGGTGGAGGTCTCCGCGGCGCCGCCGCTGCTGCAAAGCGAGTCCTCCAGCGTGGGGAATGTAATCACCCGCAGAGAGGTCTCCGAGCTGCCTCTCAACGGAAGGTCGGTCTACCAGCTCGCCCATCTGAACGCCGGGGTCACGAATGCCATCCCGACGCAAAACGCCAACAACACCAGCATTCCGGACAATGCCCGCGCCCAGCAGGGCCTGTCGGTGAATGGCCAGCGGCAGTCCAACAACACCTTCATTCTGGATGGCGTTTACAACAATCAGATCAATCAGGGACTGATTGCCATCTTGCCACCGCTCGAAGCCGTGCAGGAATTCGTCGTGGAGACGAGCAACTTCAATCCCGAGATCGGCCGGGGCGGGGGAGTAATCAACGTGACCCTGAAATCGGGCACCAACAGCTTTCATGGCCAGGTGTTCGAATTCATGCGCAACTCCGCTCTGGACGCCCGCAACTTTTTCGATCGCACCTCGCCGCGCCGCCTCCCCAACTTCGTGCAGAACCAGTTCGGCTTCGCCGCCGGCGGGCCGGTCATCAGGAACCGGACATTCTTCTTTGTGGACTACCAGGGGTTCCGTCAGAGGCTAGGGCAGACGCTCGTCGCCACGGTCCCCAGCGCAGCGCTGCGGGACGGCGACTTCCGGGGAACCGCACGGCCGATCTACGATCCGCTGACGTACAACGCCGCCGCCAACTCGCGGCTCCCGTTCGCCGTCGACGGCGTCATCCCGAGGTCGCGTTTCAATCCCTCTTCGCTGAACGTCGCGAAGTTCTTTCCCGCCTCAAACGACGTCACCGGCGCTCGCCTCGCCAACGGGGAAGCCTTCTTCTACAGTGGCGCCTCCCGGCGCAATGACCAGGACTCTTACGACATCAAGATCGACCACCGTTTTTCGGACAAAGACCAGTTCTCAGCGCGCTGGAGTGTCGGCAACTCCAATACGGTCCTGCCGGGAACTTTCAGCGAAGTTCCCGAATCCGCTCCGGCGATCGGTGGAGCCCTCAGTACCGGCGGCGCAGGATCTTTGACAGGCAACGTTTCGAACCCTGCCCGCAGCCTGGGCTTGCAGGAAATCCATAACTTCAATCCGACAACGGTGAACGAATTCCGTGCCGCTTACATCCGGGCCGGCAGCGATGCCGTACAGCTCGGGTTTGGGAAGAACTATGCCGACGAGCTCGGCATTCCCAACGTGAATATCTCGGCCAACAACTCGGGCTTTCCGCAAATCGGCATTTCCGGCTACAGCCAGTTGGGAGATGCCTCGTTCTTCCCGTTGATCGAGTTGGAAAACGTGTATCAGTGGCTGGACAACGTCACCTTTATCCGCGGCTCGCACACCCTGAAAGCGGGCGCCGACTTCAAGAAGATTCAGCGCAACTTCACACAGATCCTGGGTGCGCCCGCCGGTACCTTCAGCTTTGGTCCCAGCTTCACCGCGGATCCGGCCAACCCGGCCCTGACAGGCAACTCCTTCGCCGATTTCCTCCTGGGCATTCCCGGAGCAGGCAGCGTGGTCAGCAACTCCGGACTCGCGGGTATCCGCAGCACCGAATTCTCCATGTACTTCCAGGACACCTGGAAGGTAACTTCCAAGCTGACGCTCAATTATGGCCTGCGCTATGACTTGTTCACTCCCCAGACCGAAGCGTATGACCGGCAGACTAACTTCGACTATCTTGCCGGTAAGCTGGTCCGCCCGGGTCAGGGTGGTAGTTATCCCGGCCTCAGCACGCGAGCGCTAATCTCCACCGATAAGAACAACTTCGCTCCCCGTTTCGGCTTCGCGTATAAGGCCACACCGAAGACCGTCATCCGGGCCTCTTATGGGATCTTCTACGTTACCGAATCCCAGGCCGGGCAGCAGATGACGCTGAATCCTCCCTTCGTCGGGGGAACAAATTTCACCAACACCTCCGTACCCCAGCAGATCAATCGTACCCTCGACCTGGGCCTGCCCGCGTCCGATCCGCTGATTCCAATCGACAACCCCTCCGGATCCGTCAATACCCGCCACCCTGAGAACACCACAGGCTACTCCCAGCAGTGGTCGTTTCAGCTACAGCAGCAACTAGCCGCCAACTACCTGCTGGAGGTCGGCTATGTCGGCAACCTCTCGCTGCACATCCAGGACCAGTTCAACCCGAATCAGCCCTTTCTCGGTACCGGTCCCGTGGAGCCCCGTCGGCCGTACTTCCTCTCTGTCCCGCGCGTAACCGGATTCACGCACGTCGAGCAGCGCGGCGTTGGCAACTATCACGCCCTGCAGATCGGCGTCAACAAGCGCTTTTCCAGCGGCCTCTCGTTCCTGACCAACTACACATGGTCGAAAGCAATCGAGAATCCCGCCAGCAATTATGGCAACGCCGGCCATCAGAACGTGCGCGACCTCGACGCGGACCGCGCCTTGGCGGGCGTCGACCTGCGCCACCGCTGGGTGGCAAGCTGGCTATACGAAATGCCGTTCGGCCGCGGAAAGCGGTTCCTTTCGAGTTCCTCGGGTGTGGTCAATCAGCTTGTGGGTGGCTGGCAACTGGGCGGCGTCGGTCTGGTGATGAGCGGCCTTCCGTTTACTGTCACGGGCGGCGCCGGGCGGCCCGACCGCGTCTGCAACGGCCAGGCTCCGCAGGGGGGCCATGCGATTGAACGCTGGTTTGACGCGGCCTGCTTCCCGCTGCCCGCCCCAGTCCCCGATACCCTTCGTGGCGGCGTCTACATTCCGTTCGGTAACGCCGGTGCCAATCCTCTCACCGGGCCGGGCACCGTCAACTTCGACTTCTCCGCGTTCAAATCTTTTCCGGTCACGGAAAGCAAGCGTGTGGAGTTTAGGTCCGAGTGGTTCAACGCGTTCAACCACGCGCAATTTCTCAATCCCTCGAGCGCCGTCAATACCGGCACTACGGGCCGCTTGCTCAACGCGAAGCCATCCCGCCAAATTCAGATGGTCTTGAAGTTTATCTTCTGAGGGATCCGGGAGCGGCGGGCAATTTCAACTCGCGCTCAAGCTGCGATTCTGAGAGCATGGGAAGCGGGTTGCATGCATGCGTGTGATGAGAAGGACAGGGTTTGATCCACGGCTGCTGGCATGGCCGATTCTGGCAGCCTTTCCGCTCTTCGGGGCCGGCTACGAGTCGGCGTTGGCGCCGATCTTCCGCACCGACTGCCTCCCCTGTCATAGCGGGCCTTCTCCGCAGGCGGGCCTGGATCTGTCGACGCTCGAATCCGCCCTCAAGGGGGGCAAAACTGGACCCGCCCTCAAGCTAGGGTCGGCCGAGAGCAGCCTTCTGGTTGCCAAGATCGTGTCCGGGCAAATGCCCCCAGGCCGCAAGCTGAAGGACGCCCAAGTGTCGGCGATCCGATCATGGATCGATGAGCAGAAGACGGTGCTGGCGGGCGTCACCGAGGCGGACGTGACACCGATCTTCCAAATGCGCTGCGTAGTCTGCCACGGCAAGCGCACCCAGGAAGCCGGACTCGACCTGCGCACCCAGGAGGGGCGCCTGAAAGGGGGCAAGTCCGGACCGGCGGTGGCGCCTGGCCGTCCCGAAGATAGCCTCATTCTGAAAAAGGTCATCGCCGGAGTCATGCCGCCGCCCAAACTGCTGATGGAAGCCTTCGTGCGGCCCCCAAGCTCCGAAGAAGTGGAGACGCTTCGCGCCTGGATCGCCGCGGGCTGTCCGCCCACCCCTCCACAACCGGTGATGGAAGAGCGATTCACAGATGCGGAACGCGCCTGGTGGGCTTTTCAGCCCCCACGCCTGCCCGCCGAACCCCAGGTCCGCAATACAGCGCTCGTGCGCAATCCGATCGACCGGTTCCTGCTCGCCAACCTGGAAACGAAGGGACTCGCCTTTTCCAAAGAAGCCGATCGTCTGGTCCTGATGCGCCGTGTCTATCTGACTCTTACCGGGCTGATCCCCACCGCCAAAGAGATCGATGAGTTCCTGCGCGACGAGCGGAGCAATGCCTACGAGCTCCTGGTGGATCGCCTGCTCGATTCGCCCCAGTACGGCGAGCGCTGGGCCCGCATCTGGCTGGACGCCGCGGGCTACGCGGACTCGGAAGGCATCAAGGAGGAGGACCGTTTGCGCCCGAACGCCTGGCGCTATCGCGACGCCGTCATTCGCTCCCTGAACGCCGACAAACCCTACGACCGTTTTGTGACCGAACAGATCGCCGGCGACGAGCTGGCCGACTACCGCAAGTTGCGGGCGCCTGCTCAGGAAGACATTGATCGCGTGGCCTCCACCGGGTTCCTGCGGATGGCGCCTGATGCTACTTACTCTCCCAGTAACGGCTCGGTGGCCGAGCGCATGAACGTGATCGCGGATGAGATCGAAGTGTTGAGTTCCACCCTCATGGGACTTACCGTGGGATGCGCCCGCTGTCACAATCACAAGTACGACCCCATCCCGCAGCGCGACTATTACCGGCTCGGCGCCGTGCTCCAGGCCGCCTTCGATCCCTACGATTGGGTAAAGACCACGGAGCGCGACCTGGATCTCGCTCTTCCCGAGGAACGCAAGACCGTGCACGCGCACAATGAGCCGCTCAACGCCGAGGTGAAGAAGCTCGAGCAGGCGATCGAAGACCGCGCCAAACCATGGCGCGACAAGACCGGCAAGAAATCCTTGGACGAGCTCGCCAAGCAGGTTCCCGAATTCAAAACGGAACTCGATAGACTGCGCCGCTTGATCGCTGATGTGAAGAGTCGGCTGCTGCCCGAACCCCGCGTTCGCGCTCTCTACGACATGGGCGGCGCCCTCTCCCCGGTGTTTCTCCTCAAGCGCGGCGAGGCCCAGCAGCTGGGCGAAGTGGTAGAGCCGAACACCCCGTCCATCCTGAAGGGACCCGCACTCAAGCCTTATTCGGTTGAGCCGCCGTACGAAGGCACCTCTGGACGCCGGCTGGCGTTGGCCCGGTGGCTGACGCAGCCAGACCATCCCCTGACGGCTCGCGTAATGGTGAACCGGCTATGGAAGCAGCACTTCGGCCGCGGCATCGTATCCACGGTCGCAAACTTCGGCAAGACCGGTGCTCCGCCCTCCCATCCCGAACTGCTCGATTGGCTGGCGGTGGAGTTCGTGCGGTCCGACTGGAGCTTGAAGGCTATGCATCGGCTGATGGTGACGTCGGCCGCGTACCGGCAATCCTCCACGACCCAGCCGGAAGCTCTGAGCGCCGATCCGGAGAACGTTCTGCTCTCCCGCATGTCCCTCCGCAGAATGGATGCCGAACAGTTGCACGACTCCATCTTGCTGGCCGCCGGCCGGCTCTCTCTCAAGCAGTTCGGTCCGCCAGTTCCGGTGGAAACCGAAGCTGCTGGGGAGGTGGTGGAGCGGGGCTCGAAGGACGAATGGCGCAGGGCGATCTACCTGCTCCAACGCCGCAGTATGCCGGTAACTCTTCTCGAAGTGTTCGATCTGCCCCCAATGTCGCCGAACTGCACCGATCGCGCGCATTCCACAGTCCCGAATCAGGCGCTGGAGTTGAGGAACAGTCCCCTCGTCCTGGAGCATGCCCGTTATCTTGCCGGGCGGCTTCTGGACGAATTTCCGGATAGCCCCTCGCGTGTCGAAGCGGCTTACATCAGGACCCTGTCTCGTAAACCGGCCCGCGATGAGATGGACCGCGCTTTGGCGATGCTGGAACGGCTGACCTCGCAGTGGGAGGCCCATCTGCGATCGCAGCGAACGACGGCGCCGTACGCCATGACGGCGGTATGGCGAGCTCTCGGCGATCTGGCTCATGCACTCTTGATTTCGGCGGAGTTTTCCTATGTCGATTGAACGTCTCACCCGGCGCGGATTCTTCAATCGCCTCGTCGATGGAGTGCACGGAGCCGCCTTAGCATCGCTTCTGATGCCTGCCCATGGCTACTCCGAGGGCACTTACGACCTGGCCCCGAAGAAGCCCCATCACCAGCCCAAAGCGCGAGCGGTGATTCACCTGTTCATGAACGGCGGCCCAAGCCAGGTGGATCTTTTCGACCCCAAGCCGGCGCTCAAAAAGTTCGCGGGATCCCACCCGGGCCGCGACATCGTCAATCAGATTGAGTTCGCCGACCAGATTGGCGTGATGATGCCGTCTCCCTTTGCGTTCCGCCGCTATGGCCAGTCCGGCATGGAGATGTCGGAACTGCTGCCACACCTCGGGTCCGTATGCGATGACGTGGCGTTCCTCCGCTCGATGTACGGAGAACACTTCAATCATGAGCCTGCGCTCTACCTGATGCACTCCGGCCGCACGCTGCCCGGCCGACCTTCCCTGGGCGCATGGGCCACCTATGGTCTCGGATCCGAGAATCGGAATCTGCCGGCCTATATCGTGCTGGACGATCCCAAGGGTCTGCCAATCAACGGAATTCAGAATTGGCAGTCCGGCTGGCTGCCGCCCGTGTACCAGGGGACGCGATTCCGTTCCACCGGCCTTCCGCTTCTGAATCTCAAACCGCCGGAAGAATTGCCTTTGCCGCTGGTGGAGGCGCAGCGGGAACTGCTTCGAAACCTCGATGAGGCGCATCGCGCAAACCGGCCGGGCTACGGCGATCTCGACGCACGGATCGCCGGTTTCGAGATGGCCGCGCGGATGCAGGTGTCCGCCACCGATGCGCTGGATCTCTCCGGTGAGAACGAGACGACCAAAGAGATGTACGGCCTTAATGACGAAGTAACGCAATCCTATGGCAGGCGCTGCCTGATGGCGCGGCGTTTGGTGGAACGAGGTGTCCGATTCGTGCAGGTCTTCATCGAGCGCCAAATCTGGGACAATCACTCCAACCTCGAGACAGAACTGCGGTACTGCTGCGCGAAGACGGATCGCCCGGCCGCGGCTCTCATCCGCGATCTTAAGCAGCGCGGTCTGTTGGACTCAACACTGGTTATCTGGGGCGGCGAGTTTGGGCGAATGCCGGTTTCGCAGGTGCGCGAGGGCGCGAGCGGCGCAGGCCGCGATCATGGTCCGGCGGGCTTTACTGTTTGGATGGCCGGAGGGGGCGTGAAGGGCGGAACCATTTATGGCGCGACGGACGACATCGGATATCGAGCGGTGGAGAACCGCGTCAGCGTACACGATTTCCACGCGACGATGCTGCACCTGCTCGGACTGAACTTTCGCGAGCTTGCTTTTGAAAGGCACAGCCTTCCGGAGCGCCTCACCGACCAGTATCCGGCCCGGGTTGTCAGCGGCATACTGGCCTGACAAGGGGTGACCGTGGACAAATGCTCGCCCTTACCGAGTCGCAGGTACGGCAGTTCATCACCGGCGGCTACGTACGTCTGGACGACTGCTTCCCTCGATACCTGGCAGATCAAGGCCGCGAACTGTTATGGCGGGACATGGAATGCGATCCGCACGACCCGGCGACATGGAAACGGCCCGTCGTTCGGTTGGGGGATTACGGCCAGGAGCCGTTCCGGAGAGCTGTGAATATGCCCCGTCTGCACACTGCCTTCGACCAACTTGTCGGCGTTGGACGCTGGCTTCCCCGATCCAGCTTGGGCACCTTTCCGATCCGCTTTCCCAGCTCTGAGGATCCCGGCGATGCCGGCTGGCACGCGGAAGCAGGCTTTGCCGGAGAAGATGGATCCTGGAGATTGAATGTGACCTCTCAGGGTCGCGCTCTGCTGATGTTGTTCCTGTTCTCGGACGTGGGCGGCCGGGACGCACCGACACGCATTCGCATCGGCTCGCATTTAGATCTGCCTCGACTTCTGGAGCCTTTTGGAGACGCCGGGCTGTCGTTCCTGGAGCTTGCCGATCGGCTTGACGTGACAAACAGTAGGCCGATTGCCCTCGCAACAGGCAAGGCCGGTACGGTGTATCTCTGTCATCCTTTCCTCGTCCACGCGGCTCAGTCGCACTCTGGCTCGACACCGCGTTTCATGGCGCAGCCCCCTCTGTATCCCGCCGAACCGTTCCAGCGTTACCGCAAGGATAGAAGCTATTCCCCCGTGGAGATTGCGATCCACCGTGGGCTGGGTTTGTAAGCGGGCGGACGCTCGCGTGGACACAGCGAACAACGGAATCCCAACTTGCCTCGTAACTACTGAAACTGGTGCGGAGAGGGGGACTTGAACCCCCACGAGATTACTCCCGCTAGCACCTCAAGCTAGTGCGTCTGCCAATTCCGCCACCTCCGCGTTTGGGACGTGAAGCCTACTTCTTCTTTGCCGGCTGCTGCTGGCTCTGTCCGGCCGGGGGCTGCGCCGGAATATCCAACGGAATCGTCCGGCTCGGACCGCCGCCTTCAGGTGTTATCGTCATCGAGGGCTGCCCTGGGGCCACGCCGCCCGGCGCCGGCGCCGGAGTCGCCTGCTGGCCGCTTTGTCCCTCTAAGACCGTGCTGCCCGTTCCCGCGTTTCGCGTCGCAATGATCGACAGCGAAAGCGATGTCACCATGAACAGGATTGCCGTCACCGTGGTCGCCTTCGAGAGCAGCGTTGCCGAGCCGCGCGGGCCGAATGCCGTTTGGGATCCCATGCCTCCGAATGCGCCCGCGAGATCCGCCGCTTTGCCGCTCTGCAGCAGCACCACGATGATCAGAAACAGGCACACCAGAACGTGGACGATGGTCAATAAGATGATCATATGAGGACACTTTCAGTATAGGAGAGGCCGCCCCATCGGTCAAACCCGAGATTGTGGGAGCTGCTGTCCCGTGGGCACCCTGCAAACCAGGTGTGGTATGTTGAGTGCCGATGAGCAGTCCAATCCCTTCTCCCGTCGCAGCGGTCCCGCAGACCTCTGCCCGCAGGTGGTTGATCGTGGCCCTGCTAAGCCTGGGAATGATCATCGCCTATGTCGACCGGTCTAATATTTCCGTCGCTCTCGCGGTACCCGAATTCAATAACCTTTTTCAACTCACGGACGCCGACCGCGGCTGGGTCAACTCGGCCTTCTTCTGGTCTTACGCCTTTCTTCAAATCCCCGCCGGATGGGTTGTGGACCGCTACGGCGTCAAGTTTCCCTATGCCATCAGTTTCCTGTTTTGGAGCCTGATCTCGGCGGGTACGGCGTTCACGAACTCGATTTCGCAACTCTTCGCGCTCCGCATGCTGCTCGGCGTGGGCGAGTCCGTGGTCACGCCCGCCAGCATGCGCTGGATCCGCTTCAACTTCCCCGAGGAGCGGCGCGGCTTCGCGGTGGGCCTGTACATGACCGGCACCAAGATCGGGCCCGCCATCGGAGCACCCATCGCCGCCTGGCTCATCGCCGCCTATGGCTGGCGGGTAATGTTTCTGGTGCTTGGCCTGGGTTGCCTGTTCTGGTTGATCCCGTGGCTTACGCTGGTGGAAAACAACGACCGCAAGCTCGAGCGCCAGGCATCCGCGAAGCAAGGAGCGGCGGCAGTGCCTTTCGGGCGCATCATGGCCAGCCCCGTCATTTGGGGAACCATCATCGGCACCTTCTGCTACATGTATTTCGTGTATTTCTGCATGACATGGATGCCGGCGTACTTCGTCGAGCGCCGCGGCCTCTCGCTGCAGTCCATGGGCCTCTACACTGCCTTCAGCTTCGGGGGGATGGCTACTATGGCGGCCTTTGCCGGCTGGTGGGCGGATCGCCTGATCGCGAACGGCGGCGATCCGGTTCGCATCCGGAAGCGCTTCACCATCGCCGGTTTTCTGATGGCCTCCACGGAAGTCTTCGGCGCCATGTCGAATTCCAATGACGTGGCGCTGTTCTTCGCCGTGTTCTCGCTGACCGGCCTGGGGCTGACCACGGCCAACTACTGGGCGCTGACTCAAACCTTGATTCCCGGCGGCGCCATCGGAAGGATCGTCGGAGTTCAGAACTGCGCCGCCAACCTCCCGGGCATCGCCGCACCTATTTTTACCGGATGGCTGCTAGAGCAGACCGGCAGCTACGACGCCCCCATGCAGGCCATCTGGTTCTTCCTGATTTTGGGAGTTGCCGCGTACGTGTTCCTGGTGAAGGAGGAGTACGCTCCCAAGGAGATTGCGACATGAAGAAGCTTCTTTTTGCGACCGCAGCCGTCTCTTCCCTGCTCACCATATCGGCCATGTGGTGTTTCGGCCTCGCCGCGCTTCCGAGCAAAGTGACTCTGGAGAACAAGCGTGTCAAGGTGAGGGAAACGACGTATCCTCCGGGCGTGCCGCGCGAGCGCTACGTCCGGCCCACCGACCAGGTGATCGTGTTCCTCGACAACTGCCGGTACCAGCGGACCGATTCGAAGACCGGCGAAAAGACGGTGCGCGAGCGCCGCGCCGGAGAAGTGATCTGGCACGACAAAGGCGAGGATGCGCCGGTGCTCGTCAACCTCGGCTCGAAGCCCTACCGCACGCTCACCATCGAGCTGCTATAACGCGGCTCACTCGTCGCGCAGCACTTCCAGCGGCTTCTGCCCCAGTATCCGGAAGCTCGCCAGCCACCCGGCCGAGTTTGCGATGACGGCCGTCAAGACCACGGCGATCGCATTCGGCAGCGGATCGAAGCGGAATTCCGCATCGAGCAGCTCCTTCAAGAGAATCGCCGAGAATGCCGTGGCCAACACGCTTCCCATCACGCCAGCCACCAGTCCGAGAATCGAAAACTCCACGGAAAAGATGCGTGCCACGCGCCTGCGCGTCCCGCCCAGCGTTTTCAGGATCACCACTTCGCGGATGCGACGGAAGCGCGTTCCGGCCACGCTCGAAGCCAGAATCACCGCCCCGGCGATTATCGCGAACGCCGAGAGGAAGCGGACCACCAGCGCGATCTGGTCCACCATCTCCTGAATCACCTCGAGCGCGTCCACCACGTTCACTACAGTCACGGTTGGAAAGCGCCGGTAGGCCTCGCGTTGCAGTGCGACCACGCCGCCGGGCTGCATGCGCACGCCGCCGTAGTAAATTGTGGGCAAACCGGCCAGCGCGGACGCGTTGAACAGAAAATCGTTGGTTGCTCCCAGGCGGATGGCTTCCGTGCGATGCACCGCGGCTACGCGCGCCTGAATGGTCCTTCCCGAAGCCAGCATCTCGATCCGCGAGCCGGGCGACAGGTTCAAAATCTTCGCCGTCTCCTCCGCCACCGAAACCATCGGCTCGGCCGCGCCCTTCGGCCACCACTGGCCCTGCAGGATTGTGGTGTGCTCGGGCAGCTCCTCCTGCCAGGAGACCGACCGGGTGGACCGCCAGCGCCGCCCCCATCCTTCGATCCTCAACTCCTCGAGCGGCGTGCCGTTCACCCCTGACAGTTTCGCGGCCACCGAGGGGACTATCTGCGGTTTTCCCGCCAGCCCCGGCTGCGCCTGAATCAACTCCAGCAGCGGCTCGCGCTCCCGCTCTGTGATGTCGAGCAGGAACACATTCGGCATGCCCGGCGGCGCGCTTTTCACGATCGTCTCCAGCAGCGACCGTTGGACCAGATACACCGTCAGCGTGAACATCACGCCGACGCCCAGCGCCACCAGCACCGCCTCGGCCTGATTTCCAGGGCGGTACAGATTGGCCATTCCGTGCCGCACCATGGCGGGAATCCGCCACGGCGACCGGCGCAGGAAGGCACGCAGCGAGCGCAGCAGAATCCACGCCACCAGCGTGAGCGCAATCAAGCTGGTCACTAGCCCGCCGGCAAACCACGCGCCTAGCCGGACTGAATCGCTCAGCCACGCGGCAATGCCACCCAGCCCCAGCAGCATCCCGCCGGCGGCCGCCCATGCCGCGCGCGATTCCCGCGCCCGCGTCCGCCACGGCAACCGCGCCTCCGGCATCTCGCGCCGGAAGATGATGCCCGGCCGGATGCGCCGGATGGAGAGCAGCGGCGGCAGCGTGAACAACAGAGTCGTGAGCAGACCCGCGGCCAAGCCCTGGACTGCCGCGCCGGGGTTGAAGAGCGCGTCGGGGCGCACGTGGAAATATTTCGCGATCAGCGCTGGAAACAGCGCCTGGATGCCGCTGCCCACAGCGACGCCGAGCAGCCCTCCGCCCAAGCCGAGCATCATCGCCTGCAGCAGGTAGATGCGCAGGATCTGCCCGGAACGCCCGCCCAGCGATTTCATGATCGCGATCGAATCCATCTTCTGCTGGATGTGCGCATGCATCGCCATGGCGACTCCCAGCGCGCCCACGATCAGCGCGATCAGACTGACCAGGCTGAGAAACGTGGTGGAGCGGTTCAGGCCGCGGGTGATCGAAGGATGCGTCTCGCGGAAGTCGATCACCCGCGCTTCCGGAAATATCTTCCTGAGAATGCCGCGTACTTCCTCGACGCCCGGCGATTGCGGCGAGAGCTTGAAGAGGAAGCGCTGCGCGGCGCGGCTGCCCGGCCGGATGAGTCCCGTGCGGTCGAGCGCCTCGCGCGACATCAGCAGGCGCAGGCCCACGTTGAGGCTTCCCGACATGCGGTCGGGCTCCGACGCCACGATCGCCGCCACCCGGAAATCCTGCCCGCCCACGCGCACCGTGCCGCCCACCGGAACGCCAAGCCGCAACTCCAGGTCTTCGGATAGCGCGACGCTCTCCGGAGTGAGCGCCTCGCGCAGCGCCAGAGCCGGCTCGAGCCTTAAATTGCCGTAGAAAGGGTACACCTTCGGATCGACGGCCTTGATCGATACCAGCAGCGGATCGGGCGTGCTCGCCGACGAAGCCATGGAGAGCGTCTCCGTCACCCACGTTCGCGTCACCCCGCGGGAGGCAAGATCCTCCAGCGCGGCGAACTGCTCTTCGTTCGGCAGCGCGAACATGCGCGTGGAGAGATCGCCCGCCATCAGCGTGCGCGCTTCGGAGAGCAGCATGCCACGGAAGGACTGGCTGAAGCCGCGCACGCCGGTGAGCGCTCCCACGCCCGCGGCCACCGCCAGCGCCACAAAGAGAAAGCGATAGGAGGACGAGCGCATTTCGCGCCAGGCAATTTTGCTTGCGATGCGCCAGTTCATGCCGGTACCGCCGGCTCGCGCAGCTCGTCGCTCACGATGAGGCCGTCGGAAAGCGTCACCAGCCGGCTGGCCGACCCGGCCAGCGTTCGGTCGTGCGTCACCAATATCAGTGTTGCGCCCTCACGCCTGTTCAGCTCGATCAGCAACTCGAGAATGTGGCGGCCGTTGGCCGAATCCAGGTTGCCCGTAGGCTCATCCGCCATCAGGATGGGCGGCTTCACCATGAAGGCGCGCGCCAGGGCCACGCGCTGCTGCTCGCCGCCGGAAAGCTGCACGGGGTAGTGGTCGCGGCGGTCGTCGAGGCCGACGCTGCCCAGAAGCTCGCGCGCCCGCTTCACCCCGTCCGCCCCGTTGCCGCCGCCCAGTTCATACGGCAGCAGCACGTTCTCTTCGGCCGTGAGCGTCGGGATGAGCTGGTAGGACTGGAAAACGAAGCCGATCGTGCGTCCTCGCAGCAGCGCCAGGTCGTCCTCTTCCAAGCCAGTGATGTCGCGGCCATCCAAGATGATGGTTCCCGAAGTCGGCGTGTCAAGTCCGGCCAGCAGGCCCAGCAGGGTGCTCTTGCCGCTTCCGGATTGCCCCATGATGGCGACGAACTGGCCGGCGGGCACATCCAGATCGATGCCTTTCAGAATTTCGACCTTATGAGAACCACTGTCGATGGTTTTGGTGAGGCCCCTTACGTGAATGATTGGCTGCAAATTCGATGCGTCCCCTCAAACCTTATTATGATGGCAGGAGATGAAGCTGGTTTGCCTGCTCGGTTTCTGCCTTCTGCTATTCGGGTGCGGCGGGGGAACGAGCGAGAATCCTCGGCGTGAAATTTCCGCGCCGTCCTCGGCCGGTCCCACTCTCAATCCCGGCTCGGGGCCCGCTGTCGCCCCGGACCCCAACGACGATCGTCCCCTGATTGTGGCTTTCGGCGACAGCCTGACGGCTGGCCACGGTGTCGACCCTGGTCTGAGTTACCCGGATTTCCTCCGCAAAAAGCTGGAGGCGCGCGGCCATGACTGGCGTGTGGTGAATGCCGGCATCAGCGGCGAGACCACCACCGGCGGCCTCAACCGTGTCTCCACGGTAACGGCGCTGAAGCCGGACATAGTGGTTCTGGAACTGGGCGGAAACGACGGCCTGCGCGGCATGCCGCTGGACAGGACGCGCGACAACCTGGACCGCATCATCCAGGAGCTTCGGAAGGCCGGCGCGCGCATCGTGCTGGTGGGCATGACCCTGCCGCCGAACTACGGCCCCGAGTACATCCGCCGTTTCGAGAATATCTACAAGGAGCTTGCCGCGAAGCACAACCTGCCGCTGGTTCCGTTCCTGCTCGAGGGAGTGCTGAAAGATCCAGCCAAGTTCATCTTGCGGGACGGCATTCATGCCACGCCCGCCGGCAACGAGCTGGCCGCGGAGAATGTGATGGCTATTCTGGAGCCGCTTTTGAAGTAGCGGCGCGTCCGCTGCCGCTCAGAAATGCCGGTCGGCTTTCGAAGGTAGGCTCGCGATGAACGCATTTATTTCGCGCACCACGTCTGCCTCGTGTGAGCGAAAGACGTAGTGATCCGCGTGCGCCAACCAACAACTCGCGCGGACGGCAAGCCTTTCTCAAACGCCTTGGCCTGTGCCCACTCCGGTCGGACTGGCGGCGTTCCGAAGGTGGACATGGTCGGTGGGCGGTATGAAAACTTCACGTTGCGCCACCCGGCGATTACCCTGGCAGTTCGCGAAGCTTCCGGGGAGGACATCGAGCTTCGGTGAGAAGCAGCGTGGATCGGGCCGCACTTACGGGTTTTGCCATCCCAGCTTTCGATACAGATCTACCGTCATCCGCCCGAGATCGGTTCGGCGTTTGTGAAGTTGGCACAACGGTGCTCCTGCCCCTGGATTCACTTCGGCGGATCGGCCATTTTCCGTCCAAGTGGACAACTTCCGGATGGAGCATCACCAATCCCGACTCGTGCTTCTCGGAAATGCCTGTGATACCTTTCGCTAAATACGTTATGGATGTCTTTCTGACGGATCTGAAGCACTCCGGCCGCATGTTCCTCCAGACGCCGAGCTTCACCATCGCCGCGATCGCTGCTCTAGCGCTCGGCATCGGAACGAACACCGCGATTTTCTCGGTGGTCAACACGGTTCTATTGAAGCCGTTCGCCTATCCCGATCCCGAACGGATCGTGATGTTCCAGAACACGTTTCAGCGAGGGGGCCACGGCGGCACGGCCTCGCCAACGGAATTTAATTGGTGGCTGCAGCAGACCGGAGCCTTCCAGGACGTTTCAGCTTACGCCTTCGACGTCGTCAATCTCACCGGCCAAGCCTTTCCGGAACAGGTTCAGGCAACCCGTGTGAGCGGGGACTTCTTCCGGCTGTCCGGCGCGAATGCGCTGCATGGCCGCACTTTTGCGGCCGAGGACGACCTGCCGAGGGCTCCGAAGACGGCAGTGCTTGCCTATGGGTTCTGGCAGCGGCACTTCGGCGGCGATCCTCAGGTGATCGGGAAACGCATCACGCTGAGCGGCGAGATCTACGAAATCATCGGCACGATGGGTCCCGATCTCAAAAAGGGTCAGATTTCAGAAACAATCTTGGGAAACGGCGACATCGAAATCGCCGAGCCGCCGGACGTCTATATTCCCTTCCAGATTGACCCCAACAGCGCGGAGCATGGCCACTCCTTCAATGTCATCGGCCGCTTAAAACCCGGAATCACCCTGGCGGCCGCGAATGCGCAGTTACAAGCCAGTTATCAGGAGTACGCCCGCAAGTGGCCGGGCGATTTCCCCGGGAGGGCGGGGTTCCGTGTGCAGCCTTTGCAGGATGCCATCGTGGGCGGCGTGCGGAATTCCCTCCTGATTCTGCTGGGCGCGGTCAGCTTCGTGATGCTGATCGCTTGCGCGAATGTAGCCAATTTACTGCTGGCGCGCGCGACGGACCGAAAACGTGAAATTGCGATTCGTGCGGCGGTGGGAGCCGGACGCGGGCGGATTGTCCGGCAACTTCTTACGGAAAGCGTGATGCTATCGCTTGTCGGCGGCGTTTTGGGTTTGGCGGCAGGCTACGCCGGCATCCGCGCCATTCTGAGTCTCAGCCCCGGCAACATCCCGCGCATCGGGCTAGACGGCTCCAATGTGGGCCTCGACTGGCGAGTTTTAGGATTCACGCTCGCCTTATCGATTCTGACTGGCATTCTATTTGGACTCGTTCCCGCTCTGCAATCGTCGCGTGCGGATTTGAGCAGCACGCTGAAAGAGAGCAGCAATCGCAGCGGCACGGGCTTGCGACACAATAAGACGCGGGCGCTGCTGGTGACTACCGAGATGGCGCTGGCTCTGGTGCTGTTGATCGGGGCGGCGCTGCTGATCCGAACCTTCATCGCGATTCGGCAAGTGAATCCTGGCTTCGATGCGCATAACGTTTTGACGATGCGCATGTCGCTTACGGGTCCTCAGTTCGAAAAGCCAGGGGGCGTGACTAAAGTGATTCACGAGGGAGTTCGCCGCATCAGTTTGCTTCCGGGCGTCGAGGTCGCGGGAACCACCTGTTGCGTGCCTCTGGAGAACCGCTTGGGCAAACTCTTCGAAATCGCGGGACGTCCCGAAGGGCCGGATTCTCGGGGCGGCACGGTATGGACGCTGGTTTCCGCGGGCTACTTCGAGACCTTCAAAATTCCGGTCCTGCGTGGCCGCACATTTACGAAGCGGGACGAGAGCGGCCCACCAGTGGTCATCATCAACCAGACGTTGGCGAAGCACTTCTGGCCGGACAGCGACCCGTTGAACGATCAAATCATTTTCCTGCGTGAGTCTCCGCGCCAGATCATTGGGGTCGTCGGCGACGTGCGCGACATGTCCCTCAATCGCGACCCGCTCCCCAACATGTACGTGCTTTCGGTCTCCGGAGACCGGACGTTGCAGATCCCGTGGGCTTGGGTGATCCGGACTCGGGTGGCGCCAATGTCGTTAAGTTCCGTGATTCAGAATGAGCTGCGCCAGGCGAGTGGAGGACTACCGGTGGCGCGCATACGCACGATGGAAGAAATCCTATCGCGATCGACGGCCAGGGAGAACTTCAATATGCTGGTGCTAACGATTTTCGGGTGCTCGGCGCTGTTGCTAGCGGCTATCGGGATTTACGGATTGATGGCGTACTCGGTGGCCCAGCGAACTCAGGAAATCGGTATCCGGCTGGCTCTGGGAGCGGAATCTAGCCACATCCGAAACATGGTGGTGTTTCAGGGCCTGCAGCCGGCTCTGGCAGGCGTGGTGTGCGGGCTCGCTGCGGCTTTTGGGTTGACACGCTTGATCGCCAGCTTTCTGTTTGGTGTGAAGGCGTGGGATCCCCTAGTCTTTTTTGTGGTTCCGGTAATATTGGTCGGAGTTGCGCTGGTTGCAGTATGGTTGCCGGCGATGCGCGCGAGTCGGGTCGATCCGATCCACGCGCTGCGGTACAAATAGGTTCCGGTTGGTGGCCACTAGGAAGTTATCCATTTGGCCACGTAATCGCCATCCCGGGCTTGTGCCAGGAAGCTGGTCAGGCCTTAAGTTAGCGCTTATGGGCAGTTTCGCCTGCCCGATGCGATCGAAGACGATTCCTTGAACTCTAGGCGCTGCGGCGCCCGGCTGTGGCGCGGCGCACGGCCTTTACCGGAGCCTTCCTGCCATCCATGTGGTACTCGGCGATCTTTCGCTGCAGCGTGTTGCGATGAATGCCCAGCATTTTGCTCGCGGCCGAGCGGTTGCCCTCGTTGCGCTTCATGGCGTGCGCGATCATAGCCTTTTCCAGAATCGAGACGCCGTCCTCCATCGTAAAGCCATTTCCAATCAGGTGCTCCACCAGCCGATCCAGTTCTTCTTTCATTTCATCTCACATTTGGATACTGGGTAACTCGCGAACCCGCTTCCGCAGGGACTGCTTCCAGATCTCTTGAACCCGCTCGTAACGCTGCCCGAAGCCGTGTTTCAGCTCGTAGGGAGCGAGACCGCTGAGAATATGCGCCGAATCGAGAATGTACGGCGCGATTTGCGAATCCACCACGTAGCGCGGCGGCGTGAGTTCGCCCGGCTCCGAACCGGGCGCGAAAGCGACAATTGCCAGAATCAGCGCCAAAGCGATCACGGCGCCTCGAACGAACCCGAAGGCCGCTCCCAGCAGACGGTCCACGCCGCCGAGTCCGGTCCACTTCAAAAGCTTTCCGAGCAGCATCCCTAGCAGCGACCCGGCTATCAGCGCGGAAAAGAAAATAAGAAGGAAGCCCAGAAAATTGGCGACGCCGCGCGAGCTGACGTAGGGCTGCACGAAAGAGCCGGCGATGCCGTAAAACCAGAGGCCGGCGAAAAAGCCCAGCACGGCGGCGGCCAGCCGCACCATCTCTCGCGAGAAACCCTTCATGAAGCTGGTGACGATGGAGACGATCATCACGCCGCCGAGCGTGATGTCCAGCCAGTTCAGCGTCACAAATCTCTCCCGGTGAGGGCGCGATAGGCCTCGCGATACTTCCCCGCTGTGCGCTCCGCCACGTCCGGCGGGAGCGGAGGCGCGGGCGGTTGCTTGTTCCAGTCGAGCGACTCCAGGTAATCCCGCACGTACTGTTTATCGTAAGACAACTGAGGGCCGCCCGGCTTGTAAATTTCCGATGGCCAGAAGCGCGAAGAGTCCGGCGTTAGAACCTCGTCGCCAAGCACCAACTCTTCATCGATGAAGCCGAACTCGAACTTGGTATCGGCAATCAGGATGCCGCGCGTCGCGGCATATCGGGCGGCGCGGTTGTAGATGTCCAGGGTGAGGTCGCGCAAGCGGCGGGCCAGTTCCTCGCCAACCAGCGCGGACATCGCGTCAAAGGAGATGTTCTCGTCGTGGCCGGTCTGGGCCTTGGTGGCCGGAGTGAAGATCGGCTCCGGCAGCTTGTCGCTTTCACGCAGCCCTTTCGGCAGGGGGATGCCGCAGATAGCGCCGGTCTGCCGGTATTCTTTCCATCCCGATCCGGCAAGATACCCGCGCGCCACGCATTCAATCTCAATCATCCGCGCGCGGCGAACCAGCATGGAGCGGCCAGCGAGCCATTCCTCGTGCAGCTTCAGAATATCCGGATAGTCTTGCGCCTCCGCGGTGAGAAAGTGAGTGGGGACCACATTGCGCAGGAAATCGAACCAGAATACGGAAAGGCGCGTCAGAACGCGGCCCTTGCCGGGAATGCCCGTAGGCAGGATACAGTCGAAGGCCGAGATGCGGTCGGTGGCTACAATCAGCAGCGCGGCGTCCAACTCATAGATGTCGCGAACCTTTCCGCGCGCGTAGCGGCGCACTCCAGGCAGGTCTGTTTCCAGGATGACACCGGGCGGGTAAAAGTTCACCAATCCGTCAACTTTACTCGGGGGCATCAAAGATCATACCCTGATCGGACAATAATGGAAAGTTGCAAATCATTCTTCTCGGGCGAATCGCCATATTGGGCCGGGAGCAGCTCGCCGGTCTTCTTCCCGGCCACGAGATCGAGGCCGTGGCGCATCCTCGCAAGGCCCTCGAATCCGCCGCGCTGTTCGAGCGCGCCGAAGTGATTGTCGGCGGGCCGCTGACCGAAGAGATTTCGAAATGCGCCGCGCGCCTGCGCCTGCTGCACGTGCCCGGCGCGGGTCTGGACGGCATGGGACTCGAGTGGCTGCGCGAAGGGGTGCCGGTTGCGAACACGTTTCATCACGAGCGGTCCATCGCCGAGTACGTGCTGATGTGCATGCTGATGCTGGCGCGGAGGCCGCACCACAGCGACGCCCGGCTGCGGCGGGGCGAGTGGGAAGGCTTTGTGCGGCTGGAAGCGCCCGTACAGGAGGAGCTATATGGGAAGCGCGCGCTGATTCTGGGCTTCGGGCACATCGGCGAAGAGGTGGCGCGACGGGCGCACGCATTTGGACTGCACGTGACCGCTGTGACCTCACGGCGCGGACTAAAGATGGAGTCCGTCGATGCGTTCGCCTCGTGGGAGAACTGGCGGCGGCGCCTGCCCTCGGCGGACTACGTAGTGGTGTGCTGCCCTCTGACGCCCGCAACAACTGGGCTTCTGGGGCCTGAAGAGCTTCGGTGCATGCACTCCGGCGCGTTCCTGATCAACGTGGCGCGAGCGCGGGTGGTGGAGGAGCGTGCATTGTACGAAGCGCTGCGCGATTCCGCGATTGCCGGCGCCGCCGTGGACGTCTGGTACCGCTATCCCTCGCCGCCCGATGCCGTGTGCCTGCCTTCGGAGTTTCCATTTCAGGATCTCTCGAACGTGATCATGACGCCTCATATTTCCGGATGGACCAGACAGACCATCGCGGGGCGGATGCGGGACGTGGCGGAGAATGTAAGGAGGCTCGCGGCAGGGGAAGCTTTGCGCAACGTCGTGGGTACAGGGCAGTACTAATCTGTTCTCGCGAAACAGTACAGTGCGCCGTACGTGCGCACGTAAAGTTTCCCGTCGGCGATCGCCGGAGTGGCTTTGCACCCGTCGCCCAGGTCGTTTACGCCAAGCAGCTCCCATGTAGCGCCGGCCTGAATTACAGCGGCTTTGCCTTCTTCGCTGACCGCATAAATCTTACCGTCGGCGGCCACTGGCGAGGAGAAGTAGGCGCCCAGCGCGCCCTGGAGGCGGGCCTGTTTGACGATTTCGCCCGTCTTAATATCAAAAGAAGTGAGAATGCCGCCCTCCTTCAACGTGTACAACACGCCGCGGTAAACGAGCGGGGAAGGAACGTTGGGCAGAGACCTCGGGTTCTTCCAGAGAAAATTACGCTCGGTCAGATCGCCCTCCCCGCCCAGCCGGTAAGCGCGCAGCGAGTTCTCTCCCAGACGGCGTTCCTGAAGCTGCTTCCAGTCCCGTTGTTCCAGGTACCCGGTGTCGTCCAGATCCAGGTATTCGTCAAATCGGTCCTTCGATCGGGGGTCCACGATCTCGTCCTTGGAGAGCTTGCCGTCCTTGTTCGCGTCCATTTTGGCGAGGGCTTCGTCGAACGGGGGCAGGATTTCCTGCTCGCCCGGATCGGACTCGCCGGAATAAGTGGCGAAGTAGATCACATCGTCGGCCAGAACAGGGGTTGGTTTGATCTGCCACGGGAGGCGGCCCACGCCCCAGATCTCCTTGCCGGTTCTGACGTCGTACCCTGAGAGCCGGTACGAGCCTGCGACAATCACCTGCAATGGTTTCCCAGGAGGTTGGTAGAGAACCGGCGTCGCGTAGCCACGCTGAGCGTGAGGACGGTCCCTGCGCCACAGGACGCGGCCGCTGTTCTTATCGATCGCGAGCAGGAACGAGTCGGTATCCTGATCGCAAACCATGAGCAGCGTCTCGCCGGTCAGGATTGGCGAGGCGCCATGGCCGAAGGGGTTGTTGAAGGGTCCCAGCGGCATGCGCCACACCTCGTTACCGTCGGGCCCGTAATCGAGAAGACCAAAATCCTGGAAGAATACGTAAACGTTCCGCCCGTCGCTGACTGGTGACGCGGAGACGGGACTGTTGGCTGGACGCTCCAGTTCGTGTTTCCGGGGCCGGGGCGCTTCGCGCCGCCACAGAATTCGTCCGGTGGCGCGGTCCACGGCGATGGTGAAAAGCTTTTCGTTCTCGAAGGCCGTCAGGAAGATCTTGTCACCGGCAACCGAGGGGGAGGAATGGCCAGGCGGCAACGCCGTCCTCCAGACGACATTCCGTTCAGGCCCAAATTCCACCGGAAGCTTCGTGTCCTGGGACACGCCGGAGGCGTTCGGCCCTCGGAACTGCGGCCAGTCGGATGCCAGAAGCAGCATCGTTGTCAGAAATGGCAATGTAAAACCGAGTCTTGTTGCCGCCATGTATCTTCTTTTATCACGCTCCCACCGGAAAAGCTGGACCAACGCGCCTTATTGACAGATAAATCGCAACCGGCATATCTTTGGCATGCTACAGCAGGGGAACCCTACTATGACCTTTATTCCTCCGGGCGACTTGCTCACCAGAGCGGAGGAAATCGATCACGGACTGCGGCGCTACCAGAAGCTCGGGCGGTATGGCTGGCTAGTCGCGGTCGGCTCGGTCGCCGTGCAGTTGACTCTTCTGGCCGCCCAGTCGGAATTTTGGAAGGGATTGCGCCAGATCGCCTGGTCATGGCCTCCCTGGGAATCGCTGCGGCAGCTCTATGCGATTCTGCCAGGGCCGAGCGAAATCCTGCTGGCTCTGGCGATTGGCTCCGCGACGGCCGCCATCTGGGTTCGCCTGCGGCTTCGAGACGCCCGCCAGCCTTTCCGGTACACATGCTCGATAGCGGCCTTCACTCCCGTGGGAAGCGCCAAGCCGGTGCGTGAATTTGAGTGGCTGGCAGCCGACCTCATGTTGAAGCTCAGCGAGCGTGTGGGGCGGTTGCGGTTTCTGGACGAGAAGACCATTGAAAATCGCAAGGCCGCCTCCGAGGAACCCCACATCCACATCTCCGGCACGTATTTGGTGCGCGGGAATCGCGTAGAGATTACGCCGCGAATCCGCATCGGTTCCCTGGACGATCCGGACACTCTGGCGCATTGCATCGAGTGCGAACTGGCGTCGCTGGCCGAAAAAAATACGGCCGGCGAGGAAGCCTCCGCCAGCCGTGTTGAGTACGAGAAAGAGCAGATCCCCGAGAGAGTCTATTTCAGTGTCGCGACCGAGCTCTACCGGCAGATCCAAAAAGACATTCGTGGCAAGATCGATCTGCTGCCCACAAAACATCTGCGCGCGCTGGCCTTGTACTTCGAGGCGGAAGGCTACGCCCGCTCCAATACGCTGGATGGTTATGACAACGCCGCCCGGCTCTACGAGGAGTCGTACACGCTCCTGGATGGAAGTTTGCGAAGCCCGTCGCAAATCTTCCCGCGTCTGGACGACTTCAGGGAACGGGCCGCCAGACGGTATCACAAAGCCAAACGATGGCTGAGCCACATCTCGCCTGCCCTGGCCCGCTCGGAACTGCTGTGCGCCCGCGCCGAGATCGGTTACGCGAACATGCTGCTGTACGGCCGTCTCCTGGCACAGATTTCGGGACAGAGGGTTCAAACCATCTTCGAGGCCAAGGACATCAGCGAGGATGCGCTCCAGCGAATCGTCGAAATCTCCGCCGCGACGCCGGATCGCAAGGACTGTCTTTTCGACGCCCATCTTGCCTGTGCGCTCACGTCCGTGGAAATGGGAGATCTGTCGGCGGCACGCGACACACTGAACGCGGCGCAGCGCCTCAACCCCAACAAAGCGGAGCAGGATTCCGGTTTTCTCTTCATCCGGGCGTGTTGCGAATTCAATCTGGTTTCGGCCATCGAAGACCTTCGCCGCGCGGTCGATCTCGACCCCCATTTTCAGGTGGCGCGGCAACTGCTTGCGCAAAAGTCGGAAGAGTTCTGGCGTGAGCGCTCGAACTTCGAGACGGAGAGGGCCGGCCCGGTGCTCAAGAATTTCGAGGAACTGATCCGGACGAATCCCGGGAACGTGGACGCCTGGGCCAGCCGCGGGTATCTGCAGTGGCTGCTCGGTAAGACGGCTCAGGCGAAGTTCGATTACGGACAAGGGCGCGGATTCAAATTGATAAAACCGGCCACCTCAATCTGCCGTGTCAACTACGGTCTGGCCAGAATCGCGGCGGAAGAGAACCGGCTCGGCGAGGCGCACACACTCTTCGTGGAAGGGCTGCTCGAAGAACTGGCCTTGAGCGCGTCGCACAACGCAAGCGTATCGTTATACAGGCCGGTGCGCATGAACCATGCCCTGATCGCGCGCGTGGAGGCTTTCAAGGAGAAGGTTGGCGGATACCGGCAGAGTGCGATTCGGACGCCCGGCTCCCCGGTTTCCCGGCAAACGGCCGACACTGTCTATGCTTTCGTCCTGAACGATTTTGGCGAAGCCTGCTGGAACATGTATCTGCGTACGGGCGACCCCGGTTATGAAACCAAGGCGCGCGCCGCGTTCGAGGAATCGAGCGAGCTTTACCCCGCTTTCCCGATCCCCTCATCGAATCTGGCCATTCTGCTGTCCGATGAGGAGCGGGCGCGCGAGTGCGTCAGGAAAGCGGCCGAACTCGCGCCTTCGTGGCTGGAGGGGCAGCTTCAGTGGCTGACGCGTGTGCTGCAGATGACGCGCTCGGCAATGGAAGCAGCCTCCCAGGCAAGAGCCAGGAGACGGGATCTCGTTTTGGAATTGAAGGAGAAGCGCGACTCGCTGAAGTCCGCGGCCAAAGCCCAGGCATCCTGTGAAAAGCCGGAGAAACCGGCCGTCTCGAAGCGCCAGTACCAGAAACCGCCTCAGGAGGAAGGCGCGCGGGGGCAAAACCAGCGGGGCCAGCCGGCGCCGGCTTACCCGGACCTCTCGCAAGGCGCCGCGCCTTCCGGGGAAGTGGCCGAGCTTCAGAATTCGATCGCCGCCTTGAGAAGCCAGATCAAAATCGCGAAGGAGGAGATTCGGGATAAGGACCGCCTGGCGAAAGAGCTCTGGAAATCCGCTCCGGGAATCGCCAAAAGGCTGTTGCCTCACGAGTGGATGTGGCGGCCGGCCGCGGATGGCGAGTCGCGCATCGACCTGTCCTTGCCGGGAAAACGCGACCGCCGTTCGATGTACCGCTGGAAGCGGGAGCTTACGGACATCCACGTGGCGGCGCTGGTTGCCTGGGTTACCGGCCTCCGTTCGCTTCCAGCGGAGCATCGCGAACGCCTCGGCATCGAAGCGCCGAATCTCGACCAGTCGCTTCACTTCCTCTGCGAGAATTTCTGGCCCAGCGATTTCGAACTGCTGCGAACTCTGTCCCGCAGCGCTTTGGCTGAAAGCGGGGTCTACCAGAAAAAGGTCGCCGGGTTGATTGAGGGATGGCTAGCGGAAAACCCCGCCGCATTTTGGGCCCTGACCTGGGTTTCCGGCGCTCCGCTCGACCAGGAGCAAAAAGAACGGCTCTATCGCCGGGCGAGGGAGCACGGCGACGAGCACGTAGTAAGATATGCCGGCGAACAACTGGAGCACCTCGCCGCCGAGGCCGCGCTAGAGAAGTGGCAGTCGAAGAAGCCCGCCCAGGCACTGCGGGAACTCGATCGGATTCAGGTCGGCGATTCCACCCCCTGGGATCGCACGGTTCGATACTTCGTAGGGCAGATTTCAAAAAAGCCTGCCGATGCGCGCGCATTCGAGCGGTTGCATCATTGGCTCGCGGAACGGGAGAAGGAGCACCACCAAGCTGGCCGGATGGCCGCCTGGGAGGACGTCCGAAGCGCCCGCTTTACGCTCCGGCGTGCTGCCTTGCGGTCTTCTGGCAAGGATGCAAGCGTGGGGGTATTCGCGGAAAGCTCTCTTCTGGGAGTGGCTTCCCTGGCGCTCGAAGTGCATGGCTCGCTGAAGGCGAACCGGCTCTCCGTGCAGGTAAAGCTTCGGATGCAGGAAGTGGAGCGGGAGTTCGGATTCAAAATCTCTCCGTCCCCGGCGCCTCGGGTCATCGAAAGCGTGCCGGAACACCACTACGTCATAGGACTCAACCGGAACCCGATGGCGTACGACCGGGTTTGGCCGGACTCGAAATTCTGCCCGCATTTCCGCGCTATCGAAAGCCTCGTGCCTGAAAGGATTCGCAGGGTTCCCTTCAGCTTCAACCCCTTGACCGGAGAGACGGACGGAGCCTGGATCGCGGACGAATCCGCGAAAGAAATTGAGCCGATGGGCGTTGAACTCTGGACGTGGGAGGAGTACGTTGCGCGGCGCCTGGAGTTCGTTGTGCGGCGGAATTTGGCTGTCCTGCTGCGCTTCCAGGACGTGGACCGGCTTTTGCGCGCGTTCCATAAGACGGAAGAGACCAAACTTCGTGTTGATCTGCTGGATCCCGGGCCGGAAGCCTTTCAGTCCCGGCTTGGCTTCTTTCGGGTGCTCCAGTCGCTGTTGCGGGAACGCGTTACAATCGGCAATCTGAGCGGGATCATTCAGGTGTTTGGCGAAACGTGGAAGCCGGGCTGCGATCTCACGCCGATCGTGGAAGCGATTCGACTGCGCGAACGGGAATCTCTCGCCCGAAACGGCAATCGCACCCGATTCCTGCGGCTCTCCGGCCGCTTCGAAGCCACTCTCCGAACTTGCATTCGGGAAGATGACGGAAAGCGGGTATTCGCGGCGCCGCCTGAAACCAGAGACGATCTGCTGGCCGCTGTCGCCCAACAGATCAATTCCGCCGACGGCTGGCGCACGGGGGTTGTGACGGACGTCCGGCCGCAGGCCGCCCGACTCATCGAGACGGAATTCCCTCAGGTTATGGTGCTCGCTTCCGGAGAAATGCCGGACGAGTTGCGGAGCTGCATCCGTGGAGAAATCGGCTAGATCGGCTGAATCGGGACCGCCGCAGGTCGCCATCCGGATCGAGATTGCGCCGTTTCTTGCCTCTTTGGCCGCAGGCCCCCACCGCGATTCCATCGTGCGCGGCGTCGCGGCCGATCTGGATGCATTGCTGGCGGATCTCGGACTGCAGGGCAAGGCAGGCATCGTGGTGGCAACTTCCACCGACGCCCGGCCGCTCCGGTTGTTGCTAAGCGGGCGGTATCGCGGCGCCGCTCATGAGTTGCTTGTTGAGGCTTGGCGCCGGGCCGATCCCGAAGACACCATCTCGCCGCCTTCGCACGGCTTCTACCATTGGCTGGAGCGGCGTCTCGCTTCCCCGAACCACCTTCGCCCGGAGATGCTGGCGGACGTTGTGGAGTCGGTCTGCTGCCGGATCTTGCGCAACCATCCGGAGGATCTTCTGGCATCGGAGCAAGCCGCCGAACTGCTGGAGCGAGGCCTGCTTCTGCTCGATCCCCGGCGGGCTAAGGCCCTTGCACCGCTGAATCCGGCGCGTCTGCTTGCGATCCTCCGCCCCGCATTGGAACTGCGGATGTCGCTCGCCCGGCCGGTGACCGTATTCCAGACCATCGCCGACGGATTGCTGGAAGGGAAGACCGGTGAGGACACCGCCGAGAACTTGATCTCTCGTCTGGGCGGGAAGGGCGTTCGCGTCCGGCTCGCTCCGGAAACGCTTGCGGCGCTCTTTCCCGGCCTGGAAGCGCCTTTTTCGATTACGAACCCAAAGATCGGCGAGGACATCAAACGAATTTTCGGAGGAGTCCGTGACCGCACCTTCGGCGAACTCGGCGTCCGAGTCCCTGAAATCATTTTCGAGTCCGATGGGGAATGTAGTTGGACCCAGGTCCAGGTAGCGGTGAATGACAGCTTCACTCCGCCGGAGGAGACGCCCTTTGACTATTGGTGGAGTGCCGACGAAGACCGCGTATCGAACCTGGCGAACGCAATCTTCGGCGTCATCCGGCGGCATGCCTGGCTTCTGATCACGAGCGACGTGGTCGAAACCGAGCTGTCGCTGCTGGACGAAGACCACCCGGCGCTGGCGGCCGCGGCCGCGCGCGGGCTTTCCGTCGGCTGGATCGCACGCGTATTACGCGCAATGCTTCGCGAGGGCGTCCCGATCCTGGATTTCGCCACCATTCTTGAAAGGCTCCTGACCTTCGACTGGGTTCCCGCCCGCACTCTGGAAACGGTTGTGTTCGACGACCGGCTTGCCATGGATCGAAAGCTCGCCGCGCTCGGGCCGCCAACCGAGACGGAAATGATCGACTATGTACGGCTAGGGCTGAAGCGCGGAATCGTTCTCAATCACACGCGGTATCTGCGCACGCTCAACGCTTACGAGCTCGCTCCGGCCGCCCAGGCGATACTACTGGGCCATCTGGCGGCCTCGCGGGGAGCTTCAGACACACCCATGCTGCCGGCCGGCGAGTTGAGCCGGCTGGTTACATCGATTCGTCAAAAGGTTGAGCCTTCGCTCGGCGTTCACCCGCCAGCCATCCTCACAGCCGGGAGTATCCGGGCGCTGGTGCGGGAACTGATTGCGGATGAGGTTCCGGGCGCAGCGGTCTTTTCGTATGAAGAGGTAGAACTGGCGGACATTTCCGTGCAGGTCGCCGGTTCCATTGGTTGGCCGGGAACCACAACCGTAGCTATGTGAAGCTCAAGAGAATGCCGCGAAATTCGTCTCGCACCGCGTCGAACTGGTCTCCGTCCAGGTGCGAAAGGATCACGGTGTAGGCGACCCCGTTCTTGATGCTGACCAGTTGCATCTGGCGAACGTGTTCGCCGCCAGCGCCCACAACGACCTGTTCGGTCAGCAGTCCAGCGCGGCCGTTTTCAAGCTGAACCTGCTCCGGTTCATTCGCCTCCCACTGGCTCACGCCGGCCTCGCGCAGACCCCGAATCTGCCTGTCCACATACGACTCGGGCGTCTCCGCCTCCGAGACGGCCTCCATTGTGGCAATCAGATTCCGCTGGAAGGCTAGCGCCGTGTTGGCCCGGCGCAGCATGCCCGATGCCGGCTGCTGTTGAGGCGGAGGGCCGACCAGAATCACCGTGCTGAGGGTCCAGGCTTCGGGCACGTCAAGAGAGAAAGGCCCAACCGTGAAATGAACCATAAGCTACCGACCTAAGATTCTAAACTATGGCCGGAGCGGTTGCGCGGCTGATTTGGGCAGACCGCGTCGGTCGTAGAGGAGTTTGGCGTGATCGAGGTATGGACGCTTGACTTGGTCGGAGGCACGCTTGGCAATAGCGAGAAGTTCTTCCCCTGGCGCTTTCCTGCGCCGGCTTTGCAGGCGTTCGTAGCGTTCGCGCAGAGCTTCGGTGACGACACGAGTCATGGTTTCACCCGTGGCCTGGGCGATGGCCCGAGCGAGGCGGTGGGCTTCCGGGTCTTTGATGGTGAGATTCATAGCCTTCCACTATTGTAAAGCGCCAGTGTCATTGTTGGTTCTGCGCAGCGTGCCCGATGCCGGCTGCTGTTGCCGCGCCAATTGCCTGTGCATCGAGTATGTTTGAAAGATGAGGAGAGCCGAATGACGTGGCGTGCACGATTCCTGCCCGTGCTTGCGCTTACGCTTGCAGCATACTCCACCAGCAACGTCCATGCCCAGACGCTCGTGATCGCGCACCCGGACGATTCATCCAAGAAGGTCGAGTATTTCTTGGAAAAGCCCGCGGGCAGCGGTCCCTGGCCTACCGTGGTCTTGGTGCATGGTCATCAAGAGGGGCCGCGGCTTGGCGGTAAGGATTTCGTCAGGTGGGGCGTACTTGATCGTTTTGCGAAGCGCGGATACTTGGCGGTCGCGGTCTCGCAACCGGGTTATGGCGGGTCGACTGGACCGGCGGATTTTTGCGGAACGTATACCCAACATGCGGTCTCAGCCGTGATCACAAAGCTACGGGCTGACGGCTACGTGTCCCCGAACAAAGTCCTCATTGTGGGGATCAGTCGCGGAGCATTGGTAGCCGGTCTCATTGCCGCGCACGATGGATCGATAACGGGCATTGTGTTGATATCGGGTCTGTATGACCTGCCACAATTCGTCGCAGATTCGAAATCCATGCAGGCGAAGCTGATCGCCCAGTCCATCATCGAAGAGACAGGCGGCGGAAACGGCGCGCTTCGAGCGCGTTCGGTTCTCTATTCCGCGCAAAATGTCAAAGCCACAGCGCTCATCATGAATGGTGCAAAGGATGACCGCACCGACCCTGAACAAGCCCGCCGTCTGGCCAGGGAGATCAACCTTCACGGAGGGAACGCACGCGCCATCGTCTATCCGGACTACGGCCACCACATCCCCGTCGCGGTGCGAGACAACGCGGTCAACCCATTCATTGAAAGCGTATTGGGGAAGTAGAGACAGGATCGGCTGGATCCCTTTTAAAACAACCGCTCGTTCTTCCGCAGCGTGCCGAAGGAGCCGATATTCGCCACCGCGAACGCGACGCGAATCTGATTCTCGACGCGCGTGCCCAGGTTGAACCGCCGGAACTGCACGCTGACGCCGCAGCAGTCCGTGTTGTAGGTCACCTGCGTGGTTGAGAACTGCATGGCGCCGATGCGGAAGTCGTAGATCGAAGTGAAGGCGGTCGTCCAGCCGCGCCGGTTCGGATTGCCGAAGCCGATCTGGCCGCGGAACTGGTTCGAGCTGGGCGAAAGCAGCGGCGAGCTGCGCACATGATTGTGGCCCACCGACGCAAAAGCCATTCCGACGCGCCCGTCCACGGTGAAGCCGCTGTTAACCACTTGCTGGCGGAACGGATCGTAGTCCACTCTCCAGTCCACGGCGAAGAACGGCTGGGGCACGATGCGCATCACGGAAACCACCGGGGAATAGCTTCTCGGTCCATGCAGGAATGCGTACGGCGTCATCTCCAGGGCGCTCATCACCACGTTTCTGCGTTCCGGCACCACCGCGCCGCCGAAATCGGGATCGAAGAAGCGCCGGTGCGAAAGCTCCCAGTTGAACAATTCCCACACCTGCCCCTTGCGCTTCACATACAGCCGGTTCACCAGAAGCACTTCGGCCTCGGTCGTGTTCGCCAGCAGTTCGGCGTCATCGAAGCGCACCAGCTCATGGAAGGCCGCGATTCCGCCCACGTGACGGAACGCGGCGCGAGGTTCGATCACGTGCTTCAGCCCGTCTCCCAGAAAGCTTTTGCCGAAAGTGCGCGACAGGGCGGGCGCGATCAGATCGACCCGGAAGTCGCGTGAGTGCCGCGCTATGCTCCTGCCGCTGATAACGTCGTCAAGCTGCCTCTCTCCGTAGTGCGTCTCCCGCAAAGAGAAGCTGGGCAGCACATGGAAATCCTTCCACCGGAGGGCGGTGGTCACCCTGGGCTGGAAATCGGCGCGCTCCAGGAACTGCCGCGTCTGAAAGAGCGGCTGGGTGCGGCGCACCAGACCCACGCTCGAGTCGAAGGAGAACCAGAGCGGCAGCGGCGACTGGCGCAAGAACCGCCGGTCGCGTCCGCTGAAACGGATCTCGGGCAGCTTGCGGATGACGATCGAGTCGTTTAGCTTGTCGCTCTGAAAATTTTCAAGACGCGCGAATGCAACGTTGAAGTTATACGATGACCAGCCCTTGTTCACGAAGCCCACCGAGTGGACTTCCGAAAAGATGGCCTCGTTGAAGGTCTCCGTAAAAGCCTGGCGGAAGGTCAACGAGCTAACGTAATTGACGTTCCCGTAAGCCTGGAAGCCGCGGCCCAGGTCGGACCTCCCGTTCATGTACAGGTTGAAGCCGCCCTGCTTGATGCGCTCGCTGCTGTTGGGGAGCTTGAGGCCCTTATCGTCCACTCCATAGAGAATGGCGTCGAAATCCGTGCCCTCGCGGGGCTTGCCGCGAAAGTCGACGTGGTGCGCAAAGCCGCGCTGGGTGAAATTCTGAACGCGGTACGTCACATCGTAACTACGATTGATGGCCCAATAGTAGCCGATGCCGATCATCTTTCCGCGGCGCGAGCTGTTTCCGAGGTTCGGCGTCAGGAAACCGCTGCGCCGGGGCGCGCGCTCCAGGGACTTATAGAAGAAGGGCGCATAGAAAAGGGGGAATCGGCGCACCCGGAAGATGGCGCGGTGGGCGATGGCGCGCTCGCCGGGAATGATGTCGAACTTCGGGCCGTGCAGGGTCCAGGTGGGCTTGGGCAGCTTGCAATTGGTGATGAAGCCGTCGTACAGGATGTATTTCTTCTCGATGCGCTCCGCCCAGACGCCCTCGAAGTGGAAGGGATTGCTGGTGGTCAGCACTCCGGGACGCGCTTCGATACTGGGGTAGCCGGAGCCGCGCACCTTGTAGAAGCGGCCGGTGTCCTCGCGGGTGTTGTACTCCACCTTGTCGGCCCACAACTCCTCCCGGCGGGTAAAGTGCTGGAAATAGGCGTTGCCCCGAGCTTCGGCATAGCCCGTGTCCTGGTTGTAATCGACCTCGTCGGCGCGCAGCAGCATCTCGTGGGTCTCAATCTCGGCCTTCCCGCGCAAACGGAGCCATGGCCCGTCGGAACTCTGAACGATGGCGGACGCCACGCCGGCTTCATCCGGTCCCGGCGCATTCGGACGCGGGGGCTTTGCCGGCAGGGCGGGCAGGGGAGCCTTGGACGCTTGCGGAGACGGAGGAGGAAGCGGCGGCAACACCTGTGCTTCCGCGCACACCCCCGCCGCCAGGAGAAAAAGAATTTGCGCTACGGGGTATACGGGGTGACAAATTCTGTCGAATATGTTAGTTAGATATGGGGACGGCCTGTGGGTGCAATTCAAGCCCAATCGAAACCGTAGCACGGAGAAAAACGTCCTGCAAGCTACGGTCCGCGGCGGACCCCGGTCCGTTGAGACTTTGATGCACTGTCGCTACTGCAGCGCGCGGAATTCCGAGGACGATCACCGGTGCGGCCGGTGCGGGCGCAGGCTGAAGCTGGACGCCGCGAAGCCCGCTCCGGAAACGTATCCGGTTAGCCAGACGCACGGCGCTTTGGCGGCGGCAGTGAATCCGGTCGCTCCGGCTCCTGCGGCAAAGCCGCTGGCGCCCCAGATCCCGAGCCAGCCCTCTCTCTTCGACCACCGCACGAAGCAGAAGGTGGTGCCGATACGGTCGGCCTCCGACGTTGCGCCCGAGACCTCGCGCCGTCCACGCAGGCCGTCGCCGGCGGTGAGCGAGCAGCCCCTGCTCGACTTCCTGCCGCCCGCGCCGCATGCTCCGCGGACGCTGAAGACCAGTGTCGAAGCCGTCATTTTCTGCGATGCGCCAGTGGCTACTCCCATGCACCGGGCGATTGCGGCGGCCATCGACGCGAGCATGATTCTCATCGGCATCACGCTGTTCCTGCTCGTCTTCCAACTGGGCGGCGGCGACCTGATCTTCACCAAGGCGACCGTGCCGGCTTACGCGGCCGCGGTCGCAACGGTGGGCGTGTTTTATGGCCTGTTATGGGCGCTGGCCCGCGGCGGCACGGCTGGCATGCGCTGGACGCAGTTGCAGGTGGTGAATTTCGATGGTCACCCGCCCGATGCGCGTCAGCGGGCCATCCGTTTCGCGGGGACCATTTTGAGTATCCTCTCGGCCGGGCTCGGCCTGGCCTGGGCCTTGGTGGACGAGGAAGGGCTGACGTGGCACGACCACATGTCCGGCACATTCCCCACCTTGCGCGATACTCACGCCAGCTCCTTCCGCAGAAGATAAAAGAATGCGCATCCAATTCGACGAAACCAACCTCCTGGCCGATCTGGTCGGCGGGGCGCACGGGCTGTCGCGCGCCGAAATCAAAGGCAGCGCGGGGCTGGCGTCCGATTCGTTGAAGGCTGTCCGGCGCATCAGCGAGAAGGGTGTCCAGGGCTTTCCGCACCTGCCATTTCAAGACGCAACCATCAAGTCCATCCGGAAATACGCGCGCCAGGTGAAAGGCTCCTACGATACGGTGTGCGTGGTGGGAATCGGCGGCAGCGCGCTGGGAGCGTGGGCTTTGGATTGTGGCATGCGCGGGCCGCATCCGGTGCAGGGCGAGTTCTCGGAGAAGAATCCGCGGCTGGTGATTCTGGATAATGTGGACCCGTCGTTCGTGAGCGCTGCGCTCAAGTCGATGACTCCGAAGCGTACCCTGGTGGTGACCGTCGCCAAGTCGGGTTCCACGGCGGAGACGCTGGCTACTCACCTGGTGGTCGAGGAGTGGCTTCGCAAGTCGCTGGGAGGGAAGAAGGCGTCGCGGCACATCGCGGTGGTGACTTCGGAGGGCAAGGGAGATTTGGCGGCTCTGGCCGGACGCGAGGGATACCGGACATTCGCCCTGCCGGAGAACGTCGGCGGGAGATTCAGCGTTCTCTCCGCCGTGGGGCTGCTGCCCGCGGCCCTGATCGGCATCGACGTTCGCGACCTGGCGAAAGGCGCGGCCGCGATGACGCACACCTGCTGGCAGGCCGATTTGGGCGAGAACACTGCGCTGCGCGCGGCGCTCTGCCACTACCTGATCTGGACGCGCCGCAACAAGCCCATTCAGGTGGCCTTCCCTTATGCAAACCGGTTTTGGGGGCTGGCGTTATGGTTTCGGCAGCTTTGGGCGGAGTCGCTGGGCAAGGCCAAGGACCGCGCGGGCAAGGTGGTGAACGTGGGCCAGACGCCCGTGGTTGCGCTGGGGGCCACGGACCAGCACTCGCAGGTGCAGCTTTATGTTGAAGGACCGAATGACAAAGTGTTCACCTTCTGGGCCGTGGAGAAATATCCCGCCTCCTGCCGCATTCCCAAGGTTCGTCCGGGCTTGGCCGCGTTCGATTATCTTGCCGGGCAGTCGCTCGACAAGCTGATTGATGCGGAACGGCGCGCCACCGCCGCGGCCCTGGTGGAGGCGCAGCGGCCGAACTGCACTTTCACGCTGGGCAGAATCGACGCGGAGCACTTGGGCGCCTTCCTGCAGCTCATGGAATTCGAGACGGCGTTCGTGGGCGAGATGCTGAACATCGATGCCTTCAACCAGGAAGGCGTGGAGCTCGGGAAGAAGTTCACCTTCGGCCTGATGGGACGCAAGGGATACGAGGAATACCGCGGCAAGTTCCAGGCGTACGAAAAGAAGCGGGCTGGTCCCGGAGAGGCGAAGCCACGAAGAAAAGCCGCTTCGAGCGCCGCTCGCGGTTGACTTGATCGCCGCCCTGTTGGAAGAATGGAAAGTATCCACCGCGTGCGGATGTGGCGGAATTGGCAGACGCGCTAGATTCAGGTTCTAGTGTTCGCAAGGACGTGGAGGTTCAAGTCCTCTCATCCGCACCAACAAAATCAATAATTACTGATACATTCGGCACCATCGCGGAGAAATGCCTTCTCGCCCTTAGGCTAAGCTCCGCGAAATTCTGGCTGACGAAGCGATCTTTGGCGCCGTGGGCGGCCGCGCGGGTGCCAGTTTTTCAGCGACAGCGTACCGTCAAACATCACGATTTCCGCCTTTCTCAGGTTGATTGTTTTGGCCGAAGGGCCCCAAGGAAGCATGTGGTATTGTGCATATATGCCGGAGTACGTGATCGAACGGGACATCCCGGGAGCGGGCGCCTGGACCGAAGACGAGATCAGGGAGGCCTCCGTCAAGTCGCTGGAAGTCCTTCGTGGGCTTGGCATGCAGATCCAATGGCTTCATAGCTACGTCACCGACGACAAACTCTATTGCGTCTACTTCGCTCCCGATGAAAATCTGATCCAGGTCCATGCCAGGCAACTCGGCCTTCCGGCTAACCGCATCTCCGCCGTGCGCAGAATGATCGACCCAGTCAAGTACGCTTAGCTGGATTCAAGGGCATATCGCAAGGTTTCATCCAGCGTCAAGCACCTGCTCTTTGCCCAAACCTGCGCGTGAGCGGCAGGATCCATTTCGCGCCGGGATTGCTCGATAATCTCCTGAACGGCTTTGCGGTACTCGTTCCCCGCCGAGGCTGCTACCGTCTGAAGAACTCCCAACACCGATCCGGCCAACATGAGTGCCCTTTCAGGCTGGGATTGGCGGAGAGCGCACTTGGCCAGCTCCACAAGAGCCCTCGAGAGATGCGTACGCCTGCCTCGCTGGGCTGTCTTACGTAACGAATCCTTGTAGTATTCGCTAGCTTCCTCGTAGCTCTCCGATTCGCGAGCCAAGTTCCCCAGGTCCACCAACACGCGCGCCATTCCGGCGGTGTCGCCGATTTCGGCAAACAACCGCAAGCTGTCCTGTTGATGCTCCTTGGATCGGGAAAGATCGCCCTGCGAAGCCGCGATATCGCCGAGGCTGCTGAGTGCCGAGGCTGCGCCGCGCAGGTCGCCGCGGTCCCGGAAGTTGGCGGCTAACGGCTCGAGAATCGCCCGGGCGGTGGCGTAATCCCTTTGCGACGCCGCAATGCGGGCGAGATTATTGAGCGAGTAGTCCGCTGACGCGTCATCTCCCATTTCGCGCCAGATCTCGACGGCTTCCTCTAAATGTGCCTTGGCTTCGTCCGAGCGCTGAAGGTGATGCTTGATAATGGCCAGCCCGTTCATGAGGGAGGCCGTACCTTTGCGCTCCCCGAGTCTCCGGAAGATTGGCAAGGCTTCATCCTCATGCAGGCGGCGCGCCGAAGCGGAGTCCCCCAGACGATAGCAAAGGGTACCCGCCGCATAGGCCACTCGGGCCCGCAACGACGTAGGCGCCTGGGCAGTGGGCATCCGCAGAGCCGATTCGAGCATCTCACGACCTTCCGCGAAGTGCTCCAGTTGCTCCCAGAACCACACTTGCGCCCCCGCCAACCGCAGGGCCCATTCCGCGTTGTCCGTGGCGACGAGATAGCGAGCGGCCGCGCGTATGTTGCCATAGTCGCGTTCATACTCAGAGATGGACGCCTGTTGTCCGGCCGGATCCCGCGCTCCCGCGTCCTCCGAAAAAACCAGAAAAAACGCTGCGTGAGCACGCCGGGTTTCGGGCAATTCTCCGCTGGCCTCCAGGCGTTCGCGCGCGTACTCACGAATTGTCTCCAACATGGAAAAGCGGGGATCCTCCGCTTCCGCGGCAATTTGCCTCAGCAGACTCTTATCGACCAGGGACGAAATGCCCTCCGTTACGTCCAGCCCCAGGTCTTCGCGGGTATTGCACACGGCTTCCGCGGCTTCAAGCGTGCACCCGCCCACAAAAACCGAGAGCCGCGCGAACAGCCTGCGCTCGGCGGGCGTGAGTAATTCGTAACTCCAGTCAATCGTCCGGCGAATGGTCTGGTGTCGCTCCGGAAGGTCGCGGCCGCCGCCCGTGAGAATCTCCAGGCTATTTTCGAGCCGTGACAACAAGCTGCCCGGCGGCAGCACCTTGACCCGTGAAGCGGCCAGTTCGATGGCGAGCGGCAAACCGTCCAGGCGCCGGCAGATTTGGGCAACGGCAGCGGCATTCTCCGACGTCAGATGAAAGCCCGGCCGGATGGAGGAAGCCCGCTGCACAAAAAGCGCAATGGAGGCACACTCCGCCAAGCTACCCGCATCGGGGCACGCGCATTCTTCAGGCAGGGGTAGCGGTGGCACCGGAAACTCCTGCTCACCGTACAGCCGGAGCGCCAGGCGGCTGGTGACCAGAACCTTTAGCGTAGGACAACGTTGCAGCAGATCGCCGATTCGCGGGCCTGCATTGAGAAGGTGCTCGAAGTTATCCAGCATCAGGAGTCCGGGTTCTGGGGAGTCCAGGTGATGTGTGATCGCCGCGACAAGGTCCTCGTCCGTCGTCTCACGCACACCGAGAGCTTTTGCGATGGTGGGCACCACGAGGTGGGGTTCCGTCAAAGCGGTCAGATCGGCGAAGTATACGCCGCCAGGAAACGCCGGAAGGGAATTTTCCGCGGCCCTCAATGCCAAACGGGTCTTGCCCGTTCCGCCGGGACCCGTCAGGGTTAGCAGCCGGAGGCTATGGTCTCGCAGCAAAGGTTCAATGGCTGCAAGTTCGCTTTCCCTGCCGATGAAGGGGGTTCGCTGCACCGGCAGGTTATGGCGGCCGCCCGAGGCCACGCTCGCGAACCCCGTTTGGGATTCCAGGGCGGCCTCGAGTTCCGCTCCGGTAGGACGTTTCGCCGGATCCTTGTCCAGCATTGCGAGAATCAGCCGTTCCAAACTCGGGCGAACGGACGGATTCGCAACCAACGGGCCCACTGGAGCGGAGGTAATGATGGCGTGAAGGGTGCCCAGTGTTGAATCCGCGGGGAACGGATGTTGACCTGTCGCCATCTCATAAAAAACGATCCCCAGCGAAAAGACGTCGGATGGGGATTCAGCCTTGCCGCCGCAAGCCTGTTCGGGGGACATGTAACGCACCGTACCCAGGTGCCGGACGCCTGGGGCGCTCTCAGTTCCTGGCTGACTGGAGTAGACGAGGCGGGCCAGACCGAAATCCAACACTTTGACGAAGCCATCGTGCCGGACCATGATGTTTTCGGGCTTGATGTCGCGGTGCGTGATTCCCCCGGCATGTGCCGTCCGCAAGGCGCGAGCCATCTGGAACCCCAGTTTAGGAAAGGCATCGAGGATGGGGCCGGCGGCCAATAAGTCGCGCAATGTCCGGCCGGCGACGTATTCCATCACGATGAATCGCCCTTCTTCCGCTACGCCGACATCATAGACGGTGACGATATTCGGATGATTCAACGCTGAAGCAGCCCGGGCCTCGGCCTCGAAACGAGCGGCGCGACCCGCGTTCTTGCCAGCTCCTTGCGGCAGGAGTTTGAGCGCGACCTTCCGCCCCAAGCGGAAATCCGTCGCCAGGTAAACCTGTCCCATGCCTCCCGCGCCCAGGAAAGAATCGACCACATAATGCCCGATCCGGCGCCCGGAGGGAATGCGAGGAGCGGGTGCTAGCGTTCCGCCCGTAGCCGTGGCCAGGAACGTCCCGGCTTGTTCCCCGGCGCGCAGCAACGACTCAACTTCGCGCAGCAGCCCGGAATCGCCGTCACAGGCGGCCGTTAGAAATTCCGTCCGGCGCGCATCGCTCAATTCGGCCGCGCGGTGGAAGATGCCGGCAATCTGTTGATAGCGCTCCGGCGTCATGAGGCGCCTTTCCGGCTGAGTTCGCGAAACAGCCAAGCCCGCGCCAGACTCCAGTCGCGCCGCACAGTACCCACGGAAACAGTCATGGCTTCGGCTGTCTCCTCCAGACTGAGGCCCCCGAAATAGCGAAGCTCGATGACTTTGCTTTGCCGTGGCGCGATTCGCTCCAGATCCTTCAGGACGTCGTCGATGGCGATCAGATCGGCGCCGGGCGGCAGCGGTGCATCGTCAACCTGTGAAAGTGACACTTGGATCGCATTTCCGCCGCGCTTGGCGCGGCCGCTCGACCGGGCGTAATCCACCAGCACGCGCCGCATCATGCTGGCGGCGATGCCGAAAAAGTGCGCCCGGTCCGACCATTGGACACCCTCCCAATCCACCAGCTTCAGGTAGACTTCGTTCACCAGAGCCGTGGCCTGCAGCATGTGACCGGGACGCTCCCCCGCCATGTAGTGGACGGCCAAACGATGGAGCTCCTGCTGCACGCGGGGTGTGAGGGCTTCAAGAGCCTGCCGATCGCCCTTGCCCCATGCGACCAGGAGCTGTGTGATGTTAGCCTGTGACGCGTTCGTCATGCCGAGGTTGGAAATTAAACCTATCATGACATGGCTCTCGGCGACCGGCTACGATCCGGACACCATCTGCTCTAACGGTCCCCTTCCGCCCAGGCGATGAATTTCTGGGCCACGGCTTTGCCCATAGCCACGCCCGCTTGATCGTCCATTTCATAGTGAATGCCCGCCCAGATGCGCGAGTTGCCCGCTTCCTTTCCCAAAGCTTGCAAGGAATCCTTGCGATCCGGGAACAGGTACGCCAGCAGTTCCGTCCGGGCGGTGGAGAGCGCCGAATGGTTGGAGGGATACGAAGGAAAGTTGGGCACGGGGAACAGCGGCGTGATGCCGGAGTCCAACTGATGGGGACGCAGGTACCAATAAGCGTATTTCGAATCGTTGCTTGCAATCCACGTGTCGTAAAGGATAGCCGCCAGCAATGCATAGGCGCGGGCTGCGCGCGGGGGGTTCTGATCGAGATGGTCCTCGAACAAGAGTCGGCTGAGAAGCACATGGAAATCCGTGAAGCTGCCTCCTGCCGTCTGGTAGTAAAACGCTTTTCAGTTGGTAGCAAAGTTGCGTGGAAAGTTCTTGACAGCATCGGTCTCCGCGCGGACAACCGCGGACTCGCAACCTGGGGGAGGCGCGGAGCGGAACTCGCTGGGCGAGCTGAGAAGAATCGGCCGCCAGTTCGGCATCGTCGCGTTGCCCGGGTTGGTTCCCGTCCACGTGCAGGGGCCGGTCGGAACGGCGCCTGTCCGAATGGCATCGGACCCATCGATCCGAGCGCGTTCCAGGACCTTCTCCGCCACCCTGCGGCCGAGTTCGAGGCCTGCGAAGTAGTCGCTAGGATACTGCAATCCGGCGTAGAGCCGGGAGCGCGCGGCTTCCTCGGCCAATCTCTGGAAGGCTGTCGCCTCCGACGGCAATAGCGCCGCGAGCACTGCCGCGGCGGCGCCCGCGGCAGCAGCGTGTTCAGACGGATACGAAGGGCTGTTGGGCACGGCCAGGCGAGGACGCAGAGTGCCATCCACTTCGCTGGGCCTGGGCCGGTTGTAGAAGTACTTCGATTCCCAGGCGGCAACCGTAGCGTCATGCATGGCCATAGCGACGTAGGTGAATACTCGGTGCGGGAAAGCTGTCAGCGGCTGGCCGCCCGTTTGGCGGTTGACCAGGAGATCGATCCAGCGGTAGGCGGGGGCGCCGGCATCCCAGAACCGGACTTGCTCCGCGATCCGTGGATCCGTTTCGGACGAGACTGCCTTTAGCCAGGCGATCTCGTGCCGCGTCGCCGCTTCATCGGGAGGGGGAGGCACCCGGAAGTCTTTGGCCGATGAAATCGCGAACGTCTTCCAGTTGCCTGCGCTTGGCTCAATTGTCCCGGATTGGGCCATTGCAGCGTTGCATGCGCATAGGGTCAGGCCCAACACGGTCCAGACCGGCAGTTGTTTCGATCCACTCATGGTTGGTCTCCTTGTCGCGGCCTCAGCCGCGTTCATCCGGTAAGGCGCGATCCCAGGCGGGAACTGCTAACCGCCCTCGGGCATTTGCTGGAGTGCGACTTAGCAGTTTCGGAAGGAAAGCACGCCTTACTCGGTGGAAGCGGCCGAGGCCGCGAAAGGAGAACGTTATGACTAATTACTTGCGCAACCTGGTCACGGCCAGCATGATCGCCATCGTCCCAGCGATGGCTCAGAATCAGTTTGGGGAGCTGCCGGCGCCAAACGTGCCATCTGCCATTCAGGTACCGGCAGGGAACACTGCCTTTCTCAAGGGTTACGCGGAAGGTACGCAGAACTATATCTGTATCGCCTCAACTTCCGGCTACTCCTGGAGGTTCATCGGCCCGCAGGCCACCCTGTTCCTCACCTTCAAATGGTTTAACGGGGAGATCCGCCAGCAAATCACAACCCACTATCTAAGCGCCAATCCGTCGGAGGGCGGCACGCATCGAGCGGCTTGGCAGAGCTCCCTCGACACGAGCACGGTGTGGGCCAAAGCAATCGCCTCATCAACCGATCCGGCGTTTGTCGCTCCGGGTGCGATTCCATGGTTGCTGCTTCAAGCGGTGGGATCGCGGAAAGGTCCGACGGGTGGGGCTATTCTCACTCCGGCCACGTTCCTCCAGCGGGTTGATACTACCGGAGGCGTCATGCCATCAACCGGATGTAGCGAAGCAAGGAACGTCGGCGACACAGTGTTTGTGCCATACACTGCCAACTATGTCTTCTACAAAGCAAGCCGGAAGAACTGAACGATCGCGGGAGGCCAATAGCTAATCGAGAATCATTCTGCATTGCCGGGGTGAAACAACGTCCAGTCACCCACACGTCCGTTCGCTGACCGATCCGCGGCCGGCCGTCAGGCCGGCTCGCGTCAGCAGATATCGCAAGTGAGCCCCCGCTGCGTTCGCTGACCGGCTCTAGCCACTGATGGATCCGGAGTGTCCCGCGCCGCTCCAGCTGGTCACAAAGTTTCATCGCTGTTCTTGTTTTTCCACGTGGGGCGTACGAAAATGTCCCACAAAACTGGGCAATAACACATCTGAATCGGCACGCCGTCCAGGCGTGCAGACTGCGCGCTTCGCAAATCCACCTCCGGCTCCTGGCGAACGGCACCTCGAACGATTGCGTTGCGCAGGTCATTGTCTGCCGAATAGCGGACCTTCATTCTTTGCTCTCCAAGAGGTTCGTACGATTCGGCGGCTCCATTTTCGCAATCGGTTCGGGACAATAGACGTGCCTCTCGGTCATCCCCTTGTTTATTTAACATGCGGACGGATCGATTTTCAGGCGCGCATTCTGGGACACTGGAAGTTCACAAAACAGAAAGCCGTGTTCGTGTCGCGGCAGGAATCCATGATCCAAACCGTTCAGGCCGTACAGTTCCATCGCTTCATGGGCGCAGGTCGGAGTTCCCCGGCGCTGTGTGGCTGCGACGATCAGGCGGGACAGCACGCCGGTGAGTTTGTCGTGAAGTTGCGCGGAGGGATGGAACGTGGGCCGGCGGCGTTGGTTTGCGAGTTGGTTGCGTCCCAAATCGCTAGTTACTTCGGTATTGCCGTGCCGCCGCCCGCCTTCGTGTCCACCGACGAAGCCTTCGCTGGCTTGGTCGCTGCCATGCACCCAGCGAAGGCTGATCGCATGAAGAAGAGCATTGGTCTGAACTTCGGATCGAGGCAGTTGAGCGATGTGACCACATGGCCGGTGGATAGAGCTATCCCTGATGCGATGTGGCAAACGGCGGTTTCCATCTTCGCGTTTGACGCGTTGATTCAAAACCCGGATCGCCGATTCAACAATCCAAACCTGTTTAGCCGGGGCGACCAGATCGTTGTCTTCGATCACGAACTAGCATTCTCTTTTGTGGAAGACATCCTTCCGGCAGAATCGCCGTGGCTGTTGGGCGGTCACCGCTACTTGGCCGATCACGTCTTCTTCAAACGCCTAAAGTCGAAGGAAGTTGACCTGGCGGCGTTCACGGCGTCACTTGCGGCTTTGCCGGATATCGTGCTGCCGCGGATCGTGGCGGATGTTCCGCCCGAGTGGAAGAATGGTAGCTTGTCGAAGATTGAGCGCCACCTGTGCACGGTGGCCGGACGGTCGTCGCAGTTCGCCGAAGAGATACGAAGGAGGCTTGCATGAGAACGCCGTACAGTTTCAGTATTTTGCGGTACATCCACGATCCTGTGACACAGGAATTTGTCAACATCGGTGTGGCCGTGTACTCTCACGAAGCCCGGTTCCTCCGTGCCATCTGCACCACGCATTACGCGCGTATCACGCAGCTGTTCACCAGGATTGACGGCAACCGGTTCCGGCAACTGACGCGGTATATTCAAGAACAAGTGAACGCGGTCGGCGAAACCCTACCGGGGGAGCTTCCGTTTGAACCGGGCCGGGCAATTGAGCAACTTCTTGCCAGAGTTCTGCCGCCGGACGATAGTTCGGTTCAGTTCTCCAGTCCGGCGGGCGTCGGGCTTTCTTCCGATCTGGATAAAACGTTGGCCGAACTGTTTGATCGGTACGTCGAGCGCTACGCCGCCCGGCCCGGCGATACTCGACGAGACAATGAGGATGTCTGGCGGGTTTTCAGGGAGCCGTTGGAGAAGAGGCACGTTACGCCGCACCTTTCCCCCAAGCGCATCGTGGCGCCGAGCTATGACTATGAATTCCAGCGGGCATGGAAGAACGAAATCTGGCACGTCTACGAACCCGTTTCGTTCGATATGGTAGATGCGGGTTCGATTCTGGACAAGGCAAACCGTTGGGTGGGCCGGGCAGCCAGTCTAAACGACAGCAGCGAACGCTTCAAGATCCACTTGTTGTTGGGGGAACCGCAGGACAACCTGCTTCAGAGCACCTTCGTGAAGGCTCAGAACATTTTGAACAAGATGCCCGGCCAGAAGGAGTTCGTCCGCGAAAGCGATGCCGAACTGTTCGCTGAAGAACTGGAGCGCGAAGTTCACGCCCATCAACATAAGTCGTGATCGGCATCGAACGCGGTCAGTGAAATCGTCATCGACTTTCCCGCCATCCCGGCATGTTATCGTGCGGAAAGGCATGCCGTTCCGTCTTGAATCGAAAGTTGCCATAGTAACCGGCGCGGGCCGTGGTATCGGCCGCGCGATTGCCGAGGAGCTTGCCGCGTGGGGGGCCGCCGTCATGGTCAACGACCTGGACTCCGGCCCTGCCGCCGAAACCGCGGGCGCCATCCAGGCCGCTGGCGGGCGCGCCGCTTCCCTCCCAGGCGATGTCACGCAGCCAGAGTTCCCCCAGCAGCTCGTCGATGCCGCCCTCGCTCAGTTCGGCGCCATCGATATCATCGTCAACAACGCCGGCTACACCTGGGACAACGTCATCCAGAAGACCGGCGACGAGCAGTTTCAGGCCATGCTCGATATCCATCTCAAGGCGCCGTTCCGCATGCTTCGCGCCGCTTCGGGATGGATTCGCGAGACTGCCAAGCGCGAGGCCGCCGAAGGCCGCCGTGTGATGCGGAAGGTGGTCAATATTACGTCCGTTTCCGGAACCGATGGCAACGCAGGGCAGTCGGGATATTCGTCGGGCAAAGCCGGGGTGATCGGCCTTACCAAGACGCTGGCCAAGGAGTGGGGGCGCTATAACGTGAATGTCAACTGCGTCGGATTCGGGATCGTTGAAACGCGTCTGACACAGCCGCTCAGCGGGGCCGCCGTGATCGAAGTGCAGGGCCGCAAGATTGCCGTGGGCGTGCAGCCGAAGGCGCTCGAAGCCGTCCGGGCCGCATGCCCGCTCGGCCGCCCGGGTACGCCGCAAGAGGCCGCCGGCGCAGTTCTCTTCTTCTGCTCTCCACTTTCCGATTACGTCTCGGGTGAAGTCCTGATCTGTTCGGGCGGCTTGCGCTCCTGAGGGACGGCATGCGCTTGCCTGTTCTCCTGTTTGCGCTCGCCGGAATGGCGCACGCCGAGACCTTCTCGTTTCGCCTCCCCCAGCCGGCCGAAGCGATCGTGAATCTCGAGATGTCCTCGCCGGGCTCATTGTGGAGCAAGCCGGGGCACGAAGCCGCGATGGCGCTGCTTTCCGTCGACGGCCGTCCGAGCCGCCACGTCATGCTCTTCGCCGGCGAGTCCCGTCACACATATTCCGTCGGGCTCGGAATGCTTGCGGCGGGGGACCACCGGCTCGAGGTGACCCGTGGCGCGAAACACTCCGCCGCCGGTTCCAGCTTCGCGGTTCATGCCGCCCGCTTTCGCGACGTGCCGCGAAGCTCCGCCGAATACGATGTGGTCGCCCACAGCCCCATCCTTTTCGCCCGGGCCAACACGGTAGGCGGCTTCAGCGACATTCCCCTGCTCCTCTACTGCGAGCGCCTCATGGAAGACAACCGGCCGCTGTTGCAGTACACGGTCGTCTTTTCGAACGAAGACGGCGGCACATCCACCCGTGCGCTGATGGCCCGCTGGGGACGGACCACGGATATCGAGTACATCTATAAGGTCTGGCTGGACGAGAAAGGCGGCGCGACTATTCAGTCGCGCGACCACAAGGAGGTCGCCTTCGAAGGCCGCCGCGAAGGACTACATCCGCTGCTGATTCCCTCGACGCAAAACAACATGGTGTCGGCCGAGGGGGAGTCGCCCGTTCGTTATCACCTGGCTCCGGTCGAGGTTGATTTGAGCCGGCATTCGCGCGAACACGTGATGGACGAGCATCCGGTGACCTGGCGCGTGATGGCGCAGGAACTCGAGCGCGAGAACAAGGTACGCCCCTTCGGCGCCGTCGACGGCCAGAAGATCGGCGACCCGCGCCATTACCTGTACGTCGATGCCTTGCTCAGTAACCGGCACTCGGCGATGGCAGTATGGGTGCGGACGGGGAAAGGGAAGGTATGGCACAGCTCGCATCTGGGCGGTGCCGATTACGCTATCTCAAGGGACGGCTGGGTGCGCACAACAGTCGAATTGCCGCCTGGGAGTGCCGTGGAGGATCTTCAGGAGCTTGGCTTCGAATGCCTGAACCCTAACCCCAAGGAAGTGGCGGGCACGTGCCGCATCGATGGCGTGGCGAAGGTCTTCTTTCTGGATCGCGGGTACGCACCCGGTCCCAGTTTTTGGCGAACCGAAGAACGTATGGAAATTCCCACTGGAGAAATGCGCGCATTTCCCCTCGGCAAGCCCGGCCAGTAGGGCCATGGCCCGCGCTTGCGGCCTTTCCATTTTTTCGGCATAATACAGCCACAGTGTAAAGAGGATTCCAACCAGTGCCGCCATCCATTCCGATGAAAGCCATTCTTCTCAACGCTCTTTGTGGAGCTGTGGAGGAACCCAATCGAAGGAAGTCGCGGCGGTTTCTTTCCGGCCTCTCTATCGATGAATTGCAGTACATCGCTGAGTTCCTGGGCGCCTGCATTCTGGAAGCGTCTTCGTTTTCCGGCTGCACCCGCCTTCGGCTGGCGGAAGGCGTCGAACAGTTCGAGAAGGCGCGCAACTCCTCGTCGCCCAAAGATGGCGCGTACAAAATGACGCTCCTGTTTGAATTCCTGTGCCAGACCGGGCAAGGCTCTCCGCTTCCTTCCGAAGGGCAGCCGGTGCGGGTCAGGCAGCGCCGATGACGCCAACCGGCGTCACTTTTCATATAACATGCAAACCTTAAATATGTTCGTGCGTTTGGTGCGCATGTCCGCCACGGCCGTTCTCTTCGCGGCAGTGACGTGTGGCGCCGCCGACATCATTTACTACAACGGCAAGATTGTGACCATGTGGCCTCAACAGCCCGTGGCCGAGGCTCTGGCTATCGAAGGGAACCGCTTCCTGGCCGTCGGCTCCAACGCCGAGGTCCGCGCGAAGGCCGGACCCCAGACCCGGCAGATCGATCTTCGCGGGCGCACAGTGGTGCCGGGCCTGATCGATAGCCACACGCACCCCATAGGTGCGGCTTTGAGCGAAAGAGACGGCCCCATCCCGGTGATGAACTCCATCGCCGAAGTGCAGGCTTACATGAAGAAGCTGGCGGCCTCCACGCCGCCCGACCGGCCCATCTTCGTGCCGAAGGTATACTCCACGCGCTTGAGCGACCGCCGCTACCCCACCCGTTACGAATTGGATCAAGCCATTGGGGACCGGGTGGCGCTTACGGATAATGGCTACGCATCGGTCCTGAGTTCCGCCGCTTTGAGGCAGCAGGGAATCACGCGTGACACCCCGCAACCGGCCAACGGAAAGATTATCAAGGACGCGAAAGGCGAGCCGACCGGCCTCATCCTCGGCGCATCCCAACTGATGGCCAGGCTGCGCGCCTCAAAGCCCGCGACTTATGCAGACATGCTCACAGCGCTGAAGAGCATGCAGAAAAGTTACAACCAGGTGGGCATCACCAGCACCATCGATCGCGGGCAGGGCGCCGAGGGCTTCCGCGTCTACCAGGAGTTGCGCCGGCGTAACGAGCTCACGGTCCGCAGCTACGTGACGTTCCGGATCAGCGGACAGGGCAAGCCTGAGGACGTTCGGTGGGAGATTGAGCGCATCCCGTTCGTCACCGGCCTGGGCGACGACTGGTTTCGTGTCGGATCGCTGAAGATTGTCGCGGACGGCGGCATTCTCATCGGCACGGCCTATCTGCGCGAGCCATACGGAGAGAACACCGCGATCTACGGCTACAGCGATCCGGACTATCGCGGCGTGCTCTCCGTGCCGCGCGAGAACATCTTCGAGATGGCCAAGGCCGCCAATCGAATGGGCTGGCAGATGACGGCGCATACGGCGGGCGGAGGCGCGACGGACGTCCTGCTCGACGCTTATGAAGCCACGGACAAAGAGTCATCCATCCGCGACCGGCGATTCACCATCACACACGTGAATTTCCCCGACCAGAGGGCGATCGCCCGCGCGCGGAAGCTCAACGTGGTTTTCGATTCCCAGCCCGCATGGCATCATTTTGACGGGCAGGCGATCAAGGATGCTTTCGGGCCGTCGCGTATGCGTCACTTCCTGCCGTTCCGGAGCCTGTTCGATGCGGGCGTTGTGGTAGCGGGCGGCTCGGATCACATGATCCGTTTCCATCCGCGCGATGCGATCAACGCCTACCATCCGTTCTTCGGGATGTGGATGGCGATCACCCGGAAAACCTCCGACGGCGGGGTGCTCCAACCCGAGCAGGCAGTGACGCGCGAGGAGGCCCTGCGCATGTGGACGCTCAACAGTGCGTGGCTGTCCTTCGACGAGCGGAGCAAAGGCTCCATCGAGCCCGGCAAACTGGCGGACCTGGTCGTGATTACCAAGGATTACCTGACCTGCCCGGTGGATGAGATCAAGGACATCGAAGCGGATCTGACCATGGTGGACGGCAAGCCCGTCTTTGTTTCGGAACGGGCGGCGATGCTAAAATAAGGAGAAAAATTGGGAGGTCGTCTAACGGTAAGACTGCAGACTCTGGATCTGCGTATCGGGGTTCGAATCCCTGCCTCCCAGCCAGTTCTTGGTATTTCCTTTTAAAATCAAACTCTTCTCAGTGAGCGGCAGCCCCTATTCCCACGGGCGGTCTTTGAGGAACGTGGAATGCTCCGAAAGCGGCTCCCCAGTACGAAAGTACTTCTTGTATGCAGCGATCCAATTTTGGGAGATGTCGCGTTGCGCCGTCGCGAGATCGAGATCTCCCGCGCAGACCAGCCGGTGCAAGTGGTCCTCCAGGGCGTCCTTAATATGAGCGTTCCAGACAGTGGTTCGATAAGGCTGAGGCCAGAAATTGCGGATGTTGTCGCGACCGCCCAGGGCAGGAGTAATTAAGTAGTCCAGCTCATACGCGCGGGGCTGAGGCTGGTGAATCCCATACGCGGCAAACACCCGCCGGGCGACTGGCTCCGGTACCACCCGCACGGTGTGAACCGCTCCCGCCGCGCAAATGTCGTCCTTCGTCACGGGAAGCGCGGCGCCCGGCGTCAGCCTTGGATCCGGAATGGCCCGGGCTTCTTCGAACGCCGCAGGCGTTGGGGGTTCGTCGGTGAGCCAGCGGGGATGCAGGACGAAGATCAGCAGACCCGTGAATAGGAGAACAGCGCACGCCAGCTTCACCAGGAGGCCGTCGCCCACGGGCGAAAACAATCGCCGCCACGAACCCGGAGGCGATACCGCCGACAGTTCTTCCATCCGCACCTTCAGCAGTGCACGGGCGCCATCCGGCGGAGGCAGCAGCGAATCGAGCTTTCGGTGGTGCGTCTCGACGAAGCGCGCGATGGCGCCTTCGAGTTCGCCACGCCTGGCGCGGCACGTCCAACAGGCGGCCAGGTGCTTCTGGATTTCCGCGATCTTGCGCGTGGAAAGCTCGCCGTCGGCGGCTCGGAGCAAGTCTTGATCGGAGACGTGGGATTCCTCGTGTCGCATGCCTGTCAGCCTCCATCAGCGCGAGTGAGACGCGCCAGCGACCGAACGAGGGACAACGAGACGGCTCCCAGGGACATGCCCAGCACCTCGGCGATCTCCCGGTAGCGCAGCCCCTCGGCTCGCAAATGAAGACAACAACGGTCCTGTTCGGGCAGGACATGTACCACCGCAAGAAGCCGCGCCTGCCTCTGTCTGTCTGCCAGCGCTTCTTCCGGATTCGGCTCCGGGTCCACATGGCGATCGAGCAAACTCTCCTCGGACTGCGCCAGAATGTACTGGCGGTGGGCGTAACGCTGCTTCAGGGCGAGATTGTGAGCCACGCGAAAGACCCAGCCCCGGAGATTTTCGCGCGACTTGCCCCGTCGCAAGTGTTGAAACAGCGACAGGAACACTTCTTGAATCACTTCTTCACCATCCTGCGGCCGCAAGCCGAGCGAAAGCACGTACCGAAGCAGCGGATTGCGTAACTGGTCGAATAGCCTGGTAACTTCCTCCTCCACAGGCGAGGGCCTGGACGAGCGGTTCGCGCACGCCGTCGTCACTAGAGGCATCCCGAGGGATGAATCTGCCGGACCATTCAACATCGCTTGGGCGCTTCTATTTTAATATCCCAGCGGCCGGCGTTCTGTTCAGGCTTTTTTCGGTCAAACCGTGCTCAGCGTGAAAATAGATTGAACAGAAGTGGATCTGGAAGAATATTCAAATACCCAACCCATGCACTTTTACCTGCTACGACGATGGTTATCGCGAACCCCTTCCGGATTTGTCCTTCTGGCTCTCGTCTTCCTGCGCCCCGGGTCCGCCCAGATCATGGAGGGCGAGTTACGCGTCACGGTACGCGACCCCGCCCGGAATCCGGTGGCGGCCCGTGTTGAGCTTGCCGGCCGGAGCCCGCAATTCCGTACTGAGGCACAGGCGGACCCGGCGGGCCACGTCCGGCTGCTGCGCTTGCCGCAAGGCGTCTACCGCCTGGCTGTGACGCAAAGTGGATTTGAGGAGTTCGTCGACACGATCGAGATTCGCTCCGCAGTGCCCCAGGAAAAGGAAGTGACGCTGAAGATCGGCGCCATCAAGACGGAGATGACGGTGCGGTCGGCCGCTCCGCTGTTGGACCGCTCCCATCCGGGCCTGGTAATGCAGAGCGGCCTTGGGCAACTGGACGAAACACCCGGAACCACGCTTGGCCGGAGCATGATCGACGTTGTCACTACCATGCCCGGCTGGCTGCTCGAAGCCAACGCGGTTCTACACCCACGGGGCTCGGAATACGACACGCAATACGTGATCGACGGCATGCCGCTCTATGATAATCGGTCCATCGGCTTTGCCCCGGCATTCGAAAATAGCGAGTTTGCGGCCGTCAACATCATGACGGCGGGTATTCCGGCGGAGTATGGACGGCGGCTCGGCGGCGTCATCGCGCTGGACACGCGGCGGGTCGACCTCCTGGGCCATTCCTCCGAGGCCGGTTTCCAAGCAGGCAGCTATGGAACTCAAATCGGCTCTGTGACTCATCAATATCGTGCCGGCCGCACTGCCGTGTCACTCGGCGTTCAGGGTGGCCATACCGACCGGTACCTGGATCCTCCATCCCTCGAGAACTTCACCAACAATGCCAGCGCTGGCGGCATCAATGCCCGGCTCGACCAGGACCTCAGCGATCGCGACCGGCTGACTCTCTATCTCCGCTCGAACCGCGCGGGCTTCCTGGTTCCCAACGACCTGGCGCAGCAGGCCGTGGGTCAGCGCCAGGACCGCTCCTCCGCGGAGACCGCCGGCCAGGTTCATTACCAGCACACCTTCTCGTCCCGGGCGCTCGGGTCGGTGCGCGGCATGGTTAGGGATCTGACGGCCAAGCTATGGAGCAACGCGCTATCCACTCCCGTCTTCGTGGAGCAGAACCGCGGCTTTCGGGAAGGCGCCGTCATCGGCAGCGTCACCATCGAGGGCGAGCACCACACTCTGAAGTTCGGCGGCGACCTGCGCATTAACAACATCCGGGAGAGTTTTCGCTTCGCCGAGCCAGATGAACTCCCGCGGTTCGACCTCGAATTCCGCGACCGCCGGCGAAGCACCGAAGCATCCGGCTTCATCCAGGATCACATTCGGTTGGGTAATTTCGCTGCAGCGGTCGGACTGAGGCTGGACCGTTACAGTTTTCGAATCAAGGATACTGCCGTCAGCCCGCGCCTGGCCTTCAGTTATTACATTCCCGCCGCCGACCTCTTGCTGCGAGCTTCCTACGACCGGATCTTTCAGCCGCCGCCGATGGAAAACCTTCTGCTCAGCAGCGCGGCCAGCGGCCTGGGCCTCGACGACATCGATGACGCTCTGGCGGTGCCGGCCAGCCGCGCGAACTTCTTTGAGGTCGGGCTGCGGAAACCCTTCTGGAACCGGCTGCGGCTGGACGTGAGCCACTACTGGCGCACATTCCGCAATTACATCGATGACGATGTGTTCCTCAACACGGGCCTTTCCTTTCCCATCACGTTCGACACGGCGCGGATTCAGGGTACGGAGGTCCGCCTGGAGCTGCCGCGCTGGCGGCGCGTCTCGTCTTTCGTCAGTTACTCCAACATGCTCGGCACGGCCACGTCCCCTGTTACGGGTGGACTCTTCATTCAAGGCGGAGAGGCGGAAGAACTGCGAGACGTTGTTGAGCGGTTCCCCATCAGCCAGGACCAGAGGAACACCCTGGCGGCACAGGTTCGCATCGAACCCCACCGGCGACTTTGGTTTATGACCGGAGTCCGCTACGGCAGCGGTCTGCCGGTGGAACTGGAAGGCGATGATGACGAGGACGAAGAGAACGAAGACGGGGATGAAGATGAAGACGCGGATGAGGACGACGATGACGACCGCGTCCAGCCCATCTCCCAGGCTATCCTCGACAAGGTGAATTTCGAGCGCAGCCGCATCCGGCCGAATTTCAGTCTGGATTTCGCAGTGGGCGCGAGGCTCTGGGAGCGGCGGGAGCGCTCGGTGTCCGTGCAATTCGATGTGCGCAACGCGACCGGCCGGCTGAACGCGATCAATTTCAGCGGGTTATTCTCCGGCACCGCGCTCGCGCCGGGACGCCAGATTACATTTCAGGTCAAGACCCGGTTCTGAAGTCTGCGTCGGCTCAATTACTTTCCAGAAAGATGCGCGCCATCTCACGCGCCGCGCGTCCCAGGTTCGCGCCCTCCATGTTGCACATCAGAGCGGCCGCGAAGCCAAGGTCCGGCGCTGTATAAAGGATCGTGCTCACCCGCTGCTGTGCGCCGCCGTGAGAGACCACGCGCCGGCCGTCATGCTCGGCCACCGACCAGCCCAGGCCGTAGGCGGTCTCCGTGCCGTCCGCCAGCTTCTGGCGCGTGAACATCCGCTCCCGGGTTTCCTTTTTCAGCAGAACGTCGCTCTGCATGGCGATGGCGAAGCGCGCCAGGTCCACCACTGTGGAGCACAGTCCTCCGCCCGGAATCTTGTTGCTGGTATCGGCGAGGTTCGAATTGCGCAGCTCGCCGCCGCTTGTACGCCGATAGCCTTGCGCGCGGTTGGGAACGATGTCGAACACGTTGTCGGGCCGGATCGTCTCCATGCCGGCGGGCAGAAAAATGTTCTTGCGGATGTAGTCGGCGAATCGTGTCGCCGAGGCGAGCTCCACCACGCAGCCCAACAGATTGTAGCCGTATGTCGTGTACGCGTACTTCGTGCCCGGCTGGTGCATCAGCGCGTCGTTCTGAAAGATATCCAGCGCTTCGCACACCGACTCATAGTGCCGCGTACTGTTCACCTCTTCGCCGCTCCGGTAATGACGCACGCCGCCCAGGTGACCGAGTAATTGCCGAGCGGTGATCGGCCATTCCTTCTCCGGGAACGAGGGCAGATACTTACGGACCGGCGCGTCCAGGTCCAGCTTGCCGCGCTCCACAAGCTGCATGGCGGCCACGGCGGTGATGGGCTTCGATATGGAAGCCAGCCGGTACACGGTGGCTGCCTTGGCGGGGACCGAGTTCTCCAGGTCCGCGAGGCCGTAGCCGTTCGCCCAGCGCAGCTCGCCACCCGTCACGATAGCTACCGAGAGCCCGGGAATGTTCAGGCGCGACATCTCGGACGTTACCACCGTCTCCACGCGCGCGAGCTGTTCGGCGGAGATCCCGGGCAGGCCCTGAGCGGCCAGGAGCGAAGGCAGAAGCGTCGCTAAAAATAAGCGTCTGTTCATCACGCCCTCAATCGAAGCTCTTCAACCGGCGGACGGTGTCCGCGTTCAGCCCGCGAATGGCGGCCGTCACCAGGTCCACGGCGCGATCGAAATCGTCGCGGTGGATAATGCCGTTGTGATTGTGCAGGTAGCGCGTGGGAACGGTGACGTTGATGGCCGGGATGCCTGAGTACGCGCGCTGCATCTCCGCGCCGTCCTCTCCGTACCCGCTCAGAACGTTGAACTGCAAGGGCAAGTCCGCGGCCTTCGCGGTATCGATGAAGTAATCGCGCAGCTTCAGGTTGGGAAGCATGGAGCTGTCGTGCAGGAAGATGCCCGGTCCTTTTCCGAGGCGCTCCTGAGCCTCGTCCTGAGTGATGCCCGGATAATCCGAAGCCACGCCCACTTCCACGCTGATGCCGATATCGGGCTTCACCTGGTGGCTGCTGGTCTGCGCGCCGCGCAACCCGATCTCCTCCTGCACCGTGGCCACGGCGTAGACGCTGCATGGCGCGGGATTCTGCTTCAGGCGCCGCAGCACTTCAATCAGGACGGCCACGCCCACGCGGTCGTCCCAGGCCTTGGCCACATAGAGTTGGCTGCCGTTGAGAATGGCGAACCGGCTGTCGGGCGCGATCGGATCGCCGGGACGAATCCCGAGCCGCTCCTCGGCGTCGGCGCGGCCTGCGGCGCCGACATCCAGAAAAATGTCGTCGCGCCTCTTCAAGCGCACGCGCTCCTCGGCTCCCATCACATGGGGAGTTTTCAGACCGGTCACGCCGGCCACCGGACCCTTGCGCGTCATGACGATGAAGCGCTGGTTGATAAGGCCCTGGTCGAGCCAGCCGCCCAGCGTCTGAAACTTGAGAAAGCCCTCCGGGGTGATGTACTTCACGATCATCCCCAGCTCGTCCATGTGCGCGGCCATCATGACGCGCGGGCTGCCCGCCGGTCCGTCTATCGATGCAATGAGCGAGCCCAGGCCATCGGTCTCGATCCGGTTGGCGATCGGCGTCAGCTCGCGGCGAGCGATGGCGCGCACGGGACCTTCGAAACCGGACGGCCCATGAGCGTTGGTCAACTCTTCGAGGAGGCGCGCTACCCGGTCGGGTTCGGCGGTCTGCGCCAGCGCTGTAAGGGCGAAGAGCGCGAAAGCTCCTAGTGTGCTTCGGGTCACTCCAAGATTAGAGCACAGTCAAGTAAAAAACTGGTTGACAAGAATAGACTCATATTTTATTATTGTCTGTGAGGTACATTAATTTATGTCTCTGAGTCACTACGATCCCCTGTCCAACAGTCTCCGCTTCTTCGAAGATGCCGTCACGCGGCTCATGAATGAGCCTCGCACTGCCCGTCCCTGGTCGCCGGCCGTGGACATCGTTGAGACCGAAAATGCCATCGTCCTCAAGGCCGACGTGCCAGACGTGGATCTCAAAGACATCGAAGTCCGCGTTGAGAACCAGACGCTGACGCTCAAGGGGGAGCGCAAGTTCGAGCAGGAAGAGAACGCCAAGGGCTACCACCGCATAGAGCGCAGCTATGGGAACTTCGTTCGCAGCTTCGCTGTCCCGGCTACTGTGGACACCGAGCACGTCGCCGCCGAGTACAGGAACGGCGTGCTGAACGTGACCCTGCCCAAAAAGGAGGCGGCCAAACCGCGCCAAGTGAAGGTGGCGGTAAAAGGCTAATCGGCTTTTTCGACAAGAGGTGAAGGGCGGCGCTGGCGACAAACTCTCGCCGCCGCCCTATTGCACAGCATGGGACAATAACTATATGACGACCACGAACACCTTGAAAACCGTTTTCCTGCTGGGGCTTTTGAGCGCTCTGCTGCTGGTTGGCGGCCAAGCCCTGGGCGGAAGGCAAGGCCTCCTGCTGGGCTTGGGAATGGCGGTTGTCATGAATCTCGCCGGCTACTTCTACTCCGACAAGATCGCCCTGTCCATGTATCATGCCCAGCCGCTGACTCGGGAGGAGAATCCGGAGATTTACAAGCGCATCGCGCCCATGGTTTCGCGCCTGTGCCAGCGTATGGGCATTCCTGAGCCGAAGCTGTGGGTGATACCGGAGGAGTCGCCGAACGCGTTCGCAACCGGCCGCAATCCGAAGCATGCGTCGGTGGCGTTCACGGTGGGGCTGCTGCGCCTGATGGATGACCAGGAAGTGGAGGCCGTGCTCGCCCATGAACTGGGTCACGTTTTGAATCGGGATATACTGGTCGCCTCGATCGCTGCCACCATCGCCGCGGCCATTACCTATCTCTCGCACTTCGCCTTTTTCTTCGGCGGCCGCAGAGATGAGGACGGGGATGGAGGCGGGGCCGGCGGAGCGTTGCTGATGCTGTTCCTGGGTCCCATCGCGGCAATGGTCATTCAGATGGCCATCTCGCGGACGCGCGAGTACGGGGCCGACGGAGCCGCCGCCAAGTACATGGGCAGTCCTTATCCCATGATCTCCGCGTTGCAGCGCCTGGATAGTTACGCGCAGCGGATTCCCATGCACGCCTCGCCGGCCACCGCGCACATGTTCATCATCGCCCCGTTCGGCGGCGGGCGCACGCTAATGAAGCTGTTCTCCACGCACCCTTCGACTGAACAGCGCATCGCGCGGCTCCAGGCCATTCGTTGAGCCTGGAATGGGCTGAAGTCCGGGTAAACCGGAAGGGCGCGGACCGCGTGGCTTCCGGCCACCCCTGGATCTTTTCGAGCGACGTGGTCGAACGCGGCGGCGCCTCCCCCGGCGCCGTCGTCAAGGTAATCCCTCCCAGAGGCCGTCCTCTCGGCCTCGCCCACTACAGTTCCTCCTCTCAGATCTGCCTCCGCCTGCTTTCCCGCGAACTGCATCCCATCGACGAAGGCTTTTTTCACTCCCGCATCGCCGCGGCCGAACAGTATCGGCGCCTTGTGGCGTCCGGCGGCGACGCCTACCGCGTGGTGCACGCGGAAGGCGATCTGCTGCCCGGACTCATTGTGGACCGCTATGCGGACTACCTCGTGGTGCAGACGCTCGACCAGGGCATGGACCGCGCCCAGCCTTCCATCGTTTCCGCGCTCAAGACCGTCTTTGCGCCCGCCGGCATCGTGGCCCGGAACGACGCGCCGGTGCGCGCGCGGGAAGAGCTGCCTCTCGAGGCGGGCGTAATTTTTGGCGACGTACCCGGCTCGGTATCCGTCCATATCAATGGATTGCGATTTTACGCGGACCTGCTGCACGGCCAGAAGACGGGGATTTTTCTGGATCAGCGCGAGAATTACCTTGCCGCCGCGTCCTACGCGGGCGGCGCGGCGCTCGATTGCTTCTGCTCGACGGGCGGCTTCGCCATGCACCTTTCGCGGCATTGCGAGAGCGTGGAGGCGGTGGATAGCTCGGCCGATGCGCTGGCGGCGGCGCGACTGAATGCGCAGGCCAACGAAGCGGTCAATGTTCAATTCAAGGAAGCCAATGTTTTCGATCTGCTCGCAGGCTACGACGCGGCGCGCCGCCGTTTCCGGACTGTCGTCCTTGACCCGCCCGCCTTCGCCAAATCGCGCAGCGCCGCGGCGGGGGCGGCGAGGGGATACAAAGAGATCAATTTACGGGCTTTGCGCCTGCTGGAGCGGGGAGGGACTCTGGTGACCTGCTCCTGCTCCCATCACGTAAGCGAGGCCGCGTTTCTCGAAATCGTGGCCGGGGCGGCGCTGGACGCAGGCCGCACTTTGCGCGTGATCGAACGCAGAACGCAGTCCCGCGACCATCCTATCTTGTTGACGGTTCCCGAGACCCACTATCTGAAGTGTTTGATTCTGCAAGTCCTTTGAACGGTACTCGGCCGAACTCGTCGTTTCCAAATCATATTTGCTCTTCCAGGTTCTTTGCATTACGCTAAATAGTTCTGTTTACAGGAGGATTCACACAGACCATGGAGTCTTTTAATTTCGCGCTCGCCTTCTTGCTGCAAATAGGCGAGCCGGCCGGGGGCGGAGGATATCTGGTGGTGGTGCTCGGCATCAGCCTGCTTTCGCTTCTGGTCGCGGCCGGATTGTCCAAGTTCGTCATCGGCCAGGACACCGGCACGGCGCAGATGCAGCGGATCTCGAATGCTATCAAACTGGGCGCGGAAGCTTTTTTACGGCGCCAGAACAAGACCATCCTTTCGCTTTCGGCGGTGCTCGCCGTGGTGATATACGCGGGCTACTATTTTGGTAAAGGGGATTCGACGCTGGCGGGACGAATGACCATTTCGTTCGTCCTGGGAGCGCTCTGTTCCACGCTCGCCGGCTTCAGCGGCATGTGGGTTTCCATCCGCAGCAACATCCGCACGGCTTCGGCCGCGCGCACCAGCCTGAACCGGGCGCTGCAGATTTCGCTGCGCGGGGGCGCGGTGACGGGTTTGAGCGTGGTGGCGCTCTCCCTGCTGGGAGTCGGCGTGCTGTTCTGGCTGTTCGGCGGGCTGGAAAATCCCGCCGCGGTGCCGCGCCAGATTGTGGCCTTCGGTTTTGGAGCGAGCTTTGTGGCGCTGTTTGCCCAGCTCGGCGGCGGCATTTACACCAAGGCGGCGGACGTGGGCGCGGACCTTGTGGGCAAGGTGGAGGCGGGAATTCCCGAAGACGATCCGCGCAACCCGGCCGTGATCGCCGACCTGGTGGGCGACAACGTAGGCGACTGCGCGGGCCGCGGCGCGGACCTGTTTGAATCCACGGCGGCGGAGAACGTCGGCGCCATGATTCTGGGCGCGGCGCTGTTCCCGGTGTTCGGCATCGGCGGCATTCTGTTTCCGCTGCTGGCGCGCGCGTTCGGCCTGATCGCGTCCATTCTGGGCGTGATGACCGTCAAGATGAAGGAAGAAGCCGATCCCATGCAGGCTTTGAACCGGGGCTACTACATCACTACGGCCCTGGCGCTGGCCGGATTCTATCTCGCCGTGCACTTGTTGCTGCAGGGCAACATGATGCTGTTTGCGGCCGGAGTGGTGGGGCTGGCCACCAGCTTCCTGTTCGTGTACATCACGCAGTATTACACCGAATACAAATACCGGCCGGTGCGCATGATCGCGGAAAGCTGCAAGACGGGCCCCGCCACCACGATCATTTCCGGCCTCGCCGTGGGTCTGGAGTGCGTGGCGCTGCCGGTGTTCGTGATCTCGGCCGCGATCCTCGGTTCTTATTATCTGGGCGCGAACGCGGGCCTGGTGGGAGTCACCCCGCAAGCGGCCGGCCTCTACGGAACCGCCATCGCGACCATGGGCATGCTTTCGACGGCGGCGTACATTCTCGCCATGGACACGTTCGGACCGATTACGGACAACGCGGGCGGCATCGTCGAGATGTCGCACCAGCCGGATGAGGTTCGGGTGCGCACGGACCGTCTGGATTCGGTCGGCAACACGACCAAGGCGTTGACCAAAGGATACGCCATCGGCAGCGCGGCGCTGGCTGCGTTTCTGTTGTTCTCGGCCTATATCGACGAGGTGAAGGAGCTGCTCGGCCGCGGGCCGGAGACGGCGTTCCCCATCGACATCGGGCACGTTCCGGTCTTCGTGGGCGCGCTGCTCGGCGCCATGCTGGTATTCCTGTTCAGCTCGTTCGCCATCAAGGCGGTAGGCCGTACGGCGCAGACCGTCATCGAAGAGGTGCGGCGTCAGTTCAAGGTCAACCCGGGCATCATGAAGGGCACTTCCGACCCGGATTACGGCAGCTGCGTGGACATCGTGACCGTCGCCGCGCTGAAGGCCATGGTGGTCCCGGGCCTTCTCGCGGTGGCCAGCCCGGTGGTGGTGGGCGTGGTGTTTCGCGCTTTCTCCGATCCCGCCGACGCGCTTCCCATCGGCGCGGTCGCCGTAGCGGCCTTTCTGATGGTGGGCACCATCTCCGGCATCCTGATGGCCACGATGATGAACAACAGCGGCGGCGCATGGGACAACGCCAAGAAGTACATCGAAACCGGTGCTTACGGCGGCAAGGGCTCCGAGGCGCACAAGGCCAGCGTGGTGGGCGACACGGTGGGCGATCCGTTCAAAGACACGGCCGGACCTTCGCTGCACGTGCTCATCAAGCTGCTCAGCACGATCACTTTGGTGGCGGCGCCGCTGTTTATATAAGGATCTGAATTTCCTCGATCAGCCGAGGTAGTCGAAGAGGCTGGTTCGCGGGGTGCGCGCGCGGGCGCTGTAGGCCGCTTCGCGGTCGCTTCTGGCCCGGGTCAGAGTGATGGCGGCTTCCGCGATATCCGTGTCTTCGAGCGTTCCCAGCACAACTTTCTGGCGCAGCTCTTTCTGGATGGTAAACTCCACCGCATCGCGAATGGTCCGCTGGTAAGAGCCGTATAGGCTCAGGGTGTCGCTCAGCTCCTCGTGCGCGTCCTGAAGCGTGGGGATGGAGGCCTGCACGGCGGGGACGTCGTTGGTCTCGAGCGCGATCCGGAAGGCGTTCACTGCCTCGAAGATATTCTGGCCGGTGTTGCTCTCGAAGATGTCCTGGGCATTGCGGGAGAGGCTGAATCGGAAGCCGCTCGGATGCTCGAGCTGTCTTGTGTCAACGCCTCCTGCGTAGGCGCTCACGCCGTTGGGCTGGGTGAGGTCGATGCTGTAAGGCGCGGTGCGGTCGTTATCGCCGCTGAACACGTAGCGCCCGCCATGCCGGGCGGCGGCGATGCCCACCAGACGGTCCAGGAGAACGCCTACTTCAACGCCCAGGGTCGCGCGGACTTCGGCGGTTTGCGCATCGCCGGCCGCCTGAATCGCGATGGTTCGCAGCCGCTCCAGAATCTTGACGCCGGTCTGCAAGGAGTGCTCGGCCGTGTCGACTTCGCTCTGCGCCAGTTCCAGGTTCCGCCGGATCTGCTCGAGCCGGCGCAGCTCGCCGCGTGCGTTCACGATCTCGCTGACCTGCTCCGGGGCATCGGAAGCCAGAGATACCCGTTTGCCGCTCGAAATCTGGCGCTCGGTCACGCCGATGCGCTCGTCGAGGCGTCTCATGTTGGCCAGGAAAAACTCCGAGGACGAACCGATGTTATTCGACATAAGCGTTTACCGCACCAATCCGAGAACGGTCTCCGCCAGCTCATCGAGCACTGTAACCAATCGTGCGGAAGCCTGATAAGCGCGCTGGAACTCAATGATGCGCGTGGCTTCCTCATCCAGGGAGACGGCCGATTCCCGCTCGCGGAAGAACCGCGCCTGGTTGAGCAACTGAGTCTGGCTATCGAAGCCCTCTTTGGCGTCGGCCACCTGCCGGCCCAGCACGGCCGCGCCGTTGGCGTAGAACTCGCCGAACGTCAAGCCATCCAGCTCGAGCGATTGGGACAGCGCGGCCAGGTCGAGCGCGTTGCCATTTCCGCCCGGAGCGCCGGTGGAGGCCGCGGCCACGGACCCAGCGGTTAAGGCGGTAGCGGAGATGGAGATGGCCTCCGTTCCCGCGTTGTACGTAAAGAGAGCTCCGCCGGGAAGCCCGTTGCTGTCGATCCCGTTCGCCAGGGTTTGGTTGACCCGGTCGGCCAATTGACCCGCGAGCCGGTTCAAGTCTGTCCGCAGGCCGGGCACAATCTGGTTGTCGAAGCGCAGCGCAGCGCCCAAGATTCCCGAGGCGATTTCGGCCGCAACCGGGCGGTTCGCCTCGTCGAAGATCTCAACGGCCGCCCCGGACTGGTCGACACTCAGTTGCTGCCGCCGGTCGCCGGCCACCAGTTGCGTCCCCTGCGAAAGGGTCACCACGAACGTGCCATCGGTCTGGCGGACCACGCCCAGATCCACGTAGCGGGAAAGGTCCTCCAGAGTCGAGTGGATGCGGGCATCGATGCCGGGGTCGTTGGCTCCTTCAAGGCTTCTGCGGATCTCGGAATTATAGCCCTGCAGCACCGCGGTCAACCGGTTGACGGCGGCGACCGTATTCACGATCTCGCCGCGGTTGGACTGGAAGGCCCGCTCCAACCCGTTGGCGGTGGCTTGAAAGCTGCGCGCCGCTTCGCCGGCGGCGCTAAGAACCTCGCGGCGCGCGAGCGCGTCGTTAGGCGTAGCGGTCAAGCCGGAGAAGCTCTGAAACAAGCGGTCGATAGCGGCTGGGATGCCGCTCTCCCCGGTGGCGTTGTAGAGCGGCTCGATCTGCGAGAGCAGATACCTCAACTGGCCCGTTTCGCCATGGGAGAATTGCCGGCGCCGGACGGTCTCTTCAGCCTGATAGTTGCGCGCGCTCTCGATTTCGCCCAGCGTGACGCCGCCCAGCAGCCCTTGCTCGACCTGGAATGCGTTGGCTAACAGTGCCTGGCGCTGCTTCGCGTAACCCGGCGTGTTCACGTTGCTGATGTTGTTCTGCGAAATATAGAGCGACCGCTCGAAGGCCTTCAGGGCTTCGGCGGAGTTACGGAGCGCGGAGAAGAGATTGGCCATGCCGCTATCCCTCCCAACTCGCGACGCGGGAAGCTGCCACCGCCGGCCCTGCCTCGATGCCGCCCGTCGGTCCGTAGCCTCCGGTCTCGCCGGTCCGCAAGCCCGAAATCGCCATGCGCATCCAGCCGGTCTGAAACGCAAGCGCCTGCTCGAGTAGAGTATGCGCGCGCAGCACTTCGCGGCGGAGGCTCGCGATCTCATCGTTGAAAGCCGGCAGACGGCTGATGGTACGCGTGCCTGGGGCGAGGTCCGACTGAAGGCGCTGCAGGCAGCTCACGGTCTCTTCCAGATCGGCGGCGCACTCCAGGACGTTGCTCAGACTGGGTTGGGACAGGAGACCCGCCACGATCCGCACTTTGCGCTGCACCCGCGCCGCCAGGTCGAAGAGTTCGCGCTCCGAGAGCATGTCAGGCCGCCGCTTCGCTCACGGCCTCGTTCACCAGTTCGCGGGTAACGGCTCCCGAATCCGGTTCGTACAGGCCGGCCTGATACAGCGAGGCGAGCTCCTTCACCCGAGCGGACCGCCGGGCGGATTCAGCGTCGAGGACACGCAACAGGGTTTCGGTAACGGCGGATAGACTCACCTCGTCCCCGCCGCTGCCCGTAAAGCCGTGAGAGGACTGGTATCGCGAGACGACCTCGGAATGCCGGGCCGCGGCTACGCCCGTACTGGAGGAGGGGCTGTTCTCGTCTACTCTCATCTCTCTTCTTATCGGCCAAATGGGGGAAAAGGTTTAGATAGCCTTCAGCTATCAGCTTTCAGCGCTCAGCCTCAGCGCTGGCGAAGCTGAAAGCTGAACACTGAACGCTGAAAGCTGCTGCTTACTTTTCTTCCAGATCCAGGAGCTCGTCGGCCGCTTCGGCGATCTGGATCACCTTGCCGCCGGCCGCCTCCAGGGCTTCCGGGCTGGGGTTCGAAAGGGCTGCGCTCACCAACCTGTATTGGCCGGGGGGCAAGCCCATGAAGACGTAGTTGCCTTCGGGGTTGGTGCTCGCCCTGCGGATTCCCCCCAGCCGCTCGGCTGCCTGGGCGTCCAGCGCCTCCAGAAAGACCGTCGCTTCCGGCGCCGGAGCCCCCGCGCGGCGCACAGTGCCGCTGACCTTGCCGCCGCGCGAGGAAAGGGTGACAGCGATCGATGCGCTCCGCCCCGGACGAACCAGCACCTCGTTCCAGGTCAGGCCCGGCGAGTTGGCGCCCTGGACCGAAACCACGTACAGGTTGGAGGAGGGAACCACCTCGATCTCCCATCGTCCTGGGGTCAGACGCACTGGCTCGGGGGCGGGCCAGACGAGCCTCGATTCGCCGGGCAAAGGGTCGCCCCGCTTGGCGACGACGGTGACCAGGCGGGTGTCGATCTGGCCGCCGTCGCGATCCGCGAAGCTGACTTCGAGGACCGGCGGCGGCAGCATCTCCACCGTGAGGCCTTCCATGTCGCCGCCGATGACCAAGCGCTGGTGGCCGGCCAAGGGCACGGACCCCCGCGACTCGGCCACCAGGTCGTAGGCGCCGGGAGGAAGCTGCTCGAAGCGGAAGCCCCCGGCGCCGTTTTGGCTTTGTTCGGCAAAATTCGCTTCGCTGAAAAGTGTGACCGAGACCTGGGCAGGCCGATCCGGCCACACCACCACACCACTGATCTTACACAGCCTGCCGTGCTCCACCTGGATATTGATATCGCCAACCTCTTGATCCAGATCGAGATCCAAATATCTGGCCCCGGCGATCCCAGGGGCCTGTCCATAGAAAACGGGCAGCAGGCTGTACCCGTGGGAGAGGGGCCGTGCCGCAGTGCGGACGTAGTAGCGGCCGGGGGAGAGACCCGAGACGCGGTAGACGCCCCGGTCGTCGGTGACGGCGCTGGCAGCCGGCCTGGGAGAGCGTCCCGCGCGGTATACGACCACCGTCTGGGAGGGGATGCCGACCTGGTTCCGGTCACTGACCGTTCCGGTGATCGCCGCCGGACGGCTGAGCCGAAGCTCAGCCGTGAAAATCCTCTCCGGATCGACCATGATTGGAGTGCCAGGGCCGTTCCACTTCTTCTGGCCGTATTGGGCTTTGAAAAATCCGGCGCGCTCGGCGGCCAGGGTCCACGCGCCCGCTCCGACTTCCGAAAAGCGAAATTGGCCGTTGTCGCCGGCCAGCGCGGAAAGGACCTGACCCTTCTGGGTTAAGGTGACTTTGGCCCGCGCCAGGGGCCGGCCGGAGCGGTTCTCGACCACTACCCCTCCGATGGTTGCCGCCTGAGCGGATGCCAGCAGCAGGGCCGCGGCCAGAAGAGGGGGCATGCTTATTACAATCGCACGGCGCGGGTCACACGCGGGAGGCAGTACTACGCGCTTTCACCTGATTTCTGCCCCGATCCAGGATCTCACGGATCTTGAGCAGCAATTCGGTGTTGTGGAACGGCTTCTGTAGGACTTCTCCCGCCTCCACCTCATCGGGAACGGTGCTGGCGCCGACGTAGCCGGAGAGGAAGAGGCGGGGCCGTGCATGCGCGGCATCATGACATCGGAAAGCAACAGATGGATCGCGCCGGAGTGGCGGTTCGCCACCTCCAGAGCCTCCATGCCATCGCCTGCCGGCAGAACGGTGTAGCCGTGCTTCCGCAACAGGCGCGGTAATCTCCCGCACCGATTCGTCGTCTTCGGCCAGGAGAACCGTTTCCGTTCCCTCAATGGGGCCGTAGGAGACCTGCTCCGCCGGGGCCTCCGGTTCCCGGCCGAATGCGGCGGGCAGAAGGACGTTGAAGGTAGTGCCCCTTCCCAATTCGGATTGGACGAGGATTTCTCCTCCGCTCTGCTTGACGATCCCGTAAACGGTGGAGAGTCCCAGGCCGGTTCCCCTGCCGCGCTGCTTGGTGGTGAAGAAAGGCTCGAAGATTCGCACCAGCGTTTCCGGCGCCATACCCTGCCCTGTGTCCTCGACGGAAATTTGCGCGTACTCACCGGGCCGCACAGGGGCGGCAGCCGCTGCATCCTCCTCCACAACCACGTTGCCCGTCCGGATCGAGATTCTGCCCCTTCCGGGAATCGCATCCCGGGCGTTGACCACCAGGTTGATGAGAACCTGCTGGACGCGGCCCGGATCGACTCGCACGCGATACACGCCGTCCGCCTTCTCCACAGTCAGATCGATCTCCTCGCCCAGCAGCCGCCGCAGGACCGGCTCGAACTCCGCGAGGAGATCGTTCGGGTCGATCACCTGCGCCTGCACCGCGCCGCGCCGGCTGAAGGTGAGCAGTTGCGCCGTGAGCGCCGCCGCCTGCTGGGCCGCCTTGAGGACGTTTTCGGCGCCGTCCCGGACGCCGGGCTCGTCGCCGGGCTGTTCGAGAATCAGCTCGCTCGAACCGATGATCGCGGTCAGCATATTGTTGAAGTCGTGAGCCACCATTCCGGACAACCGTCCCATCGCTTCCAGCCGCTGGGAATGCCGCAACTGCTCCTCCAGGCTGCGCTGCTCGGTAATGTCCCGGAAGGTCAACTGCAGCATGCTGCCGTCCTCCCGGCACGGGTGAAAGAAGATTTCGACCTGTTTCGGAATTCCAGCCTTGCAAATCAGGGCCATCTCGCGCGGGTCGAGGTTGATGTCCAGAAACTCCGCCGGCCCCGACGCAATGGGGTGCAGCGCAGGCGCCTCCCAGAGCTTCTTCCCGGCCAGTTCCTCCCGGCTGTATCCGAGCAGGTCCGCCAGGGCCTGGTTGGCTTCACGAATCTCGCCGTTATCGGCGTCCACCAGAAGCAGTCCGTCCTTTCCGGTCTCGAAGGCCTTTTCAAACATGCGCCGGGAGCGCCCCTCGGAGGCTCGCAGCTCCTGTTCCCGCTCCCTGCTCTCGGTGACATCCTGGACGTCCAGCAGAATGAGCCGGGTCGTTCCCCCGGCAACGACAATCGGCCGGGCGGAGAAGACCAGTATGGCGGGACTCTCTCCGATTTTCGGAAATTCGACCCCCAGGTTCTCGATCCCCGCGCCGCCTTCGGCCGCCTTGCGTAGCGCCTCTTGCAACGCGGTCAGTGACTTCCATTCGCCGGGGAGGTCGAAGAGAAGGGCGCCGGCGGCCATGCCCGGTTCCAGTTCGAACAGCCTGTAGAAGGTGGCGTTGGCCGTGCTGATGCGCAGATTGGAGTCCAGCACCGCCAGCGGCCTCGGCGCCATCTCGACAATCGCCTGAGAAAGGTCGCGCGCTTCCACGGCCCGCTCCATGGCGCGCTTGCTGTCGTCGATATTGTGAAGGGCGATCACGGCGCCATCGATGCGATTATCGGCCGTTCTGTACGGCCGGATGCTCATCTGATACCAGACCCCTTCGCGGTCCCGCACCTCGCTTTCGCGGACGGCCGCGTTCTCGACTACGTCCAGGATCTGCTCCTCAAGGTCCGGCACGTCCACGCCGGAGCGGAGATCGCCAATGGGGCGTCCCGTGTCGGCGGCGATGAGGTTCAGCAGCCTGCCCGCCGTGGGCGTGAAGCGCCGGATGCGGAGATCGCGGCCCAGCATCAGAATGGGAATTTTGACGCTGCTCAGCAGGTTGTTCAGGTCGTCGTTGATCCGCGAGCTCTCGGCGTTCCGCGTCTCCATCTCCTCATTGACCGTGACCAGCTCTTCATTGGTGGATTGCAGCTCCTCCTTGGCGGTCTCCATCTCTTCGTTGATGCTCTGAAGTTCTTCGTGGGCGGAGAGCACCTCTTCATTGGCGGACTGCAGCTCCTCGTTGGTGGCTTCCCGGTCTTCGATGATGGATTGCAGGTACTCGCGGGTGGCCAAAAGCTCCTGTTTGAGCCGTTCGATGGAAATGGTTTCGGTCTCGCCGGCGCCGCGATTTCCCTTCCTGGCGGCTCTCGGCGACGGGCCGGGCGGCGCATCGGGTATCGAGAACAGAACCAGGAAGTAATGTTCCCTGCCGGAAGCGCGGAGCGGAACGATATGCAGGCTGATCCTGGCTATCTCCCCATCCAGCCGAATCCGGATGTTCTCGCGCCGGACCTCTGCACCGGTCGACTTGACCTGCTGCAGGGCATCCTTCAATTCCACCATCAAGCCCTCGCGCGCCATTTTCAGGATGTTGAGACTGGCGTGTCCGGGCGCGGGTTCCAGGTAGGCTCCGGTGTGGCCGCGGAACTGAATCACCGTGAGCCGGTCGTTCACGATGACGCCCGCCGGCCCATAGCGCGAGAGAACCAGCCGGTCGGCCTCGCGGAAGATATCCTGGCCGCCCGCCTGGTCTCCGGGCGAGGGAGGGGACCGTTTTTCCGCCGGCGGGCGATCGGACGGCATCTCGTGGTGAGGCGCTGGAAGCAAGGGACGCCACCCCATCTCTTTCATGAAGACTTTGAAACGCTTGTCCGGCTGCGAGAACAGACTGGCGGCGGGAGTCACGCTCTCCGAGGCGCCCAGCATCAGATAGCCGTTAGGATTCAGCGCATGGTTGAAATTTCGCAGGATGCGCGTTTGCAGCGGCGGCTCGAGGTAGATCAGAAGATTGCGGCAACTGATCAGGTCCAGGCGGGAGAAAGGCGGGTCCTTGATGACGTCCTGACGCGCGAACACGCACATGTCGCGCACTACCTTGCTCACCTGATAGCCATTCTCATTACGCAGGAAAAACGACTTCAGACGGCCGGGAGAGACATCCAGCGCAATGTTGTCGAGATAGATGGCGGCGCGCGCCTTATCTATGGCGTCTTCGCTGACGTCGGTCGCGAATATCTGGACAGGGAGAGAAACGGAGGATTGTTCGGCCAGGTACTCGAGCAATGAGATGGCGATGGAATAGGCTTCTTCTCCAGTGGCGCAGGCAGGCACCCAGATGCGTAGCGGGCCGCCCCCAGGCCGGTTCCGCAGAAGGGCCGGAAACACCAGATCGCGGAGCCCTTGAAAGGCGCTGGCGTCGCGGAAGAAGTGAGTGACCTTGATGAGAACGTCCTGATAGAGCGCGTGCAGCTCCGGAGGCTGCTGCTCGACGAACCGCACGTACTCATCGGCATTCTCCATGCGGTGCAGCGCCATGCGCCGCCTGATGCGCCGCTTGATGGTGCTGGTTCGATACAGGGAGAGATCGACGCCGAAGGCGGTCTGGAGCATCGGCAGGAGCTTTGCCATGCCCATCTCGCCGGGCAGGACCGCGTCGGAAGCGGGTCCTTCGGCTTGCAGCAAGTAAGGATGCTTGGCGATACGGACAAGCTCGGAGGCGATCCTTTCGACGGGCAGCACGAAATCCGCGCAGCCGGTGGCGATGGCGCTGCGCGGCATGCCGTCGAAACGTGCGGTCTCGGGATCTTCGACAAAGGTGATGCCGCCTTCGGCCTTGATGGCGGCCAGGCCCAGCGAGCCGTCGGAACCGCTGCCGGAAAGCACGACTCCCACCGCGCAGCTTCCCATCTCCGCCGCCAGCGACCGGAAGAAGCTGTCCACGGCCAGCTCTTTAACCGCGCCCCGGGCCTTCCGCTGCAGCCGGAGCACTCCGTTCCGCAGGGTCATGATGGCGTTGGGAGGAATGATGTAAACGCGATTCGGCTCCACGTTGGTCCCATCCACCACCTGCTGGACGGGCATGGCGCTCCTGGGAGTCAGCAACTGGGCGAGCATGCTGACCTGGTCCGGGCTGAGGTGCTGGACGAGGATGAAAGCGAAACCCGTGTCCTGGGGAAGATTGTTCAGAAGCTTGGTGAAGGCTTCCAAACCGCCGGCGGAGGCCCCGAGAGCGACCATCGGGAACGAGGGGGAGGGGCGAAACCCATCGTCTCCATCCGGCGCAATCACCATTTCCTGTTTCGTGGCAGCGGAGCCGTCGGCCATCTTTTCCTCCGTCCGATGCCATTGTATCCAAAAGGATGGCGCTATATTGTAGAAATCGCCGGAATTAGCGGTGAGGATTTGTACCGCCTGCCCCACATACCGTACTCAAACTGTATTCAAGGGTTCAGCGGATTTGTGGGGCTGGCGGTTTCGCCTGCCCGGGCTGCCTACTGAGGATCTCGCTCAGGTCCTTCAAAAGCTTCCGCTCGCCGGCCGAATATTCGTCGCGGAATTCCTCGCTGTCCAGGCGGGATTGACGCTCCTCGGGCGGAAGCTCGCGAAGCTTCGCCAGCTCTTTGCGCACGGGGTTTCTTCGCGCGGCGGGAAGATCCTGGAAGCGGCCGAACAACCGGCGGGCCTCGTCCTGCTTCTCGGGGGGCAGGCGGCGAAAGGTCTCATAGTGCTCCCGCAGCCGGTCGCGATCCTCGGGGGCGAGGCGATTGTAGCGCTCCAGCCGCTCTTCGAAGAGGCGCTTGCGCTCCGGGGGCAGCCGCTTCAAGACCTGCCGCTTTTTCTCCGGAGACAACTGATTGAAGCGGTCGATGACATGCGTCTTCCTCCTCGTCCTGGATCCTTGGGCGTACAGATTGCCGCCCAGAATGGCGGCTACAAACAGGATCCCTAGAAAACGCAGCTTCATGCCGTTCCGGCCTTCCTTACAGGGTAAAAACCCGCAACATGTCCATATCCTCGAGAGTGGTCACGACCTGCTCGACCTCAATCGCCGTTTCCGTCCGGGGCGGCGGCTGATCGAGAAGCGTTCCGGCAATCAGGACGACCAGCGCCGCGGCCACCGCGAGGGCGGGCCGCAGCAGGATGGGACGGAGGCCCGTCCACCGCCCGCGCCGCTCTTCGGACTCCACGCGCCGGAAGAAACGCCGGTTGAAATCGGGGCTGACGGGGGCAGCTTCCCATCCGTCCAACGCTTCCCACACAGCTTGCTGGCCATGCACAAACTCGCGGCACGCGGCGCACGATTCCATGTGACGGTCCAGCACGGCCGCGGTATCCGGATCCAGTTTGCGGGTGCAGAAATCCAGCAGCAACCCCGCACCTTCATGTGTTTCGATCGGGCATCTCATCGTCAAACCTCAGACCATATGCGCCAGCCTGGCACGCAGAGTTTCGTACGCGCGGAATAAGAGCGATTTTACCGCCGATTCCGAGCAGCCTAGAACTTTGGCGATCTGGGAATACTCCATCTCTTCGTATTTGTGCATCAACACCGCCGCCCGCTGCTTGCCGGGAAGGGAGGACACCGCCCGGCGCACTTCGTCGAGCTTCACCTGGTAGAGCAGCCGCTGTTCCACCGAAGGCCTCTTGTCGGGGGCCTCGTGCGCGCGCGCTTCACCGGTTTCATCGTCCGGCCGCGCCTGCATCTTTTCGTTCTTTCCGTCGCGCAGCCAGTTCAACGCCATATGGGTGGTGATGCGGAACAGCCACGTGGTGAACTTGGCGGTCGGCTCGTAAGTGGCGCGCGAACGGTACACGCGCAGAAAGACCTCCTGCGCCAGTTCCTCGGCAATGGCGTGATTCCGCACCATGCGATACAGGAAATGGATTACGGGGGCGCGGTGCTTCCCGAGGAGCAGCGCGAAGCTCGATTCATCGCCCTCCTTGACGCGAAGCATCAACTCGGCGTCGTAGTCGAGGACCGCGGCCGCAGTCATATCGGTTTGAACCCCGTGCAGCGCCGAAGGTTGCGCTATCGTCCTCATCCCGGCCGGAACCCTCGGCAACCCCGACCAATGGT